>NVWJ01000008.1 GCA_002746235.1 Planctomycetota bacterium
CTTTAAGCAATGCACCTTGATTCGTTTTGTCTTGCAAAGAGGAATCCTTTATTGATTCAACCCGTACGCCAATCTAACGGTTTTGCCGTTCAGCAGCCGTAGTGTAGCGAAGCGAAACGGAGGTCTGTCTGCAACGGCTGGTTAAGTAGCCCACCGTATCTACACCTTAGAGGAAAAACGATTGGGCCTCCTTCTATATTCTAAACCACCGTGGATTTAAATTCGTTGGCCGCAAACGCGCTTTCGACCCCAAACGCTTCTGGGCGTTGGCTAACGACGAGGTTCTGACCCCGAACGCGAAAGCGTTGGCTGATGACGACGCCAACAATCCGTTCGCACCCAAAAACGTTGGCTCCCTTCGCCGGTCCGTCCCCGCACGTTCCAGAATTGTTGGGTAACGCCGAGCTTTCGACCCCGAACGCGTGAGCGTTGGCTTCCGAAAATGTTGTCAATTCGGTCTTTCCGAATTGTTGGCTTCCAACGAGGCTTCGAACTCGCTCGCGCAAACGTTGGCCTACGAAGATCATTTCAATCCGCTCTCTTGGAAGCGTTGGTGCAGGAAACAAACATGAATACCAATCCTAATTACAACCGCGAAGCTCTTGGTTCCAAAACAGGAACAGCCTCATGCAATAGTTTCGAGCCGTGAATCTCTTTACAAAAGAAAAGAATGCTCCCAAGCACTTTACGATTTCGACAGCCTACTTAACGGTTTTGCCGTTCAGCAGCCGCAGTGTAGCGAAGCGAAACGGAGGTCTGTCTGCAACGGCTGGTTAGGTAGCCCCACTGAGGACTGACTTTGCACCGATTTTGATCTGTATTTGCTCAAGGCTTTCAACAAATCGATCTATGCTTGCCGGCTCTATCTTTAGGGAAAACTCAGAAAAATCCGGTTTCCTCTCACTCCCAGCCCCATTTTCCTTAACCACCACTCTGGCCTCAATATGACCAATGGAATCAGTGCATGAGAATGAAATCTTGAGACCGCCTTCTGCGTTTTCTTGGGTGAAACTACCTGCCTCGTACTCGCGCCTGTCACCTGACGTAGTTGGGAACCCTTTCAGCAAGCTAGCAAAGTTTTTGAACTCTTCGAAAGTCCCATATATGTGTGAGCCGCCTCCGAAAATCCCATTTGAGCCTGAAACCCGAAACTGCATGAATGTCTCGTCAAGCCAGGTGATTTCAAACTCTAGTCCTAGATTCATCTTATTTTTTACCTTAAAACAATCGACTGAATCGCTTAGCTTCTCAAGCGATTCCGGGTGATGAGGAATCGTACAGTTACCTCCGGATATTTCCAACTCAGCTTCCCTCATGGGCCCAAGCCACACCTCTCGCCTTCTCTCAGCGCCCGATGTTCAACTGATCGCTTCCATTCTTGCCCCGACACAAGTCCTTATGAATTTCTGTACCTTTCCACCCGAAGAGAAAGTTACCCGACCTCCGAGAAACAATGAGCATTGAGTTGCCTACCTAACGGTTTTGCCGTTCAGCAGCCGTAGTGTAGCGAAGCGAAACGAAGGTCTGTCTGCAACGGCTGGTTAGATTGTTCACCAAATAGGAAGCAAACTCTCGCCTCTTTACCTTCTCATTTGAGGGGATGAGAAATCGCAGACGCACTGGAATGACTCGGGCACTTCAGCCCCTTCTTCCAATTGCGTTGCCAAAACTTGAATATCTTCACTTGTGAAAACGAAATCGGCAAAAGTGTGCACAATAGACTCGCCTTTCCCCCAGTACACGCCTATTGAATCTGGTGTTCCTTGAGCCAGGTTTATCGTTAGCCGAATCTCCTCTTTTTCGTTCGGGCCCCGGTCATAGATACCAAACTGAGAAAGCATGTCTTCTCTTACCGCCAGAGGGATTCTTGCCCACGACAATTGAACAATACCCTCAGAAATAGTGGCTTGAGTCTTTCCAAACACTTGTATCAACTGGTCAACCTGAGCGATAACACTCCACCCCCCATGTGGGAAGACAGCCTCGACACCGTGAGGGTATTCGCCTTGCTCCGAGAATTCGCAGAACCATCTTTCCGACGCAGCAGGCATTTCTTCTTTAACTGTGTGTATGAGGCCATTCTCTCGGCGCGTAAAGGAGGTCAGTGTTGGGTAACCTTTTGCCGAAATACKMCTRAGTGCATAAGATGATTCCTCGTTCTCRTATAGAAAATYGCTCCTCATCTCGATTTGACCAAAAGAGCCTGAGACCTGGAATCTAGAAATCCTTTGAATCGAACAGGAGTATGGCCTGCCCAAATTGGCTTCAACCGCCGAAACAATTGATGAATATTCAATCGGAACACTTTCTTCTTTTTGGCAACTGACAGCAAGCGCTAAGGAAGAGCTAAAGGCTATGAGTGATGCTATTTTCATTTCTAACTTTACCAATCTAACGGTTTTGCCGTTCAGCAGCCGTAGTGTAGCGAAGCGAAACGGAGGTCTGTCTGCAACGGCTGGTTAGCAGGCTGAGGTGCAATATTCAAACCACCAATCTAGTCTTAAAGGTTACCTAATTGGCGTTTCTGCTTGGCCCTAAATCTATTTGGGATTAGAAAATCCAGGRTAAAGCCATGTCCAGGCCTCATTTGAGAAACCCTCTCTAAGTGCTGCGAACCTTTTTTTGCTCAGTTCTTCTTGGACGCGGAATGGCCCCAATGTACTAACAAGCTCCCTGTAGCTGATCTCCAAACCGCCATTGCGCAAATTCTCGAGAAGCCAAACCGATTCTGTTTCCGAAAGCACAACTGGTATGTCCTGCAGCACGCGAAGGATTAGTAGACGCTCTAACGCATTTGCTTGTAAGCCTACGGATGATTTAAGGAAACTGCCAAACGGCGATGACTCTGGATCCAGAAACGCTTGCTCCAGCTCTTGTTCAAGACGTGAAACTCGTTGATCAGAGGTAAGCACTTCATCTTCCAAGAGAGACCTGATCCCTTGGGATTCCAACAAATCCCCCTCCATTTTTTCGACTTGAAGCAATGCTTCCCTCAATGCAAAACCTTCAACCTGATTATCTTGCATTGGCTGGCGAATAAACATACTTTCAGCTTTGGGTTCACCCAATGAAGAAATCGCTTTGGGCTCAAAACCTTCGGTAAGTTGGATTGATGATGTTTCGGTCCGGGGCTGTCCTTGCTTTGGTGCAAAAAAATAGCCAAGTCCAAAAGAGACTAGGATTATGCCTATCTGAAACGACCATTTACTTATTGCTGACACTTTTGCTCCAACTACTTCGGAATACCCTTGGGTTGTCCTGCTAACGGTTATGCCGTTCAGCAGCCGTAGTGTAGCGAAGCGAAACGAAGGTCTGTCTGCAACGGCTTGTTAGGTGTCTACTAGTAAAAGGAAGGATCCAGTGGATTGACTTTCCACACTAAACCTGTTTCTCGATTCCAACTATACAGATCGGGGTCCTCGAGAAGCCCCAAAACACGAATGAGCTCGTTGGGTGCAAGGCTCTCAATTTCTTTCCCCTCTATCGTGCCCCAACTCTTGATCCTATTCCCTTCGAGGTAAACACCCAGCTCTTTTGCCTCCACTTCTTCTGCCCAACCAATAAGAGAAGTCTTGAATGCTGAGGAATACGAAAGTCCACCACCGAACGGCCGAAGGATGTAGAGGAAGCGTTCTCTGCTTGCCAACCCACCTCTTTTTTGGCTTAGATCTAGTTTGAATTTGAACTCATCTGCTCTGGCAGGAAATATGGTTGGTTCCTCCAAACCCTTAACAACCTCGATAACAACTTGATGGTCCAAAAGTCCAAAATCCATTGGCCCTTCATTTTGTTCTTCTGTGCATCCACCATCAAAAACAAACATGCTAATCCAAGCGACAATCAAAACGGCCCGAAGGATTTTCGTAATCTTAGTGTTTTTGAACATTGCAGAAGTACTGGCGCCAGCTCTCATGCTGTAGACATTCGCTTGCACACCTAACGGTTTTGCCGTTCAGCAGCCGTAGTGTAGCGAAGCGAAACGRAGGTCTGTCTGCAACGGCTGGTTAGATTGTTCACCAAAYAGRAAGCAAMCTCTCGCCTCTTTACCTTCTCATTTGAGGGGAYGAGAAATCGCAGACRCACTGGAATGACTCGGGYACTKCAGCCCCTTCTTCCAATTGCGTTGCCAAAACTTGAATATCTTCACTTGTGAAAACGAAATCGGCAAAAGTGTGCACAATAGACTCGCCTTTTCCCCAGTACACGCCTATTGAATCTGGTGTTCCTTGAGCCAGGTTTATCGTTARCCGAATCTCYTCTTTTTCGTKYGGGCCCCGGTCATRGATACCAAACTGAGARAGCATGTCTTCTCTTACCGCCAGAGGGATTCTTGCCCACGACAATTGRACAATRCCCTCAGARATAGTGGCTTGAGTCTTTCCAAACACTTGTATCAACTGGTCAACCTGAGCGATAACACTCCACCCCCCMTGTGGGAAGACAGCCTCGACACCRWGAGGGTATTCGCCTTGCTCCCAGAGATCGCAGAACCATCTTTCCGAATCTGCAGGCATTGATTCTTTAACTGTGTGTTCGAGGCCATTTTCTCGGCGCGTAAAGGAGGTCAATGTTGGGTAACCTTTTGCCGAAATACTCCTAAGTGCATAGGATGACTCCTCGTTCTCATATAGAAAATCGCTCCTCATCTCGATTTGACCAAAAGATCCTGGCTGGAATCTCACAATCCTTTGAATCGAACAGGAGTATGGCCTGCCCAAATTAGCTTCAATCGCCGCAACAATTGATGAATATTCAATCGGAACACTTTCTTCTTTTTGGCAACTGACAGCAAGCACCAAGGAAGAGCAAATGGCTATGAGTGATGCTATTTTCATTTCTAACTTTACCAATCTAACGGTTTTGCCGTTCAGCAGCCGTAGTGTAGCGAAGCGAAACGAAGGTCTGTCTGCAACGGCTGGTTAGCTAGCAACAAAAATGTACGACACCTTGCCTTCTTCTATGAAAAATCCGATCCCCTCATAAACCAAAACCGGGAACTCGAGCCCCTTATTCACTTCCTTCGTGGTTTCGGATAATGGAGGGCCCAATAAATCTCTCACTTCTTCAGCAGAAGTACCTACCCGGATCCCCTCCTTCGTTGAGAACGTAGCTCCTGAAACAATGATTTCTGTTATTTCTTCCCCTTGGTTCGAATGAAACCCAAGGCCGATTTCTTGAAATCTCTCTAACGATTCAGTTGGTTCAGAGCCAAGGATGTCCTTCATAGAAACAACGCCTATCTCAAATTTTCCTACACCCACTCCAGGGCGGATTAGGTTTTCTAGATGAACTTCCGGCTTCGTGTTGCCTTCACTCCTCGCGCATGAAGATGTGAAAGTGAGAAGAAGTAATGTGATCGAAAATATTCTCATGCCTAGCTAACGGTTTTGCCGTTCAGCAGCCGTAGTGTAGCGAAGCGAAACGGAGGTCTGTCTGCAATGGCTGGTTAAGTAGCCCACCGAATCTACAACTAAAAGCCAAAAAGAGTGGGCCACCTTCAATATTCTGAACCACCGTGGAGAAAAGGCGTTGGCTTTCAACGATATTTACACCCCATTCGCTCCTGGTCGTTGGCTTCCTACGATGTTTCGATTCCGAACGCAAAAGCGTTGGCTTATGACAATGCCACCAATCCGCTTGAGCCAAAATCTTGATTCAATTCTCAAACCCGTGCTCAAGCCAGCGAAGACCGTTGGCTAATTACGATAATCAGACCTTACATAAACAATCGTTGGCTTGAAACGATGCTTCCAATCCGTTCGGTCCTAATCGTTGGCTCCCAATGATACTTCGCACTCGTTCGCGCAAGCGTTGGCTTGCGTAGCTCGTTCAACCCGATCTTTCGGAAGCGCTGGTGCGGGAACTTAAAACGAACGCCTTAACTGCATCCAACCGCGAAGCTCTTGCCTCAAAAAAGAAAATAAATTCATTCAAGCGATGTGGGCAGTGGACTTCTTTCCAAAAGAAAGGAGCTACCAATCTCTTAACAGTTCAGACCGCCTACTTAACGGTTTTGCCGTTCAGCAGCCGTAGTGTAGCGAAGCGAAACGGAGGTCTGTCTGCAACGGCTGGTTAGGGTGCCCGGAGTACTCCCAACAAAATCACTGCCCAAGCTCACTCCACGTTCCCAACGAGCTTCTTAGATACTCTCTTTGGGATAATCCATAAAACTTCAGCGAGCAACTTTCCTCAGAGCCAAAATACTCGAACCGCTGGGTACTCCAATACCCAACTCCTGTAGTAGGTAAGTCTTTGTGATCAAACGCGGAAAGTTCGGGCAGGCTCACCGGGTATACGCCTTTCGCCTCTGCATAAAGATCCAACCGAAGTATTAGAGTGTCACCCCGCGCCTGCGCTTCTTCAATATGTGAGGAGGTTAGCAAGGTGGACGCCCGCCCCAATCCAATTGCCAGGACTGGAATAATCGCAAACCACTTCGCCTCTTGTTTCTTTTGATTCCATAAAAGTGCTGCGCAGAACACTAGCCAAGCAAAAAACAAAATGGTTAGGTATTGGCCCTGTAGAAAGGCTGTCCCGATGCTTTGAACTCTCAAATTCATGACAAGAGCGATCCCCGCCATTCCGCTTCCAACTAAGTACTTCCAATACGATGGAAATTTCTCTTTCTTACTCTGGTGAAAAGCCAGGGCTGTAACCGCAACGAGGCTAAAACCAACAAGCGGTAGGTTTAGTATTGGAATTGAAAATTCTGGATCCATAGTTTCTTGGCACTGTCTCCCTAACGGTAATTATACGGGTCCGCCTAACGCGCAATGGTTCCCTTTCTCCATGGAAGCACCTTAGCGTCACCCATTCCATGAAGCGATTGGCACTCTTTGAGGCGTTCCTCCTTCCGTCGCCGGTTTCCCAATATCCCTGATCCTGCCACAGCCGTCTTCAGCACTAGCCCCCCCTTGCAGGGCCACAGTCCAGGCACTCCGAGCAAATCTCTCTCCATGTAGCCACCGGCCTCAATGAAACCTTTTTATGCTGCACCCATGAAAAAGGGAAATGTCGGGCTGCTCATAAAGAAAGTCATTCAAGAAGCAAGGCAAATTCAAAAGGCCTTATCGACTGGTCACTACACCCGAGCAGTCTGGAATATGACAGATGGGCTCACACATTCGGTTTTCGATTGCCAAGACGAGGTTGTGCGCCTGGCAACCAACGGCAAGTTCCATTTCGAGCGATTTCTTGCTAAAGAGATTGATCAGTTTCTCTCAGATGATGGGAAGTTCATTCTCCACCTGTTGGATGCAATCGACCAAATTATGCAAGAAATGGAAGCATCGATTTCAATGCAACCTGCCTCGCATCCTAGCCCCTCAAATCCAGCGCTACGAAAGGTTGTCGCAATTCATCCGCCTTCGCAGGATCAAGTTTGGGGTTGGGCAGAAAGACTGGGAATCCACGCAACCGATCYCGAAGAGAGGCAATCTAGGTTATCCAGATTTACTCGTCGCAACCTTGTCAGTAAAAGTGGGCAAGAACTGCTCCCTAAGGCTCAGAAGGAAATGGGGCCTCCACGCAAATATGACCGCCAAAAGGATCAGGCACTCGGGCTTTTATGGATCTACTGCTGGCAGAAGGGACTCTTCAGGAAAAAGGTCGAACTCGATAACTACCTAGGCATCCAAAGGGGCGAAGTCGAAGCTTCTCACGGTAGRTACAGGAAGGCAAGGGTCGAGATAGACCCGGAACAAGTCCCCCGTCAAGAACTTCCTTACTTATTCCGGGGCATTCCAAACCTCCATTTAGCTCTCAAGCTATTTGAAGAGAAAGAAAAGGAGTAGGCAAGCACTTCATACTAATTCCGGGGTAATCCACCCTGAGAATTGGGCGCATGAACCCACCTCTCATTGAGCCCAATGGCTCCCCAGATCACTCACCGCCCCCTTCCAAAAGCACCCTAGATTCAGAGCTGCTGAAAGCACCATGCACGGACATGGGCAATGCTCACCGCCTCGCCCTGTATTCCAGAGGAAAAGCCTGCTTTGTTCAAGACTGGGGTGGCTGGCACGCGTGGGACGGTCGACGCTGGAAACGCGCAAAGCTTGGAGAAGAGCGCGAGTCCGCAAAATCTGCTGTTCGAGCCACGCGACGCCTCGCACTGGAGAATGGCAGTGAGAGACTCGCGGATTATGCCGAGAAGTCTCAATCACGAGCCCGACTTGACTCCATGATCAAGTTGGCGGAATCAGAGCCGGGGATTCCACAAAGCCCGGAGCACTTTGACAATGCTCCACTCCAGCTCAACTTGGCCAATGGTCTGTTGGACTTAGAGACGAGTGAGCTCCTGGAGCACAATCCAAACGTGTACGTCACACGGCTCGCTGATGTCGCATTCTCTGAAAATGCGGAGTGCCCTCACTGGGTAAGTTTCCTCAGCAAGGTCTTCGACGGAAACCTAAACATCATTCAATTCGTTCAGAGAGCCGTTGGCTACACGCTCACGGGAACTACGGGTGAACAAGTTTTGTTCTTTCTATATGGCACTGGGGCAAATGGAAAAAGCACCTTTCTTGAGATCATAAGCGCACTCATAGGTGATTACGCTACCCAGGCTCCATTCACAACTTTCACCACAAAACGCCAAGGAGCTTCCAATGATCTCGCGATGCTTGCTGGAGCAAGAATGGTAATCGCAACGGAAGCTGACCGAGGTGCAAGGTTTTCAGAATCATTACTCAAATCCGTAACTGGTCAAGATGCCATCTCCGCTCGGTTCCTATTCCGTGAGTACTTTAAGTTCAAAGCTCAGTTCAAGCTCTGGATCGCGGCGAACCATAAACCCATCATTAAGGGACAGGACGAGGCCATTTGGCGACGAATTCGGATTATCCCATTCACCGTTACGATTCCAGAGGCTGAGCGAGATCCACAACTCTATTCGAAGCTCCATGCCGAACTCCCAGGGATTCTTCAATGGGCCTTGGAAGGGTATCGCGACTGGAATGAAGGGGGTCTCCAAGCTCCTCCTGAAGTACTGAAAGCAACTGAGGAGTACCGAGAAGAGATGGATCTACTTGCTGATTTCTTGGCTGATTGCTGCGTCATGAGCCCTTCAGCGAGAATTGGGGTCCATGTGCTCTTTGATGCCTACGTCAACTGGTGCGAACAAAATGGAGAAGACCCCGTTAAGAAGCGCACGTTTAGCCCCATGCTCGTTGAGCGTAAATTCAAGAAAGGCCGTAGCGGATCAAATGGCAATATCCGTTGGGAGGGCATCGAACTCCGTTCCAATGCTGGTGGAGCTAGAACTGAAGTTGCTGAAGGAGAGGGACCCGACCCCCTCTCTCAAAGCTCCTCTTATATAAAAAGGAATAGTAAATCTAGTTCAGCTCAGTTCAGTAACCCCTTCACCGGCGACACCGACGCTCTTCCCGAGGGCTACGAGGAGGGGCAGGTATGAAGCTTCTTCAGTTGCTCGAAGAACTGCATTCAAGGGCCGTGATCCTGAGAGTCACCCGCAAAGGCCTTACACATCGAAGCCCAAGCGGAGCACTTACACCAAACTTGATACGCGAGCTTGGAAAATGGAAACCGACTCTCCTCCACCTCTTGTCTGGTCAAGGAGACCGCCTTGGCCTCGATGTATGTGGGCGCTCATCTTGGCCGGATTTCCACAGAATCAACCAAGAGCAATGGGAAGCGCTTCATGAAAGAACCACGATTCTTGTAACAGAAAACCGCTACACCTATGAATGGGCAAATTTGCTTGCTGCGCTTCAGGCTGGATTGATCCCTGATTTAGATTCTCCCGAAAATGAAACGGGAGAAACAAAGTGATTATTCTTTCCGAGGAAACCGTCATCCCGCTCACGGAAGCACCAGACTACCTTCCAAAGCGGCGCGGTAAAAAGGTCCACATCTCAACTCTGTTTCGTTGGGCTCAAAAAGGAGTAGGTGGAACTCAATTGGAAACCATCAAAGTTGGGGGTACTCGCTGTACTTCACTTGAAGCTCTTGAGAGGTTTGTCGAGCACAAACTCGAACCCTCCTCAGGTCAGAGACCTCTTGCAGGTAGAGCGAATGGAAGGGGTGAAACGACAGCAAGGGTACTCCGCAAGGCACGGCTTGATAAACCAGGAGAAAGAGCCAAGGAATGAATTGGTTACTCACTTTTTTGGACACCCAAAACGCTTGTACCAATTACAGCATTCCTTGATGGAGCTAGCTATGGTGATGAAAAGAAAGGCGCCCTCTTTCGCCCGGTGAAGAGCAACGCTTCTGGAATGCTCGACGAAACCATCACTGGCGACGGCTTTTACAAGATGATTAAGGCTTACGCCGCCATCGCTGAGGTGGAAGTTGAAGGGCTGTGTTTACATGCCCTTCGTGCTACGGCCGCAACTAATACCTTGGAGCATGCAGCAGATATTGCGTTTGTGCAGGGGTGGCTAAGGCATGCGAATATCTGTACCACCCGGCTGTATGACCTAAGGCGGTCACGGCCGGAGGACTCGCCTACACTAAAGGTGAACTACTAGTTCCATTTAAATCCAAGTCTCCGCTTTCTAGAAAAAATCGGGGGCAAGTCTCTTGGACGGCGCAACTATTTTGCAAGGCCGAGGAACCAAACTCCATTTCCTTACTTGACAGCCGTCCAGAATTCTGCCGCGACGACAATCAAGCGTCAGCTTTGCAAAATCCATCTGTCCAACCGATTAAGTCCAATCTACATCGGGCAATCTCCCACCCGTCTGGGTAGTCTCGAAATCCTGGCTTGCTTGTGAGATTACTTTTAGCTTGAGCCGCTTTTTCATACGTCGAAAAGTACCCAATTGTCTTGGTCTCATCGCAGCCGCAATTTTGCTCATATTCATGCCAAAGAACGAAAACCACGCACGGGCCGACTGATCCTAACTTATTTTCTATTTCAACCATTGAACCACACTTGATTAGACATGCTAAACATTCCGCAAGGGCTGGCGGCGAGGCTATGCCCAGCCAGCCAATACCCTACTGCACCAGTAAAGACCGGTTTCCCACTAATTTCTTGACGGTTATTCAAAGCCACGATCTCCCCATTTTTTGAGCTTACCAAACTCCGATCCTTTCCCTTTGTCCCAGTTCCCTGCACCTTTTTCAGCATCTAGGATTCTCTTTGCAAACTCCTTGCCAGATTCTCCCTCATATGGCCTTTTCCCCCTAGCCCACGACGGAACATCGTTCGCCTTCTCTTTGCCACTTCCCTTTTTCGGCTTCTTAAACTTTCGTGGCTTCTTTGCGGCAGCCTCAGCTGCCTCCATAAACACAAAGAAGCCATACGCCGTAAAAACCACATAGCTACAAAACGAGGTAATGCCGACTCTCGCCATCCACACCCACCTGCCAGCCTTCGCTGCAAGCCCTGCAGCGGCAGCAGCCCTTGCTTTAGCTCTCGCTGCAATCGCATCAAGAACCTCTTTGGCTTTCACTGGGTCTAAAACTCTGGTCCCTTCACTTGCCCAAATCGGTCCTCCTCGGGGAAAGCTTAATACCGTTTCTCCAACTACAGCATAAACCACCTTGTCAACAGTGATGAGTTCCCCACTAATTTGGCCTTCAGTCGGAGGCGCTTTACCCCCTCCCGGCTCTTGCCCACCCGGTGGGTTTTGATCTCCAGGCTCTTGGTTTAATCCATATGGATCCATCCAAGTCGCCGCAGCACCAAATCCATACTGGTACATGTTCCAAGAGTCAACCGCCAGCAAGGGATCTGGGCTCAAAAAGGATCCCGTTTCTGGGTCATACCACCTGTTCCGGACATCATAAATACCAAGTTCAGAGTCGTAGACTCGCCCCATAAAGAAGCGATCATTGCCGTAGGCGCTTGAACTCAATGGGTTGCTTGAACCATCCTCAATCGCCACTGCACCAAACGGTGAATAACGATAACGCTCCACAACGCTGCCATTAGTGCGATCAATCATTGCCAAGATGGAACCCTGGAAATCTCGCGCTAATTCGTACGTTCCATTCGCGACTCCAGATGCCTCAACGACCACCAGTGTCTCGTCATCTCCACCTTGCAAATACCCATAGGTGCGTACATCGGTGTTCGTTGTGCCTTCAATGAAGCTCGCCGCTAGTCCCGGTCCCCAATAGAGGTATCGCGTTGTTTCCGAACCAGATCCGACCGACACTTTAGTAGTGCGCACACGTCGTCCACCTGCATCGTATTGATGAGTCCGGACCAAGTTCCCAGAACTTGTATCCCGTACTTCAATCAACTTACCCCAAGCACCCCAAAGGTAATCGTAGGTTCCATCTGAATTGAGGAAACCGTTGTTTGTGGTTCGCAGATTAGTTCCAACCTGGGTGTAAAGGTAAGCATCGTTGTCCACATACGCCACGGTCGTCGGAGTCTGGCCAAAGTCTTCATTTGAAACCGAAGTACGACCATAAACGTCATTCAGCGCATAACTCTCTTTGTGGGACCAAGCTGTGGAGGTCATATCAGGTGTTGATGTTCCAACACCTGCGACTCCAGAATACCAATCGCTCATGCGCCCGTATCCATCCTGCACAAACACATCTCCAACGGAATCCATGACTCTTTGCCTCGATGTCACACGACCTGCAGTATCGATGACTCTCTCCTCACCCTCTAGCAACACCGCCGTTGAGCCGCTTTGGTCTTCCCACTGGGCGCTATCCCAACGCCCAAATCCATCGAAGCCATAGGTGGCCCCAATTTGAGAGACGGATTCTGTTCTACTGATTACTCGTTTCCCCGTGTGCTGCAACGTGTATTGTGCAAGAGTGTTCGCGCCTTTCGTGTAGGTCACCGTGTTTAGTCGTCCTGCACTTCCATAAGTCAAGACGCTATCGTCAATGCCAAGACCACTTGGGTAGGTAACATCACGCAACTCCCCCGCGTAGCCATAGTCCCAGGACCAAGATGCCGCACTTGTACCGCCACCCTGGATTTCACTGATGCGCTCACCAAGATCGTTGTGAGTCATTTGGGTCTCCCAAACAGTCGCGCCGCCTTTTAGGACTTCCGACTTAGAGACCGTCCCCAACCATGGGTCATACGTCCAGCGCAAAGCCTCGTCACCGCCGATATTCTGCAATGATGCGACGTTGGTAATGTCATCAGTCAGCGAGTAGTGATCGTAGGTGTAGGCATGGGTAATACCGCGACTGTCCATTGTCCCAAGAACACGGTCAAGGTCATCAAAAGAAGTGTATTGAAGATAGCGCCCGTCCTGATAGGTCTCCTTTGTCAAGCGCATCCAGTTGTTTGGCTCAACGATGAAAGTAGAAATCCCGCCCTCTGGATCCGTTACAGAATCGAGGTAACCATACGTCGCGTTGTAAGCGTAAGAAGTATTCTGACTCCCGGCCCCAATACTGGGCAATCGCTTTTGAATCTCGACGCGGCTCAAGTCGTCATAGACCCATTCCGTAGCAACGCCGAGAGGATCAACTCCCTTAACCAACCGATCAAGGCCGTCGAACGTATAGGTGGTTGTTCTCGTTGCTCCGCTGTATCCACTACCTGACAACCATTCAGATTGAAGGGTTGAGGTGGGCAAGCCTAGTTTCGAAAACTCCGTCCGCGTTTTTTCCTTGAGGGAGCCACCTCCATCAATTCTCTCGACCTCCACGGCACGCGCCGAATCTAGGTAATCAAAAAAGAACTCTTCCACTGCGGAAGTCCCAACGCCAGCGCCAAGCAAACTTTGATGAATTAACCTGTTATTAGCATCAAACGCGTACTCCTCCACCACACCAGTCGCCGAAGCTAATCCAAGACTCCGATCCCCCATAAGCATTGTCTTTCTCGTCCTACGACCTTGCCCATCCAACAGATACCGTTCCATCCTTGCTTCATTCGTTGCCCCGCTCTCATAAACAGCGTGAGCCACTTTGTGTCCGGCAAGGTTGTGGGTGAGCACATGATGCTGATGCCATTGCTGGCCTGCAATAGATGATGGAGAACCCTTAATAGCTCCAACTTCAATTTCCTTTACATAACCACGAGCATCATATTTGAAGTCCAATCCCGAATAATAGAGAACGCCATTCTTCTCATGGTTCTCTTCAAGAACTCGTTTGATTCGGCCGTGCGGCTCATACTCGCGATAATTTTTCCAATCCAAGGTGTTAACCCACAAGAGCAAGCGACCCATTTCGTCATAGCCGCCCTCGCTACCAAATCCTGCCTTCCATACCGAACGGCTTTGCGTGGTGCCTAAAGTTTCGCGCACCTCAATAGGAAGCATGAAGGCGCCTTCTCCATAAGTGGTTTCAATGCCCCAACCTCTCCAATCCTCTTCACGCTCAAGCCTTCCGCCAAGTGACCAGGTGAACTTCTTTATTTTTGGCGTGCCTCCTGGGCCCGTGTAACTCACCTCGTATGGCAAGCCGTTAACATCCATTTTGCCTGTCCGCAACTCCGTGAGCCCTCCTTCGCCGACGGTTTCAAACCGAACAAGGCGGCCCGCTGCGTCGTAGAGCAAATTGTTGTCACGCGTTGCTGTTGGAGATGCGTAATCCTCACCTACCCAATAAACTCGGCCACCTTCATCGGAAAGATAGGCTGTGGTCACGCCACTTGGATCTGTACTCTCCAATAGGCTTAAAAAGCCGCTATCACGAATAAAGGTCGTCTCCCAGGCACCACCATTAATCGGATCCGACAACGCTTCGGAGGAGTAGTAATTGCCGGAAATAGACAACTTGAAGTCCAGCTTGGCAATCTCAGCAGAATCCTCTAACTGGTGGATCGTCTTCAGTCGACCATCACTGACGAAGTAATCAAAAAACATCTCACGATGAAGGTACGTCGGTGTACCCCCGCTGCTCACCTGAACAGTGCCATAATCAACCGACTCCAGAGTCAAGCCATCTGTAGACCAATTGTAAAGGTAAACAATGTGTCCGTCCACGTTAGCTGCCTCAGAACAGCTTGGGTGATTACATGCGTTGTTCGGATTCTCATTTGGATGCGCATCTCTAACGAGCTCGTGTTCAAGAAGCCTAGTACGAAGTTCTCCTCCCTTTGGATCGAACTCCTTCCAAGCCCAGCGCTCCACGCGGTTCGGCGCGGAAGAGCCCGTTGATGGATACCACCATTTCGTGAGGATGTTACCGCTGGTGTCGTACTGCATCTCATGCGCACCGCCATCTGGAAAGATAACTTTGGTAACACGAGGACAAGTTGAGCAGGTCGGGTCGTTGTACTCAAAGGAGACTTCACGCCATACGCTAGGCGACGAAGAGATTTCATCTCGCCGCTTTGTAATTCTACCTGAAGAATCGTAATGGAACTCCCGATGCTCCCCATCTGGACCAAGATAATCAGTGTAACCTGCAGCATAAATATACGAGTGAATGCCTTCGACTCTTCCCGATGCCGCTGTTGCTCCAGGGCGGTCTTTCTGAGTAGTCACTTGCCCGGCAGAATATTCCCAACTGTACTCTAACTCTCCTTTTCCATTTTTTACGCCGTTGAGAAGCCAAGTATTTGCGGTTGAGTCAAACCAATAGGTGTACTCGTCTACCTTGCGAACAAAGGTGGGTGTACTGGTGCCACTGTCAGTCGCGATTTCAAGACCTTCTACTTTCGCCAAAGTCACCTGACCATTTGCCCGGACTGGATCATAGGTATAATCAATGCGTGCGATTTCCGAGCCAGCCACAGCCAACGAAATCGACTTTAACCGCCCATGGCTTGCATAGTAGTCATAGGTAAGGGTGCGACCTAGCTCGTCAGTAATCGCATCGAGATTATATCCCGTTGGTGAAGTTGGGAAAGACCCATAAGAAAGAAGCCCAGTTTGCCCCCAAGTATCTGTATARGAAACAGGGAACCACCAGCCGTTACCAAAATCATCAAACTTTTCCTCTAACCCTTCTTCATCGTAAACCACGMTATCACCTGGACCCTTATATTCGGCCCGGCCACCTCGATTCCCACTGAACCAACTTCCGGACCCTCTCGTATATAACTCAGCACCCAAACCTGACCCTAAAGCCATTGAAAACGCCTGAGGCTCATCGTACTGATTCATTGAGGTGACGTCGAGCAAGCGGTTAGTATTAATCTCCCACCCAAGACCGACTACTCCGTCATAATCGGAGCTACTTGAACGGTATGTCCGTGCAATATTGAGGTCAAAATACTTGCCACCAAGGCTGAGGTCAGCAGCCAAAAAAGTAAGGTCTCCATCAACCGCATCCACAAAGGAAGAATCTAAATTGTCTATATTTGCTACTGAATAAAAGCTTTGGTCGCTGGCAACCTCTTCGTCACCGGGGTAAAAGCCTGCATTAGCATTTACACCTGCTGCAATTGGGCTGAAAATACCGATTCCACCTTCTGGACATGTGGGGTCTGGAACTGGGCTTCCATAACCCGCTTGAAATGTAGGCTGAGGGCAAGCGTTCGTCTGTAATGGGATTATGATGATTATCCCCCCGCCAATACTTTCCGGCGGGCAATCCTTATCTGGATCTCCATCGGGGTACGCTGTGACACCGTTTGTTGCAATCACACTAGGTGATAAGGAATCGTGTGAGGCAAGAACGGTCGTGGTGCCGGCAGCCAATAAAAGAATGGCCGCAAACGGCAAGAAACTAAGCTTGAAACTTTGTTGCATGAGTGGGGTGAAAAGCAAGAACGGAAAATGTTGCGCCAGCAATCCCTGAAGCGCCGTAACCTTAACTGCCGAGGCATACCTTTGTCACAAACAATTCTCTGTTTATTTCGCAACTCCCCTGCATCGTTGCAACCAGGCAGACTTCGTGCCAACCTTGATCAACTCCCCAAACCTATGCCATCAATAGAAAATGAGTGCCGAAACCGTAACCGCCCAGCTCCGAGTCCCAAATCTATCGCAACGCTAGTTTCCTTACTGAAGACACGTTATCTACCAACTTAAACGAGGCGTCGATGGCAACCCAGGTTCAATCGTCAAAATGCTAGCTGCAACTACCTTTAAAAACGGTGACAGGAGTTCCTATCATCTAAAGTGCGTAGTACTACGCGTTGACATCAACTACGGAGTCTCATCACATCAGATTGCGTAGGTATGCATTGGTTTGCCAACTTGTCATAAAACGTGTATCATTAGTACTTCGAATGGCTTACGCGCCTTTCGGCTAGTCATTTAAGATGCTTTGGGACCAGAGGGTCGCAGGTTCGAATCCTGTCTCCCCGACCATCTACTGAAGCCCCCTTTCGCACAAGCGCGAGGGGGCTTCAGCAATTGGCCTGGGCACAGGCTTCTTTGGCTGGCAGGTTGTTCCGCTACGCTCCACGCGCTGCGCGGCGAATCCTGTCTCCCCGACCTCGTTATTTATGGCAGCGGCGGCACATATTGCAATCGCCCGATGCGTTTGCGCCAGAACTCGGCAAGGAAGATGCTGCCATTGGTCGGGTCAATGGCGATGCCTGCAGCCGACCAAGCACCCACGCCATCAGTCTCCTCCATCGGCGAGAATCTTGTCATTTGACTCCAATCGGGAGTGAGATAACCAACGGCAGCACGCAGCCCGGGTTCATTCGCGGTATGCAGCGTGTACCAAAGATTGCCCGCTGCATCGTAGGCGATGGAATGCATTTGCTCATCGCGGCGTTCGTGGCGCGGTACYTCACGATCGGTCATGCCAGGATTCAATCCATTCGCATCGAGTTGCCAGGTGAGTGGATCGTCGGCGCGGGTGATGTCGAAGCGAGTGATGGTGGCGTCGAAGAATTCGTTGAACACAATGTCGCCGTTCGGAGCTTCCACGATTTGCCAAGGACCGGCGCCCACCACGATTGCAGGTAGCGCACGGGAGACATGTGCGGGAACCGGGTAAGTAGTCATGCCGCCGCTGAATGGCTGCAAACGCCCAATCGCACGCCCCCAATAATGAGTAAACCAAATATCGCCGTTGCTTTTGACCATGAGGTGGGCGACATGAGCCGAGGGATTCGGCACATCGAAAAAGTGAAACACCGGGTCGCTTTCCAGTCCAGGGGTGCCGGCCTGATGTTGTAGAGAAGTACTGAAATCGAAATTGTTATCCCAAGGAATCTGGTCAGGGTCGAAGCCGACAATCCGCGAACCTGCAGCCAACCCACCTTGCGCAAACCAAATCCAATTGCGGGTTGGGTCCCAGGTTAAGCCAATGACTTCATTCCAATCAAAGGGCACGTTGTAAACTCGGAATTGCAGGCCTCCGGGTGCATCGGGCAAAACGCAAACAATCCGGCTGTGATTGGGATGCAGTCCGGAATACAACGAACCGCCGCCTTGAGTAAACCAGATTCGCCCCATCGGATCGACCAGAGCGCCCTCGCCAAGAACCGACATTTGGCTGCGTGTGTCGGCAAAAATGGTGCTCGCAAAAGGGCCCGGTCCAGGTGGTCGAGGAGTAGCAAGACCTGTCACCATGCCTGTCGAAACCTGCAGCCGTTGAAAGGCCAACTGAAATTCTTGATTCACCCAGACGCGCTGGGCATCGTCCACCACAATCGAGAGAGGGGAAGCATTGGTGCCAGGAGTCGGCGGAATATCGAACCAATCGTAGGCATAGATTTCGACCTTCGCCGCAGCACTCAAGCCGCCAGCATGCAGCACTTTTATGCTTCCGCTCACTGCGTTTGGTGGAAGTTGGAGCAAAATACGGTTGTCCTTCCACAGCCGAATCAAGGGTGAGGACGATGGCACGAATCGCCTCTGCGCACCGCTATTCCACACCAAGACAGCGGGCGAACCGCTCATGCCAAATCCAGATCCATGGATTTCAATACTGCCTCCTTGGTAGGTCGCGATTTCAAGGTTTGAAATCACTGGGCCACCGGTTTGCGCAAGTAGGAGGAAAAGTCCGCAGAACATCATTTTCCCACTATACCGGAAGGTCAAAAATCTGCAGTTAAGGTGCCGAAACTACGCCCAAGGAGGCAAATGTACTGATACAATTTGCCGCCCTGGATGCCATAAACCCAGTTTCATGCAAAATCGCCGGCTTTCCCTTCTTTCTGCCCTGGCCCTAGCCGTTTCGGCTTGTGGTGGCCCTGGCGACAACGTCGAGATTCTCGATCAACGGACTGCAGCCTGGGTGCCGCAGCATTCCAACCAAGGCCTGACTTCCGCGCAACGGTTTGACCGCGAAGAGGTCCAGGCGCCGAAGCCTCCGCAAATGCAATCCGCGCCTATTGGCAATGCATTGCTGTTTGATTTACCGGAAGGATGGACCAAGGATGAGGGCACGCGCATGCGGTTGATTAACTTGCACCCTGCAGGAAATGCGAATGCCGATTGCTTCGTTTCGGTGCTTGGTGGCGATGGCGGCGGATTGGCGGCAAACCTCAATCGCTGGCGCAAACAAATCGGACTGGAAGATGCCAGCGATGCGGAAATCGCTGCACTTCCAAAAGTGAAGTTGCTTGGAGGTGACGCCTCTTTGTTGCAGCTCGAAGGCAGCTTCGTCGGCATGGGAAACGAGGCGCAGGACGACTGGGCACTCACCGGGGTGATTGTTTCCACTCCGCAAGCCACGATTTTTGTGAAAATGACAGGACCAGCAGCATTGTTGCAGGCTGAGCATGAACGCTTCCTCAGCTTTGTAAGTTCGGTTCATTTTGGCGAAGACACCCATGGGACTCACGATCCTCCTCAACCACCGAAACAAGCGGAACCGGAATCCGAAGCAAAGGTAGACGCCGATTCGAATGCGGAAAGCGTCGAAGATATTGCCGACGAATTGTTTAGCGCAAATGGTTACCGCTTCCAAGTTCCCGAAGGTTGGGCCGACGCCGGTCCACGCATGATGTGTGCCCTAAACTTTCGCGTCGGCAAGGAAACCGAATGCTTCTTAGTCGTGCTCGGCGGCGATGGCGGCGGATTAATTCCAAACCTCGATCGCTGGCAGGGCCAACTGGGACTGGATCCTCTTAGCACCGAAGAAATCGACGCCCTCCCCACTGCCGACTTCCTCGGCGGTTCTGCCGTCATGCACGAGGCCGTCGGTGAATACACCGGCATGAGTGGAGAAGCTTCCTTCGAGGAGAAAACTTTACTTGGCTTAGCTTTGCTAACTGGCGAGTCGGCCTACTTCCTCAAAATGATTGGGCCAAAAGAGGAAGTTGCTGAACACAAGGGTGCTTTCTTGACCTTCGCGGCCAACTTAGAGGAGGTGAAGTGATGAAGATCATCATGAAGACCTTTGGCAGCTTTGGCATGGCTTGCATTCTGTTGTTGTGCCTGTTCGCGCTAACCCTTTTTGGCACGCTCTTCCAAATCAATCACGGTTTGTACGAAGCCAAGGAGACTTTCTTCAACTCCTGGTTCCTGACTACGCACAGCGGCATTCCACTCTTTCCAGGCGGCGTTCTGGTCATGAGTTTGTTGACTGCCAACCTTATCCTTGGCGGCTTGGTGCGCATCAAATGGCAAATGCGCAACATCGGTGTGCTCATCATTCACTTTGGCATCATCGTCATGCTCCTGTCGAGCTTGGTCAAACTCACCAACTCGACCGAAGGCCAATTGCGCTTATACATTGGGCAAGAATCTAGTGAGTTTGTCAGCAACAACCTGTGGCAGGTCTCCATTTGGGAACTAGGCACCGGCTTGGATATTCCACAGTGGGTTTTAGACGATGATCTCTTCGCTGATTTAAGTGGTGATGACTCGCGCAGCTTTCATGCCGCGAATCTGCCGTTCACTCTGAACCTTTCCACATTCTTGCCAAACTGTGAGGTCCTTCCGAAAGGCCCCATGTGGGAAGCTGCTGGCGAAGTCATCGATGGCTACGGATTTTTCCCGCGTCCACTGGCCAAAGAGAATGGTAAAAACGTTGCCGGGCTCAATGCTGAGGTAGTTCTTGCCGATGGCACCTCTCAAAAAGGATTGCTGTGGGCTCCTGCAAAGGGTCCGTGGAAAGTCCGTGCCGAAAATCGAGATTTCGTCATCGACCTGCGCCGCGCTGCTTATCCCATGCCCTTCTCGATTCGCCTGGATAAGTTCACCAAAGAAGAATACCCGGGCATGACCGTAGCCAAGGCTTACCGCAGCAATGTCACTCGTACGGATGAGCGTGGCAGTCAGTCGATCTTGATTGAGATGAACGAACCCTTACGCGACCAAGGATTAGTATTGTTTCAATCCGGTTACGGCACCGATGCCGGAGGCGACTACTCTTGGTTCTCGGTTACCGACAACCCATCCGACAAATGGCCCGAGTACAGCTTATGGGTTATCACCCTTGGCCTCGTGCTCACCTTTGGCAAGCACTTGTTTAAGTTCGTGAAACGTCAGAATAAACTTCGCACCATGCCGGTGATTCTGCTGCTGGCGTTCACGAACTCCGCATCGGCGCAAGGTGAGGAGCGCACCGAGTTTTGGAGCGATGAAACGGTCGAGTTGTTTAGCACTTTGCCGGTGCAGGATGGCGGTCGTGTGAAACCCATGGACAGCTATGCTGGCTTACGTTTGCTCACGCTCAATGGAAAACGCACGTTGAAGTTTGAGGATGACAGCAAGCTAGATCACAACCGCTGGCTATTGGACGTTTTCTTTTTTCCGGAACTCGCCGCTGATTATCCGAGTTTCCGCATTGAAGACGCTTCCATTCTCACGGTCATGGGCTTGGTACGCAAAAAGAAGCGCGATTGGTACAGCTTTAATGAACTCATGCTCGGCGCCGCAGCCTTGGAGATCGAAGCCGAAGCGGCGAAAGCCGTTGAACAGGCGTACCGCGACTCCCTGCAGCGTCAGGTGCTGAAGCTATCCCAAGATTTAGCAGTTTTCCAAGCTATGTCGAGTTTGTTATCGCTGACTCGCCAGGAATACCCGACCGATGGCGACCCAGTTTTAGTCGACATCCTCGGCCCGAAACAACCAGGCCTTCACTGGATGCTGGGTTATGCAGCCGAGCTGCAAGAGCTTTCGCARCTACATGCCCCTGACTCGCCAACCTACTTAGCCACCACCGCCCTGTTCAATAGTTTCGACATGGGCATGGCTAAGAGTTATCGCGCGGCGACTTTGTTCCCGCCAGCCGAGATTCACGATGGCCACGACCATGACAACTCCACGTGGTGGCGCCCTTATGACGTTCTTGTTAAGTCCTTCCGCGGAGAAGGCGCTGATATCAGCAAGCAGGTGCTCTTGCTCTCGATGCTCGAGAAGTTGGAGTTCAGCAAAAACAATCCAGTGGCGTTTGAGTCTGCCATGAAGGAACTCCATACCGAGTTAGTCGGTCAAGCCAAGGCACGCGATGAGTACAAATACATCCCGTTAGAGGTCAAACTCTACAGTTTGGATTTGTTCACCAACTCATTGGTGTTCTACCTCCTAGCTTTCATCTTGTCGGCCGTCGGATTTCTCCTTCCCAACCAAAAATGGCTGCGTCATGGAGTCAATGGCACCGTGGGCATCGCCTTGGGACTTGCGATTACCGGCATTGTGATACGTTGCATCATTCGCGAGCGTCCACCCGTGGTCACGCTTTACGACACCATTTTATTCATCACCTCGGTGGTGGTTCTGGTGTCGCTGATTATGGAATGGATGACACGCCAACGTATTGCGATATTCTTAGCTGCCATTCTCGGAACAGCAGGCATGTTCCTTGCGGGGCGCTATGAACTCCATGAAGTGGCCACCGTTGGCGACACCATGAGTTCTGTGGTTGCGGTACTCGACACCAACTACTACTTGGCGATTCACGTCACCACGGTCACCATTGGTTACGCCGGTGGCTTGCTTGCTGCCGCGATTGCGCACGTTTGGCTGCTCGGCAAACTCTTTGGCTTGCGTAAAGGCGACAAGGAGTTTTACAAAGGCATCAGCCGCATGGTGTACGGCACGGTTTGTTTCAGTTTATTGTTCGCATTATTCGGTACCATCATGGGTGGCGTTTGGGCGAACGATAGTTGGGGACGCTTCTGGGGCTGGGATCCGAAGGAAAACGGCGCATTGCTGATTTGCCTGTGGATGCTGGTCATTCTTCACGCCAGAATGGGCGGTTACATTCGAGCTCGCGGGCTGGCCAACAYGGCGGTGCTTGGCGGCATTGTGGTTTCCGCATCGTGGTGGGGCGTCAACTTGCTTAATGTTGGCCTACACAGTTATGGATTCACCAGTGGAGTCGCCATGACGCTTTACATTTACTGGGCATTCGAACTATTGGTCATGCTTGTTTGCGTGTTGGGCCTCTCACTGAAGTCCACCAACGCAACTCCTGCGCCACCGGCACAGACCTGAGTGCTAGGCTTGGTGCATGCTGCTTGCCTCCTTGCTGCTCCTAGCCTTACCACTCCCCCAACAAACTGCGCCCGCAACACCTGCGGAGAGGATTGCGCAGTACACCGCTGACCGCGATGCCCTGGCGCGGGTGTTTTCTGTTCCATTGAGTGGAGAGAGCTTGAACCGCAAATCCCGCTTCACCTTGCGCGCTGGCATGGAGCACAGCAAGGTTTCTTTCGCGCAGGGTTCGCAGGCGGATCAAATCGACTATTTGCTTCTGCAGAATCTTATCGGGCATGATTTTGCATCGTTCGACCTGGAGTATCAGCGTCTGCAAGAAACTCTGCCCTTAGTGCCCTTTGCTGAGCCACTCGTGCAACTTTTGGAGGCCAAGGCCATGCGCGCGCTAACCGATGGCGAACTAACTGCAGAAATCATGGCGCAGGCAGCGCTAGCCATCGACCAAGCCACGACAGATTTTCGCGCCAAGACTCCCACGGTCATGCCGTCGGTTGCGAATCGTGCGGCGGAGCAGTTGGAACGATTGACTTGGGCTTTAGACAGGTGGCATCGGGACCGCATGGGTTATGAACCGGAWTATTCTTGGTGGTGTGCTGCGCCTTGGGATACGTTGAAACCTAAGCTCCAGGAATATGCCAGCTTTGTGCGCACGGAGCTTGGCGGATTAGATGCCGATGATGCGGAACAACTCATCGGGGATCCGATTGGAAGAGCAGCCCTGTTGCAGGAGTTACAGTTCGAGCGCATCGCCTATACGCCGGCAGAGTTAATCCTAATTGCCGAGCGTGAATTTGCTTGGTGTCAGGCTGAGCGCAAAAAGGCGGCCGCAGAAATGGGCTTGGACGATGACTGGAAGGCTGCACAAGAGCAGGTGAAAAACTTGCATGTTGAGCCTGGCCAGCAACCGCAGTTGATTTTGGAGTTGGCAGAAGAGGCGATTGCTTTTCTAGAACAGCGCGATCTCATCACCATTCCWGAAGTGGCCAAACAAGTCTGGCGCATGGACATGATGAGTGTGGCAAGRCARAAGTACACGCCCTACTTCACYGGYGGMGAAGTCATATCGATYGCCTACCCYACCGATGGCATGGAGCATGAGGACAAAATCATGGCTATGCGYGGYAACAATCGGCACTATGCAAAAGCTACGGTGCATCATGAGCTGATTCCAGGGCATCAYCTGCAGGGATATATGAGTCGACGGTGGAATCCACATCGTCGTGCCTTTTACACGCCGTTTTTAGTCGAGGGCTGGGCGCTGTACTGGGAACTACGTTTGTGGGATTTGGATTTTGCCGAATCGCCKGAAGATCGTATCGGCATGCTGTTCTGGCGTAGTCACCGTTGCGCGCGCATCATCTTTTCSYTGAAGTTCCACCTTGGCGAATGGAGYCCGCARGAATGCGTGGATTTCCTCGTTGATCARGTGGGTCAYGAACGACGYAACGCCACTGCCGAGGTCCGGCGCAGCATTCAAGGYGGMTACGGYCCGCTGTATCAATGCGCCTATATGACTGGCGGSYTGCAACTCCGCGCWTTGCAAAWSGAATTRGTAGAGCACGGCACTTGGACCGACAAGCAGTTCCACGATGCCGTGCTWCATGCAGGCCCGATTCCGATYGAACTTCTRCGCGCCGAGTTGTTGGGTYTGGAGCTKAGCAAAGACTTCCCSGTYACYTGGCGTTTTGACGASGCCRAGTRACAGGAAAGCCTTCACCTGTTAGAGACACAAAAGGAAAGCCACTAAATCGGACTTCTCATCACTGGTCAGTTGGACGCCCAGCACCAGATTAAAGAACTCGACCGTGTCTTCTAAGGTGAGAAGGCGGCCATCATGCATGTACGGTGGTGACTCTTTGATTCCACGCAGCGGGAAAGTTTTAATCGGACCATCGGCAGCCGTTTGACGGCCGTTGATGAGTCGTGGCGCGAAGAAACGTTCCGCCTTCAGGTCGTGCATGGAGTTGTCGGTGTAGTAAGAACCGCTGTGGCAGGTGTCGCACCGGGCCTTGCCAAAGAACAACTCTTGTCCACGTAATTCCGCTTCCGTGGCCAAACCTGGATCCAGCTTGCCATCCCAGCTGAGCTTGGGCGCAGGTGGAAAATCGAGAATCGATTCAAACTCGGACATCGAATGCACCTGACTACCTCTCTCCAAAACATTTACGCCCTTCTTGGTTGCCATAACCGGGTCACCATCAAAGTAAGCCGCACGTTGCTCGAACTCGGTGAAGTCCTCGACGGTTTTCAGAGCACGCTTCGAGCCAAACAGGCGCTGCACATTCACGCCACGCARMGTTGGCGTATCCAAACGGTGMCGAAACTCCTGYGGGCGCATATCGCCKACYAARTGAGTGGCYGCATTRGTGTGGCCRTTGGTGTGGCAATCAAAACARCTCACGCCCAAACTTGGGCGTGCACTACGCCGGTCATGAGTAAGGTTGAATTGCTGCTGCGCAACCGGTGAGACCAATAATCGCAATCCCTCCAGTTGTTTTGGATTCAAAATGCCATTAAACAAATCGAAGTAATTATCGGTGGTGACGACTTTCCCCATCGAGACATCGCCAAGATCCGTGCGCGTGGTAAGNAAAAATAGCCGGGGGGAATTCCGGCAGAAAATGGTCTGGAATCACATAATCCAAATCGAAGCGGGTCAAGTCGCGACCGGTCTGCGCTTTAATTTCATCGATGTGATACTGCGGAAACAACATGCCCCCTTCCGAATGATTCGCGTGCGGCAAAGGCAAAAACCCTTGCGGGAATAGATTATGGGCGCGGATATCAGAGGCCTGCATAGAAGCCAAGCTGTCCCAGGTGGTACCTTCCGTCAATCGCACCCGCACACCGGACTGCACTGCTTTCCCGCGCGTCATGGCATGTCCAGATTCACGGTCACTCAAGTCATAGCGCACCTTAAGCAAATCAAGATGGCGCGCGACGATGGCATCTTTTTGTGAAGCCATGCGTTGCATTACCGAATCAAAACTCTCAGTGCCGGCAACCGGGCCATAACTTGTGGCACCGCGGGCAGACGGTTCTTGCGCGGGTTCTTGAGTCGGGGCATCGTCAGTCACTGCAACAAAGCTGACCACCGCAATGCAGGCCATGGTGAAAATCTTTCCGAGAGTCGTGTACATCTAAATCCTCCTTTGGAGTTGGGTTAGGAAACTCCATCTTGCACGACAAGCCGGTTACTGTCCACCAAAGCAACTTTAAGAAAGGTCAAGGGGCTTGCCAATCAATACAACTTCCTAGCGTTCGGCGACTCCCCGACTTCCTTGCTGTTGCCGGCGCGAAAAGCACCCGCCTTGCAACCGAGTATTGCGAAATCATTCCACTCGCACTAAGCCCGTTGATCAGAAGGCAAAGGGCGGGGTAGGCCGCGAAATCGATCAACCGAATCCGGCAAACCGGTGAACGGATTAACGATTCAGCGCACTTTCAAGGAAGTCATGAATGTCATCTTGCATCTTGTGCAGTGACGGATGATGAATGTACATCATGTGGCCAGCTTCGTAATAGTAGAAGTGCAGACGTTCCGGGACGATGCCGGCGCGGTTCAAGCTGTATTCCGCAGCGAAGAATGGAGTGGCAAAATCGTAATAACCAGCGGCAACATAGACTTCGAGGTCCTGGTTTTCGCGCATCGCTCGCCCAATCCAAGGTGCAAGATTGAAGTAGTTGAATGGGATTCCAGGCACTTTCCAATCCCAAGAGCCGCCAAGTCCACCAATGATGTTGTAGTGGCGGTCGATGTCGACATCGAGATTGTTTTGCAGGTGATGGTTGATGGCAACGGCGTAAGCGCCATCGATTCCGTAGAAGGATGGATCTTGATCACTACGTTCCCCTGCAGAATCCAAATCGACTCCGGTGTAGCGAGAATCCAAACGTCCGACGGTGAGACCTTGCTCGCGGAGTAACTCCTTTTGGAAACGGCCAGGCTGTAAACGTAGGTCGTTGCGGTCAAGGAAGGATTCACTTAGGCCGGTGAAGGAGGAGAGCTTTTTGCGCACGGCTTTGCGCTCGGCATCGGAGAGACTGTTGCCTTGCAGAAGTGCGTGGGCGTATTCATTCAGCGCATAATCGCGGGCCTGTTGGACGAAATCTTCCAGCGCCACACCATCCCCCGCTTTCCCGTGATACTTTGCGGTTGCCGCCATGGTTGGAAGGTGCATCAAACTGGGAAGTTCATTCCCGGCAGTATGGTTTTCAATACTGAAATCCAAAATGGTTGAAATCAGCAAGATTCCATTAAGGGCGACGTCATCAAAGCCGGCCTCCAGCTCCCGTGCAACCGCTGCAGCACGTGTGGTGCCGTAACTTTCACCGCCAATGAACTTGGGTGAATTCCAACGCCGGTGTTCGGTTAACCAAAGACGAATGAACTGCGCAATCGATTCCGCATCTTGCTTCACACCATAGAAGTCCTTGCCTTCTGCATCGCCAAGTGGACGACTAAAGCCGGTGCCGACTGGATCGATAAAAACGATGTCGGACAAATCGAGGAAGGTTCCGGGATTTGCAATGAGAGAATAAGGCGGAGCGCCGTCATCGCGCGCATCACTGGGAATATCTACACGCACGGGACCAAAGGCGCCCATGTGCAACCACACCGATGCCGACCCCGGGCCGCCGTTCCACAAAAACGTCACCGCGCGCGTGGTTGGATCCTCCACATCTTCCATGATGTAGGAAGTAGAAAAAATGGTGGCGGTGGGGTTGCCATCGTCATCGCGCAAGTAAGTTTCACCGGCAATGGCTTCATAGGACACATCTACGCCGTGGAATGTCCCCTCATGACCCGTGTAAAAAAGCAGCGGATCGGGAATCGGAGTCGATCCTGCAGTGGGAGATTCCTCTTGCGCAAACAGGGGTGCGGCGAGGAAAAGTAAGGTTAGGGATGCGGCGATTTGCATGACTTGGAATCGACGAGCATACTCGATTCATGGAATTCCAGAACATCCTCTTCCTCTGCGTGGCCAACTCCGCGCGCAGTCAGATGGCGGAAGGGCTTGCGCGCAAGTTATTCGGTGAATCAGCCACGATTCAGTCCGCTGGCAGCGCTCCAAGCCGAGTCAATCCCCTCGCGATTCAAGCGATGGCTGCGGTTGATGTCTCCCTGGAAGCCCATAGTTCGACCTCAGTCCAGGATATCGACCCCGCAAGTGTTGATTTAGTGATTACCCTTTGTGCCGAGGAAGTCTGTCCAGTGTTTCTTGGCAAGGCAAAGCGCTTGCACTGGCCGATTCCAGACCCAGACCGTAAAAACGAGGAGCTTTCCGATGCCGAGCGCCTCGAACATTTCTGTGTAGCCGGCGAGCGCATTCAAAAACGATTAGAAATCCTAGCGGCCATGCGCGATGTCCCCCCATCCGGCGCCACCCCCTCTGAATTTCACCTCAGTATGCGCACTCCAGATCTTGCAGCAACCGCGCGCTTTTACACTTGGTTATTCGCGCTGGAGCCGAGTTATTGGACGGACCGCTTTGTTGTTTTYGATGATGTCCGCCTCAACAACCGCYTAGTYTTYYTGGTCAACGATGGCATGGAGYTGCATCAGGACACCCTGTACCACCTTGGCATYGGGGTAAAYTGCAAAGCCGATGTCCTCGCCTGTCAACAACGCGCCGTCGATGCCGGATTCCATATCGAAAAACCTGCCCGCACCACTTGGCGCAATATGCCACTACATGAATTCTGGTTGCGTGATCCAGGCGGCAACTTGGTCGAGATTTATGCTTTACTCACCRCCGACGAACTTGCAGAGATGCCAACCGACATGGAACCTGTGGTGATTTAGTCGTCGAYACCCGGCARYGGGAACTYTKSRGAMGGTTCATGCTSCWGCGCCATCAGYTCCATCATKGMAGYCACCCGYTSCGGATRYTCCGAKGCCAARTCATGCTGCTGACYGAKGTCYTCSCSYAAGTKRTACAACTCCGGYTCGATGTCSCCCTYCTTCARACCRCGGCGCAGCARCATCCAGTYTCCYTGACGCAARGCTTGCTGACTTCCATAAGCTGGAAACTCCCARTAAAGCACSCGCTCSTSCTCCGATGYRRCCGCTTCCCCTTTCAACGTCGGCAACAAACTCAATCCATCGGTGCGTTTCGGTGCTGGTGCATCGGCCACGTCTAAAAGCGTCGGCAAGAAATCCCAAAACGCGGACACCGTGTCATTGACTTCCCCAGCCGGTACTTTTCCAGGCCATCGCGCAATCATCGGCACGCGAATGCCCCCTTCGTAAACGCTGCCCTTTGCGCCACGCAGCACACCATTGCTCTCGAAAAACTCGGAGTGCGCACCGCCGATGTCATAAGTCGCGCCATTGTCCGACGTAAAGATCACCAAAGTATTCTCATCGGCCCCCATGGACTCCAATAAGTCCAACAGCCTTCCGATGTCCCGGTCCATGCGCGACACCATGCCGGCATAAGCCGCACGTGGATGTTCATGAGGAAGATAACCCTTCTTGCCATCGTAAGGCGGGTCCTCCCAAGTACCGATGTAAGGCTCCATCGAATCTTGCGGAACTTGAAGGGCCAAGTGCGGAACGGTGTAAGTTAGTAGCAAGAAAAACGGTTGCTCAGGTTTTTCCTTTTGCAAGGCTACCCATGCCAGGGCATCGTCGGTCATGAGGTCATGCGCATAATGTTTGCCGGTCAAGTTTTTCCACACATTGCCTTCCAACTCTTCACGCTCCCCGTCACGCCATAAGTGAGTCGGGTAATAATTGTGCGCCTGACGCTGACATAGATAGCCGTAGAAATGGTCGAAGCCTTGCGCATTCGGCAATCCGGTCGATTCCGGACCACCCAGCCCCCACTTACCAATGCACGCCGTTGCATAACCCGCTTGCTGCAAACGCAGCGACAGGGTTTCGGCACCAGCTTGTAAAGGCAGTTGACCTTCTGCATCGAACTCTCCCCAACCTCCGGCCTCCCAGTTATCGCGCACATAAGCATGGCCAGGATGGAGCCCAGTCATTAACGTGCAACGCGACGGTGCGCAAACCGGAGAGCCAGCATAAAAATCAGTAAAGCGCATGCCTTCCCGTGCCATGCGATCCAAATGCGGAGTCAGAATTTTCTCCTGACCATAACTGCCGAGATCGCCATAACCGAGGTCATCGGCCACAATCAAAATGATGTTGGGGCGTACGGTTTCGGCGTGCTGCTCCGCGGAACAACTCAACCCAAGACCGAAAATCAACCCGAGTGCGCATCGGTGGGAAAAAAGCATTGCCACATTTTAGACATGCGCAGAAGCTCGGAATCCTTTGCTACCCTGCAAACATGTCCCTGGCCCTAACCCTGCTACTGCTTGCACAATCCCCCGCCAACGATGTAAGCAATCAGTTTGAGCTACTCGATGGCATGGCAGCGAGCTTGTGGGCGGAATCGCCGCTCATGTACAACCCGACCGCGATCGCTTTTGATTCCAAGGGACGTTTGTGGGTTACCGAGGCGGTCAACTACCGGCAGTGGGAGGGCCGTAATCCAGGCAAGCATTTCCCCAAAGGCGACCGCGTGGTGGTTTTGGAAGATACCAACGGCGATGGCAAGGCTGATAAGAGCACCGTCTTCGTGCAAGACGTCGACCTCACTTCTCCACTTGGCATTTGTGTGCTGGAAGATCGCGTATTGGTCAGTTGCTCGCCGAACCTTTATGAATACCGCGATACCGATGGCGATTTAAAAGCGGACACCCGCACCACTTTACTCACTGGCTTTGGCGGCCCCGACCACGACCATGGATTGCACTCCTTCGTGGAGATGCCGGATGGAGATTTACTTTTTGCAGTAGGCAATGCCGGCCCGCACATGGTCACCGACAAAGATGGTTTCCATTTGCGTAGCGGTTCGAGTTATCGCGGCGGCGGACAGTTTGCCGCAGACAATCATCCGGGATTGGTTTCGGACGATGGCCGGATTTGGACTGGCGGCTTGATTGGACGCATGCACCCGGATGGAAGTGGATTGCAAATCATCGCGCATAACTTTCGCAATGATTACGAAGCCGCGGTGGATAGTTTCGGCGATGTCTTCGTTTCCGACAACGATGACGACGGCAATCGCGGATGTCGCACGGTTTCGATTGTGGAAGGCGGCAACTATGGTTACTTCAGTGCCGATGGCAGCCGATTCTGGCGCGCCGACCGTCGTCCGGGTGAAGAGATTTTGAGTGCGCATTGGCATCAGCAGGATCCAGGTGTCATGCCGCTCGGCACGCCCAATGGTGCGGGCGGCCCCACCGGCGTGACGGTTTATGAAGGTCTTGAATTCCCGCAACTCTTCGGCACCATCCTCAACGCCGATGCCGGACGTTCCTTGGTGTTCACCCACCGCCCATACGTTCAAGGAGCCGCCCTGGAATTGGAAGAAGGCATTCTCATTCAGCCCAATTACGACGTCACCGGTGACCGCGGCCATTGGTTCCGCCCCAGCGATGTCGCAGTTGCACCCGACGGATCGATTTACGTCGCCGACTGGTTTGATCCGGGAGTCGGCGGGCACCAAGCTGGCGACGCGGAGGCTTACGGGCGGATTATTCGAATTTCGGCATCGCAGGAAGCCATCGATGCGCGGACCAAGGCCATCGACGAGGGCGGCATCATTCACATCCCAAACCTAGGCTTAAAAATTCAAGCTAGGATGGCGAAAAACCTTTGGGCTCACTCGAATGACCTCGAGTTTGAGGCYTTAGTCGACAAAACTCTTCACTCTGACCTGAGCTCCGAACGATTACGCGTCRCAGCCTATCGYGCATGGGTTCGAAAGCATGCTTTCTCCCTAGACTTCGCCGCTAAATTCAGAAACGATCCATCGCCCTTTGTCCGYGCACGGGTAGCCGCCTCYATGCGCGATGCAAGCGGCGAAAACGTAGAGCAGTTGTGGATGGATTTTGCCTTACAAGGCCCACTGGATGACCGCGTTTACCTCGAATGCCTCGGCCTCGGTGCAGATGGCAAGGCATCGTCCTTGTTYACAAAAATCTTAACCGCGGACACCGACGATGACACCCGCCTCCGCTTRGTKTGGCGYTTGCATCCWYCGGAATCCTTAACTTGGCTCACCGCGTATGCGAACGATGCGCGCCACSCCAAAGATTTGCGACTTCTCGCTATCGATGCGATTGCATTCATGCCCCACCGCSCAGCCGCCGACGCCATGTTGCTTTTCGCCTTGAGCGGCCCGCTAGATTTGCGCGAGATGTCCGGTTTCTGGGTACGCCATCGCAGCGAAAATGATTGGCGCAACTTCGAYCTCAACGATGCTCTAGCYGGYGACTTCGAAAARKCYGAACTCACTTGGSAAAGYGRCATCATGCGCGATGCAACCACCACACCYATCGATATCAATCTCGACCGCGCCGAAGTYGTTTGGCTGGTGGTCGATGACACCGGCGATGGCAATGCTTGCGATTGGGGTGATTGGTTGGACCTGCGCTTTGAGACCGAAAGCGGCATGCAATCGGCCAATGCCGCGACCTGGATTGAGGCCGAGTCCGGCTGGGGATCGGTGAACAAAAACGCGAACTGTGAAGGCGGCGCGCTGCATGTTGGGGGCGCTGAATACGCGATTGGCATTGGCACGCATGCGCCATCGCGCATTGCGATACAGGTTCCACCTGGTGCGATGCGCTTGATTGGTGCATGCGCTGCRGATGACMAAGGSACYTCGCAGAACAACCRAACTTCSCTGCGATTCTCSRTTCATCTCGAACGYCGRCGCGATGCCGATGCGATTGCACAGCGKGAACAGGCCGCGGTRAATGGCGACTTAGAATCCGCTAAGACTTTGGTTCAAAATTCAAGCGGCGCCGTTTTCCTGCTGCAAGCGGCGAAAGCGAAAAAACTACCGGCAAACATTCTCGATGCCATCGGACCGCTGCTACGCAAGCATGCCGACCTTTCGGTACGCGCCCTTGCATCGGAAGTGTTTCCATCGCAATCCAACTACCCACCTATCGATGAACTTGCCGCTCTCGCCGGCGACCCCTTCCACGGCCAAGAACTTTTCCGTGGACGCGGTACTTGCTTCGCCTGTCATAGTTATGAAGGACTCGGCGGCAGCATGGGTCCAGACCTTAGCGTCATTCAACAAAAGTTTGGACGACGCGGACTCATGGATGCATTAGTGGCGCCAAGCGCATCCATCGCATTCGGCTATGACACTTGGGTGTTCACCTTAAACGACGGACGTCACTTTGTCGGCGCCATCCTTGCTGATGGCGAGCGCATTGTGCTGCGCGATTCCACAGGTGCGCGACAGGTGTTTGAAGCCAGCGATGTCGCGTCGCGGGTGCACCAAGAAATCTCCTCCATGCCTCCAGCACATGCGGTTGGTTTAAGCGCTCAAGATTTGGCGGACATTGTCAGTTTCCTCACAGTCCTGCAAGATGCGAAGCCAGAGTTTGGTGAAGCGGTCGAGCTGTTTAACGGCAAAAATCTTGACGGATGGAACTTTCAACTACCGCCCGGCACCGACCCGAAATCAGTATGGAGTGTGACCGACGGTGTTCTACGTTGCGAGGGCAATCCCATCGGCTACATGTACACCAAAGAGTCCTATACCGATTTCGAAATCGAGCTGGACTGGCGCGGCGACCCTGCTGCGGGACCTGGCAACTCCGGCGTTCTTCTGCGCGTGCAAAAACCGCATAAGGTTTGGCCACAAAGCATTGAGGCACAGCTTCATTCCGGAAATGCCGGCGACATTTGGAACATCGATGCCTTCCCCCTGCAAGTCGACGCAGCTCGCACCTCCGGGCGTCATACGGTAAAAATGCAACCGAGCAATGAGAAACCGCTAGGTGAGTGGAACCATTACCGCATTCGGGTACGTGGCAGCCGCATCACCCTAGAGGTGAACGGCGCCATTCAAAACACCGCAACTTGGGCGGCGCATTGGTCTGGCCCCATTGCTCTGCAATCCGAAGGTGCGGTGATTGAATTTCGTAACATCGTCCTTCGTCCAATCCTAAACTAAAAAAAACTTGAAACGTTACCCTCTTACCGCATTCCTTTCCATTTCCGCAATCTTACTACTTGGCGTATTCGCAAATCCGACCGCCGCGCAAGAAGATGGAAAGGAAAAGAGAAACCTATCTCACCTGATAAACAACTCGGTCACCATTACGACCAATCCGCACAACGGCAGCCACCCGGAAGTGAAGGGAACCCTGTTGGGGATCGACGAGGACGGCGTTCTCGTCCAGACTTCCAAAACCAAAGTTTGGGTGCCAACGGTTTCTATTCTGATGATTGAATCGCCTTAGGCGGTGCCAAGAGAAAGCATCCGGCAGCGGCGGCCGCGMACAAATGTTTCAGCGCATGGCCAGTCAACGACCAAGGCAGCCATGTTGCAAGTTCATGGTCAAATTGTTCGCAGACCTTGGCCAAGGCATAGAGGCCAAGCATGCACCACAGGGGCTTTACATTTCTTGGCGGCCAACACCAAAGCATGATGGGGATTAGCAGCAAGGGCAGAAATTGGACGATGGCATAAAAGCGCAAGTCTCCATGTCCATCGGCCTCGGTTTGCGCCCAATAAAGCACCGTCCATAATCCGATTCCAACCATAAATGGAAGCCAGCGCCGGGCAAGCGAGACTCGGAAACATCGGTCAATCATGGCCAAATAGAAAGCCATAAATCCCATGGTCATGGGCAAGCGATCCCACACCAAAGTGTGCATGTCCGGTGCATAGTGAAAATAGGCCGAACCGAAAGCCGTCAGCAAAACTCCGAGGAAGAAGATGGTTTCTGCCATGGCGTTCTTCCACATGCCATGTGAAATCATTTTTTCAATTCCGACTAAGCCAACCCACAAGAACGCAAAATTGGTGATGACATTCCAAAAGTGAGAGTTGCCAAACCCTTGTCCACTCGCTGCGAAATCGAAGAAGCTTGGATTTTGAGGAATAGGCTCGAACAGCAACGCTATGGCAAAAGCCAGTGGCCAAGCCAATGCGAATAGAACTTTTCCTTGAGGACGGGTTATTGGCATGCGATGAGATTGGAGTCTTCCAAGCTTAGTTGAATTCATAGAAGGGCCGAAATCCCAACGACGTTGAGCTAATGACCTGTAGCACGCTTTTGGCATGCAACCGCGCACTTCCAGAGCCATGCCACAAGCGGAGTTATCCTCTGCAGGCTGCCATTCGGCCACCTCCACCACCTCCTATTTATGCAACGCATCCCTGTACTTCTTGGCGGATTCATCATCCTAATTGCTCTCGTACTTTTCCTGAATAAGGATTCAACCGAGAAGCTTGGCACTTCGGTAACAGAAAGCGTCGGCCATGAAGTGTCCACTGAAGAACTAGATAGGCCGACCGCCCCTACCCAGGCGGCAATCACSCGCACTGAAGTTTTGACAGWCGAAATCGATTCGCAAGCAAAGGAATCCAGCTGGGTCCAAGTCCAGGTTGTGGACGATGCCACCGGCGAAGCGGTCCCTTATGCMGTGGTTTTTGTGATCGATCTCTCCGAYATCTCCGATTTAACTCCAGAACAACTAGCGATTCTTGAGACCCTATCCMTGGATTACCAAGCGATGGCAGAGCATTTTGGCCARCGCTATCCCACCGATGCTGAGGGATTAGTATCTATTCCCACAGCCGAAATCTCTGAAGAGTTCGGCCTACATCTCATGGCTGGTAAAGATGATTCGTTTGGGGTGCAACGGGAGTTGGRAAAGGATGGAAGAATTCARATTCGACTTTCACCAAACCAATCCGTTCGCGTACATTTGGTGAATGCGAATGGTCAAGACGCCATTCATGAAAAGGTTAGTTTGGCCTACCAAAGTTTATTTAGCGGTCGACCGAGCCCTTTCTTGACTGYGACTACTGATGCAKAYGGAATGGCACTTTTGCGTCTTTCGGGCCTTAACCCAGAAGCTTCTTCGGACACGACCCATTGGRTTTACCCGCACACCATCCTGCGGGAAGACTTYGGTTTCCAAATCGACCTCACTCAACTYCCGAAGGAAGTGGTGGAGCTTGCACTTCCACCGACGGGGGATCTTATTCTCAGCGTGACCGACAGTAGAGGGAAGCCWTTCACCGACCTGATTCAYGCAACCTTGACCTTCGAACAGGCGCCGGACTACGCCTTCRGCCTCGGYCAAGTAAAGCCAAACGAAGATGGAACCTGGCTGTTTCATAATGTAGAAATTGACCAAGGATTCACGTTTGAAATCAAAACCAAGGGATTTGCGTTCACTGCCAAAACACAATCCATCATTCCGGGCTCCGCTACARGGCCAGTAAGGATTCAGCTTCGGTTACAACCGGTGCGGCCAGTACTTCTAGGCCAAGTGGTGGACGCAGAGGGGAATCCTGCATCAGGCCAAGAAGTAAAGGCAACCCTAACGCACCATAACGGTACGGGAAGATCTGCCGGAATCAACGACCTCCAACTCGATGTTGAGGGGCGCTTTCGCTATGTAGTTTCACCGTCCCGTGAGGAATGGAAAAAGCGTTATTTCATGTTGGAGCTCNSCAATGCGGCTCCGAATCAGAAACAGCAGATTCGCGTGGACCTTTCTTCCCCGCTAGATTTAGGCGAGCACGATTTGGGAATACTTAAACTCGAAGAGATTCCAACGATTGCTGCGGGGACGGTGCACGGACCGAATGGACTCCCTGTGGCCTCTGCAATGCTTCAATTAGARCGGGAATATATAAAGGACGGCAGGCCGACTGGAATGTGGACACCTATATTCCAAGCATCGTGCAACACCCATGAGGATGGCAGTTTCCATTTGCAAGGCAATGTAGAGCAGGAACCGTTTCGCTTAAAGATTAGCGCARGAGGATTTCGAACACACTTTCAATYCTTCGCATTGGGTGACCCGAACCTTGCCATCGTTCTGCCAGAGGCGCAAACCCTGCGCATTCAAGTTCTGACCGATGACGGGATTGATGCCAACCAAATYCAGTTTGARTTTAAGCATTTACTTCAAAACGATCCTAGCGAAAGGCCTTGGCCGCAGTCATTCCAGGCGAYTCRGGTTAAGGAYCARTTTGTTGAAATTCGARATTTACCYACCGGTACCGGMACCTTTTCTGTCTTGAACSCATCAACCAATGAGGTYTTAGSCAAGATTGAAAACATYTTTATTCAAGGAGTWGAAGCGCCGCAATCCCTCATGGTTGACTTGCGCGGACAACTCATTCAATTCCGGGTTACGGTTGATCYAARCAGTATTGAAAARGATGCRGGGTTCTATMTTCAAGCACCTTTAATTGGMATTGGCCGTCGTGGATTTGGGGCRGRAGGGGTCAGCGTTACTTCCAAASAGCATGGCATAACGCTGCACGCTTCTTCGAWRGGCAAACGYACCCTTASCTTRAMAAATGTAAGCASYGACCAACACCTRGTTTTTGAGCAGGGATATGCAGTCARAATACATTTAGACTCCCCTATCGCTCTCCCGGAAGGCATGCACTTCACCATTGACTTGCTGGAAGATGGCGATGATYGGCGGACCGACCGCTACGTAAGCCACGCAAGATCCTCTTTCGGCGACAAATCGATGGCGCTCACTGCCGACCATGACGTCATTGTGACGCTCGGCGAATCTGGCACCTTTCGCGTGCTACTTTTACTGAGTTCTTCGCAATCGGGCTTTGGCAACACCTTTATTAGCCGCCGCAACCCAGAACGCATGCCCCGGATTGATGTTGAAAACAAACCCGATTTGCAGAACTTCACCATTCGACCGAATCAGGACGACTTGGAAGCTGCTATCGACCATTTAGTAAATCGCAAATAGAGCGCCCGCACCCCTATGCTGGGTCCATGTTGTCACTGATACTCCTGGCCTTCCAAAGTACGGCGCATGCGCATTCCATTTCTGAAGTGCGGATTGAGGAAAGCACCACCTTGTTGGATGGCGCGGCTTTTGGCGAGGCAGGGAGTTATGAGCGCATTGTCGGAGAAGTGGTGTTTCACTTTGACCCGGCCGATCCTTTGCTCCAGCAAATTGTGGATTTGGAGTTCGCGCCGTTGACCGAAGATGGGCACGTGGAGGCGATTGCGGACTTGATGATTCTGCGCCCCTTGCATCGTCCGCAAAACGGGGGAACGGCTTTCATGGAAGTGAGTAATCGCGGCAGCAAAGCGAGTCTGCGCTATTTCTGTAATGGACGTGGCGGCGCCAATCCCATCAGCGCCGAAGATTTTGGCGATGGCCTATTGATGAACCGCGGCACCACTTTGGTGTGGCTCGGTTGGCAGGCCGATGTCCCGGACCGCCCAAACCTATTGCGTTTGCAAGTGCCGCGCGCCAAGAATCTCGATGGCTCCCCCATCCGTGGTTTGGTGCGTTCCGATTGGACCTTGCACGAAGCGCAAACTGAGTTAGAGATTTCGCATCGCGGGCACATCCCTTATTTGCCAGCTTCTGGAACCGAAGCTAGCGCCGTACTCACTAAACGCCCTAGCCGCGATGCAAAGCGCGAAGTCGTGGATCGAGATAGTTGGAGTTTCGACAACGCAAACATCCGCGGTCACTTCGATGCCAACTTCATCTACGAATTGGTGTACACCGCCGAAGATCCGTGGATCCTTGGTCTTGGCCCCGCTGCGATGGCGCAGTTCGCTGGCTACCTCAAAGATGAAAGTGCATGCCCGTACCCAGTGAGCAACACCATTGCGGTCGGCATTTCTCAAACTGGACGCTTCCTACGCCACTTCCTCTACCAGGACTTCAACAACCTTGGTGGCGGACAACGTGCTTTCGACGGTATGTTCATCCTCACCGCTGGAGCAGGCCGCGGTTCGTTCAATCATCGTTTTGGCCAACCATCGCGCGATGCACACCAAAACTCCGCCTTCTTCTACCCCACCGACCTATTCCCATTTACTAGCGCCACCCAAACCGATTCCATCACTGGGATCACCGATGGGCTTTATGCGCTGGGCACGGCATCGGATACCTTGCCGAAGGTATTTCAGATCAACACGGGTTATGAATATTGGGGACGTGCTGCGGCACTGATTCATTCTTCGGTTGACGGCAAGTCCGATATTGCAGCGCTTCCGAACGAGCGCCTTTTCCACATTCGCGGCGCACAACACTTCCCGATTGCCTGGCCGCACGGAGCCACTCGCGACAAAATCCAAAAAGCGAAGGACGCTCCTCGTTTCCAAGGGAGTCCGGTGAACAACTTGGTGCCTTACCGCGCATTACTCATGGCATTATTCGATTGGGTGGAATCCGACATCGCGCCACCGGATAGCCAAATTCCAACCATCGAGGCGACGACCTTGGTTTCACTTGACGACTACGCACTACCCAAAATCCGTGGTCTCAAAAAACCGAAGGTCGCTGAGCAAGCCTATCGCGCGGACTATGGACCGCAGTGGAAACAGGGCATCGTCACGAACCAACCACCGATCCTTGGCGCAAGTTTTCCAACCTTAGTGCCGCAAGTCGATAGCAACGGCAACGAAATCAGCGGAGTCGGCACTTTGGAAACCGAGTTCGCCATCGGCACTTTCCTTCCATACCAGGTTAATGCCTTGCGCCCAGACGGGATCCAAGCGCTCACCGATTTTTACGGATCCTTTCTGCCCTTTGCCAAAAATGATGCCCAGGCCGCCGCATGGGGGGACCCGCGCACCGGGCGCATCTTAGGCCCCAGCGACTCCACAAACTCAAACGCCTCTCTTTTGCGWGCGATGATAGACCTCAACCTCCCTCATTTTGAGGAGATGCGCTGGATGCTGCCCCAAGACAAGGAAGCCCAGAGCCATAAAATCCGTGGTTGGTGGAAGTCTCTTCGCGCGTCGGACTGAGAAGAGAAGGCTGAATCGGGGCTTAAACCCTGAAACCCCCGAAAACATGCGTTTCACACCATTTAGAACGATTCCGTCTTCTATATTTTCGCCTTATTGGCCTCAGTACCAGCCAACTTAGTGTTAGGGTCGAGAGGTAGCCTCCCTAAGCTGCATCCCCTAACCCTAAACCCTAACGGGCGATCTTTCATGAAATACACCAGCCCCCGCTGTGTGCAATTCTCCTGTTTGTCGCTGCTGCTCGCTGTCGTGTTCCCGACAGCCGCAAGCGGACAGATTCAATTCCCGGACCAAAGTGGGCCTGCTGGCCTGGCCTTCGTTCATGACACTCATCCCAATCTCGTGGGAATGTTGGCGGACATGAATGCTGGCGGCACCGTCGGCGACTTCAATCGCGACGGCTGGCCCGACTTATTCCTGCTAGGTGGCGGCGGTCGCCCCGATGCGCTGTTCATCAACAATGGCGATGGCACCTTTACCGATGAGGCAGCAGCCTGGGGAGTCGATGTCGCCCACCATGGATTTGCCGCAGCGGCTGCAGACTATGACAACGATGGCTACATCGATATCTTCGTAAGTAGTCTTGGCCTAGCTTCTGGCGCCCCCGCGGTTGGCATGCATCGCCTCTATCACAATGATGGCGGCACTGGCTTCTCCGAGGTTGCGATGGCTGCCGGCGTGAACTCCACGCAAGGCTCCATTGCGGTCGGCAACAGCGCCTTCTTTGGCGATTACGACTGCGATGGCGACCTAGACCTTTACGTTTGTGCTGGCCAACAATTCACCGGCCACTCCAACGTTTTATTCCAGAACCAAAACGATGGCACTTTCCTGAACGTCACCCAAACCTGTGGCGCCGATGCAGTGCAAGCCATGGGCTTTGCAGGCGGCATCGTCAATCTCAACGACGACGTCTACCCAGAAATCGTGTGCATCGCAGATTGGGGCGGTAGTCGCCTGTTCGAGAATCAGGGCGACGCCACTTTCACCTCGATGGCTGTGGAACCTCCACAGTTCAACATCATTAACGGAATGGGCAGTGCATTCGCAGACTACGACAACAACCTGTTGCTCGATATCTATGCTTCTGCAATCAACCCGATTCCTGGCAACATTCTGCTACACAACCAAGGCAACCTTGTCTTCACCGACGACTCCCTCAGCGCTGGCGTGGCCGATGCCGACTGGGGCTGGGGTCCTGCTGCCATCGACGCCAACAACGATGGCTGGATGGACATTGCTGCAGCAAACGGATGGAGTGGTCTGCGCGATAATACTCCGACTCGTTTGTTCATCAATCAGCAGGACGGCACCTACACCGRACAAGCGGTGGCAGCTGGCATGACCGATCCAGGCCAAGGACGTACCTTGTTACGTCTCGATTACGATCGCGATGGCGATAACGACTTGGTCCTACTCTCCAACCACGGCCAGGTACGTTTGTACCGCAACGACAGTGGAAGCAACGACGGCAACTGGCTGCAGTTGGATTTTGACACCAGCGCGAACGAYAACAKCGCTCCTGGCGGKATYGGMGTCATGGTTTACTTGCGCATTGGATCGGAGTGGCGTTTGCGTCACGTCGACAATGCTGCGAGTTATCTTGGCACCCACGAACCACTGCTTCACTTGGGGCTTGCYCAGGCGCAGAAGGTCGATGAAGTGCGCGTCGAATGGTCGGATGGAAGTTACACCTATCTCGACCGCACTAGTGCTAACCAGCGAATTACCATTCTTGCTGGCCCACCGCTTGAGGTTGGTGAGCTCTATCGCGGGCAAGCTGCAACCATGAGCCTGACWGGCACCGTTCCGAATCGCCCCGTGGCCTTCTTGTATTCCCCAGCAGGCCCTGGATTGGGCAATGCACAAGGATTCGGGCAGTTACATTTGGATCTTGCAGGTCAGATTATTGTGCTTGGCCTTGCCATGTCTGATGCGCAAGGCAATGCATCCTTCACCGCCGATGTTCCGGTGCTGGCACCGCTTGGTGAGATTGGGCTGCAGGCCGTAACCCTTCGTGGTCCCTTTGCTGGGCATTCGGTGAAGACCAATGCACTGCGTCGGGAAGTGCTTCCTTAACCAAGGGTCGGCTACAAGTTAAAAGGTGCCTTCACTTTCGAGTGAAGGCACCTTTCTTTATGCCGTTTCTTATGGGTCGATGAGGAAAGTCGAACCCGTCTATTTCTTGCGATACGCCTTCACTAACTTGGCATAATCTTCTTTAGTGATATTGGAATTGAGGCGCGTGTACTGCATAGGAGTCCACCCAACGTCATCTTTGGCCCGCGGATTTGCCCCTGCTTTCAACAGGACCTCAAGGATTGCAATATCTTGTGCAAGTACAGCAGCATAAGTCAATGCCGTCCAGCCGTCCTCATCCACGGCTTCTAGTTCTGCTCCAAGGCCCAATAGCTGTTGAATCATTGTCGGGTTTTCATTGGCACTTGCGGCAAGCATGAGTGGTGTCATGCCATCTTCATCTCGCGCCTCTAAATCAGCACCCAATTCCAACAGAGTGGAAAGCCCGGAGGGAAAGTCACCGATGCTAGCTGCATTCATGAATGCAGTCTCTCCGTCTGCATCTTTTGCCTGCACCTTCAATCCAGATTCTACTAATAATCTCATGATGGCAGGGTCTGGATTAAAGCAGGCCGCATAAAAAAGCGATGTCCATCCATCCTCGTCTTTGGCATGGAGGTTCGCGCCACGCTCTATAAATCGTTGGACCACCAAAAGACTTTCACTTTGACTTGCGGCAAGCATCAAAGAGGTCAATCCGTCCTCAAGGGAGAATTCCAGTGTCGAACCAGCTAGGAGCAACAAATCCACGGCATCGGGGTCTTCACTGCCATGCGCGACATGCATGAGCGGCGTATATCCGTCTTGATCTACGGCGTGAATATCAGCCCCGGCTTGCAAAAAAATGTCTAGAGCCTGCGTTTCGTCAAAGTGATGAGCAGCTTCCATCAATGGCGTAACACCGTTGGTTGCTCTGGCATCGACTACAGCTCCTGCAGCAAGCAAGGTGTACAGTACATCGAAAGATTGACACTCCAAGGCTGCAAAATGGAGGGCTGTCCAACCATCTTCATTCACTTCTTCTAAGGACTCGCCTTGTTGGAGCAAAAAGGAAAAGGCATCTGAATCGACACAGGAGGAAGCAAAGGACATCAAAACTGTTTGTCCAGTGTTGGTGACCTCTTTAAAACGGGCACCCCGATCATGCAATAAGTGAAGAATGCTAAGGGAGTCCGGATGATAACCTGCAAGAGAAGATGCAGACCATCCTTGCTTGGATTGGTGCGACCAGTTGGCACCAGCTTGGAACAGAAACTCAACCGGAGCCAAGGATGGATTGTAGTAGATGGCCAGCATGAGGGCTGTCCAACCATCTTCGTCCACAGCTTCAAGATTTCCTCCCTGCTCAAGGAGGTAGGTCAAAACATTCGCATGGGGATTGGAAATAGCAGCTACCGTGAATGGGGGGGATCCCAGGTACTCATCCAGCGCAATCCCTTCCGGCAGGTTCTCCATCAGCGCCTGAACTTCCTCCAAGGACCCTTCTGACAAGGTGGTCCATGCCTCCTGCGCAGTTAGGTTGTGCGCAAAACAGGAGATCCAGGCAAGGAAAAGCAACGACTTCAGCCACATAGGGAAAGGATACTCGCCCTCGCATAGAAAAACCCGCACGCCGAAAAGGCATGCGGGTTTTCTGTGTTGGAGCCAGAGACGAGAATTGAACTCGTGACCGCCGCTTTACGAAAGCGGTGCTCTACCCCTGAGCTACTCTGGCGTGTTTTTGAAAGAAGAGCCGGCCTACCGCAGTAGACCGGCTCCAATGGGCGCAAAGTTTAGCGCTGGCCGAGGCCGACGCAAAGCTTTTGCCTAGTGACTACTGAACACTGACGCCAGCGGACAGGTGCCCACCACCCATCACGCCGATGGCGCGTGCACAAGCTGCAGACAGCGCTGCATCGCCTTCGGTCATGGCGGACTGAAGTGCTGCGGTGTCGACGGCGACGCCACTGCGTGCGAAGAGGTTGCCCAATGCGGAGGCTGCTGCGGAACGAACTTCCGAGCTGCGCGACGTGTTGGAAACCACAGCGAGAAGTGCTGGAGCGGCAGAACCGTCACCGGAGAAACCGAGACCGTGTGCTGCGTACTTGGCAATGCTGTCGTCGCGACCAAGAGCACCAATCAGGGCGCCAGTTGCGGAACCGACTTGACCGTCATGAGCTGCGTGAGCCAAAGCCTTTGCAGCGGCGGCAGCCATGGCGATGTAACGCTCGCGCTGTGCATCAAGGTCAGCAAAGCTTCCCATGATGGTGGCAGCATCGACCGAGTCGACTACGTTTGCATCCATGTCACCGGTGCCATCGTTACCAAGCACGAAGACTGGGGTGCTACCGAAACGGTGGTCCATACGCAGACTCTTGACCACGCGTCCGGCGTAAAGGTCAGAGAGTGGATCTGCGATGACGAAGGCATCGACGTTGAGGCCGAGGTGCATGTTGACCAAGCCAGTGGCTCCGTCGGATGCAAGGGTGACATCTACGCCAGCCATCATCAGAGCGTCTGCCAATGCGCCTGCGCGATCAGCATTGCCATCGATGATGTGCACCATGCGTTGTGCGTCGAGACCGAGTGCAGCAGCAAGGTTGCTGGTGACGTCGGCGCTGTACTCACCTTGGTGCGCCAAAGCGATTGCAGCACTGTGACTGATGCTTGGGATTGGACTCTGTAGAGCTTCGYGGAAGCTGTTCCAAGCTTTACCACCGGCACCATCTAGAGCAGCAATCAGGACTTCAGAAGCGGCTGCACGGTTGCCTCGGACCGCGTGGGTCAGGGCTTCATCTAGCGCGCTGTGGCTGAGAGTCATGAGAGCATTGTTCTGCGCGGTCATTTGCTCGGCAAGAGCCTCACCGTGACCTTTAAGAACAGCAACCTCGCTGGCGTAAACCATGCCTAGGCGCCATTCGGCACCCATTGCGCCCAAATCCATGGCGCGCAGAAGGCTGTGCTTAGCAAGCTCCATTTCGACCACGTTTTGTGGCACGTCGTAAGGGCTGAGGGTGCGACCATCGATGGTCCACAACACGCCGTAGTTTTCGGTTGGAGCCAGACCACGCACCATGTCGTGGTGGAAGTAGTGCGAGCCTTGCTCGAGCAGCATTTGTGCTGCATCACCACCCATGCCTGCGACCACGGAGTTAGCCAAAGCTTGCACCGAACCATCGGCATCGTTCGCAGCCATGTCAGCAACGCGAGCCATRGTGCGCGGGTCACCAAGMGCATTCAACACRTGRAGKGAACTCAWRCGCACYTCKKTRTTGGTGGARTGRGTTGCGGCCAACACTGGMAGAACCATGTTGGARCCCATGCGCGACAAAGCGTAAATCGCAGCCARGCGRCGACTTTCATTTGCRTCRCCCAAKGCAGAAACCAGYGGRACAGCTCCGAAWGGACCGAAGTTCTGGCTCAGTGCAAAGATGGCGTTGGCGCGATCCGARTAGGAATCCGAGAAGCAACCTTCGGCTGCGKTTGCAGCWGCRTCKAGGTCACGCATGGTYTCRCGRCCTTCGCTGCGYGCMGMAGCAAGGATTTCRCGTGCGAAAGCTTCGAACTCACCACCTTCGATGAGAAGCTCAAGCAGAGCATCTTCACTTTGGTGCAGCATCTGCAAYGCRTCRGCRTTGGATGGGTTCGAGGCGACGATTTCGCGGAACTTAGCCGTTGCAGCCTCGTAGTTGCCTTGATGATAGGCAGCCATGCCCTGATCGAGCAGCTGTTGCGAGGATTGGGCGTTCGCGGAAGTCGCGGAAACAGTAAAGAGGGTCGCACCTACGAGGAGGCGCAGCACCGATGTCCGAATGAGGCTCATTTTCTACCCTGGTTCTTGAGTGGGCTCGGGTAAAGCAAGGGAAACACGTTAGACGTCCCGTTAGTGACGTCGTTTACGTAGGCAACATCATAAGAACGACCTAAGTCCGGTCAAGCAAAGGTCCGGGAGACCACTGCCCTAAAACACATTGTTGACGACATCCGGTAGTGCTCGGCCAAGTACTGACTTCTTGGAGCAGGAATGCATCGCCCAAAAGCGCGRAGGCGACYGCCTCTCTAGAGTCCGGGTCGAAGCCYARTTCGGCATAGGAATGAACGCGTGTGGCGCCCAGGTGCCGGTGTAGGGCCGTTTGAAGGGCTRAATTGTGTARYCCGCCGCCGGCAATRTACACCGCCCCCCCCTKCCAGCCAGCCTTTTTCAAGCTCTCGCCGATCGACCAGGCAATCAGCTCAGCCAAGGTGGCTAGGATGTCGCAAAGKTCCATTTCRGGCTCCAATTTTCTCGCTTTCTGCGCCAAAGCKGAGCCGAATCTCTCCAGYCCGGTGCTCTTAGGTGMRGGCAGGTCGAAATASTCGTCCTGCTTGAGCGCGTGRAGCAAATCTTCCTGCACCGTGCCKGAWGCWGCGAGCACTCCACCRAGGTCCATTTCYTGATTSGCCTCGGCGCGCATGAGCACATCGAGCGGACCATTTGCGGGTCCGGAATCCCAGGCAGTCGGCGGCCCGGTTTTAGGCAGCAGGGTGATGTTGCAGATGCCGCCAAGATTCAAAATCACTCGCTCGACTCCGCTTCCGCCATGCAACACCCAGTCGGCGAAGGGAGAAATCGGTGCGCCTTGACCACCGGCGGCAAGATCGGCCATGCGAAAGTTGCCGACCACATCGGCGCCAACGGTTTGCGCGAGCATGGAGAGATCGCCGAGTTGCATCGAGCCATCTAAGGGTTGGCCGTCATGGTGAAAAACGGTTTGTCCGTGACTCGCTACGCAAGTCAGATGATCGATGGGGAAATCTAGCCGATCGAGAAAGGTGCGCGCGCAACGTCCGAAGAAGGCACCGAGGGCGACGTCGAAGCGGGCGATGTCAGCAAGCTCCCAAGCAGGTGCCATGTGAATCGCTTGTTGCAGCTTCATCGGGAATTGCGCCTCAGCGGCGGACATCTGCTCGACTTGCCGGTTCTGGCCCTCGCCGGTCACGCGGACCAATGCGAGGTCCACGGCGTCGGCGGATGTTCCTGARTTCAAMCCCAGGATGTAGCGCGGCTCRCTGCTCGGAATGCCGCGCATTTGCTCCACRARAACTTACTTAGGAATGACCAACACCCAGCCGATATTCAGCACGGTGTTTTTATCCGGAAGACGTTTCGGRTTSGCRGCGACAATGCGWTCCACYTTRTARCCCTTGCCATAATACTTTTCCGCCAAGCCCCACAAGCTGTCACCTGCGGCAACTGTGTGAGTGCGCAAGCCCGAGTTGGCGTCGACCGCGCGGCCACTTCCACGCTTGGTCTTGGCAGCGACTGCACCAGAGTTGCGACCAGGAAGTACCAGCTTTTCRCCRGGCACTARGTGGTTGATGTCGAGMCCAGGGTTGGCATCGAGGATTTCCTGCATACGACGCTGGCTACCCAACTGATCCTGCGCGATTTCCGACAGGGTGTCGTTCGGCCGAATGGTGTACAGACGTGGCTGGTCCATTTTGGGCTCGGACTTCACCACTGGCGGCTGCAYCCRTGGCTTTCCCGGTGCCTTGACYWRATCCTTGCTCGGCTGCTTAGCCGTGTTGTCGGAGAAATCAGGGAAGACACTCTTCTCTTGAGCATCCTCCTCCGGGACCTCGTCCACTGGGTCCAACGAGATGAAGAGCGGCTCGCGCACGTCTTCCGCGTCCCGAGGCTCAAGCCCCTTGACGACGACAACTCCGAGCARCACGCCGACTAATGCGAGCGCGCCAATGATGATCTGTTTTTCGAGCCTTCCCATGGTGTCCCCTCCTGGTGGCCTCAATATATGGTTCTAAATTGAAAATCCAAGCAAAATCTTGTGGTACCACATCTTGTGGCGATATTCGTCAWAGCCACWAGCATTTWGTGGYKCCSRTTATGGRCGWTTTTGRAGKCGTTTTTGCACCGCTTCTTCGACSCCGCGYGARYGATAKGGCGAAACAATCCACATCTTGCGCCGGCGGATGCCCCGCAACACTTCTTCAGCCTCCTCCAAGGTCAAATCATCGGGACTGAAACGCGCCAGATATTTCAAGGCTGCGGAACGATCAATCTCGCCCAGCAACTTGGCAAAAAGTTTCCGCGCGACCGGATTCGGCGCCCAGCCGGCTCCAAAATCCAAAATCAAGACCTCGAGGCCTTTGCCGAGCAAGATGTTTTGCCGTTGCCGAAGGTCCAAATGGTAGACCCCACGTTCATGCATCAATCCGATGAGGCGCAAAAGGTCGTCGGCAATACGACGTGGCGCCAAACGGAAGTTGTCGGGAGTCAAAACGGACCCTTCGAGCACCTCCATCGAGAATGCATTGCGGTCAATGCGTTCGCGCACCATTGGAAAGCCGTCAATCCCCTCCAATCTACGCATAAGACGTCGTTCCCGCCCCATGAGGAAGCGCGCCAGACCACGGCTGTACCACGGCAAATCCACACAATCTTTGACCACCCGACGTCGTCCATCCGCGCAAGTTGTGCGATATACCGCAGGCTTCCATTTGGAACCACGGCTCAGCATTTCTTGCTCCGACGCCGCAACCTCTGCCCGTGGCCAATCAGGAAGCGGTGGCAGTTTCAAAGCGAAACGGTTTAGAGACTGGCGAAAGGCGACCACATAGGTGCCGTCCAAATGCCGAGCATGACCAATCCAAGAGCTGGGCCCCAGGAAAGTTCGTGGTTATGCAGCACCATCTCCCACGAGAAGCTGCGCTCTTGTCCGCTACGCCATGGGGTAAGTCGCGGCCAGAAGTCCGGCACATTGGCTGCGTGCGTGTCGACTTCCTCGCCGAACAACTTTTGCAAGCGTGGGTATTCGCGCTTCATTTTGCGCGGCATATAGAAAACTAAAAACACGATGACCAAAGCCGCCGAAAATCCCCATACCAATTGACCGCGCAGAGCATCGCCATTGCCGGCGGCGAGCGCCACCCCAAGCAGGGCAAGGAAGCTGCCGAAGTAAGCTGGGTTACGCAGGTAAGCATATGGACCGGTGGTGACCAACAGCATGTTCTTGTCGAGATAGCCGAAAGCCCAAATCCGCAGCAGCCAAGCCAGCAAAACCAGCACGCTGCCAAAAATGAAGGTGGCTGCACGCGGATCCGCCAGGGAAACCAATAGGATTCCACAGCTATACACAGCGGTCTTACGCCAGGTCAGACTTTTCGATGCTCTTTTCTCGCCACTCATGGTCTTGCGGGGATTGGCCCCGTAGACGATGATTGTCCTGTCCCGCGCTCATCAATCAACCTTTCTGATGCGAAACCTACTTCTGTGCTCTCTCGGCCTGCTTTTTGCTTGCGCCGGCCCCGCTTCCAACCCAGATTCCGGCTCCAAGCTGGCTCCGGCGGTGGAATCTGGCTCCCAAAATTGGGACAATCCCAGCCAAAGTGGCGCTGCTTCTGCTTCTGCGGTGCAGAACCCAAACGAAATTTATCTGAATAGTGAAGCCGAGCTAGCTGCCGTCCGTCGCCACGACGCCATGCTCGCCGATCTTGCCAAGCGCGGCATTTATCCAGAGACCAAGCCAACCCAGGTCACCGTCAAGTATCACCGCGCCGGCACCACCATCGGGCTTTACAACGACGCCAACGTTTCGCAAACCGATTACTACACCACCGCCCGCAGCAGTGCGACTTACAAGGTCATCCCCAATATTGAAATGGGTGCTTTGCTGAAGGCGCTCGATGATCTTGGCTTTTACGATGAAGGCGTCGATGGCATCAAGAGCGTTGGTGGAGCCAGCGTTACCGTGGTGGTGCGTCGCGGCACTGAAAGCCACTCCTTAAGTTGGGGCGCAGTCATGGGCAAAAAAAACCATGTGCTTACCCAAACCTGCGCCAATGCCGTGCGGGTGATTTTCGACACCACGCTCGCCGTGCAAGTCCTTGACAACCCTGGAGGCACTGACTTCTTCCAGAACGAGCGTAATCGCATTCAGAATGAGAATGCACGCAACGCCATCAAGCACTAAGTGATGGTCGGCCGGACCCTGGTGGTCGTACCTGCGCGACGTGCCTCGAGCCGTTTGCCGGAAAAGCTGTTGCTCGCCGAGTCGGGCAAGCCGCTTTTGGCCCACACCCTAGAGGCTTGCTTGCTCGCCAAGCTAGCCAGCGGCGTGGTTGCTGCGGTCGATGACCAAGCCCTGTTCGATATCGCGCTGGCGGCCGGCGCCGAGGCAGTGCTCACCGACCCTAATCTGCCCTCCGGCACCGACCGCATGTGGGCTGCTGCGCAAGCCTTCCCAGATGCTGAATTTCTGGTCAACGTGCAGGGTGATGAAGCCGAAATCGAGCCCGAAGCCATCGATGCCGTGTGTCAGGCTTTGGCCGATGGATGCCCAGCAGTAACCTTGAGTGCACCTTTGGCTGCGGAAGCGGTTGATGACCCAGCAGCCGTCAAAGTGGTCAGCGGCTTGTCGGGAGACGCGCTTTATTTTTCACGCGCCGCCATCCCCTATGTGCGCACCCAAGGCGTGGTTGCTGCGCGCTTACATCTCGGCGTTTACGGTTTCCGACGCGATGTGCTCGAACAATTCGCCACTTGGGAACCGACCCCATTAGAGCGCGCCGAAGGATTGGAGCAACTGCGGCTCCTGGAGCATGGAATTTCTTTGCGGGTTCTCGAATGGCCGCACGCTTTCGCGGGAATTGACACTAGAAAAGATTACGATGCGTTCCTTGAACGTCGGCAGTCCCCCGACGTCCCCCTGACATGACCCGTTACATCTTCGTCACCGGCGGCGTGGTTTCCTCCCTAGGAAAAGGAATCACTACCGCTGCCATCGCCGTCATGCTCGAGAAGCGTGGCCTGAAGGTATCGATCCAGAAGCTGGATCCTTATCTCAACGTCGACCCCGGCACCATGTCTCCGTTTGAACATGGCGAGGTTTACGTGACCGAAGATGGTTATGAGGCGGACCTGGATCTTGGGCATTACGAGCGTTTTTCGCAGGCGCCGATTGGCCGCCACAGCAACGCCACCACCGGTTCGATTTACTCCGAGGTCATCAAGCGCGAACGCGAAGGTGGTTATCTCGGGCAAACCGTGCAGGTGATTCCGCACATCACCGATGCGATTCAAAATGCCATCCTGCGTGGCGCACCCAAAGGCACCGATGTCGCGATCATTGAGATTGGCGGCACCGCCGGAGACATTGAAAGTCTCCCCTTCCTTGAAGCGATTCGTCAGTTTGGTATCAAGCGGCCGAAAAACGAGGTCATGTATGTGCACCTGACCCTGCTGCCTTACCTCAAGGCGTCGGGCGAGATGAAAACCAAGCCGACCCAACAGTCGGTGGGCAAGTTGCGCGAGATTGGCGTTACGCCAGACGTTTTGGTGTGTCGTTGTGAGCGCCCCATGACCGAAAGCATGCGCCAGAAGATTTCCTTGTTCTGCAATGTGCGCGCGGAAGATGTGATTCAGGAGCAAGACGTCGAGACCACGATTTACGAGGTACCGCTGGATTTAGTCCGCGAAGGCATGGATCGCGCCTTGGTGCAGCATTTGGACCTGCCGAATAACACGCGCATCGACATGTCCGACTGGGAAGACCTGCGTGAGCGCTGGGCGAACCCGAAGGGCGAGGTGGAGATTGCGGTGGTTGGCAAGTACATCGAGCTCCACGATGCTTACAAGTCGATTTACGAAGCCCTCATGCACGGCGGCGTCGAGCATCAGTACAAGGTGGTGTTTCGCAAGATTGCTGCCGAAGATTGCGCCGATGGCAACATCGAGGAATTGCTCGGTGGCATTAGCGGCTTGCTAGTCCCTGGCGGATTTGGCGAGCGCGGTTTGGAAGGCAAGATTCGCGCCTTGCGTTGGGCGCGCGAAAATCAGGTTCCGGCATTCGGCATCTGTTTCGGCATGCAGGCTATGGTTTTGGAATATGCGCGCAACGTCGCTGGGATTCCGGAAGCCAATACCAGCGAGGTCGATGCCGATTGCGCTGACCCAGTGATTCATCTTTTGGAGTCGCAGGAAGATGTCACCGATAAAGGCGGCACCATGCGCCTTGGCGCTTACGCATGTCGCCTCATCGAAGGCACCAAGGCGGCCGAGATTTACGGTCGCGACATGRTTTTTGAACGGCATCGGCATCGTTGGGAATACAACAACGCTTACCGTGAGYGTTTGGAGAAGGCTGGGCTAAAGAGTGCCGGCATTCATGAGAAGGGAAATTTGGTTGAAGTGGTCGAGGTGCCAGAGCATCCGTTCTACCTTGGCGCGCAATACCATCCGGAGTTCAAGTCCAAGCCGTTGGCTCCGCACCCGCTGTTCACCGCCTTTATCGGTGCAGCTCTCGAGTTCCAAGCGACCCCGGCCGATGCCGAGGAAGTCGCGCAAGTAGAAAACCGATGAACGACCAGCAGACAATTCCTGGAGGCGACTTCCGCCTCTTCCTGCAGAAAATTGCCATGCAAGGCTTTTACGCATTGGGCATGATTGACATTCCCGGCGCACCCAAGCAAGACGAGAACTTGCCGTTGGCCCGCACCGTGATTGATGATCTGATGATGTTACGCGAAAAAGTCGGCGATAACTTGGAAGACGGCGAGCGGATGACTTTAGATAAGTACATCTCCGACTTGCAGTTTCAGGTGGTCGAACGCGCGAAGTAGGCCATGCGCTGTTTCCTCGCTGGGCTACTTTTTCTCCTGCTCGGCGTAAACGGATTAGGCGCGCAGATTGAAGTCGGGGCGGTGGCTCCTGAGATTCCTAAGACTAAGTGGCTGAATACAAAGAAGCTCTTGTCTTTGAAGAATTTGCGTGGACGCGTGGTGGTGCTGGTGTTTTGGAATGCCGTGGATACGGCTTCCATGCTCGACGACACTCCCTTTGTCCATTGGTGGAAGCCGTTAGCCGAACAAGGCGCGGTTTTCGTAGCACTTAGTGAGGATCCCGCAGAGGTCATCACTCCGCTTTTAGAGGCAAAGGGGATACCACTTGCTATCGCCACCTCCTCCAAGGCCGGTCAGCTTTATGCGATTGGAGAGGAGTCGATGGTGTTCATCGTAGCTTGGGACGGACGCATTGTTTGGCGAGGTTCTCCATTAAGCGATGACATCCGAAGCGCCGTCGACGAGCAGGTGAAGTTAGCCCACGACCTTGGCAAAACCTGGGACCCACGCCCGATGCACTATGCCCATTGGGATAAATTTGTTAAAGCTTGCCTGGATGACAATCTCTCCAAAGCCGCCAAGGCTTTGGAGAAGCTGATGAAGCATAAAGATGAAGACATCGCGAGCCATGCTTTAGGTATGTATATTCTTATGCTCATGCGGGTTGACGATCGAGTGGAATATGCCAAGAAAATCTCACAACAAGGGCGAGCACACGAAGCGATTCTATTGCTCGAAGAATCAGCCAAAACCTATAAGGGTTTCGAAACCGCCGATGAGTTAAAAGTCGAGATCGAAATCATCAAGTCCACCAAGAAATCTATCCTGGGTTGGGACAAAAAGCGGGTACAAGCTTTGGAGAAAGCCTTTAAAGGTAATCGCGCTGGCGCGTTGAAGGCATTGATTGCATTGCAGCCCAAAGTGGTGGGCTCGAAGCTGGAAGAGCTTATTGAAGGCGAGATTGCCTATGTAAAGAGTATGGGTGTCATCGTTAAAGAGAAGTAAACTGAGGCCATGAAGGCCTCTTTGCTGTTCCCAATTTTGCTGCTACTGGTTGGCGCAACCAGATTACATGCGCAGATTGAAGTCGGAGCTGTTGCTCCAGAGATTCCGAAGACCAAGTGGCTGAACTCCAAGAATCCGTTGTCTTTGGAAGAATTTCGTGGTCGTGTCATCGTTTTGTTTTTCTGGCCGGCGGAAGAAACTGATCTTCTTTTAAATAAATCGACCTTCATAGAGACCTGGAGGCCGATTGAAGATTCTAATGCTCTCTACTTTGTAATCAGCGATGACACCGCAGAGGCCATCGCTCCTATTCTTGAAGCAAAAAAAATCCCGATTGCGACTGCGACCTCTTCCACAGCGAATCAGCTTTATTTGCCGGGGCCAGAGCCTTTCGCATTTATCGTTGGCTGGGATGGCCGCATAGCTTGGCGTGGATCTCCATATAGCAAAGACATCCGTAAGGCCCTAAAGGAAGAATGGCTACTTGCTCGAAAATTGGATAAGACTTGGGACCCTCGCCCACTGTTCTCTGACCCGTGCTGGGACGATTTCCTCGGTGCTTGCCTGGATGACAAATTAAAGAAAGCGGACAAGGCCTTGGACAAACTGACCAAGCATAAGCACAAAGGCGTTGCAAGGTACGCTCGTGGATTGAAGCAGAGCTTACGGGTACGCGTAAGGGAACGGGTGTCCTACGCCAAACGGATTGCTCGGCAAGGACGGGCTCACGAAGCAATCCTACTTCTCGAAGAATCAGTCAAGCTCTATAAGGGATTTGAAACGGCCAAAGAGTTAAAAGCAGATATCAAAGCNYWTCAWATCSKCKGWMMMMTSGGNKGCYTRGWKYMRATANMGAAGSKTGWYSAMSYCNYWGKCGAMKKCNAWTYMKKSGANGAWMRYGCTGGGGCTTTAATGGATTTAGCGGCTCTACAGGCAAAGGTGCGAGGATCTCGGCTAGAAAAAATCGTCGAAGCTGAAATTGGCTATGTGAAGAGCATGGGGACTTTGGAAGAAGTGGAGTAAACTGAGGCCATGAAGGCCTCCTTGCTGTTCCCCGTTTTGCTGCTGCTGGTTGGTGGTGTATTTACTTTTTCAAACTCGGTTGCGGGACAAGATCCAGCACATGAAGTCACACCGCAACAACCAGCCAGCGTTTTCTTTGTACGGCATGCTGAGACTGCGTCCGATACCAAGAGCAACCGTGATCCGGAGCTTTCCGAGGCTGGCTTAGATCGGGCTACTGCACTCGCCGATTTGCTGGAGCATGCTGGCGTCACGCATTTGTTTGCATCGGAATTTCAACGCACGCAAGGCACCATCAAGGTTTTGGCGGAACGGACTGGTGTTGAGGTCGTTGTGGTGCCGGCCGGGCAAATGCATCGGCAGATGTCGGATCTAAACAACCTTCCTGCGGGATCGGTTGCGGTGGTTTGCGGTCACTCCAACACGGTTCCGGCCATGGTGTTTGGCCTGGAGGGCGAGATCGTGAACCTCATTGGCAAAACGGTGCAGAAGCAAGTGCTTGAGCACGGCACATATGACCGTTTGTTTATCGTCACCCTGCCGGCCAATGCTGGCGCCAAGGTGAAGACTATGGAGTTGCGCTACGGCGACTCCAACTCCTGAAGTATATTCAAGTGCGAATCACCCATGCCAGACATGGGCCCTATCTTGCGGGTGTCTGGATTGATGAGAATGCCCCGCAAGCCTATTCTCTGGGGTCATTTGCCTCCATTTAGGACCCATGTCGCGCTACCTCGTCACTTCTGCACTCCCCTACGCCAACGGCCCGATTCACTTTGGGCATGTTGCTGGCGCTTATCTTCCGGCAGATGTTTATGTSCGTTATCTGCGCATGGCGAAGGGCAAAGATGCGGTGTTGTTTGTGTGCGGCACCGATGAATACGGTGTTGCGATTACCTTGAAGGCCGAACAGGCTGGTATGGGGTATCGCGAGTATGTCGATCAATGGCACGGTGAAATCAAAGCGCTTTTCGATCAGTTCTCGATTAGCTTCGACATTTTCTCTGGCACCGCACGGTGCCCGCAACATGTCGAAACCAGTCAGAAGTTTTTCGAAGTCTTGCTCGAGCGCGAATGCATTTTCGATAAGACCGAGGATCAGTGGTTCAGTGAGGAGTCTGGCCGCTTCTTAGCCGACCGTTATTTGCAGGGCGGCTGTCATGAATGCGGCTACGAAAAAGCGCGTGGCGATGAGTGCCCGTCTTGTGGCACTTGGATTGACGCGCTGCAGTTGATTAACCCGGTCAGTTTGATTGACGGTTCTTCGCCGATTCTGAAAGCAACCAAGCATTGGTACATCGACCTGCCGAAGTTGCAGGCAGAGGGTTTGGACGCTTGGTACAAAGGTGAAGATGCGGCGCATCCGGTGAAAGGATGGAAGCCCAACGTCGATGGCTACGTGCAGGCCATGCTGAAAGATTTGCATGAACGCCCCATCACCCGCGATTTGCCGTGGGGTGTGCCGGTGCCGCAACATTTAGAGGGCGCCGAGGGCAAGGTGCTCTACGTTTGGTTCGATGCACCGATTGGTTACATCAGCGCAACCATGGAGTGGGCGGCGGCCAATGGCGAAGAAGATGCGTGGAAGGATTGGTGGCAGGGCGATGACACCCGCTTAGTTCATTTCATCGGCAAAGRCAACATCGCCTTTCACATGGTGGTGTTCCYGTCGATGCTGCTCGGGCAGGGCGATGAGTGGAATGACAAACCTTTCACCTTGCCGTGGTCGGTCCCAGCAAATGAGTTCTACAACCTGCAGGGGCGAAAGTTCAACACATCGGCTGGTTGGTACCTGGATAACGAGTCCTTCTTCAGTACCTACAACTCGGATGCTGCACGTTTCCACGTACTCATGTCGATGCCGGAAACCGCCGATGCCGAGTTCACCTGGGAGGAGTTTCAGGCGACCAACAACAGCTTGCTTGCCGACAAAGTAGGCAACCTAATCAGCCGGGTGTTGAAGTTTGTCGACAAACGTTTCGATAGTTGCGTTCCGGAAAGCGTCGACACCATTTTCGAACATGAGTTCCTCGCCGATGCCGATGCTGCCTTTGCCAAAGTTGGTGAACACCTAGAAAATCAATCCTTCCGTAAAAGCGGACAAGCTTTGATTGCAGCATGTACCGCACTCAACCAGTTCTTCGACTTCATGGCGCCATGGAAGAGCGTGAAGAGCGAAGATCCAGCTGACCAGGCTGCATGTCGATCAACTTTAGAGCGATGCCTCGCTTACTTGGAACTTCTCAGCCGACGCCTTGCTCCTTTCTGTCCGCAATCGGCGGCATCCTTACGCGTCATGCTTGGAGAGGTTGCCGACCACTCCACCACCAGCGCCGAAGACTGGGGCGGTAATGAAGTGCCATCGTTATGTAACGCCGGCGCAAGAATTGGAGAAGCCAAGCTTATGTTCGCCAAGATTGATAACGATCAAATCGCTGCAGAAGTCGAGCGTTTAAACGAAAGCACCGCTCAGGCATAAAAAAAAGCCTGCCACCTTGCTAAGCAAAGGGCAGGCTTGGGAAGAATCGAACTCTAGTTGAGCGAATCCTTCCAGGCTTTCGCAGGCTTGAAGCCAACGCTTGTGCTGGCCTTGATCTGCATGGGCTCACCCGTTTGTGGGTTACGTCCGGTGCGTGCAGCACGTTGCCGTAGATTCCAGGTACCGAAACCTGCAACAGAGACTTGGCCATCAGCTTTTACGCCTTCTTGCACTGCTTTAAGGACCACGTTTACGGTCTCTTCAGCAGCAGTCTTGGTGGTTTGAAGTTGTTCGCAGACAGCTTCGACTAGTTCGCGTTTATTCATGTCAGGTTTGGGGGAGAAGGGATTGGGTGTTTTAAGGGACTGGCCCCGGACAAGTCCATCGTGTCCGGGGCCAGGTGATTCGTCAAGGATTTAAGATTTCCTTGTTGACCTTGGCTTTAAAAGCAAAGCTCAGCGCTTCTTGCGCGTGGCCTTCTTCTTAGCCACCTTCTTCTTAGCCTTTTTCTTGGTGGCCTTCTTTTTGGCTACCTTCTTCTTGGCCTTTTTCTTGGCTGGCTTTTTCTTGGCTGGCTTTTTCTTGGTGGCCTTTTTCTTGGCTACCTTTTTCTTGGCCTTTTTCTTGGTTGCCTTTTTCTTGGCTACCTTTTTCTTGGCCTTCTTCTTGGTTGCCTTTTTCTTGGCTACCTTCTTCTTAGCCTTACGCTTCGTGGCCTTTTTCTTGGTGGCCTTACGCTTCGTGGCTTTCTTCTTGGTAGCTTTCCGCTTCGTGGCCTTCTTCTTAGTGGCCTTCCGCTTCGTAGCTTTCTTTTTTGTGGCCTTCCGTTTGGTGGCCTTCCGTTTGGTGGCCTTACGTTTGGTAGCCTTCTTAGGGGCCTTCTTCTTAGTAGCTTTTTTTCTTGCAGCCATCTTGACTCCGTTTCTGGATCCAGAGAAACAACGAACCCGGTGGCTAAACATGTGGGAACGTCGAGGGAGAACACACACCCTATGCCTACGACATGTGGTGCTTGTTTATCTCCCATCGGCGGACAAAATAAAAATTCTCCCGGAAACCAGTTGGAATTGGTTTCCGGGAGAATTAGGAAGACGCTCGAGGGCGTTTTAGAAAGCTTAAGAGTTGATCTTGCTGAACTCGCGGTTGCGTCCGCGCAAGGCTTTGACCAATGGAACAGTCTGCATGCGACCTTCCAACATGATCTCAATCTCGCCTTTCTTGATCACCGAAGTCGCCAGCCTCATGCGGCGCACGGTGCCATTKGGCAGCAATACACGGAGCTTTTGGATGTTCGACTTGAACTTCCGCTTCGTGTGGCCGGTCGTTTTAAGACCAACACCACCTTTCTTTTTAGGCAAACCGCGACGGGCAATACTCTTGCCGGCCTTGGTGCCTTTACCTGTAACTTCGCAACGTCTTGCCATGATTATTTTTCTGACCACTTTACCGGGGTCAAACGGGCCGAATATTCTAGGGGCGGACTGAATCCGCGTCAATGGGAAGTCGAAGATTGCTTTTTCCAGAGGCCCATTCCCTWCCTTGACCAAAATCATCGGGGGCGGGAGAATATCATCCCGCAAGACGGCTGTGGGAGAGACCGGGTCAACCGGCACCGAAGGGGCAAACTGCATTGGCAGCCAATCTCTCAGGTAAAAGGACTACAGCCCGACGGACCCTGAATCGTCATCCCGACCCAGACAGGACGCCCACCATGGCGTCCTTTTTTCGTTTCCCATGGCTACATCCTCACCTGAAACCGTCCTCCAGACCCCTCTCGCGAGTAATCACGAAGGACTGGGCGCCAAAATGGTCCCCTTCGCTGGCTGGAAGATGCCTCTGGATTACGGCTCCATCCTTGGGGAATCTCGTGCCGTGCGCGCCACCGCGGGAGTGTTCGATGTCTCCCATATGGCTCGATTCCTATTCAAGGGTCCCCACGCTGCAGCCGAACTAGATGCCGCTCTCGGTGGTTCCATCCTTGATCAGCCGGTTGGCAAGGCCCGCTACACCATGATTTTGCAGGACGATGGCGGGATCATGGACGACCTCATCACCTATCGCACCGCCGATGAGGAGATTTTCATGGTGGTGAACGCTGCAAACCGGCATCGCGACTGGGAAATTCTCACTAGCCGCCTGAATGAAACCGAGTGTTGTGACCTCACCGAAGATGGCGGCGGCATATTGGCCATCCAAGGTCCGGATGCGCACAAGATTTTGGCGGAGTTGAGTGGCGATGGCAACGATTTCTGCCCAGCCTTCCTCGATTTGGCATACATCCCCTCGCCATGGGGTGAACTTTTCATCGCGCGCACCGGATACACCGGYGAACATGGCTATGAAATCTTCGTGACTGCAGAGCAGATTGTTCCGGTTTGGGAAAAGCTGCTGCAACTTGGTGCCGCTCCGGTCGGCCTTGGCTCGCGCGATGTTTTGCGTTTAGAAGCCTGCCTTGCGCTTTACGGACACGAGATTCACGAGAAAATCACCCCGCTCGATGCCGGGCTGCGCTTTGCCATCAAAGGATGGAAGACTCGTGAGTTCATCGGCGGCGATGCATTGCGCGCCATGGATGAGCCCACCATCGAACTTGCTGGATTTACTGCGGAAAAACGCGTGCCACGCGAAGGTTATGCGATTTTCTGCGATGGCGAACAAGTGGGCGAGATTTGCAGTGGGGTTTACTCCGCAACCCTCGACCACCCCATCGCGACTGGCTACATCAAGAAAGGCCTGACTGGCGCTTTCACCGTCGACTTCCGCGGCAAACAGCTGCCGGTCGAGCGATCCGCCATGCCTTTCGTCGCGCATAACTCGCGCGGCTAACCACTTTCGCGCCATCTACCGCGCGCCCCGCTTTCCTTCTTAAACACAGACAAAAAAATCATGCGTCCTGAAGACCGTTCTTACCTCGACAGCCACGAGTGGGCCAAACTTGATGGCGACATCGTGACCATCGGTATTACCGATTTCGCCGTGGAGCAACTCGGCGAGCTGGTTTACCTGGATTTGCCCGATGTCGGCCGCACCTTGGATAAGGGTGAAGCTTTCGGCGAAGTGGAATCGGTAAAAGCCGTCTCCGATGTCAACTCTCCAGTCGCTGGCGAGGTCATCGAAACCAACGATGGCCTGCCAGACGACCTCGAGGCTCTGCAAAACGATTCGCTGAACGGCGGATGGTTGATCAAAGTCAAAGTCTCCGGTGCCGACGCCCTCGATGGCCTAAAAAATGCAGCCGCTTATGAAGAAGTAGTTGCCTCCGAAAGCTAAACATCGTCCCTAGCTAGCTATGCCCTACATTCAGAACTCCGATGCCGACCGCGAAGCCATGCTCGCAGAAGTCGGCGTGGGTTCGGTGCGAGAACTTTTTGATTCGCTACCGCAGGATCAACTTCTCGACCGCGACCTCGCTATCGATCCCGGCCTCAATGAGGATCAATTGCAACGCCACCTTGCCAAGCTTGGCGCCGAAAACTTGCCCGCCGCGGGTGCGTGTTTTCTCGGTGGTGGTTTTTACGATCACGCGTGGCCGGCACTGGTCGATCACCTCATGCAGCGCTCGGAGTTCTTAACCGCTTACACCCCGTATCAACCGGAATGTTCGCAAGGCACCTTGCAGTGGATTTATGAGTTCCAAACCATGATCGCCGACATGTGCGGCTGTGATATCGCGAACGCTTCTATGTATGACGGCGCATCGGCCGCGGCGGAAGCGGCACTCATGTCGATGAATGCCACGCGCAGAAGCAAGGTGGTGGTTTCGGCCGGTATGCACCCGCATGCACGCGCCACGATTGAAACTTACCTCAAGCACATCGATGCCACCGTGGTGGTTGCGCCGTTGAAGGATGGCGTGACTGACTGGGGTGACTTAGTGGATGACCAAACCGCTGCGGTCATGGTGCAACAACCGAACTACCTCGGCAATGTGGAAGCGATGGCTCCCGTGGTGGAGTTGGCGAAGGCCGTCAAAGCACATTCGGTCGCATCGATTTACCCGGTGTCGATGGGGTTGTTGAAGTCGCCAGGCGAACAGGGCTTCGACATTGTGGTGGGCGATGGCCAGAGCTTGGGAGTACCGCTGGGATACGGCGGACCTAGTTTTGGGTTCTTTGCCTCCTCACAGAAAGCAGTGCGGAAATTGCCCGGCCGTTTGGTTGGCATCTCCGAAGACACCGAAGGCAAACGCGCTTTCACTTTGGCTTTTCAGACGCGCGAGCAACACATCCGCCGCGAAAAAGCGACCTCGAACATCTGCACCAACAATGCTTTGATTGCATTGCGCGGTTGTATGCACATGGCGGCACTTGGCCCGGAAGGATTGGAGGAAGTCGCATGTGTTTCGCGTCAACGAGCCCTGGAAATGACCACGATTTTGGAACAAGCTGGATTTGCACGAGCTTTCCCGCAGGCTGCTTTCTTTAACGAGGTTGCGTTCCGCGCGGCCAGCGAGGAGCAGCTTCTTCAGTTCAAAACCGCCATGAAGAAAGAAGGGCTTTACGGAGTTCTTCCAATGGGACGTGATTATCCCGGCATGGAAAACGTTTTCACCATGGCCTGTACCGAACGGACTTTGCAAGAGGACTTAAAGCGGTTGGGCAAAATCGCAACATCGGTACTGCAGCAGGAGGTCGCACGATGAGACTCACCCCCGTCAACTTGTTGTTTGAAGATTCGCGGCCAGGGCGTCGCACGGTGCAGACTCCCGGTGCCGACCGCAAAGCTGCAACCGCCGGCCTGCCCAGTGAGGAACTGCGCGACAAGCCAGTGGCTTGGCCGGAAATGGGCGAGCTTGATTTAGTGCGTCACTTCACGCGCCTTAGTCAACGCAACTTCGCGATCACCACCAACTTCTACCCACTCGGTTCGTGCACCATGAAGTACAACCCATTGGTGAACGAGGCGATTGCTGCGCAAGGAGCTTGGAGTGGTTTACATCCGTTGCAGGACGACAGCTCGGTGCAAGGCGCCTTGAAGGTCATGCACGACCTAGCCGCAGACCTTGGAGAAGCCACTGGATTGCCTGGAGTCACTCTGCATCCGGCAGCGGGTGCGCATGGTGAACTCACCGCGCTTATGGTGTTACGCGCTTGGTTGGATGAGCAAGGGCAGGATGAGCGTCGCACGATTCTGATTCCAGATAGTGCGCACGGAACCAACCCAGCATCGTGCACCTTGGCTGGATTCAAAGTCGTCACCGTGAAGTCCAACGACAAAGGCTTGACCGACATGGACGACCTGCGTTCGCATCTTGGCGATAACGTCGCCGGCATGATGATCACGAACCCGAACACGCTGGGTTTGTTCGAGGATGACATTGCCGAAATCTGCGACTTGATTCACCAGACCGGTGGCAAGGTTTACATGGATGGCGCGAACTTCAATGCCATCATGGGCATTGCGCGGCCAGGTGATTTTGGCGTCGACATGATGCACTTGAACCTGCATAAAACTATGTCCACTCCCCACGGTGGTGGCGGACCTGGTTCTGGCCCGATTTGCGTGACCGAAGAGTTGGCTAAATACTTACCCGCACCTTCCGTCGTGGAAAGCAACGGCAAGTATCACTTGCGCACCCCAGAAGCTAGCATTGGCCGCGTGCGTGCATTCCATGGCAACTTCATGGTGCTGTTACSCGCTTATGCTTACGTGAAACGCTTGGGTGCCATCGGCATTCGTCGAGTCGCGGAAAATGCAGTGCTCAATGCCAACTACCTGAGGGTGAAAGTGCGCGATCATTGGCGCGTTCCGCATGACCGCGTTTGCATGCACGAATTTGTCGCGCGTCCAACCAAGGAGATGCGTGAGGCTGGCATTCACACCATGGATGTCGCCAAGCGTTTGATTGAGCTTGGCTATCACCCGCCGACGGTTTACTTCCCGTTGGTGATTAACGAAGCCATCATGGCGGAGCCGACCGAAACCGAGTCGCGCGAAACTCTGGATGGTTTTGCCGATGCCATGATTCAAATCGCCAAAGAAGCCATTGCCGGCGAAGAATTCCTCCACCAGGCGCCGCGCAACATGCCGGTGACTCGGGTAGATGAAGCGAAGGCCGTGAAGAATCCAAATCTTCGCTACCGCAGCGAGGCTTAATCCTGTCCTCGCACTTACAGCACCGTGCTGGGCGACGTCTTGAAGACGGCGCCTTGCACGGTGCGCTCAATATGGCCCGCGATGAAGCCTTGCTCGCTTGCCGCACCATCCCCACCTTGCGTTTTTACCGTTGGGCGACGCCAACCTTATCTTTAGGCTACTTCCAACCCGCGCATGACCTTCCCCTGGACCAAGTGCGCGCACGCGGTTGCCACATTGTGCGACGCTCCACAGGTGGCAAAGCGATTCTGCACGAAGCGGAGTTGACCTACTCCTTGTGTGCGCCTGAAACCGATGCGCTCTCCGGCGGCCCCGCCGCTGCAATGACCGCAATCCATGAAGCGCTAGGTGCCGCACTCGCGCGCCAGGCTGGCGCCGAAGTTCCAATGCGTCGAGAGTCCATGCTTCATTCCGATACGCAAGGCAGCGCTTGGTGTTTCGAAGACAGTTCACCGCTCGACCTCACCCTCGGCACACGCAAACTCTTGGGTAGTGCTGCACGACGCAAACAAGGCTGGATTCTTTTTCACGGTTCTTTGGTGCTCGAGAAACCGATTGAGAACCCTGAGATTGCATCACTTGGTTTTGAACCCGACCGCGATGCCTTAGCAGCAGCACTTGGCAGCGCTCTCGGCTATGACTTTGCAAATGACGTGTGGAGTGAAGACGAACTCGCTCAAGCGGAAACGATTGCAGCTGCCAAATATAGCTGCGATGATTTCACGTATCGAAGATAGGCGCTAAGACCGTTCTCGATTAACGCGGAGCAATCGAAAGGCCTGCGTCGGCAAAAATGCGGTCGAAGGTTGCGCGTGGGGTTTCGGAAATATCCATATACCCCACGCGCTCGTTGCCATCCCAGACTTGGCAAGCCAGACATTCGAAGCAGATGATGAGCTCGCAAGTTTTGCCATCGTTCTCTGCGACAATCACGTGACGCGGATTGAAGCAGGCAGCTGACATTCCGTTGTTCTCTTTCGCGCCCTGGGCTAATGCTTGCAGAAGTTCTAACCGTAGCTCACGATCCATCAACTTGGCTCGACCGCGCACGGAATAGCCATGCAAGGAAGCTGGATCCATCCGCGATTCTTTAGTTGGCCAATCAGGATTGATGGCTACGAGTTCCAGCGAGGTGTCGGCAAGCAAGATCTCGCGATATTCAGCGGCAAGCTCTCCACTAAAATCCACTTGGATTTCGTCCGTACCAGAATCTTGGTTTTGGCAGGAAGCGAAGAGCAAGAATGCTAGGAGCAACGGCTTGGTGAATTCACGCATGGTCCATTCTCAGCTATTCTTTGTTTGGTTGGACCGAAGAAGTATCCAGCGCCTCTATGAAGCGATTTAATTCTGCATAATACTCCCACCCTTGGTGCCCGTTGTGGCCGCCGCCATCAATGACCATGAATTTTTTCGGCCCAGCTGCGGCGTCGAACAGTTTTTTGCCTAAGGCGAAAGGAATGGTTTGGTCGCGATTACCGTGGCTTTGCAATAACGGGSCGGAATAAGCGGCCAAGGCGCTTAAGGAATTTAGTTTTTCTTTTGGAACCAGCCACGCCAAGCTCGGAGCCGCCACTGCTGCAATATCCTTAAAGGATGAAAAAGTACTTTCCAGAATGAGTGCACGTGGGGCGACACTCCGAGTTAGGTCGGCCACGACCGCACCACCGAGGGATCGCCCCATAAGGATGATGTCGGACTCCGGGAGGTCGGCGATAGTCGATAATTTGCTACGTGCGGCGCGAGCATCTTGCAAGACACCGACGACGGTTGGAATGCCTTCGCTGCGCCCATAGCCGCGGTAATCGAAAATCATGATGCTGACATSCAACCTCTCAATCAGATACTGCATGAGCGATGCCCGATGTGCGAGATGACCGCCATTGCCATGTGCATAAAGGATGACTTGTTTCGGATTTGGATGCGCGAAATACCATGCGTGGAGCTGAGTGCCATCTTCTGCTTCAAACCAAACATCTTCGAACTTCAATCCCTGCGGCTGCCAGTTGCCGTCTGGATAAGTGGTCGGGAAAAATAGAAACCACTCATCGGGTGTGAGAGGTTGCTCGACCACTTTTTCACTACTAGCCACGCTTTGTGCAAGGGAGGCTTCCGAGGAACCACAGGCGACTATGAAAATGATGCTTAGTCCAAGTCCGCCTAGGAGGAATAATGTTTTTCTAAGTTTCATCGTGCCATGCATCGAGAATTGCCTTGATTTGATCTAAGCCATCGGTCAGTGCCGCTGGACCTGGTTGCAGAATATAGGCCGATTTTATTTCGTGAACTTGATTGTTTTGAACTGCAGGAATAGAGCTCCATCCATCACGCGAACACAAACGATCTGGCTGAAACTTACGTCCACACCACGAACCAATAATGATATCCGGTGCACGCCGCACCACCTCGGCAGCGTCTTCAATAATGCGGTTCTTCGCGAGACTTTCCACGGCGAGCTCCGGAAAAGCACATTCTCCGCCCGCAATCTCCACTAACTCCGAAACCCACTGAATGCTGGAAATGATGGGATCGAACCATTCCTCAAAGTAAACCTTTGGCTTTTTAGATTTCAGTGCTGCCGATTGACGCAAGGTTTGCAAACGTAACTCCATAGCAGCCACCCAATCATGCGCTTGCTCCGCCTGCCCCACCATGGCACCTAGAGTCAAAATCATGCCAAGGATCTCCTTCACCGAACGCTGGTTGAAAATGTGGACATCGATCCCTTCGCGCACTAAATCAGCGGCGATGTCGGCCTGTAAATCCGAAAATCCCAAAACTAAATCGGGCTTCAATGCCAAGATGGCCGGGATGTCCGCCGAGGTAAACGCCGACACCATCGGCTTTTCTTTTCGTGCCCGTGGCGGACGCACGGTGAAGCCAGAAATCCCCACAATGCGATGCTCCTCGCCAAGCAAGTAAAGCATTTCGGTGGTTTCCTCGGTCAGGCAAACAATGCGTTGGGGATAGTAATCCGTCATTCCGATTTCCGTGCTGCGGTGAAGCCTGCGCCGATACGGCACATCGGAAGCAGCAGAACTAGGAAGACTATGTGATACCACATGGGCATCAAATCCCAAACCGTCATCTGCACCATGATTCCGGTGAGTAGCAGCAAGAACCCCATCACGGTGATCGGCGGTCCCACCGAGCGGCCAACCTTGGCGGCGAGGAATCCAGCGCTCAAACTACACCCCACACTTAATCCAAGCACGCCAAGCAGCATGCCTGCATGAGTGAGAGCATCGCCCGCTTCCACTTGATCCGCGGCGGCGGAAAACAATAGCGCATTGCCGCCCAGCCATAAGGCGGTCCACAATGAGTAGCCGAGAATGATTGCAAGAATCGTGCGTGCCATGTTTACTCTCCGTCGTTGGTTCCGTTTTCCAAAGAAGTTCAACGATTGTAGAGGCCTCGGGGCGGCATTGGGTGGAAGAACCGTAGTTGGCTAACGCTCCTCAACCCACAGTCCCGCGCTCAAAACAACTCTCGCGCTGCACCACAGCCACCCGCAACTGATAACGACGATACCAACTAGCTCGGCCATGCGCGCGGCTTAGCGGAAAAACGCATACGTCGAGTATTGTGTAACCGACCATGCAAAGCCAGCCTCCCTCCTACAAAGACGATTTCTACTCCATGGATGGAGCGTGTTACCTCAACTGCGCCAACCAGGGCCCGATGCCCAAGGTTGGGATTGAGGCGGTGAAGGATTCCTTGCAGTACAAAATGGCGCCGCAACGCATCAGCAGTGACCTGTACTTCACCTTACCGGACACCTACCGCGCCGGCATTGCCGAGTTGCTCGGTTGCCAAGCGGATCAAGTTGCGATTACCGACTCCACGACTTACGGTGTCTCTCTATTAACCCAAGGATTGGATTGGCAAGCTGGCGATGAGGTGCTCATCCCGCATGGCGAGTTTCCGGCAAATCGTTTTCCGTGGATGGCGCTACAAAAACGCGGCGTGGTGCTCAAAGAAATCGAGTTGCCTTCTGGAGCCGCAGCGGTCGATGCCCTGAAAAATGCCATCACCGAAAAAACTCGCGTGGTTTCTTTGGCATGGGTGACTTATGCCTCCGGTGCACGGCGTGATCTAAAAGCTCTCGGCGATGTCGCGCGTGCAGCCGGTGCCCTATTCGTGGTCGATGGCAGCCAAGCCGCCGGTGCACATCCGTTAAATCTCAGCACCACTCCCTGCGATCTTTTCGTCTGCTCTGGATACAAATGGATGCTCGGTCCTTATGGGCTAGGCTTTGCAGTTCTTTCTCCACAACTGCGCGACCGCTTAGAACCAGCCACCATCAACTGGTTTGCCTTAGAAGGTGCCAGCAACTTTGGCGGACTGGATGAGTGCACCCTCAAACTTGCACCGGGCGCACGCAAATTCGATATCAACGAAACCGCCAACTTCTTCAATCTTTCGGGCGGTATCGCATCCTTGCAATATGTCCTTGGCATCGGCCCAGAAACTGTGGAGAACCATGTTTCTGGATTACTCGACCGCCTTATCGCCGGCCTGCCCGACGGATTTGCGCCGCGCGATTCGGGCCCGTTGCGCTCCAACATCTTGTGCATTGCTGGTCCCGACCAAGCCACCACCGATGCCGCGTGGAAAAGTCTATGCGCCAACGATGTCATCGCCAGCATCCGCGAAGGCGTGATCCGTTTCTCGCCGCATCTTTACAACACGGAACAAGATATGGATCACGCCCTAAACGCTCTCAGGGAAGTTCTGGTTTAGCCTGGGTTGCCCGGCCTACTGAACATTCACCTGCAAAGCAGCTGACTCGGTCCAGGTGCCTGCATCTAATGCAGCGGCCTCTAGGAAGTAAGTGCCGCCGGCGTATTGAACCGGAATGGTCACACTGAAACTTCCGCTGCCCACGCCATCGGAGGTGGTGGTGGCGCCGACTTGCACTGGATTGCCCAGATCGAAATTGTGGCCGCCGAAAACCAATCCGTTGAGATTCGCAGAAGCCAACAAGTAAACCGTAGTGCTTGCAGCGGCGTTACTGAAGTCGTAAGCCACAGGCACACCGGTTGCAGGGTTCGCCGGTCCAGTCAGCACAATGGTGTCGAGCGGATCGCCACCGCCAAAGGAAGTCACCGGGGTCACCACCAAAGCAAAATCGCAATCAACGGCGCCAGTTTCCAGGTGCGTGTCCTGGTTCACTTCATCGGCAAAAACTTCCACCGTCCAAGTTCCCGCGGCGGGCGAAGCCACGATGACCTGTTCCACGGTATCGAGGGTGTTGGAAGTGCCACCGGAAGAACTAGTCATGGCAGCGAGCAGTCCGTTGTTACCCCAATACACCAATCCTCCTGGGTCGGTGACCTTTAAGGAAAGGTCATTAATGCGGTGGAGGTTAGCGCTGGTGGTGCCAGCAGGGTCGGTGTAGACCATGGTTGCACGAAACTCATCGGCTCCAGATGGAACGGTCACCGTCCACATGGCCGACTCCAAATTTCCGAGCACTTCGGTTTCATCAATCACGAAAGTCTGACCACCGTTGTCATAGGCACGGCGGACATCAGGCTTGCCCCAACCTTGATGAACACGGGTGAGGTCGTGGTTGGCACCGGCAAAGTTCCATTGTCGGGCGGAGTTAATCAACAAGGCTTTAGCGGTGGTGTTGTGCGGACGATTATCAAACACATCGCCGGCGCCAACTGGGTTGCCGAAATCGCCTTCGGACCACATCTGATAAACCAAACCGAGGAAACCGGCAACAATCGGAGTTGCGGCAGAGGTTCCACTAAAGGATTGGTAATCATCGCCTCCAACGTATCCGCCGGGATCGGCATCGGAGGTCCACACGTTGTCGTAGTAGGCGGCCAGGTCAGGCTTAATGCGGCCATCGTCTGCAGGGCCAATCGAACCACCGAAGCTCCAGTTGTCATCGGCATCGTTGTTGTTATTACCGTGACGAATACCGCCGACGGAAATCACGTTTTTCGCCCAAGCTTGTCCACGCGAATCCTGATTGCCCGCGTTGGATTGCGACTGCAGAATGGAAATGTCATTGATGAAAATCATGTCATCCATTTCCTGCGAATCCGAGTTGTAGAAGAAGGTACGTCCTCCACCCCAACTATTGGTCTGAAAGACTGCGCGATACGGAAGTGCTGGATTCACCAACTCTGCGGTGTGAGCATGACGACTGACGTAGTTAAAGTACTCCGCAAAAATTCCAGTGGCATCTGGAATCACGCCGCGGCTTTGACCGCCAGCCGACGAAGCGCCGGACGCAAAGTTAATGCCGTAGGTGCAAGTGCCATGCGCAGCCGAAGGTGCGGAGTTGTGAATCAACGGCGGGGTTGCCCAATCCGCATGCGAGGTATCCAAACCTGAATCCATCACTTCCGCGCGCACGCCTTGTCCGGTGTAACCAGCAACGCCCTCGAGATAGGTCGCGCCCATGACGTTGCGCACGATATTCATGTCAGTTTCCGCGCCGCCCCAACGGTCGATGCCAAGCACCATGGGGTGATGAAGGATCTGCATCACTTGCTCAGCATTCATGGTTGCAGATAAAGCAAACCCACCAGGCTCGGCTACATGCACTTCGCCACCCAGCTCGCGAATCAAATCCGCAACTGGAGTTTTTTGGCTCATGCCGCGCGCGCCCACGATGACGTTGTAGCGCGTAGTTTCAAAACCACCGGCACGATAAGCATCGAGCATGGCGTTCTCCAACTTGTACGCAGGATGGAAAGCACCCACCCAGCGCACATAAGGCTTGGTTGCAACTTCCGCTGCAACTTCTGCGGACATCTGCCAGATGTTGGCGTGCATGCCCAAGTAACGATGATCCACTCCGCCCAAGCCACGCAACTCTTCGCGCCACGTTTCTGCACCTTGGGTAATGTACTGCACAATCCACAACTGATTGTCAGTCGCATTGGCATGAAACTCCTTTTCCATTTCCGGATGAGCCTCACGCACTGGATCGAAAACCCCGTAGCGCAACTGCAAGTGATAATGCGTGGCACGATCACGCGAGAATGTTTTACCGTCGTCTAAAGAAAGGCGATACCAATCTTGAAGGGTGCCATCGGCCAAGGGCGTGGTCCAGGTTTCGGCAACCACTTGATTGGCGTGAAAGGAGGAGACGGAATCGGCGGGCTGCTGCATGGGAGCCAGCAACGACGTCAACGCAAGAGTAGAGGTCAGTAGGAGCATGGGGAAAGGGTATGGGGCGAGTTCTAGAAAAATCAAACTCTAACTTAGCACGCTTTCCGCGTCCTGGAGGCACGCAGCCTGTATATTGAACGAGCCTTTATTCTCACATTCCTGACCTCATGATTCCTACCCTACTTCTAACCGCTATCGTCGCCCAAATCGGCGGCGAAACTCAAGTCCTGCGCCAAGGTAACGGCTTGGCTTACCAGAGTTTAGGCTCTACGGTAAGCACCGTCGGCGATGCTAACAACGACGTCCATGACGATGACATGGCCAACTTCCATGACTCCTCGAGCGGCTCCAACATTGGAGTGGTGCGGGTGATTTCAGGCAAGACCAATGACTTGCTTTACGAGCTTCGCGGATTCACACCTAACGATTCCTTCGGTTACGGCCTCGGCCCCGCCGGCGGATTTATTGACTCCGGAGCCGATGACTCACTACTGCATAGACAGAACGACACCTACGATTTAGGTTTTTTCGGCTATGAACTTCTCGGTCGTGGAATMGCAGCCGAGGGCGACGTCAAGGGTGACGGAGTTGCCCTGGTGACTGGGGACGACCCATATCTCGTCGCCTCTAGCCTCGAAATTTCGGCATCCCAAGCTACCCAGATTCGACTCGCCATCGATTTTCCGCTTACCGCCTCCATGCAGGAATACCGTGTTTTGTTCTCCACCACGGGCTCCGGCCCCGAGTTGTTCAACATTGAGATTCCCCTCAGCCTCGACAGCACGCTGAGAGATTCTTACGCCGGGATTTACCCCTTCCCGCAGCACAACAACCTGCAAGGTTTTCTCAACCTTCATGGCCGGGCCAGAGCCAGCTTCACCACCCCCGCCTCCTTGCCAAGTGGACTGATTGGGCGAAGCCTGTGGATGGCCGCCATTTCCATCTCTATCTGGAACCCTGGAGAGCCGACCCACACCTCCTCGGTGGTGCGGTTCGTGATTGTGCCTTAGAGCAAGTCAAGCTTCCATCCGCCGCGACCCAGCGGTCACAATCGCCTATGATTTGGGGGGCTTTGCGCCCCCCATCCCATGAAGGCATACCTCGACCTCGTCCGTGACATTCTGGAGAATGGCGAAGACCGTGAAGACCGCACTGGCGTCGGCACGCGTTCCATTTTCGGCACGCAAACTAAGTACGACCTGCGCGAAGGTTTCCCGCTYCTGACCACCAAGAAGGTTTTGTTCCGTGGCATTGTGCGCGAATTGCTGTGGTTCCTGCGCGGCTCCACCAACATTCACGACAACCTCGCCGAGCACACTCCGATTTGGAATGCTTGGGCCGATGAGAGTGGAGAGCTTGGCCCGATTTATGGGCATCAGTGGCGCAACTGGGGTGGACTTGGCATCGATCAGATCCAGAACGCCATCGACCAGATTAAAAACAATCCGGATTCGCGTCGGATCTTGGTCAGTGCATGGAATGTGGGCGACTTACCCGACATGAAGTTGCCACCGTGTCATTTGCTGTTTCAGTTTTACGTTCTGAACGGGCGCCTCGACTGCCAGCTCTACCAACGTTCCGCCGATGTCGCGCTTGGCGTTCCATTCAATATTGCGAGCTATGCATTACTCATGACCATGGTCGCGCAAGAGTGCAATCTGGAGCCAGGCATTTTCACCCACACTCTGGGCGATGCCCACCTCTACTTGAACCACATCGATGGCATCCGCGAACAACTGACACGTACACCAGGTGCTTTGCCGCAGTTAGAGGTCGCGCGTAAACCTTTGGATGAGATTCAGTTTGAGGACATCCAAGTGCATAACTACGAACACGCACCGTTCATTAAGTTTGAAGTCGCCGTCTAAGTTCGACCTCGTAGTTGCGATGGACCGGAAAAACGGCATCGCGCGAGATGGAGACATGCCTTGGCATTTGCCAGGAGACTTGAAGTTCTTCGCCAAACTGACCTCGGGTAGTGGCGACAATGTAGTCATCATGGGACGAAAAACTTGGGATACGATTCCCAAACGTTACCGACCTTTACCGCGACGGCGCAACATCGTGATCAGCCGCCAACCGGGGCTGATGGTAGAGGGAGCGGAATGCGCAACTTCGCTGGATTTGGCGCTTGAGATGGCATCGTCCTCCACCGGCTCGGTTTTTGTGATTGGCGGCGCGCAGATTTACGCACTTGCCCTTGAACACCCAAGCTGCGGTTCGGTTTACGTGACCGAAATCAACCACGACTTCGGATGCCAAGTGTTCTTCCCCCTACTCAACGGATTTTCGTGCACGGAAATCCTCGGTGAGCAGGAAGAGAAGGGCTTGGCCTACCGCTTTGCGCGGTGGACGCCAGGTTAAGGAAACTCTGATTTAGTCTGGCGGCGACTCCGCGGCCGAAATCGTCCGCCCCAGCGTTGCTTCATCTTGGCTGTAGCGACACTACAGCCTTCGATTCGCGCCTTGGGGCAATCGATTTCGATCTACGGCCTCTCTCGCCGGACTAAATCAGAGCTTCCTAAGTTACTGAAGTGTTGCTTCGCCAGGGTTGGTGAAAGTCAACACTCCCATGGACTCAGCCAGCGCATGAAAATAGATCGTCCGGCCGAATAATCCGAGCGGCATGATTCCGGAAAAGGAATATTCTCCAGCAGCATCGGCATGAACCAACGGTGCCCGAATAATCGGTGGAGAAAGTTCCAGTGCTCCAAATCCTGTTGGAATAGGACCGGCTCCAGCTAAAGAGGAGCGCAAGAATATCCTCCCACCGGGATCCACGTGAGTGACCGTGATCGTTCCAGGCGAACCAGCGCTGAAAGTTTCCACTTCCATACGCGGTCCGTTAGGCAATGCCCAATCGATGCGAATGATGGGAACGAACTCATTATTACTAAAGGATGGGGATGTTGCGTTGCAGTTTGCCGTATCTCCATAGCGGTTTCCGCCGACTGTCCCGATCATGCCTGATTGTCCGTCAATGCTTGCCCCCCAAGTAACATTGCTGCCACATTTCCTTAAGTAAGCTCTGATTTAGTCCGGCGCGAGAGGCCGTGGATCGAAATCGATTGCCCCAAGGCGTAAATCGAAGGCTGTAGTGTCGCTACAGCCAAGATGAAGCAACGCTGGGGCAGACGATTTCGGCCGCGGAGTCGCCGTCAGACTAAATCAGAGCTTCCTTAACTGTAAAACAAAGTCATTGCCTAAGGATGGGTCGTAAAGAAAGGGCTGGTCCATCTCCAAGGAAATCCAAGTGAGCGGAGGCACATTGTTTCCGCCCCAAGGGGCCATGGCACGCACTACCGTGGCATCTGGATTTAGGTTGTTGTCAAAAACTGGATCGTGTCCAGTAACTTGATAATCCGTTGGGCTGGATGCCATGACCAACTCCAAAGAAGGGAAGTCAAAGTTTATGTTCACCGAGGCGCTCTTGCTCCTCACATAAACTTGGGTGATAAGAATGGGTCCGGTCGCAGCMAAGGCTCCAGAGTCATAATGCCATTGCCATTTATGATCCGAGGTTGTATTAAACGGAAAAGAAGAAGCACCATTGCCTTCCGGCGAAATAAATCCAGGAGGCAAGGATTGACTGCCTTGCGCGGCATAACTGAAAGTGGAAAGTACCAGACAAGCTGCCACGGCACCCAGAATTGAGATGGGTTTCATAAGGATCAGGGGGTTAGGGAAAAAACGCTATTGAACCGGTATGGTCAATGCGTTGGTGAAGATGAATTCACCATCTCGTTGTACCACAGAATGTACATAAAAGGTTTCGCCCGCCAAACCTACCGGGACATAAGTGGTGAAGTTCAAGTTGCCTTCGGAGTCAGCGTGCACGGTCGGGGCTGCGTTGATCGGCGCTGAAAGGAGAAGGTCTCCGATTCCAGTCGGGGTTGGGCCCGCACCAGCGAGGGACCAGCGGATGAATACCAGGCCACCTGGATCCATGAAATTGAAGTAGAAGTCGGTCGGTTGGCCAGCAATCATGGGGTCGACTGCCATGGATGGTGCGGTCGGTACCCAATCAAATTTTATCAGTGGGACGAACTCGTTGTTAGAAAAGGTTTGAGTGGTTGCACTGCAATCGGTGAGGTGGCCGTAGCGATTGCCACCGACTATTCCAGGTCCTCCACTGACTCCATCAATACTTGCGGTCCAGGTGGAGATAGTCGAACACTTGCGTATCTGCAAAATGAAATCATCCCCCAAGGTTGGATCGTAATAAAAGGGCGTATCCAAGCTGATTGCCATCCAGGTCAAAGGTGGCACTAAGGTTCCAGTAAACGGTGCAGCGGCGCGCACGATGGTTGCATCGGGATTTAAGTTGTTGTCAAAAATAATGTCGTGACTAGCCACTTCATAGCCGGTTGGACTTGAGGCCATCAAGAGTTCCACCGAAGGGAAATCAAATGAAATCGCCGCCGATGTACTTTTGGTACGGACATAGACTTCAGTGATTAATATGGGGGGTGATCCATTTCAAATTGCCCCGCATCATAATGCCATTGCCACTTATGATCTGCATTGGCGTTGAACGGGTAAGCGGAAGCCCCATTGCCTTCCACTGTGTCATAACCGGAAGGCAGAGTTTGACTGCCTTGGGCGTAGGCACTGGATGAACAAACAAAAGCCATCGCAAGTGCAGCAGCGCAGATCGGGGGGAGCAAATTTTTCATGGTAAAGGCGCAACATGGCTACACCGGGGGAATCTAGCCTTGATTGAAGACTACCAAATGGAATTTCTCCACGTAGCATAAACTCCGGCGAAATCTCGTCGCCCCACCCCCCTCGCGTGACTCTTCGCATTCTAAGCTCCACTCAGGCCGACCTTCCACAGGTGCGGCGTCTCCTCCATCGCACCTTTGTCGATGAGCTCGGCCAATATACAGATGCCGGAAGCGGCCAACACCAGGACAAATTTGAGCACAAGCACCACGCCTATTTGGCCTGGGATGGTCATGAGTTAGTCGGTATGGTGGCGGTGCATGGAGAGGCGCCTTTTTCAGTAGCCGCGCGCTTGCCAACAGAAACCCCCATGGAGTCGCTTGCCGATCACCCTCTGGAAGTGCGCCTGCTTTGTGTCGCTCCAGGACGACGCGGCACCTCGATTGCCTTTCAGTTAATGGCATCGGTATTTGCTCATGCTTTAGCAAATGATTATCGCGAGCTGTGGATTTCTGGCGTGGAAGAACAGCTTCCGTTATATCGCAAACTCGGCTTTGAGGCGCTTGGACCAGCCATCCCCAACGGCAAGGTTGCCTTCACCCCCATGCGCGTTTCTTTGGACCGCTTACCGGCAGGATTGAAGCGCTTGGCCAGCCGCAAGCAAACCATTACCGCCCCAAAAGTGCTCGACCTCCTTCCCGGACCTGCACGCTTGAATCAGGCAACCTTGCGCGCCGCAGCCTCCGCYCCGGAATATCATCGGGCGGATACTTTTCTGCGCATGTACCGCCAAGTACAAAACAAGTTATCGCAATGGATGGACGGACATGGCATTGCACTMTTTCCCGGCGGAGGCACTTTAGCGAACGATGTCCTCGCTCAAACTCTTCTGCGCTTGCCAGACGCCGAACACCGCCCCGGYTTAATCCTATGCAACGGCGAGTTTGGTCAACGCTTRGTCGATCACGCRCGYGGCGTAAATCTRCCCCACCAAGTYTTRGATTTYGGWTGGGCGCAAACTTGGAAWATGGAGCGCATAGACACCTACTTGCAGGARCACCAACCKTCYTGGGTGTGGGCGGTGCATTGCGAATCGAGTAGTGGCATTCTCAATCCAATCGATGCACTTGYGCAAARCATCTCCCCCAACACAGCACTATGCCTCGATGCCATCAGCACWCTSGGYGCRCTRCCACTGCCAGAAAATCTWGCCTTCGCCAGCGCGGTTTCCGGAAAGGCGCTGCAATCGCTGCCCGGGATTGCCATCGTGTCTGGCCAAGCGCAATGGATGAAGCAGCTAACTCCCCAAGCTTGGCCGCCCTCCTTAGATTTTCCAGCGCACCACAACTGTGCGCACCCTCCGCACACCATGGGGTATCCGATTCTCGCCGCGCTGCATGCCAGCCTGACCACGGCTTGCGCACCACAACAAATGGGATTTCGCGCCACGAGTTATTCCCATCTTGGTGCCATCGTCCGCCGTGGCTTGCGCGCACAGGGAGCTCGGGTTCTTGCACCAGAAAAATCGGCCAGTCCGGTCATGACCACCTTCGAGGTACCGCCTGGCCTGACCACCTTGGAGTTCCTAAAGCTTGCTGAATTCTGGGGATACCGACTTGCCGGCCACTCGAGCTACCTCCAGGACCGACGCCTCGCTCAGATCGCCACCTATGGCGAGTTTGAACCGCAAGATTTCGAGGGACTTTTCCGCTCATGGGAGGCCTGGAAGATGCGTAAGCAGGGTGTCGTAAAAATCGCCCAAGATTAGCTAAAAATCCCATGTCTGCGGCGTTTCAGGATGTAGGCTTCTATGGCCGAACCTGTTTTGCATCAACCAAGACCTCTCGACCCGTTGACCATGAAATTCACCTCCCTCCTCCTCGCCTGCCTTTGCGCATCTCCACTCGCCGCGCAAACTGTCGCCCTCTCTGAAGATTTTTCAGGTGGCACCTTTCCACCGTCGGGGTGGATTCAGGTCAAGGTGGGACAAAACAACAGTGGGTGGGTGAATGGCAACGGCCGCGCTTGGCACGAAGATTTCCAAGGTAGCACCACAGAGAACTACCTCATCACACCATCCTTAGACCTCTCATCCTATAACCAGGTCTTCCTCCACTTTGAGGGCGAAACGAACTATGCCAACTTCCGGGCCAACCACCCAAATAGTATTGGCGATGGTATCAGCAAYGTCCAGGTCACGACCGACGGCGGCAACAGCTGGACGACCGTTTGGACCGACACCTCCGAGAATTCCTTTGACCCCTATGCGCCGAGCGTTGATCTCAGCGCATACGCCGGCATGATTAACGTGCAGGTTGCTTTTTACTTTTATGGTACCTATGCACAGGAATGGTGGGTGGACAACGTCATCATCGATGACGAGCCGGTTCCGGTGTTGACCTCTGCGACCAATCCAAACAACGGTCACCCTTACTTCTTGCTTGGGCAGGCCGACTTTGCAACCGCTCAGGCAAAAGCCATTGAGCTTGSTGGAAGTTTGGTATCCATCGACAGTTTGTCGGAAAACTCTTGGGTGTCCTCCACCTTTGGCAACTACGGCGGCACGCAGCGCAACCTCATGCTGGGCTTGAACGATGTCAACCTAGAAGGCACCTTTGAATGGATTTCAGGTGAGGCGGTAACTTACACCAACTGGGCTGCCGGCGAACCAAATAATGGTGGCTCTGGTGAAGATTTTGTGCAGCTTGTTTCTGGTGGGCAATGGAATGATTTCGATGGCAACGGCGCCAATGCAGTCATTGAGATTTCTGAACCACGGATCAATACCACGCCTTTAGTTGCAGGCGAGATCGCCACCATCACGGTGAACGGGCTGCGGGTTGGATCCAATGTGGTCTTAGTGTTCTCGGTCAATGGTGCGGGCCCATTCAATAGCCCCTACGGTGTGCTCGATGTTGATCCCGACATGATCACTCCAGCCTTCCCGGCCATCAACGGTCAGTTCAACTTCTCGACTTACATTCCTAGCTCCCTTTCTGGGAGTACCCTCTTCGGGCAAGGCGTGCAATTCAATGCGGACACCAGCACGGACCTCTCTGCTCCGTTCTCAGCGCCGATTCAGTAGAAATCCAGACAATAAAGCCGAGGAATGGCGAAATTCCTCGGCTTTTTGCGTTTATATTAGAGTTGCCTTCCCAGATTTCTGTCCCCCCATAAGTCTGGATTGACTCTTAATCATCAAGTCCATGCGCTTCGCCATACTTTTTCTTTTCGTTTTGGGAGTTGCACCGCTCACTGCTCAGAGCGTTGCCCTTTCCGAAGATTTCTCAGGTGGAACTTTTCCTCCCGCCGGTTGGGTTCAAGTGCAACTTGGACCAAATAATAGTGGATGGGTGAATGGCAACGGACGCGCCTGGCATGAAGATTTTACCGGTAGCACCACTGAGAACTATTTGGTCTCACCAGCCCTGGACCTCACCACATATAGCCAGGTCTTCCTCCACTTTGAGGGCGAAACGAACTATGCTCAATATCGAGCCAACCACCCAAATAGCGTGGGCGATGGCATCAGCAATGTCCAGGTCACGACCGACGGCGGTAACAACTGGACGACCGTTTGGACGGACACTTCACAGAACTCATTTGATACCTATGCGCCAAGCATTGATCTCGGTGCGTACGCTGGCATGACCAATGTTCAGGTCGCCTTTTACTTTTACGGGACCTTTGCCCAGGAATGGTGGGTAGACAACGTGATCGTAGACGATGAGCCGGTGCCCGTTCTCACCACGATTACCAATCCAAACAACGGCCATCCCTATTTCTTGCTTGGCCAATCGGACTTTGCAACCGCTCAAGCCAAAGCTATTTCCCTAGGCGGCAATCTTGTTTCCATTGACAGTGGCGCAGAAAACTCATGGCTGCTTTCCAACTTTGGAAACTTCGGTGGCACCCAACGCAATCTCATGCTGGGTTTGACAGATGTCAATCTGGAAGGCACCTTTGAGTGGATTTCTGGGGAAGCGCTTACCTACACCAACTGGGCAGCAGGCGAACCGAACAACGGTGGCAGCGGCGAAGATTTTGTGCAAATCATTTCAGGCGGCCAATGGAACGACTTCGATGGAAGTGGCGCACACGGCGTAGTCGAAATCTCCCAAGCAGCCATTCGAGCCACGCCTATGGTCGCCGGCCAGTTAGCCACGATTACCGTCAGCGGCATGCGTGTAGGCGCTGAGATCATCCTGGTGTTTTCCACCAACGGCAACGGTCCTTACAACGGACGCTTCGGCGTCATGGACGTAGATCCAGACATCATCACCCCTCGCTTCCCAGCGATTAATGGTGGCTTTAACTTCTCGACCTACATCCCAAGTGGGCTTTCCGGTGCCACTCTTTGGGGACAGGGCGTGCAGTTCARCTCTGATGGGTCGACGGAATTGTCTTCGCCGTTCGAGGCACCGATTCAGTAGCCGCGGAATCGTCGCCTGGCTTCCTCTGAGTTTCCCCAGGCAAAAGAAGAAACCGCCGCAAGCTGTGAAGCTTGCGGCGGTTCTTTTTTGGCAACCCGGCCAGGACTTGAACCTGAAATGTCTGGACCAAAACCAGATGTGTTACCAATTACACCACCAGGTTATTGGCGGGGATTCTAGAGCATATACGGCTGCTCGGCAAGCCCTGAATGTGCAGAAACTCTCCTACTCGGCCTGCGCGATTCCGGCCATGGCGCGGCGCAGCATGTCGAGTGCATCGCGGACGGTTTTTTGGCGGATGAAATCGCGTCCGCCGCGCGCGTATTGGCGGATATGGCGCACCACTTCGACCCCGTCGGGCCCGACCAGCCCTACATAGACCGTGCCTACCGGCTTYTCYTCGSTGCCACCGCCTGGRCCAGCRATTCCAGTMACWCCKAKGCCCCAGTCGCTCTGTGCRAYGCGKCKGGCGCCTTGAGCCATYTGCAGMGCGACYTCSCTGGAWACGGCGCCYACSGCKTSSGGRCCMTCNYMSANNAGAKCGGCATCGACNCCCAGCTGTTCGACCTTGGCAGCATTGGCATAGGTGACCCATCCGTGGGTGAACACCGCCGAAGAACCGCTGACCTCGGTAATAGCGCCGGCTAAGGTGCCGCCGGTGCAAGATTCAGCAAGTGCCACCGTTTGATTGGCGGCACTGAGGGCGCGGACTACCACCCCAGCCAGGGTGTCTTGGTTACGCCCCCAGCAAAACGGATGCAGTTTTTGTTCAAGCTCAGAAATGCGCGACTCCAAAACCTCATCGGCAGTGCGTCCGCTTGGTTCCGCACGGGCAAGCAAAGACAGAGTGACCCCCTGTGCGCTGGCAGTAATCCCAATGCGCGGATTTTCGCCGGGCCGCAAGTAATCACGGATGGGTTTTTCAATGACCGATTCCGCCGCGCCAGTGGTGTGAAGAACCGCATGGACCAGTTGATTCGCATGATGGCCGAAACGTAGAGCCAGGTCTTGCGTGGCGCCTCCATCAAAAAAGGTCGCAGCACATTCGCGCGGTGGGCCGGGCATCACGTAGAGCTCGGTGCGCTCACCCAGAGTGCAATGAAATCCCCATGCGGTGCCGACCTTATTACTGAGTGGTGTGGCGCCTTCCGGAATGAGCTCTTGCGCAAGGAAGAAGTCCGGCGCGGGGCCTGGATGAAAACGCGCAAAGACTTGGTGTAGAAAATCAACCGAGCCGTCTACCCCAACAGAAACCAAACCCACGTCCTGCAACTGCGCAACTTCCTGGCGGACACGATCGTCCTCGGTAGGCCCAAGTCCGCCGGTGGTGAGGATGACATCGACCGTGTCCTGCAGGCGTTGCAGTAGTTCTTTAAGCTCGCCGGGGCCGTCACCCACCGTGTGCATGGCCACCACATGAAAACCGCGCAGGAGCAGTTCCGCAGCGAAGGTGGTGGCATTGGTGTCTTGAATGCGACCCTCGAGCAGTTCCTCACCAATCGAAATCACAATCGCGGTCGGCGGCTGCATTAGGAGTCCTCCGCTGCCCGCTTTTTCTTCTTGGCTTGCATGGCTACCAGGATAATGCCTAGTTCATACAGCAGAATGGTCGGCGCAGCCATCAGCAATTGGCTGAATGGTTCTGGCGGAGTCAGCATGGCGCCGAGAATAAAAGCGCCGAGAATGAAGTGGCGGCGGTATTTGCGGAAGAACTTTGCACTCACTAATCCAACTTTGCCAAGTCCCATCATGAGAATCGGCAACTGAAAAATCAGTGCCAAGGCAAAGGTGAACATGAGGAATAGCGAAAAGTAGTCCTGCAATCGATACGCCGCAATCACCCTATCTGGGTCCGACATGGCGTAAAGAAATTCCAAGATGGTCGGAATCATGAACAGGTATCCGAAAGCCATACCGGCGAAGGCAAAGCTCAGCGAAAAAGGCAGAAATCCCATGACCACCTTCTTCTCTTTCTTGTACAGGCCAGATGCAATGAACGACCAAACCTGCCACAGCAAATACGGTAAGCCGAGCAGCAAAGAAACCAGCAGGCAGACTTTGAGGGTGTAGAACACATCTTCCAGCGGCGACAACACCATGAGCCGGGAATCGAGTTCCACCGGAGGGTCGTACTCGGCCAACGCAGCCACCGCGTTGTGATGCGGACTCAAAAAGAAGTCCTTCAAATAGTCGGCAAAGCCCATCCAGCTAACTAGGAAGATGGCACCAACCACCAGCAAACTGCGAAATAAGCGCTTACGCAGCTCATCCAAGTGGCTGGAGAAGGACATCGCGCCTTCTTCGGGTGGTTGCTTTTCCTTCGCCATTCGCAGGGATTATCCCTTATCCGTAGATAAAAGAAGAGCGGGCTGATGGATTTTCTCCATCAGCCCGCTCTGGTTCAAATTCCTCAGCGGTAAATACCGTTAGCCGAGGAAGTGCTTGCGGCTACAGGCCCAACCACTGGGTCCAGTCGCGCATAGGCAGTACTTCCACAGAGAGGGAAGTTGCAGCCTTGTAGCCGTCCTGGCTGTCCCAGCCGATGACATCGCCGGTCTCTTCGTCGAAGAATGGAGTGCCGAGCAGCAGGTAGTCGGTTTCGGAAGTCACGTTTTCACGGACCTCAACACCCACGCGGGCCAGCATCGAACGGATGTCGTTGGCGTTGTACTTACCAAAGCCGTTGCCGAGTAGTGCAGCCACTGGCTTACGATTGGGATCGTAAACCGCGTTCAGCACCAAATCGTTCGCGCGCACTGGATCGTATGGATCGACCTGCGAAAGGATGCGAGCTTCGGCGCGATCTGCATCTACCGAAACGATTTGCAGACGACCCTTGAGGGCGTTGCTGCTTGCGTTGCGGACATCGAACTGCATGCCGACGGTGAGGCGATCGTTGTAGCCGAGATCAACCCAAGCGGCACCAAGCTCACCATTGACGGCAAGAATGCTGCCATCGGCGGTTTCTGCGCGGCGAGAAACTTCATTCAAGCGGCCCGAAATGATGTCGTTGCGCTGCTGCAAGTTTGCAAGAACAGAAGCGGAATCGCGGGTTTGCTGGTCGTTAACGGCACGCAGTTGGGTGACGGTGGTGTCACGGTCGCGCAACTGATCACGCAGCGAATCGCGCTGACGCTCCAGGTTGACGATTTCCTGGTCCTTCGAGTTCTTGGTGTCATCCAACTCAGCACGCAGACTTGCAATGGTGGAATCCTTACCGCTCATAGCAGTGGAATTCGAAGAAGTCTTCGCAACCAGGTCATTACGCACCTGATTCAATTCCGACTGTAGACCGTCGCGCTGGCCAATCGCTTCGTCGTATTTGGCGAAGACTGGGCCGGAAAGGTCTTCCAGCTTGGTGATGGCGTTGGAATCTAGAGCGAAACGAGTGACGAACTCGTTGGTCCACGCCTGAATCGCTTCAGGAGAAACACTTGAGCCGCCAGTACCGGTGAAACCAAACTTAACCGCGTCGTCAGCACGAGCATTACGCTCCACTGCGAGAGCGGCTTTTTCAGTTTCCAGATTCGACTTGGCAGTGGCTAACAGCCCTTCACTCTTGGTGAATTGACCATTTTGAATGTAGCCGAAGCCAGCAGATAGGAGCATGATGATCGCCAAAGCAATCACCCACATCAGGCTGACTTGCGCAGCACCACGGTTATTTTGGGACATTTGGAGCCTCAAGACAGGCAGAGAAGGGTTCGGCTAACAGCCGTAGGACAGGAATCTAGCACCGCTTAGGGCAGAGGTTGCCGCTTCCTTGGAGTCATTTTTTACGTGCGCCTTGCGGATGGGTCAAGGAAGGAGCAGGATACGTTCATGGATGTGGAAACTTTCTTGCCAGGACTGCACGTTGTCGGAGTCACCGGCGGGGTCGGCGCGGGCAAATCCACAGTCGCCAAAGCCCTGGCCGACGCCCTCCCAGGCACCCTTTTAGATGCTGATGCCCTCGTTTCTGATCTCTATAAAGTCTCGCAAGTCCTTACAGATATAGAAGTTAAGCTTGGCTCCTCGATTCGGACAGAATCCGGAACTCTCGATCGCACAGCGCTCAGCCAGCTTATCTTCGCTGACCCTCAAGCTCGCGATGCCGTGGAATCGGTCTTGCACCCTTTGGTCAGAAAAAAAATATGGGAGAGCCTAGATTCCCTTGAGAAATCCGGCGGCTGTGCATGGGCAGTGCTCGATGTCCCTCTTTTGCGTGAGGGTGGACTCCATTTTCTATGCGATTCCGTGGTTCACGTTGCCCTGCCCGCTGCCGAACGCTGCGCTCGGGCCTGTGCTCGCCACGGCTGGGATTCAAAAGTGTGGAAAGCGCGTGAACAGGCACAAATCCCAGAAGCTGAGAAAGCCGAGCTGGCAGATGCTATTGTGGACAACCGAGCCGACCGCGACTCCCTGCAAGCGCAGATTCGCAACCTAGTGCTCGACCTCCACTGTTTGCCGCCGCGTCCTCTCCGAGAACGCTGGCCCACTTGGGACCAAAATCCCCTTGCAAAACAGTGAACGTTTTTGGGTGGTCGCTATGACTGCTCATAACCTCAAAACGAATTAACGGAATCCGAATTCATGGCTGAAACCACTGCCCGTCGCCGCAACCGGCGCCGCCGTCGTCGTAGAGACAACCGCCCACAACAGGCACGCACCAGCGTCGCCGCAAACCAGCTTCCGCGTCCACCGGAAGAAGAGTGGGACCAAAAGAGTGTGAAAACTTTTGCGACCAAGAAAAAGAAACTTGAGTTGCACCTCTCGACTTACCTAAGCCTCTCCTTGCCTGACCTTCAGGACCTTGCGGAAAAGGCTGGCGTAGAAGATGCCTTGGCGTTGCAGAAGGGACCCATTTTGCGTTCCATCATTCGCACCGCCATGGAGAATGCTGACGTATTCTTCACCAAAGGGGTGTTGGAAATCATGCCGGAAGGGCACGGATTCCTGCGTCACACGGTGAATGATTACATTCCGAACTTAGATTCAGACGCGCTCCTGCATCGCGACTTGGTGGAGAAGCATCACCTGCAAAGCGGACAGATTGTTGCAGGCGTTTTGTTGCCGCTTCCTGAAGATCAGGAAGTTTTGGTGCTGCACGAGGTACTGACCGTCTTTGGCGAAGATCCAGAGAAACAGTTCTCACTGGCTCCATTCCACGATTTAGTGCCGCTTTACCCAGAAGAGCGCCTGCATTTAGAGACCGATCAAGATTGCATTGAAACGCGGATCGTCGACTTGATTTCGCCGATTGGTAAAGGCCAGCGCGGTTTGATCGTTGCGCCGCCGCGTACCGGCAAGACCGTTTTGTTGCAGATGATTGCCAATGCCATCTGCAAGAATCACCCAGATTGTCACCTGATGATTCTGCTCGTTGACGAACGTCCTGAGGAAGTCACCGACTTCGAGCGTTCTGTTATCGGGCCAAATCGCGAAATCGCGGCAAGCACTTTTGATGAACCGCCGGAGCGTCACGTGATGGTCGCGGAACGAGTCATCGAACAAGCTAAGGCTCGCGTTGAGCAGGGCGAAGATGTGGTGGTGCTGCTCGACTCGATTACGCGTCTSGCGCGGGCTTACAACAACATCGCGCCGTCCACCTCGAAGATCATGACCGGTGGATTRGTTTCCGAYGCACTGCTCAAGCCGAAGCGTTTCTTCGGTGCTGCACGCAACATTGAAGATGGTGGCTCGCTCACGATTCTTGCTACTGCSCTCATCGATACCAACTCGAAGATGGATGAAGTCATCTTTGAGGAGTTCAAAGGAACCGGCAACATGGAATTGGTTTTGGAYCGYCAGTTGGCCGACCGYCGMGTYTGGCCRGCGATTGARATCAAYSGYTCYGGCACSCGTAARGAAGAYTTRCTGCTSACCAAAGAAGAGTTGCAGCGGGTTTACTTAYTGCGCAARGTKYTGAACGAAATGAATCCKGTCGAAGGCATGGARYTGCTSGTGCARCGCATGGAATCCTCGAAAAACAACGTYGAGTTCTTGCTGAACTTGGCWGCRGGYTAGGMMYYCNATGAWAAAAGARCGMATGAAAGTGCTGCTTCTGATCCCTTGCGATCYKGARGCASCACGCGGCAACACMACCACGGCKAAACGTCTGAAGGATGARCTYTGGCGYMRMGGYTAYGARGTGGAATTGGCCGAYGKCACCAAACTCGACCTRGAAGCYCCCGGCGATGYCCGMGCRCARWTRGTSATTGGRYTRCATGCGRTGCAYTGCGGTCCTGCAGCRCARAGTTTGGCGAAAGCYTGGGGGGTGCCGTACATCGTCCTGTTTAGCGGAACCGATCTAAACGGCCAACCGCAAAAACCGACGCTCGATGCCGTCGCCAAAGCCACCGCAGTGGTCGCCTTGGGCAATGCACCAGCAACTCGTGCGCGCGATATCTACCCGGAATGCCGCGACCATCTGCATGTGATTGCGCAAGCCGTGTTGCCGTTGCCGTATCGACCCGGCGTCAACCTCCCCGCCGATGCCCCCGCTCTCCCCGCCGATGCGCCGCTGGTGTTAATCCCCGCCGGCGTTCGCGAAGTGAAAGATCCACTACGTGCGGTGACTGCACTCCTGCCGATGCGCAAGGAACAACCAGAAATGCAAATCTGGTTCGTGGGCCCCGAGTTAGAGAAAGAAACCGGCGATGCCTTGCGTGCAGCATGTGCGGAACACGATTGGGTGTTCTGGCTCGACGCCCGCCCACGCGAAGAATTGCTGCCACTCTTTCGTCGCGCAACCGTGGTGCTTAGCACCAGTCGCTCCGAAGGCGGTCCACCCAACGGCATGTTGGAAGCAGTCTTGGTCGGACGCCCGGTCCTTGCCAGCTCGATTCCTGCCCACCGCGAATTCCCTGGCGCCGAATCTTGCTTCCGCGATGAAACCGAGTTGCGCAAACGCTTTCGCGCAATCCTCTCCGAACCAGAACGCGCGATGATGAAGTCGCGCAAGATGGAAGAAGTGGTTCGCCAAACCCATTCGCCCGCTGCCGAGGCACTGGGATGGGATCGTCTGATGCGACCGCTGATTAGCTAAGGAAGCTCTGATTAAGTTCGGCGTGAGAGGCCGTGGATCGAAATTGGTTGCCACAAGGCGCGAATCGAAGGCTGTAGTGTCGCTACAGCCGAGATGAAGCAACGTAGGGGCAGACGATTTCGGCCGCGGAATCACCGTCAGACTAAATCAGAGTTTCCCTAAGGCGGCCGCACCATCTTCCCCAACTGCAAACAGCTGGGGAAGCACAACAATCCGCAATCAGCTACCGAAGCGGAATGCGTGAAGTACCGTCACCATTGGCGAGGCGAAGTTGCGACGAAAGGAGTTGGCAAGGCCAATGAAGGCGGTTTGAGTCGAGGTGGCCGGATAAATGGCAATGGCTTTATCTCCGTAACCGAAGTGAACATCGCGACCGAACAAATAATCTAACGGGGCGTGGGTGGCGCCAGAAAAGATGCGCACTTCTTGCGGATGGCTTCCATAGCTACCGCCTTGAGCAAGGATTTCAGAGCCCAACAAATATTCGGAGTGACCGTCGCCATTGAGGTCTCCCAGGGTGTTCATGAATCCGCCAAGATGATCGTTAACCTGCCCATAATGCAAGGCCAGAATGTCTCCTGTGGCGCCAGAAATCACCTTGACCAAACCACTGTTCTCAATGCCCAAGTGGTCCCAATAGGTGTGGCTTGCAAAAACGTCGTTCACGCCATCGGCATCGACATCGCCGGCGTTGGCTAGCAAACTGAAATCGCGCACTTCGGGGGCAAAGCGTTGCATGGTGCGCAAATTAGCTCCGCGCAACACTTGGCTCCGGTCCTCATCAATAACCGCTAAGCGACGGAAGGTGCCGACCTCTTCAAGGCCATCGCCGTCGAGATCGCCAAGGCGAATTAAGTTGATGCTTACATCGCGGGTGCTCTTACGCTCAATCATGCTTAGGTCGGAGCCGTCCAGGATCTCTACAGTAGCACCGAATGGATTGCTGTAACGTACTGCGGCGAGTTCGGAAAGGCCATCCCCGGTGCGATCGCCGATTGAGATAACCTCGTAAAACCGATCATGCTGCGAGGCATCGATCAGTGGACTAAAGTCTGCGCCAGATAAAAGATGCAAGTGGTAGGCAAACTGATATTGGTCGGTTAAGGAAATGTCTGGGATGCCATCGCCGGTAATATCGTCTAGAAAATGGGCGGTCACTCCAAGCAGGGCACCTGTTCCAGGGCCGTGCATTTCAAAAAGTTGGGCGCCGGTCTTGCCATCGTAAATGATCACTCGGCCAGCATCAAAATCGCGACCGCCGACCTCTTGGTAGTAAGGGTCGGAGTACAGCATTTCAGGATAGCCATCGTTATTAAGATCGGCGTAATCAAGAACCACATAGTCATTGCTATCCAGATCATGCGCAGTCGACACGCGGAACTGCGGATGGAAGCGTTCGTGACCAGCGCCTTGCGCCATAGCGGGGGCGGCGAAAAGAAGAAATGCGATACCACAGAGTTGAGGTGTTGAGAGATATTTCATAGGCTTGCACCCTAACACAGAAAGGCCCGCAGAGAATGTCTCTGCGGGCCTCAGACTTACGAATTGCGAACGTTTAAGCGAGTCCTTTTTCGGTCAGGTAGTGCTGAGCCTCTAGAGCGGCAGCACACCCCATGCCGGCGGCGGTGATTGCCTGACGGTAAAGCGGGTCGTGGACATCGCCGGCAGCAAACACTCCTTCTACGCTGGTCTTGGTGCCACCCTTCAGCTTCAAATAACCGACAGCGTCGCGGTCAAATTCTTCACCGAGGAATTCCGTGTTCGGTTGGTGTCCGATGGCAACGAACATACCTCCACAAGTGAGATCTTGCCTAGTGCCGTCTTCGGTGTTCTCTAACTGAACCCCGGTGACGGCTTTCTTTTCGTCGTGGTAGATGTCGACCACTTTCTCAAATAACTTCCATTCGATTTTTGGGTTCGCGCGTGCACGCTCCAACATGATTTTGGAAGCACGGAAAACATCACGGCGGTGGATGATGGTGACCTTGGTGCAAAAACGAGTCAGGAAGATGGCTTCTTCCATAGCAGTATCGCCGGCACCGACCACAACCACTTCTCTCCCCTTGAAGAAGGCGCCATCGCAGGTGGCACATGCGGAAACGCCATAACCCATGAGCTCTTTCTCTTTCTTTAAGCCAAGAGCCTTCGCGCGTGCACCCGTAGCAATAATGACGGTGTGCGCTTCATAGCTGCCCCCCATCTCGTCTTCCAAAACGAAGGGGCGCTTGGAAGTATCTACGCTCTTGATGTTTTTATATTCAACGAACTCAGTGCCAAACTTCTCCGCCTGCTTACGGAACTGGACCATCATTTCAGGGCCAGTAATGCCGTCTGGGAAGCCGGGGTAGTTCTCGACATCGTTGGTGATGGTGAGCTGACCTCCAGGCTGCATGCCTTCGAATTGCAGCGGCTCCAGCCCTGCACGAGAGTTGTAAATGGCTGCGGTGTATCCCGCTGGGCCAGATCCAATGATTGCGACGTTATGAACCATGATGAGACGGTATTGTAAGCCAACCTGCGGAGCCTTCCATGCCTGAATTTCAACGCTTTCCAACCGACCGACCGACTCTTGAAAAAGTAGTCGAATGCACCTTTTATCGTGCAGGTGGTCCTGGCGGGCAGCATCGGAATAAAACCGAGACTGCGGTGCGGCTGGTGCATCGGGAATCGGGAATTACGGTCACGGCTACCGAGCGTAGGAGCCAGCTGCGGAACCGAGACTTGGCCTGGGAGCGTTTAATCGCAGCCCTGAAAAAGAAGAACTACCGTCCACGTAAACGGAAGGCGACCAAGCCAACTAAGGGATCGGTGAAACGTCGGCTAGATTCCAAGAAGAAGCGCTCGGATGTCAAGAAAGGACGTTCCGAGAGGTTCTAGCTAGTTTCAGCGCGAATTCGCGAGTGGAAGGATTCAGTGCCGCCCTGCGCCGTGGTCAAACCAACATGCTGAGCATGCCGATGGCCACCACCGCCACCACCAGGCTCAGACCTGCGCCGACCACCCAGAAATCGCGATTGCGGTAGCGTCCGGGGCCAGCAACCATCAGGTTGCATTGATGYGCGAARGGAACCACRAAGGCACAACTGCAKCCRAARGCCACCGCGAGTAGWGCRTTCTTCGGCGAGAAGTGCATGGCATCGGCCACCARAAGMGCCACCGGTGACAAGATGACGGCGGCCGCGGCATTGCTGCTGGTAATGCTAATGAGGGCAGCAAGTAAGTAGAGCACTGACAGCACTCCGGCCGCTCCAAGAACCGGCTGCAGCTCSACCATGGCYGAAGCCACTAGTTGCGAAACACCATGCTGCTCCAATGCAAAACCAAGTGGGATGGTGCCGATAATCATGGCAAGCACCCGCCAATCAATGAACTTACCCGCGTGATCAGCACTAACCGCACCAGTGAGGACCATCATGATGGCACCCAATAAGGCGCTCATGGCTARYGGMACWCCAAAYGCCATCGGCGGCACCAAGGCAAGTGCGAGGCAAAACAATGCKGCCGGTGCCTTCTGAAAATCGCGCATATCGGATGGYGCCGCGAGAAGTACAAAATCGGTGCGGTCTTGCAAACGACGCACTCGCTCGATGGATCCAGCCAGCAGGAGTGCATCGCCCGCTTCTAACTGAAGTTCAGCAAGCCCTCCTTCTACCGCCGCGCCATCGCGCCAAATCGACATGACGTTGACCCCGTATTTGCCGCGAAAATCCAACTCGCGCAAAGTTTTCCCAAGTAGAGGCGAACGCTGAGGAACCGAGACTTCCGCCATGGTGAAGCCGTGGTCCAAAATCCGCTCGACGGCACGCTCKCCGGCTAATCCCATACGCGAAAAAGTATCTTCGGCTAAGCGCCAGGTTTCGAGTTCCGGTCCATCGAGATATAACTCATCGCCCACTTCCAGAACTTCGTCGGRGCTAGGCGAGAACCAGCGTTCGCCAAATGGGGCGCTGCGTACGATTTGCAAAACCGCAACGCGATAAGTTTTTCCAATTCCACTTTCGGATAACTTCTTTCCAGCCAAGCTGGATTTTCGGCCCACCTTCATACGCACGATTTGTTTGGTAAGGCCATAACGACGTAACAGTTGGTGCGCATTCACCGTTGGCTGACCACCGGGGCGCCGTTGATCTAAGCGCACTGGCAAGAGGCGTCGGCCGATGGTGACCAGATACAAAATGCCTGCCGCACAAATCACGCTACCAATCASCGCRAAGTCAAACATGCCAAGRGATTCGCCGGTGGATTGACGATAGGACTCCGCAACYAGGAGATTGGACGAKGTSCCRATSARAGTTAAGTTWCCACCRAGGATGGCYGCAAAMCCAAGCGGCATSARCAAACGCGAAGCSGGAATGTTSGAYCTTCTTGCRAGCGCRATSACCACCGGMAGYAAWACCGCSACSGTSGCYGCRTTRCTCATRAATGCRGACAACACCGCMACCACMACGGTRATCARCAACARCAAACTGCGCTCGCCTTTYCCKCCAATRCGCCCCACCATGCGWGCCAACCAAGCGGCCACTCCGCTCTCCTCAATACCTGCGCTCAGAACAAAAACCGCAGCGATGGCGATGACTGCCTGATTGCCGAATCCACTCAGGGCATCGGAAGCTTCCGGGATGGCGCCAGTGAGGAAAAGCGCCACTGGAATCATCAGCGCAACAATCTCCAAACGAATCCATCGGGTTAAGAATAGGACCGCAGAGTATCCAAGAATGATGACCGATGCCCAGGCGTGAAAACTCATTTCTTAGCTTTGCGGTATTGGGTTTCCCAGGTTTGCAAAACCGTGAGTGCTTCGGGCTTGCGTTGCAGCAACTCGAGCTCTTGATTTGCAGCAACCATGCCTGCTTTCAACACGCGCAAATACCAGCCGGTCAGCCCTTCGCGTCCCATGAGCGCGACCATGTCATTCCGCCCCCAAACTTTATTCAAAGTGGAGCAGGGAACGCGCGGTTTGGTGACCTCAACTTCAGCTTCGCCGATGCGGTAGACATCGCCAATGTGCACGTTGGATTCGTCTTGTCCTGCGACAGCAAAGTTCTCGCCAAAGCTGCCCCACGGGAACTCCTCTGGAGAAAGAGAAAGCTGCTCTTGCCACCAGGGATAGTGAATCACTGGCATCACGCAAATCGCTTGGTCTTCGAGCGCGTGATGTACCAAGTCCGCGCATCCATCTCCTTCCAAAACGCGCAAACCCAACATGGTGGGCTGCAAAAGCGGGTGTTTACGCATAGCCGTGCGCAGCAACCCGCCCGATGTTTGGATTTCACTGGGTAGGGTCGCGAGCAATGAAACTAGGCGACCCGCACTCAAAAACTCCACCCCCGTTCCCCAAACCGAGTCGCTCTTCCTGGATCGGGACCAGCGGCATTCCCCACCACCGCCTGTTGCAATTCGATTGAAAGCTCACGTTCGGCAATATGGAGATCGTCGGGATCGTTGATATCGAGCCACAGTGCCTGGTGTTTGGCAACGCGAACTTTTTTACCGCGCTGGGCAAGGGCTTGGAGTAAGTCGGGCAGCGGTTGACGAGCGAGTTGAGGATGTTTATGCAGCAGGTCTTGAAGATTGGCGTCGACCACGTAAATGCCTGAAGAAAAACTCCAGCGATGGACCGGCTTTTCCCGGTATTCCAATAAGGTGCCATCGGCATGGGTAAGCAGCTCACCAAAGCGGGTATGCAGAACCGCTTCATGCGCCGCAATCGTCCAATTCGCACCATTCTTAAGATGTTCCTCTATGAAAGCCCGCGGATCGAGGGAAGTCAGGACATCTCCGTTTTGGATGTAACAAGGCGTATTTGGGTCCAGATTGGTCAATAACCATGCGCCAATCGTGCCAAGTGGCTCCGGCTCCTCCAGCAAGGTGATTTGCATGCCTTGCTGCAGTGCAATCCCGCGCGAAGTTTCCAGGAATTTGGTGAAGGGTTCGGCGCTCGGGCCCACACAAAGTGTCACATGCTTAAATCCTCGGTTTTGCAAGCCCTCAAGGGTCCACGCAAGCAAAGGACGTCCGGCAACCGACACCAAAGGCTTCGGTAATCCCCCTGACACAGCGCGCAAACGCTCGCCTCGTCCTCCGACCATCAATACCGCTTGCATTCTCAACAACCTACCACCTCTGCCGGACAAACCGCGAACTGCGAGGTTCCGACCAAGGACTATGCACGCCAGTATGCGAGGCTCCTGCCTTCACTTCTAGAGGAGTTGGAGCAGACCTTCTTAAATGACAAACCGGTGCTTGGTCGAGCTGTCGCTACCTTCGRGGAAAATTTCTCCCGCTGGTTAGGTATCGCGCATTGCGTAGGATTGAATTCGGGCACCGATGCCCTGATTCTTGGCTTACGCGCACTCCACATTGGCCCCGGCGATGAAGTCATCACCCAGGCAAATACTTTTCTTGCAACAGTGTCCGCAATCCACCTGGTTGGCGCCACTCCAGTATTGGTGGATTGTGTGGCTGACGGGCCGGAAATCAACATCGATGCCTTGACTGCGGTGGTCACTCCACGCACGCGCGCCGTTTTGGTAGTGCACATGCATGGTTTCGCCACACCCATGCTGGAGCTGGAATCCTTCTGCAAGGCGCGTGGCTTGCACTTGCTTGAAGATGCCGCCCAAGCCCATGGTGCCGTCGATGAAACAGGGCGGCGCATCGGCACGATTGGCACTTGGGGCGCGTTCTCTTTCCATCCGAGCAAARACCTCGGAGCTTTTGGCGATGCCGGAGGGTTAGTTTGCCACGATGCTGACCTAGCAGCATCGGTCTCAACTTTGCGCAACCTCGGCAAGTCGGGCAAACATGACATGCATGTGATTGGGCAAAATTCAAAGCTCGATACCTTACAGGCGGTAATCCTTAATCATCGCTTACCGCATTTGGARGAAGGCAATCTGTGGCGACGACACTTGGCTTCGCTTTACCGTCACGGCTTGGATGGATGCGCCAATCTGGCGTTACCAACACCTAAACCTGGAACCGATCCAGTCTGGCATCACTATGCGGTGCAACACCCAGACCGCGACGCACTGCTTGATTTTTTAAACCAGCGCGGCATCCGCAGTAGTTTGCATTACCCCGTACCCCCACATTTACAACCGGCCTTCGTGGAACTCGGTTATGCGCGCGGCGATTTCCCATTTACAGAACGTCGCGCGGAACATGGATTGAGTTTGCCGATGGCAGCGGAGTTAACCTGCAATGAGATTGATCGGGTAGTGCAATCGGTGCAAGAATTTTGCGCAGGTATATCGGCATGAAAGTGGTCGTCCTTGGAGGGAGCACTCCGCATACCGTGGGGTTGGCCGAGGCCTTGTTACAACAACGGCGAGAGATCAGCGACCCCATGGAGCTGGTCTTGGTCGGGCGCCAGCAACAACGCCTTGGTGCCGTTACCGKGTATTGCCAACGGCGGACGCGTTTTTTGAAAGCAGAGGATGCCTTGCGGTTTTCCTCAAGCCTAGTTGCGGCCGAAGCCTGTGAAGGTGCTGACATTCTTGTTTTTCAAGTACGGCCCGGCGGTTTGGATTCTCGCGCGGGCGACGAAACCTTTCCCCTCGAATTTGGCATTCCCGGCGATGAAGGATTGGGACCAGGAGGCCTTGCTGCAGCGATTCGTGGCACGCAACTCTTCCCGCATTTCCAGTCAGCCTTAGATGCTGCCGGCAATGCACCCGTATTAATGCTCACCAACCCGCTTGGGCTTTGCGGACGTTGGTTCCATCAACACCATCAAGGTCCGGTGTTTGGGGTTTGCGAACTGCCAAACGTAGTACTGCAACAGGTGCTCGGACATGCGCCGAATGCTGGCACCCGCGCGGAGTACTGCGGCATGAACCATCAGGGGTTTTGGACCCGTATTCAACAAGATAAAAAGGACTTATTACCGCAAGCTCTTGAACGTGCGCCGGCCTGGGCACGTCACCCAGACCTTGAAGGAGCTTTGCCCTTGCCTTATTGGCGCTTACTTTTCCATCGCGAACAAGAGGTCAAAATGCAACAACAACGCTCTACCACGCGAGCGCTCGCCTTAACGGATCTCTGCGCACGCCTGGAGCGGGAGTGCTCCACCAATGATGGCAGCACTCCTCTTGCCTCCGGTTCCGAACGAGCGAAGCCTTGGTACGACATGGTGGTGGCGCCCATGTTATGGACCGCAGCTGCTGGGGAAAACACCACTATGTTTGCAAATACACCAGCAGAAAAGGGACATGCCTTTGCGCCAGAAGGTGTTTTTGTAGAGCGCCTCACGAACTGGGGTTCGGGTGGTGTTTCGCCGCAAGAACCACAGCCTTCAATCAGATTGCGCAACTTGCTGACGCGCATTGCAGTGAGCGAAGACGTTGCGTGGCAGGCCTGTTCGAACCCAAACTCGGACACCGTGGGTGATGCCTTGCGCCTGCACCCACTCTGCGATCACCTTTCCAATCTGCAAGTTCATCAACTTGCCGATCAAGTCCTCCAACACGCCGGACTCCCATGCGTTTGATGCTCATCAATGATCGACTTCGTCCAACCGGAGGCTCCGAGCGTACCCTGAAATCACAAATCCAGGGTTTGATTGCTCGTGGACATCAGGTTCTTGCGGTGGTTCCGGAAGAGGAATTGGAGTATTGCCAAAGTGCGGAGACGTGGCAGGGCGTAGAGTGGTTCTCCATTGCTCATGCCGCAGGATTTCGTTCTGCCTTGCACGCCGCCAACCTTATTCGAGAGCAAGCACAAGCATGGCAGGCCGATGTCCTCGAAGTCGTTAACATTGGAGGCTTACTCGGCCCCACCGGAGTCATCGAGTTGTGTAAACACTTACCTGTGGTCCATGCCTTCCGCGACGTTCGCCCCACCTGCCCACGGGGAGATCGCGATTTAGGTGAGAAGGGATTATGTGAAGACCGCGCAAGTCTGCGCTGCATGACCCGTAGCTGCATGACGCCGCAACATGAACCGCGTGGTTGGCGTGGGGTTTTGGATTCCCGCTTACGCTTACGTGCCTTGCGTTCTGCACATGCGGTAGTGACCGAAAGTCACGCGATGCTGGAGTTATTGAAGAAATTCGGGGTGAAAGAGTCGCGCCTATTCCTTCCTCCGCTGCACGTAGATCTACCGCAGCAGCTCGGCCCTCCGCCCTCGGCCTGCCCCCCCACGATTCTGGGATTGGGTTTACTTTCCAATCCGACCAAAGGTTTAAGCCATTTGCTTCAGGCCTTCGCAGCAATCCCCAACCAGGAGGCGCGCCTTCGCTTAAGCGGCATACCTGGAGCCGCTTGGAAGCAAGTGCAAGACTTCGTCCAACAGCACAATCTGGAGCAACGTATCGAGCTACTCGGCTGGTTAGAAGAAGAAGCTCTCCAACAAGAACTCAGCCACTGTCGTACTCTTGCCTTTCCTTCGCGTTACTTCGAATCCTTTGGCCTCGCCGGCGCGGAAGCATCAGCGCATGCACGACCGGTTGTAGCTTCCGATTGCCGAGGTGCCCATGATTGGGTAAAGCATCAAATCACCGGACAGATTGTAGAGCGCAACTCGCACACTGCGATGGCAGACGCCTTACAAAGCTATCTCGAGGATCCCCAACTCGCCGATGAACACGGTGTTGCCGGACGCGAGTACATCAGTCAACGTTTTACTCGTAACGCTATGATCGATGCATTGGAACTGGTTTATCAATCCGTCTTGAAACCGCAAACCGTAGGTACTCCCAAATGATCCAACTCGGACTGAACCTTTGGGCCCTACCGCCAAAGAATGGGCGATCGGAGCATGCGTTACGTCAAGATCTCAAGCAGGTTGCAGCGCTTGGCTATCAAAGCATAGAAGCCACTTGTGGCGCGGACGATCGCCTGCAGTTCGGAGATGGCCCGCAAGCGGCACAAACCCTAAAGCGTGTGGCTGCGGAAATTGGCCTGGAGATTACTTCGCTGTGTAGTGCCGCCACCTGGGATACTCCGCTCAATGCGCAGAATGCAGAAACCAGACGTCGTGCGGATGCAAGCGTACGAGCACTCATCCAAATGGCGTCAAGACTTGGCGACGATGTGGTGGTTTTGCTCACACCAGGTACCACCAATATGCCTGGGACGGCATTTAACGGCGCTGAGACGCCATCGGCATGGAATCGTGCGCTGAAAGCTTTGCGGCCGCTGGCAGATTTCGCCCAAACACATGGGGTTCGCTTAGYACTGGAAAACTCATGGACTCGGTTTTTGAATTCTCCACTGGAAGCGCGCCGTTTCTTGGAGGAACTGAATCATCCGCAAGTTGGATGGTATTTAGATTTAGGCAATGCCGCATTAATGGCGGACCCCTTAGATTGGATTCGTACCTTGGGCTCTTATCTGTGGCGCGTGCAGGCAAAAGATTTCACCCCAACAGCGGAAGGCGGAGTGCTTGGAGTCCCGGGTCAAGGGACTTTGGATTACGTGGCTTTAGTGCAAGGATTAATAGATGCGGATTACACTGGCGTGCTCGCGGTAGAGGCGCCGGCCGAGGGAAACGGAGCTGCAACGGCGGCGCGCTTCCTGGCGGGCATCCAAGGCATTCAAAGCGGAAAGGTAGCTTCACAAACTTCCTCGATGCCGCAAATCGTAAAATCGACCTCGTCTGCTTCCACTACTTTATTACGCGTGGCATTAGTGGGATTGGGAAACATGGGGCGGCTCCATGCTGGATGCCTTTTGCAGCACCCACGGGTCCAGCTGCATTCCGTGGTGGAGCCAAGCGGAAACTTTGTCCTTGGTCCGCGCCCAACCATGCGCGGCATTCGGCGAATGCGTCGCATATTAGGTTGGAGTTTGGATTTACTTCCAGAACCAGGCATACATAGGTACCGCAGTTTGGAGCAAATGCTCAAATCCGCCGATTTACCGGATGCAGTTTGGCTATGTACGCCTACCGACCTGCATCATGAGCAGGTTAGTGCGTTACACGCAGCAGGCATCGACGTCTTCTGTGAAAAGCCATTGGCGCGGACGTCTGAACAAGCGGAAATGTTAGTGCGCCAAACCAGCAGCAAATTAGCGATAGGCCAAGTATTGCGGTTCTGGCCGGAATGGCGTGAATTGACTGCATGTATCCATGACCAACGCTTTGGCGCTTTATGCTCGCTTGATTTATGGCGCTTCAGTGGACGTCCACAGCATGCCGTCGGTGGGTGGTTAGACCAAAAAAAACGTAGTGGCGGCGCTCTTTTGGATTTGCATATCCACGAGGCTGATCTTGTGCTTGGCCTGCCCTGGCAATTGCACAGTGTCGACGCAGAAATCCACCGCGATGCAGAAGGACTAGCGCAAGAGATTCAAGCGCAGTATCACTTTGCGCAAGTCAATGCTCCCAAAATCACTTGTCGTTCCGGATGGTTACTTCCTCCAGGATTCCCCTTCCAGGCCGGCTTTCGTGCCCGTTTTGAAAGTGGAACACTCGCCATGAACGATGGCCCCGGCGGTGAAGGATTACGCTTTTTCCCGGAGGCCGGCGGTTGCCAAATGCAATCGGTTCCAGGTGACCCATTCATCGATCAACTCGATGCTGTCGTCGCGCACTTCTTAGACAATAAAGCCCATCCTTTACTTCAAACCGAACGCGCAGCGGAAGCCATTCGGTGGATTGAATCGATTCAGACCTCCACCGACGACAGACGATCTGCTTCTTCAGCAGACCGGTAAGGATAGTCGCAAGCGGTACAAAGGAAACCTTCCTCCAAATCTTCACGTAACAATTTGGTGCGTAAGGCTTGGTAGGCCTCTCCTTGCCACAGTTCGGCTAAAGGAGTTTCGCGAATGTTGCCCAACACAATCTCCCGACGCCAATCACAATTGCACAGAATCAATCGCCCATCATAAAGCACGTACGCTTTGGTAAAGGGCCGTTGACAAACAACCCGCCGCTCACCGGCCCCCTCTCCCCATTCGCAGTTGCCTGCACGATTGCTAACCGGTGCGAAGTAAAGCGGCATTCCACGGTCGGCCCAACGCTGTTCCATAGGCGCAAAGGAATCCATCACACCTGGAAGATCTAAAGCCGCAACACTGACTTTCATGCCGCCCAAACTGCCGGCTTCGGTAAGTTTTGAAACTCCATCGAGATAACCAAGGATTTTTTCCAGTGGAGTACCGGGCGAATATTTTTCCACCAATCCTGCGTCCGCCGCCAAGACACTCACGTTGATTTCATCCATGCCGGCATCAGCTAACTCTTGCGCCTTTTCCGGAGTGAATAACCAGCCATTGGTGTAAATAGTCAACTTAGTCTCCGGCAAAATGTCTTTCGCCATGCGAGTCCAGGCAGACAATCGAACATCGAGCAGAGGTTCATTGTGCAAAAACAAACTCATGCGTTCCAAACCTTGACCGGCGGATTGCTGCAACAAAGCACGAAACGTAGTTTCCTCCATGCGCCCCTGATCCAATTCATTTTTCGTTTCTGGCCACGGACACATGGCGCATGCTGCATTGCAGCGCGAGAAAGTTTGCACCTGCATTTTCCATGGAAAGCGTGGGACTAAACCGGCTGGGTCTGGTGGTGGGTTTAGCGCATGCAGCGCATCGAGAAGTTCTCGTTCGCCGAGACCAGTGTTGGGGCGCTCCACAGCGCGGAGATGTTTAGAGGGTTGCGTCATGAATCAGTCTTGTTTGGGGAGATGTAAAAGTTGACAATTTGAGTAATGCTTCGCGTAACGGATTTGCCAGCAATTGGTTTTCCAAAGCGTCGGCAGGTAAAACCCATGCCATGGAGATGGCGTCGGGACCGAGAGTGAGTGGTAGGGAGGTAAAATGCAGCACAAAAATGTGATGCTTTATCCTGCGTCCTGTAGTCGGTTCAAAATCGATCGCGCTGTGCAAAAATTGATAGGCAGAAAGGTTTGCAAGGATTCCATACTCCTCTTCCATCTCCCTTTGCGCCGCACTTAGCGGCGACTCCTGCGGCTCCAATTTTCCGCCCGGGCTATCCCAACGATTGGGATACAAGGATTTTTCCGGATGACGTTGTTCCAAGAACACTTCGCCATTTTCGTTTAGCAATAAAACTCCAGAAACTTCCAGAGTGTTCTGCTGCGTATTCGCCCGACGTAAATATTCTTCCTGCGCCAACTCCGAGGCAAAAAACATCTTCCAGTCCGACGCGATTTCAGACGAATCCGACCACTGCAGTTGCGAGCATAGATTTGCAGGTTCATAACTCGGCGACAGACCATGAATGGCGCGCAACAGCGGAGGCCAAAGCGGAAACCGCAAACAACCCGATTCGGCTTTTGCACGTCGCTGTAACTCCAGCGCCAAGACATCAATGCGATCAGCCAAGGTGAGGGCCTCGCCCGCGTGCTCCATGGCGCGTAAAAACCCAGCCCAATCCATGCCGACATCTTGGTCAGGACTTGGGGCGAATAGGTGGGATGGCATAGAACTCCAAAGTTGAATCGCGGAGCAAGATTGTTCTTGCTCCCATTGCGGCGGCAACACGGTGGCAACATCACGATTCGACGTGGTGGATGGAATTTGCAATGCCGCAGAAACCAACTTTTGTACGTCCTCCACGGAACCGCCAGCCTCGATGCTATGCATGCGCCCTAAGCGCGATTGTGCACGAAAAGCTTGACGGTAACGACGTTGCGATAAATCGTGCTCATCCAAAGTGGGGCTTGCCACCCGCTGCTCGCGACGCTTTGAAGAATCTGCTTCCGGCAAATCCAAGTACACCTGTGCAGCACAGGCAGGTGCAGAATCCATCAGAGCGCGGAATCCGCAATCATCACCAAAGCGCATGCGTGTAGCTGCGAGATGGGTTTCGAAGTAGCGGTCCCAAACCAAGGATTCCTTTGACGATGTTTGGAAATGCCCCCAAGCCAAACGCAGGCTATCGAAGATTTTCCACAATCGACCCCACCGCCAACCTCGACTGTCACCCTGCAACACGCTTGCTTGTAAAAGCTGAGACACTTCTTGGTAGAAGGATCCACTCCGGCATGAACGCAATACTTTGGGCTCGAAGCTTGGCCCAAGCGCGAGTTTTAGCTTGGCGGCTTGGGTGGATTTACCGGCGCCATCGGCGCCTTCCAGAGCCACCCATGCAGTGAATGGAACTTCTGTTTTCTCCATTGGACATAGAACAGCTAATTCCGGCGACCATCCAGTTTGTCTCGCTGCACAAAAAAAGTCGCTGACAGTGCTCTTTTCTGGAGGTAAAGGCATGGGACCGTCGTAGCTTGATGGCATTGAAAAGTCATCGGCCAAGCGTAAAACTCCATGATCGAAGTAGCGTTTCGTCGCGGCGTCAGGTCCATAAACCAAAAGTTCTTGAGCGAGCTTGCCAAAAAGTTGCGGTAACCAATCCACTTGCTGTGAAGAACAAACTGTAACCACGAAACTTGCGTGCTGGTGCTTGGACTCCCATTGCTCCCAAGTAGCAAAAGAACATCCATGACGGTTCGCCCACTCCATCGCGCCAGCTGGTGGAGTTGGATCCAAGCTTTCTGCCTGAGGTAGCCAAACGAAAAGTCCTCGCTTCATGACCAGGACTCCGCGCGTAGGTGTGCCGACATCGAAGCTTCCATTTGCGGCAAACTTTGCGCAAAATATAGGTCAGTAAKCGGAGTGAGCCCCCGCTCCATCCACGACTGAACTAAGCGAAAACGTAAATCCTCTGCGGCGCTCAAACCCAAGGTCGGTAGCGACAATTCCACACTGCGCATGGATTGGTGAATTCCTAGAGCATCCAGGAAAGACCTAGTCGATACGCCGAGCACACAATCTGGGACTGCAACATGCATCGCTTTGCGTAAACAAGACTCTGGCATCTCACTTGTGTCGCACAAATCGAAAGCGTAAATATGTGCCCAGGACTTTGCTTGATCGCGTAAAGCAGTCAACACGACATCGCCGATATAGGCTCCTTCTGGCCACGGGAGTAACAGAACATTCTGCATTAGCCTTCCTTCACCCGCGCATCGAACACGAGAAGATGCAAATCTTCCTTCCCGGTGGCCATCAATGCATGTTGGCCGCCAGGAAGATTGCGAATGAGATCGCCTTTTTCAACCGCAAAAGAATGCCCCTCTAGAGTCATCCATCCATTTCCTGAAACGATGAAGTAAATCTCTTCGTCAGCAGCATGGCGATGTTCCCCTATGGAAACCCCCGGCGGGATTTCCACGAAGTCCACAAAGTTCAACTCCGAATGCAGCTCATTCGCTGTAAAGGGTCGACAGAAACGCAAAGCGCCATCGCCTTCATGAGCCACTTCCTCTTGCTTCACCAGCGCATATACATTGCGCACGTGTTTCCTGGGAGGTGTATTCATCGCACCATCTCCGCGGCAAGTAAAGCTTCTGCCGCATCCACAGCACCAAGGGCTCCAGCAGAGTTTCCAAGTTCTGCTAGACGCAATTCCATATCGCGAATCGCTAGGGGGAAATTTCGAATCCGCCGGGCCTCGACAGCAGCTATCAGATCCGGGCCGAATGCATCGGCAAGACCTCCACCGAGCACCGCAAGCCGAGGCGCACATACGCAGGCAGCGATTTCTAAAGCGTCAGCCACAGCCAGAGCAAAATGTTCGAATGCCTGAATCGCAGCAGGGATTTGTTTTTGCCGTTGAATCAGGAATGCCTGCAATTCGGAGACTGGCTCGTCGGCATAATGTTCGAACAAACGCAACAAACCGGAAATAGAGGCCACTTCGCCGAGAATATAGTGAACCCCAAAAATAGCCTCCATCTCTGGGCGCGCCGGGCGTAAATGTCCGAACTCACCAAAACCACCGCGAAATCCACGACGCAATGCACCGTCCATCATCATCGCGCCGCCAACACCGGTTCCGAGTGTCAACAGAATCACTTCAGTCTCTCCTTGCGCACATCCAAAGCGATGCTCGCCACGAAGCGCCAAGTTGGCGTCGTTATCTACGGCTACCGGAATCCCAAGACGATTTTCCATGCCCGACTGAACCGGCACCTGTTTCCATGTTGGAAGAATCGCAGGCGAAGCCAAAAACACACCTGCAGCTGCATCGACTTGGCCCGGCAAGCCKAAACCCAATGCGTTTACTTTGCTCACAGCATTAGCTTGTAACTCGCGCACTAATTCAGCGCATACATCCAGGATCTTGTTCGGATCGGCATGATCGCCAGTGGCTCGCGACAAACTATGACGCTCTCCATCATCCTCGCTCAAGACCGCTTTAATCCAATTTCCACCGAGGTCCAATCCAACCAAACTCACCACCAAACCTCCATTTTGTTGGCGCTCGGTGCGACGCCACGCAAGAAACTCAATCCCTTCCTCACGCCATCTTCGCGCCCACAAGTTGGATCTTCATGCTCCAAAGACCATACCGGATCCAGTTGCTTGGCTTCCAGAGCGGCGTACAGGGCTAGCCAATCGGTCACTCCCCACCCTGCGATTGCAAAACGCCAATCACGCTGGGCAGCATCTTGGGCAGGCAGAAAATCCTTAGCATGCATGTGCACTACGCGGGCACCCATCTGCTCCACAAAAACAACCGGATCAGAGGCGCTGATTAATAGATTGCCTGCATCTAAGTTCCAGCCCAACGCAGAATGATGGTTGACTGCTTCCTGCAGGCGCAAACAACTTTCCAAGTCGAACGCCGTCTGGCGTGGGTGCGGTTCATGCGCCAACACTAAGCCGAGTTCTTGTGCACGATCCAAAATCGGAATCCAAATGGATGCAAAACGCTCGAAACAACGCTTTCGAGCATCTATGTCTGGCCAACCGAACCAATGCCCGTCGCTATCTTCGCCAAAGAAGCAAGTCACAATCTCCACACCCAAGTCCGAAGCCATCTCCATAGTCTCTGCAAAAAATGTCGACGACATTTGCGCCAAGCCAGCATCCTTCGACAACAAATTGTGACTGTCGACATGGTTATCCAAGGCACTAAGCTTCAATCCGAAATCATGCACCTCCCGTGCTTGGCGCAAGGCAAAGGAGCCTCCTTGGTGCACTGGCAATTCCACATTCTCCAAACCATGGTCTGCACACTCGCGCAATCCGTCTTGCAAACTACGATCACCAAAGACGGCAAGGTTTACGCCGAGCCGCATTCCAGCTCCCTCACCGGTTGATGCCTGCGCGGGGCGTAGGCTTGCAATAGCTCATCTAGACCAATGTTCTCCACGATGCGGCATTTCCCCGGCGCCTCCAAAAGTACCTCGCGCAAAACTCCGCCACGAATGCGACGGATGATTTGCAAATGCTGCCAAACCGAAGATGCCGTAACCCGGTCCGCGCTAGTCGGCAGTCCCGCTGCATGCAGTAATTGCACGACGCGGTCCTCACATGCTTTATCCCAATAGCCTCGTTCGGTGCTCAATCGTGCAGCAACCGACAATCCCACCGCGACGGCAAAACCATGGCGTGTATTTCGGTAAGCCTCTGCTGTTTCTAAAGCATGACCGACCGCGTGACCTAGATTCAGCACCCGGTCCAAATCCTCTTCAAAGGGATCCGGACGCAATAAATCTAACTTGATACGCACAGCTTCGCGGATAGCGGCGCGCACTGCAGGATGTGCCATGCGTCCGGCGAGCAGGTGCGGGAGTCCTTGCTCCATTAACTGCAGAGCCGCTTCGCCATCCAAGAGTGCGACCTTCACCATTTCGGCAAAGCCATTTGCACGCTCAGGTCGACAAGTCGTCGCGCAATAGGTTGGATCGATCCAAACCCCGCGTGGATGATGAAAAGCTCCTATTAAGTTTTTTGCGCTCGCATGGTTCACCGCAACCTTGCCGCCAATCGAAGCATCGACCTGCGCCATCACCGTGGTTGGAATTAAGGCATAAGGTACACCGCGCATAAACAGGGAAGCCACCAATCCACCCGCATCGCAGATGACGCCGCCGCCAAAGAGAAGCAGTAAATCGCGGCGCCGGAATCCACAGCTAGCTAAACGATCCAAAATCTCACCGGCCTGCTGCCAAGATTTCCCGGATTCTCCACCGCAGAATGGAATCACCGCTGGAGTGGCTCCCAGCGGCTCTAACTCCTTGCAAACCCGCACGTGGTGATGCTCCCAGGCATTTTGGTCGGCCAGGATAAAAACCCGGCCTCCCTGGGCGCATTGCTCCACCCAAGCAGCCAAGCCACCCTCCCCCCCAAAATGGATGGAGTAGTCGTCGCTGCGAGATACGGCGAAGTCCAAAGGATTTGCGGTGTATGGAAGGCTTTGCATGGAGACGAAAGCGCGAGATGCCCGCGCTATGCTGAGTTGTTCCCGCTAAACGGCCTTCCCCCTTCAACATTTTCATGGATTTCACTACAAATGTACTAATTACCGGCGCCTCCACCGGGATTGGCCGCGCCATTGCTCTTGATTTGGCACAACATGGACATCAAGTCTTTGGCACGGTGCGCAAGCAAGAAGATGCCGATGCCCTGAATGCAGCCACTCCTGCCGGTGCAAAACCAATCCAGCCCCTCCTGCTCGACGTGACCGATGGCGAAAGCGTGTTGCGTGCTGCTGCCGAACTCACTGCAAGGCTTGATGGTGCCGGCCTTCATGGATTAGTGAATAATGCTGGGGTCGCGATTGCCGCGCCATTGGAGTACATTCCGATTGAGGATTTTCAGTTGCAGATGGACATCAACCTGACTGGCTTATTGCGCACCACGCAAGCGTTTTTACCGTTGCTAAAGAAAACGCGTGGGCGGATTATCAACATCTCCTCCATTGCCGGACGTTTGGCATTCCCGCTCGCTGGACCGTATCACGCGTCAAAGCACGGGGTAGAAGGCTTGAGCGATGCACTCCGTATGGAGTTACAGCGTTATGGGATTGAAGTGGTGGTGATTCAGCCCGGCGCTATCCGCACTCCGATTTGGGATACCGCGGCGAAGAAGTCCTCGGAGATGGGTCAATCCTTGTCCGAGCAAGGACGAGAGGAGTATGGAAAGCTTATCCATCAGGTGGGGAAAGCATCGGCCAAAGCGGGTGCGGAAGGTGATGACCCACAACTATGCGCCGATGCCGTGCGCACTGCCCTCAACGCAGATCGTCCACGCACCCGYTACATCGTGGGRCGYAAYGCCAAGATYGGCATGTTCCTRCGCCGSATTCTRAGTGATCGGCGSATGGACAAGATTGTCGGCAAGGGGCTCGACCTTGCCGAGCGYGAGACTTAAAGAAGTTTCGCTTGATGGAATGCGCCGAGCCAYGGCAACGAGCTCGAGGTGCAGGTCAAAAGCAGAACAAACTTGCAGCCAACCGCCCGCTAACGTACCTTTTCCCGCCATGGCTAGGAAGAATCGCGGTAAGAAGACATCCCTTTACACCCGAGAGGGTGCGGATCGTTATGAGCTCTATGAGGGCTCGGTTTACGATCCAGATGCCGATCATGATTTTCTAGTGAAGGTTTATCGCTCGGCGCGCAAACGTCGGCCGATTCTTYTGCGTGARGATTTCGCGGGCACWTCGAAGYTGTCKGCTCTMTGGGTGGAGAACCATCGCGARACCAARGCKTGGGCGGTGGACTTYGATGCGGARCCGCTGGAGTGGGGAAAGAAAAAGCACATCGAGCCTTTGGGTGAAAAGGCGGAGCGCTTGATTCAACTCGAGGAAGATGTACTGAAGGTCAAAACGCCCAAGGTCGATGTCCTCACTGCGTTTAACTTTTCATATTGGATCTTCGAAGAGCGCGCCATCATGCTCGACTACTTCAAGAAGGTTTRCAAAGCCTTGGATAAAGATGGCATGTTTGTGGTCGACATCATGGGCGGGCCTGGCGTGCAACAGGAATGTGTGGAGCCGCGTGAGGAAGACCTCGGTTTTACCTACGTTTGGGAGCAAGAGGTGATGGATGCCATCACCGGTCACGTCGATTGCCACATTCACTTTGAGTTTGAAGATGGCACCGAATACCGCAATGCTTTTGATTACAGTTGGCGCGTTTGGTCGATCACTGAACTACGCGACATCATGCTCGAAGCCGGTTTTGAGACTACCCATACCTATTGGGAAGGCGCCGACAAACATGGCGAGGGCGATGGCGTGTTCAAGAAGAAAAAGCACGCCGAAAACGAGGAGACTTGGATTGCCTACCTCGTGGCTTGGAAGACTAAGCCTTAGGGTTTTCTGCCTAAAGCAGCGGCACGACCAACGCATTAGTCAATAGCGTCGAGGCGTCTTCCTTAAACTCTACCGCTTGCATGTAGAAGGTGGCACCCGAGGCTCCGGGTGGCAGAGTGGATGTGAAATTCACGACTCCGTTTGCATCTGCGGGAAAAAGAGGGGTCCTCCGCCAAGGCAAGCTCACTTCGATTTCACCATATGGGGTTACCGTTGGGCCAGGACCGACGGAAGACAAGACCAAAACAGCTGTACTTCCCGAAGAAAGATTTTCAATGTTGAAAGTGATGTACTGATCCGGAACGATAGATTCAATCGCAAGAATGGGCTCTGCACCCGCACCATTCAATGAAAAATTGTCGACCCGACTAATCGAACCATAGGCGCTAATTCCAACCCCATCACTAAGACTTGCTGCCAAACCGGAGGTCACGATTCCGGGATTCTCATAGTGGTATTCAAAAACGCCGTCGATGTCTTCATCGATATCGACATTCATTGTGTCTCCGGCGTTGGAGACATAAATCCGAACGCGCCCTCCGGTGACTGGCGTGATGCCCACAAACGAGCCATACCCAATCGGGCCATTGCTTCCATTCAAGTGGTAGAAGCCAATGAAGTCATAAAATCCGTTTCCACTATTCGACTGAATCTTTGTATAGGTGTTATCCGACCCGCCTGCTCCGGTGATCGCTGCTCCATAAGCTAAAGCCGTTGGATTCGGCAGCAAGTCAAACTCAATAACGGCTTGGTCATAGAGTGACGTTGCAGCGTTGTATCCAACCCAACCAATGGCAGTTCCTATATTCGCCAGTTCATTGTTATTAATCACAAAACTGCCTATGCCTCCTCCCCAGTCGGCACCCAAGGGGCCATCTGCTCGATTGAAGTCGTCGAAACCGGAGCTGGCACCGAGTGCTGAGGTGCCACCGCCCATGAAAGTCGACTGCAATGGAGCCGTCCCAAGCTGAAGGGTTCGATCCACAACAGAAGAGGGCTGCTCCTGATGTTGATCAAGCGGGATCCAAGCAATGCTCAGAGTAAGAATTATGGGAGTCACAATCATGCTTAAAATGGGCTAGTTCACCAGCACCGCAATCGAGTTGCTGAGTTCCGTTTCTCCGCCGACTTCAAACTCGACCACTTGCATGTAGAAGGTTTGGCCGCTTGCCCCCATGGGCACGGTGGACGTCCAGTTAAAGGCACCTGCGGTTTCTGGCAATCTTGGTGACAGGCGGAAAGGCGCAGCGACATCGAGGCTGCCAAAGGGAGTCACGGTTGGGCCAGGGCCCAGCGAGGACATGACAAGGACAAACTCGGCACCGGCGGAAAGCCCACCAACGTTGATGTCCATAAAGCCTCCAGCCTGTGGGGGGCTGACCGAAAGGCTTGGCTTGTCATTGGAGTATGTGCGGAAGGTGTAATCGAAATTAGGGAAACTCCCGAATCCTGAGTTCGCATAGACTTGGCCACGCGGGTAGGGATTGTTGGTGTCTCCGGCGTAGCAAATAGAGGTTCCATTGGAATAGAACACCATGTAATAAGTGCTGTTAACAGTCACGGCTACAGCAGGCCAAAACACATCGACCCAGGTTCCTGGGCTTCCAAGGACACTTCCACTTGCCAGCATAGTGCCACCTTGCGGAGGCAAGCCATCCCAAAGTTCAATCGTCACCGTTTCAACAGCACTGTTGGTGCGAAGGAAAATGCCGCAACCGGCAACGTTATCGAATGATGGTCGAAATGACTGGGCTAAATCCGTCTGAGTAAAACCAGCCATACAAGTGGTGTCGCTGTTTTGCTCTTGATCCAAAACCTGAGCATGCAACGCCGGGCAGAGACAGGAAAGGACGATAAAAATGGAGAGAAATGATTTCATGGCAAGGGCACGACAAGTGAGTTGGTCAAGCTAGTAGTAGCGTCGTCCTTAAACTCTACCGCTTGCATGTAGAAGGTGGCACCCGACGCTCCGGGTGGCAGAGTGGATGTGAAATTCACAACTCCGTTTGCATCTGCAGGGAAAAGAGGGGTCCTCCGCCAAGGCAAGCTCACTTCGATTTCACCATATGGGGTTACCGTTGGCCCGGGACCGACGGAAGACAAGACCAAAACAGCTGTACTCCCAGAATCCATATTGCTGATATCGAAGGTGATGAATTGGTCAGGAACAATCTCCGTCACCTGAAGCACCGGCTCGGGTCCGGCGCCGTTGGCGGAGAAGTTGTCTACAGGGCCGACATCAGAGAAACTGCCGAGTCCAACGCCATCTCCCATGAGTGGGACTAAGCCAGAGGAGAGAAGCCCAGAAGACTCATAGTGATATTCGAAAACGCCATCGATGTCTTCATCGATATCTGCATTCATGGTGTCACCACCATTGGTCACATAAACGCGGACTCGACCGCCGGTCACCGGAGTGATGGTAAAGAATCCTCCATACCCGCCAATGCTGCCTGCATTACTTCCATGATAGAAACCGACATTGGTGTAGTTAGCAGAACCTTGAATCTTGGTAAAGGTGTTGTCTGATCCTCCTCCACCAGTAATGGCAGCCCCGTAAGCTAATCCTGCCGGATTTCGAGTCAGGTCGAATTCAATCACTGCGTTTTCATAGAGGGAAGTCGCTGCGTTATAGAGTGACCAACCGTTAACCGACCCAACATTTGAAAACTGATTATTCCGAATCTCGAAGTTGTTTACCATCGGTGTCCAGTCGGCACCCAAGGGTCCATCAGCTCGATTGAAATTATCGAATCCGGAGCTGCCACCTAGCGCTAGGTTTCCGCCTGCGACTGGCTGCGCACCCACACTTCCAACATTCAAAGTGGGGTCAGCACTAGGAGGAAGAGGTCCAACCTGCTGGGCAAAGTTGGGGGTAGTCAAAGCCAGACCGAGAAGAACGGTGGCCCGAATAGGAATGAGGGTTTGAAACATGATGAAGCAGGAAGGCGGATTCGCACCCGTCTGACTAATCCTACCTCAGAAAAACCCGCTACCAGCCCGTTTCAGCCGGTTTTCTAGCTGTTCGACGCCCTACTCAACGCTAATCGTCGCTGGGTTCGATGTGGTGGTTCCGCCACCCGCCTCGAACTCCACCACCTGCATGTAGAAGGTAGCTCCAGCTGCACCCAACGGAACCGTGCTGGTCCAATTAAAGCTTCCGGCCACCTCTTGGAAACGCGGCGTCAACCGGAAAGGAGCGGTCACTGCAATATCGCCGAAAGGGGTTGCGGTCGGTCCAGGACCGAGGGATGACAACACCAATACGAACTCGCTGCCGGTTGCCAGGCCTGAAACCGTAATGTGCATATAACCGCCAGGCTCGCCACCAGTCACTGTTAGGGTGGGGCCACCGCCAAGAAGGCCGGTGGTTGCGAAAAGAGATGCCCCCAAAAGGGCAAGGGTAGGGATCAGGCTTAGGATGTACTTCACTTTTTTGCGTTAGGGCGCAAAGGAGAAACCACGATTGTAGCACTCCACCTATCCAGGACATCCGGCGAGGTTACGCCCTGGCCGACTTAATTGGGCCCCTACTCGATCGCCACGTTCATGAAACTCATCAGAGCTAAGCCGCGCTGGTTGCGAATCCAGGGCGTCTGATTGCCCGAGGTGCCGCTGAACTGAACCGTGCTGGCCGTGGAAACGCCAACAAGTTGTAGATGGAGACGATTGSCGACCGCCGTCACTTGACTGATGAGGGTGCCATCGTCCAATTCCAAAGTGGTCCAACTACCTGCCGGGACCGAAAAACTGCCGCTGACATTTCGGAAATCCAGGAACAGGGCGGTGTGAGAGGCATCGGTCCAGGAAGCCGATTGAATATCTGGAGCCTCCATGTCGGGAAGCTCTTGAGCACCGTAAAGGAAGTGCCCGACCTGTGGACCGAGTTGAGCACCAAGTGAAACGTAGGATGAGTAATGGAAATGGCAGCCATCGTGACCGTAGATGCCATTTGCGGTGGCGGCATGCATGCGGATGTCCTGGTGCGTGAGGCGACGTTGAAAATCGCGCAACTGCAAACTTGGAGATCCGCATCCGCGACGCACTTGAATCACCCATAAGTGCTCTAGGTTGGGGAAATCTTCGCGCCAATCGGCAGCCATCGATTCAAAACCGTTCAGCCAATCACGAGCATTCGGCCCATCGGACTCGCCTTGATACCAGAAAATGGCACGTGCGAAGTTTGCCACCCCAGAGCGATTGGCGCGATAAAGCAAGCGCCCATAAATCGTGTCCAAATCTTCAGGGTCTGCTTGGTTACGCTGATGTTGCGCGACTGTTGTTCCGYCAACCGCACCATTGAGCACCGCCACCGGAATCCCTTCTTCATCGACAATCTGTCGCGCAAGGTCGAGCCCCCACGATCCAATGAAGCCTGGAACATCTTGTTGTTCTCCTCCGGCGATATGCCAGGCAAGGTCTGCGCCGACCAAACCAGGATCCGTACCAGAATTGCCAAAGCTCCGAATCCATGGAGATTGGTCGGTTACATTTGCTAGTTGTTCAGCATAGTAATCCGCGGCAACGGCATTGGATTGGCCATGCACGAAAAGCACATCGCCAACCGCTAGGTACGACCAAGAATCTAAAATTTCATCGATGCCATTCCTATTCAGAATAAGGAAGGCCTCGTAATTCACTAACCCTGATGGCGTCGAAACGGACAAGCTGAAGTTTTGGCCAGCTCGCCCCGACAAGGAAGTTGGCAAAATATCAGCGACTCCAAACCAATCGTTTTCACCTTGGACTTCCAATCGCAAAACTTGCGTGGGCTCATGCACTCGCCAAACACCCTTGACCTGGATTTCCCCGAGTCCATTTTCACCGCGCGGAATCAACTGCCAATCCTGCGGCGAAGTCGTGATTTCCACCGGCGCAATGGTGGTTTGGAAGGCTATCAGAAGGAGCGCAAACATGGCTCCACCCTATCAGGAAGCGCGTGATACGCGAGGATTAGCTCGGTTCAACGGCCAACGACACGCCATAAACGCGGTTTGCGGTACTGGTCAGGTGGGTCAAAAGAGCATCGGCGCTCAACGCTTTGCCGGTAGCCATTTCCACCAACTTGTGGGTCGGATAGCGCTTGCCATGACGATGGACATTCTCACGCAACCAGCCCAAAAGCGGAGCAAACTCGCCATGGCGGAACATGGCATCGACATCGCCGAGCTCAGCTTTGGCGGCTTCGAACAACTGCGCGCAGATTAAGTTGCCAAGGGTGTAGGTCGGGAAGTAACCAAAGGCTCCCATCGCCCAGTGAATATCTTGGAGGATGCCATCCGAAACCGAGGTCGCGCGAATGCCAAGTAGGTCTTCATAGGTTTGATCCCAGAGCTCTGGCAGTTCGTCGACGGTCACTTTGCCTGCGAACAACTTACGCTCGATTTCAAAACGAGCCGCAACATGCAAGTTGTAGGTGGCTTCGTCAGCTTCCACGCGAATCAAACTTGGACGGCAAGTATTCAACGCCGGCTGCATATCGGCGGGAGTTAAGCCGGCCTTATCAGGGAAAGCTGTAACGAAGTGTGGCATGGCCCATTCCCAGAACGACTCGGAACGTCCAACCATGTTCTCCCACAAACGCGACTGCGATTCGTGCATGCCCAAACCGGTTGCATTGCCAATCGGCGTGCGCACGTCCGGCCCGACGCCTTGTTCATATAAACCATGCCCCGCTTCATGCATGACTCCATAAAGCGCCGGGCGGATGTCATCTTCTTGGTAACGCCAGGTAATGCGGACATCGCCGCGGCCAAAGGTGGTGCAAAACGGGTGGGTGGTTTTATCTAAACGGCCACCCTCAAAGTTGTAACCCATTTTCGCGGCCACCAAACTGGTGAACTCTTGCTGCTTGACCGGATCAAAGTGACCTTGCGCTGGGCTTTCGTCGACCACCACACCACTGTCCTTCACCGCCTGAATCATCGGCGCCAAAGTGGAGCCCAACTCATCGAACATGGGCACCAATTGCGCTTCCGTGGTGCCGGCTTCGTACAAGYCGAGCATGGCATCGTAAGCATTGCCGTTCGGCGCGAGTGCTGCAGCCTTCTCCTGGTTTAACTTGACGGTTTCGGCCAGGGAATCGCGGAACAAACTAAAGTCAGCGGCCTTCCGCGCATTTTGCCAGGCGACTAAACCAGCGCTTTCCGCTTCCGCCAAAGCCTTTGCGAGGGCGGCTGGGAYTTTCGACTCGCGCTCCACCAAACGCCGCGCTTCAAAAACTTGCGCCTCCAACTCAGAGCCTGGTTCGGCAACTTCTGCAGCAGCCTCGATGGCGTCTTTCAGTTCTGAAGAAACCATTTTGGCGTGTTTAATCTCCGCCAAAGTGGCAAGGATTTTGCCGCGCGCTCCTGCCCCTTCGGGAGGCATATAGGTTTCTTGGTCCCACTGCAAAATCGCAGAGCCAAAAGAGAGATCTGCTTGGATCCCCCACAACTCGAGAAAACGTTGTTCCGGTGCCATGGACCTAGCTTAACAGGCCGATGGCACCAAAACGGATGGACGCTTTACTTGGTGACTGGCACTAGGCGGAAGTAATCCACGCCGACGTGCTTGCCGTCTACACTTCGAATCGAAATCGTTTGTCCGGGGCGATTCATCAGACGCAGTTCGCCGAAGTCCATCTCACCACTCGGCATGAAACCTTCTCCCGAACAATCRATGTTTTCACCCACTTGCTTGCCGCCGACAAGAACTGCAAAGCTTCCATAATCCTCTCCCTTTGCGAACTGGGCGTAAAGACGGTATTTGCCAGACTCCTTWATCGAGATCGGGAAGATCAGCATGTTGTGAGGCTTGTCGGTCGACCACTCTAAGAATGCGAGGCTACTCCACTGGATGGAGGGRTCGGTGAAGGATCGAGCTGCCACCGAAGTCCCATCGGTCAAGCGCAAGCCTTGCGCCAACTCTCCTTCRAGGGCWTCCTTGGCCATGAAGAAATTGGGAGTCGGGATTTCTGGCGCCAAACGTTGCTCCACCGGGTAAACGCCGTCCATGGAGCTCTTTGAACCCAACGGTGCGTACCACCAAGCCAAAGTGCTGTAATCCATCATRGAATCACCTGGAAAGGTCACGTCTGGAGAGAARCTCAGKCCWTCGGCACTGGAAGGTGCATCGAKTSCAAAAATGCGCATCATGCTGGTATGGCCAAAGGCGCCTGGGCCMYTKYGCAAAGTCACYTGRCCRAATCCTCCRGGTACGGGGCCCGAAGCATAATCCGCAAAGGCAAAGGCKCCATTTTGAGTCATGGGTTGCATSGAAGGCGAAGTGACCGACAACATGTAACCGGCTAGGCGTGCCGGACCATCCACAGTCCAATCGATTCCTTTCGGCGTTCCTTTTTCACGCGCACGCTTCCAACCCGATTGCAAAACTAGTGGCGGCATTTCAGTGTCTAGAGGATAGGCGTCTARTCCCATGCGAATRCCAAAGCGCGCAGCCTCATCGAAGGGGCTTTTTACCACTATGCTCATGCCCTTTTCAAAAGGGATAGGCATGCGGAAGTGGAAGGTGCCGGTTTGGGCGTCTAATCCGACCGCGTAGGAATAAAAAGGATTGGCACCTGGACCGCTGCCAAAGAAATCGCCCAGAGGCACGCGGAAAACGACATCGCCCTCTCGTTGCGCCAAAGACTCGAAATTCATTTCAACACTAAACTCCAAACCACGCAGCATTTCCTCGACGTCAGCAGGAGCGTCTTTATGAATAAAGGTCAACTCCATCCAGCGCACCATGCCTCTGCCGACTAGGGTCCATCGGTACTCCCCCATATTTTGAACCATGTCCGGGGTCATCTCGACGTATCGCGAAGAACCCACCATGAAAGGATCGCGCTTGTTATTGGTTTCCGGGGTAATGCCATCGGTCAGGATTTCTCCGGTCCGTTTGATCTCCACCAAATGCCGATCCAACAACTCTTTTGAAACCGATGGAAAGCTGACACCAAGGCCAAGGTTGGTGCAATCCACTTGCAACCGTACAGCCATCGATTCCGGAGCGGTGCACTTCACCACCATGGATTGGTTAAATGGCAACGGGAGATGGCTGTCCCAAGAAGTGCCTAGCACCATGCCAAGAGGACTCGGAAGATAACTTGGGTTGCCATTCTTAACGAATTCTGCGAAATCCCAAGTGAGCGTTGCGGCTTCACTTCCGTCGACGAAAAACTCGACCGTACCTAGGGTGGATGACATCCACAGGCGCGAAATTACTGAAGGGCCATTCCAACTCAGGCTTACCGTTTCGCCGGCCTCCACCAGGCGATCCTCGGTAGTCACTCCCTCCATGGGGCGCGGGGCTTCCAGCATCCAGATGTAGTCATGGGTGCGTTGCAGCAGGCCTGGATAATCCAGCATTTCACTTCGTTCCAACAGCCACCCCGTGGGAGGTCGTTGCATGTGATCGATAGAGGGCTCATTCTGCTGCAGTGGCAGAGGCATGAGGAGAAAAGCGCAAACCAGAGAAGACCCGAGCATGGCGGAATTCTACCTCATGCTCGGGTCCTTTGACGGGAGAACTATGCGCTTAGATTATTTCTTGCGAGCTTGCTTTTTGCGAGTCGTTTTTTTGCCCGAAACCTTCTTCTTAGCCGCTTTTTTGGCCGGTTTTAGTGCAGCTTTCTTAGCGGCCAATTTGGCTTTGGTAGAGCCTGGCTTGCGCCCGGGCTTGCTCTTGCCTTCTTTAATGCCTACTGCAGTCAGGCGCCGCTTCAGCTGCAAGGAGCTCATGCCAGCAATCGCGTCTAAGCCTTCCTGCTGCTTCACGCGGGGACGCGTGCGGCCTTTTTCCCACAGCCAAACTGTGTTTAGGCCAACGCCTAGCAAAGTGGCCAAGGAACCTTGCGAGAGATGGTGTTGCTTACGCAAGTCGCCTACTGTGGAAGAGCGAAAAGCGGTCCGCACCTGAGGTACGTAGGCAGCTTTTTCGGCGCTGACTCTATTCACCTGCTTGGTCAGGGCGTTGACCTGACGCTCAAGATCTCGCACACGAATGCGCTCGGCTTGAAGGTTTTTCAATAGAGGCCGCACGTTGTTACGTACTGCTTTATCCGTCTCTTTACGGATCTCGTTTTTGATTAATGTTGCAATGTTTGCCATGTGTCGATTCGGAGGTATGAGTCAAAAATGACGGGTACATCATAGAGCTGCCGTTGCGTATTGTTTTCTGGACGATGGCAACCCTTTTACAATCGTCCCTTGCGATTTCGTCACCGCTTGGACCCACGGCAAAGAACTTGTCCATGCCGTGGGCAATCAAGCCATGGTTTCTACTCGCCTTGCTAAGAGTCGATGTCCTCGGTGACTTCTTCGTCTTGGAGTTCTTCATCCTGCAGTTCTTCGCCCATCACTTCCTCAGCCGGTCCAGCGATGACTTCCGGAAGCACAACGAGTACCGAAGCGCGGTCAGGCTGTAAGTATTCTGCGGCCAAAGCCGACAAGTCCGCGACCGAAAGATTCTCGTAGAACTTCACCAATCCGCGTAGTTCGTCCAACGAAGCCGGGCGTCCTTGAGCAAGGTCCAAAGTCGACAACCAATAGCCATTGGTGCGTTGTGCATCGCGTAGCTGATTCAGCAGTGGGCCGGAAAGGCGCTCCACTTCCTCCTCGGTCACGCCATCGGTGGCCAAGCTAAGAGCTACACCGCGGCACGCCTCAAGCAATTCATCGACCTTGGTTGGGTCCCCGTTAGCCTGAATCAGCAAACCACCCAAACCATGGTAAATCTGGGAGGACTCGGCAGCAGCACCAGGAGAATAAGCCGCTCCCAAGCGTTCCCGGACTTCCAAGCGCAAACGGTCACTGACGATTGTGCCAAGGAAGCTAAGGTTACGACGCGTGGCTGCAACCCGGCCATCGGTGGTCGGGAAAATCATAATCAAAGTCGCTTTCTGGTCCAAAGTGTCGATGGTTCGTTCCACCTTCACTCCACTCGAAACCTTCACACTCGCGCGACGGTCGGCGTATTCCTTCATATCACGCCGAGTTTCCAAAGCGCCGAAAGTCTGGGCACCCAAAGCGATGACTTGGTTGACATCGAGATCGCCGATCACGGTGAGTTCAATCGGGGCGGCTTTTAGGTGTGGTTCAATCGCAGCGCGCATGTCCTCCATCTCCACTCCCTGCAACTCTTCAAGAGATGGGAAGTAGGACAGACCGAGCAAGCTAGCACGTTTGCCTCCGGTCACAACTTTCGGAGCAAAGTCGAAAAGCATGGGGCCATTCGCGGTGTGTTTGAATTGTTCGAAAATCAGCGGCACTTGCGCGCGGATGACATTCAACAAGTCAGGGCGATAACCCGGATGCTCCAAGTAAGCACATGCCAACTCAAACTGGAGCTGCAGGTCTTCGGAGGTCGTGGTACCAGAGAAGGAGAAGTGATCATCTCCTACTGACATGCCCACGCCAACCTGCTTGCCCGCGGTGATGCGGCGCAATTCATCCGAATCGTGTTCACCGAGTCCGCCTCCCGTGTAAACACCAAAGCCCGCAAAGGCTGCCGCGACTAAGTCGGCCTCGTCAATCGCAAGGTTGCCCTCGCCCACCCGCGCACTCATTAGGATTTGGTTTTCCTTGAAGTCGGTTTTCTTGATATTCAAGCGCACCCCATTGGCGTATTCCACTTGCCAAAAACCCAAGTCTTCTACGAAGGTTTGGCTCTTCACCTCTCCGGCTTGGTCCGCGTTCGATACATAGGCAAAAGGCTTGACTTCAATGATGGCCCCTTCCGCGATTCCCACTTCTTTGGCCGCTTGGTAGGCCTCTAGCAAGGACGCCTCTGCATCTTCCAAATCCAAAGAGCCGACTGCCGTAATACTCGGCTCACCACCACGCCAATTGTTACGCAGGGCCTTTAGGCAATCCTCCACGGTCAAAGCTTCGAGCACCGGCTGGTACAACTCGCGGTCATAAATCGCATTGGTCGGCACCGCACCCGATTCCACTTCCGCGAGAATGGCTTCACGAATGCTTGCACTATGCGCGGTGCTTTCGCGGTCGACGGCTTCGTCCAACGCACGCAAGATGCCAGCGCGCACTTCTTGGAGTTCGGCATTTTGGAAGCCAAAGTTCAGCGCAATGCGTAACTCCACGTAGGCCGCAATCATGGCTTCTTCCCATTTTTCGGGATCCGCGCTGACGTTAAGCGCTCCACCTTCAAAAACATCCAAGCCGCCGGCGTTGGATACGCCAGCAGAGAGAAATGGAGCGTCCGGCTTCTTCACGGCTTCCGAGAAACGCAAAGCCATCATCGAATGAGCGACTTGGAGGGCCAAATCCTTCTTGCGTTTGGCGACGGTATCGAGCTCGTCGGCAAAAGGCTTCAGGTTGGAAATCGAAATCTGCACCGTTGGCAGCTCGGGCTCGTAAATCGCAAACACCAAGTCCTTCATGGTGGGAGTGCCAAGCGCGGGCTCCATGGTCACAGGTGTGCCAGGGCCGGTGAAGTCGCCGAAGTACTCCTCGATGAGTGCGGTCGGATCAAAATCGCGCAAATCCCCCACAATCACCATGGTCATGTTTTCTGGGCGATACCAGCGCTGATAAAACGCCGTCACCGACTCCGATGTGAACTCATCGCGCACAGCTTTACTGCCAATCGGCAAACGCGAGGCCAATAAAGTGCCCGCGTAACTCTTGTTCAGGGATTTCACAAAGGCGCGGAAGCCAGCAGAATCGCGTTCGCGCTGCTCGCCATCGATGACTCCCTTCTCTGCCTGCACTTCGGCTTCGGCAATGGTCATGCCACCTGCGAAATCGCGCATGACTTGCATGCCGTCGCGCAAACTTGCTTCATCGCGCCCCGGCATATCTAACTTGTACACCGTTTCAGAAAAAGCGGTGTGCGCATTGGTGTCGGCGCCAAAAGACATGCCGTGATCCTGAAACCACTCAATCAACGTACCGGCAGCAAAGTTCTCCGAACCATTGAATGCCATGTGCTCCAAAAAGTGCGCCATGCCAAGCTCGCTATCGGTCTCGCCGAAGGAGCCGGCGTCGACGTGAAGACGTAGGTAAACGCGGTTTTGCGGTTCTGGATTATTCACCCAGGCGTAACGCATGCCGGTCGGCAAAGATCCATAATGAATCCGGCCATCGACCTCAAGGTCAGACTTCTCGTGCGCCCAGGTGCGTACGGTGCCAGCTGGAAAGGTCTCTTCTTGAGCAGATGCCGATGGCGCGAAAACGCCAATCGCCAAAACAGCTGCTGCCAAATAGGGCAAACGCAGCCATGAGGGGCGGGAATGTTCCATGACTCCGCATGATACGCGGAGCCATACGAATCAAGTGCTCTTTTGCCCCGCGTCCAGGCAGCCTTTGCCGGCACGTTTGGCGCGGTAGAGCGCTTCATCGGCGGCRGCCACTAAATCCTCAAAGCTGTCCACCTTTKGGTCCGGGTAGAYGATGAGTCCAGCAGAAACGCCGGGCATCGGGTCCATGGGTGGCAGAACYTCGCGCAAATGAAGCTCCACKGCATCGCGCARACGTTGCGTAAGCACGAAAGAACCTGCTCCATCGGTGTGCGACATGAGTAGTGCGAATTCATCGCCGCCGATGCGCGCCACCATGTCGGACTGTCGGGTAGCGGTCTGCAAGTAAGAAGCAAACACTTGYAATAAGCGGTCGCCGGCKGGRTGCCCAAGCTGATCGTTCACACTCTTGAAGTGATCGAGATCAAACAAAGCCAAGCTCATCGGAAAACCGTAGCGGCGTGCGCGATCGAATTCCTGATTGCCAAAGCGCTCAAAGGCGCGTCGGTTGAGCACCCCAGTCAAAGAATCGCGCAGTGCAATCTCCTCAATCCGACGCCAAACTTCATCGGAGGCRCCGACTTGCTGATTGCGGTCCATKGCATTGCGTAASAGCTCAGCAAGTTCAGTGACTGAAATGTCTGCACAAGAAATTACCGACATATCGGGAGCTTCCTCCTTCACCGCCAATGCCCAAGCGACRCTTTTCTCMGTGCCRAGGTGSCGATCGAGCAAAACCGCATCGATTTCACCAGAGGCTGCCGCGCGCACCAGCTCTTCCAAGTCGCGCGCTGCACGGAACACGCAGCGGATACCCTCGGAGCGTAAGCAATCCAGTAAATGCGCTGCCCGGGTGGGTGTACTCCCGGCGACCAACACCCGCACCAAGCGGATGCCATCTTTCTCTATGGCATGCCCGGACTCAGGCAAGCGCAAATTCATGTTGGCGAACATATCGACCACATGACGCGATGCCTTTTGTACCGAGCGARAGGGACGCCGTAAATCTTCCGGCAAGCGCTCAAACTCCTCCGCCGGAAGATCTGCATTCCAGCGCAAGGCACCCAAAGGATACTCAAGGTCATTCAAAGTCGYGCCAAGTAAATCTAGCACCAAGTTGGAGCGGTTACTGTCCTCGCGCTTGACCAATTCTGCGTACAGCTCGGAAACATCGTGTAGCTGCACGAGTACCAGCTCCTCTGCACCCACCGATGCTCGATGAGGAGTCAACGAAACCTTGACCTTGCGTTCCTCGCCATCGTGAGAGCGAATATCCATCATCTTGGACCAAGGGCGCCCCCGATGCAAAGCGACCCAAAGGTCTTGCACCCCATCCTTTCCGGTGGTGAATTCATGCAATAAAACACGTAGGTTGATGGCTTCCTCAACCTGAGTGGGCAAATCAAACCATTCACTGGCAGCGCGGTTCATAAAGCGCAGCTGACCGTCTGGCTCGGTGACCAAAACGGGATCCAAAAGTTCGTTGAGACCGGTCCACGGAAAATCCGCCGCCGATTCCCCCTGAGGAGAGGATGAGATCATAGGATTCAAGGCAATAAATCTAGTTTACAAGAATAGCATCGGCGGCAGAAATCACTCCAGCAAATGGATGGTCTTGGTACACAGACCTATCATCGCCCACGAACTCGGCAATCTTGAGTGCACTATTCCGAGCAAAGGGCTCCATCCATCGTTTCTGTGCTAAGGCTAAAGCTTTGCACTCTTCTACATAAAAAGGAAACGGAACCTCGCCGTGGTCCTGGATCCACTCTAGTTTTGACCAGATTTGTTCAACTTCTCTACGGTTCGTCATTGGGGGTCCGGGCTGCGGGCGCTGCGGCGGGGATGGTACCCTGTCGACACCATGTGGAGGAAGTTCCCATTCATCATCTTGCTCGCCGTCGYAACTCCGGCGTGCACCACCATTTCGGGTACGCCAGGTCCAGCGCAACTGGACCACGAACTTTTTTATGGCATCGACACCAATCCGATCCAACTCGAAGTTCCTTTAGATGGCGCCGTTTTTGCTTCSGGMGAAATCGATTCCCGCGTTTACCGACGCCTTGCTGCTGCCTGGGAAKCCGGTGAAAAACCGAGCTATCCGCTRATCGGTCGCGAGCCWGCAGTSTGGTTRCGCGAACTCGAAGTCACCCCCATCATCGGCTCYGGTGGAAARGTGCATTTAGARGCGAAAGCYYTGGCCCCTTAYCCGGTRCGCCTRACYYTRCTCGCCATGGAAGGYGGACAGCCTGCAACGCTCACCCAGACTAACTCCGAAGCATGGAGCGCCGGCAGTCATTTTGGTTCGGTCAGCGTTGATTACGCTGCATTCAGCGGCACCATGATTATTGTGCGCGTCGAAGGAGCCCATCAGGCGATGGAATCCTGGGTGCGCTTGTTGCCGGCGAATTAGAAGGTGAATCCGCTGAAAGATTGGAGATAGCCAATCGAACCGAGAATGGTGATTGGCACCATGATGACTCTTACCAGGGGGTCATCAATCCAGGGGCAGAAGCATCCTCGTCGGAATCCACGCACATAATCAGTTAACCAGATCAGGGACTCAGCCATGCTCCTTTGCTCAAGAGCGAGCCCCTCTATTTCATGCAGCTCACGAAGCAATAGTCTTCGAGTCCGGTCGGCAGTTAACCGCAGTCCCCAAAGTGGCCATAAAAGTCCTACAGGGAGAATCGCCATCGTTCCGATGTACCATCCATTCCATGCGAAATTATCAAAGAAATTGGCACGAACCAATACCATGATTGCAAAAACCGTGCCTGGTACGGCAACAAATGCAGTAAGGCCTGCGCTTAAATCCCCCAATCGGGACAGTTCATTGGTGACTAACCCCCGAAGTCTCTTGCAGCGAAAGATAACTGCTTCATTCGCACTCGTTTTTTCGGACGTCAACAATCTCAGACCAGAAATTGCCTTCAACAATCGAACTCGTGTTGTGTGGATTTCCTTTCGACACGCTAGGAAATCAAGTGCCATCCAAACGATGACCATCGCCAAGACTGAGACACAAAGGATGGTCCCTTTGGTCAACCAATCCCTCGCTACATCACCTCTGGCAGCCATCAATGGGAAAGCTCCCATTCCCCGAAGCGAGAAGAGAACTTTTCCATACAGCATAGGTATAGAAATCACAACTCCGCAGCGAGTCCAATTACGAATCAGCAATCGCCTTTTCGTACATTCCTCCTTTTTGAAGCAATAATAGTGAGCCAACCATAAAGAGCGATACACGAGTGCTACAAAAACCAGAATCAATAGCAGGCCCGTCAGAATCCGAATCATAATGGTTGGCCATACACTTATCCCTCCTCCCAACGTCCACATTTCACCATCAATCGCCCAATGGTTCTCCTTCACTGTCATAAACAGTTGCATCCAAAGACCAAGGCTGAGAACCGTGGCAACAACAAGTATTAGCCGACGGTATCTCTTGGATCGATAGGCGGGACCCTTCTTGGTAAGGAATTTAGGGGGCTTCGAGAATCGACGCATCACGAAAAAGGAAGCCAGTAAAATCATTACCCCCGCGTAAAATACAATTTCCAATAAAGCTGGGTATTCATCCACTTCATCCACCCGCGTACTGCCTCCACCACCGACGTATGGGAGGAAGCCCTTATWCCCGATTTCTAGCGAGAGGATGTCGCTTTTGGGAATACTATGGGCGCCCGCGATCCCCTCAATGGCAGCAATATAGAATGACTCTTGAGCCCAATCTCTCCAACGCCCCTTCTCCATATTTTCAACGCATCTCTCCATTCCATGCCACACTCGACCGACTTCCCATCTGGCGCCAAAATGAGAGACGATAACCAGATTTTTTGTGATAGGAATAGCCGACTCTTCAGCAAGACGTTCATCATAATCAGGCGTCAGAATGAGGGTACCGGGAAACAACGGCTTCAGCACCTGTATTAACATCAACTTGTCTATAACMTMASACMYGKMWATYWSWAWSKCNTNMAMCATTMRWSYMTKCRSWRRMAMWSTMKMGYCAMGGKAATGGCTTTCGAGCTGCCTGCGTAAATAATCCGCTTGATGTTGTCCGCTCGGATCAGATAAATTATTTTCAGGAGACACTTCGTTGGATGTAGAGAATAAGCTAGCGTCAATTCCTCGTTGGTAAGGAACAACCGCACGCACGTAAATCTTTTCCGCCTCCTGCCATATTCCCTTTGACGCCCAAAAACGCCCATATTGACTAGTGATTTCACCAATCACCAACAAATTTATCCTCTTTTTATTCGGACCAACCCGGAGCTTAATTTCTTCTACAGCTCTTTCAATAAGCAACTTATCTGACCCAACAGCCGATGAGAATTGAATCCCTGCCAAACAAAATACTGTTGGCAAATAATCAACCTCTTCCGTTAGAAAGTGGCCATTTCCAGCTTCCTGATAAAGCTCATTTAATTCTTCCAGCTTGATTGAAAAATCTCCTCGATTCTCTTTTTCATACTCATCCCACCCTCCCTTACGAAGGATTTCATTCTGCGACACCGTTGCCCAAGGAGAAAATAGCCTAGTATTCTGGAAATCCTTGGGGTCAAGTGAACCGCTCAGTATTTCTTTCACCATTCTGGATAAATGATCAGAGCTAGGTGGACCAAGAATCAAATGCCCAGCAGTGGATTCCTTTTCAATGCCCAACCTACCTGCAAGCTGGCTTCGATAGTCCTCCAAACTGGCCAATGGAGTTGCTCCTAAAGATGCTGAAGAAACCCATGAAACCACAAGCACTACGTAATCCTCATTCCCACCGGAATCCGGCTGTTCCCTAATCACGCGAAACATTTCAAAGGGAAGGATGCCCAGACCTCTTATCTTTAGCACTCTCATGCGGGTTGGACTCACACGAGCAAACCCCGCATCAAACGCAGCCATGGTGAATGCGTACCGAGATCGGATCCGCCATTCCTTCATGGAAGGGCGGTAGTCACTTGGAACAAGGCAGCTAACGAAAAGCGTCTTACCCCTTACTTTTTGTTCCACTTCGCCATCAATAAGAAGCGAATCAAGGTTGCGGATGGCTTCAAAAGGATCCTCCCAGGGTTGAGCAAAAACATCCTTTACCAAGCCACTGGTAGTTACGTGAATCGCAGGTTCAATTTTTCTGTGGTTTTCAAATTGAGGGCTCTTAAATAGGCCCGCTATCATGGCTCCGGCAAAAGCAATAGCGATTGGAATTCTACGCCAGGAATCTTGATTATTTCCAGGAAGAAGGCTCATTTTGTGGGGGTGAGAATCTCGGGTTGCCCTCAGTATTCCTCAAACATGCATTCTGTCAAGGGCCGCCCCTCCCAAATCCTTTCTTAGGGAAAGTAGAGCAACTCCACCCGAGGATCTRACTTCCAATCCCGGGTGTTGGCGCCGAGCGGCAAGGTGGTCACGCGCTCAGTGATTTCGAAAACGTCCTCGGTGGGAAGGCCATCGCCATCGCTCCACGAAACGCGCAGCTTGAAGCGGAAAGGCTCACCTTCTTGAGTCTGAGTGAGGACTAAAACGCCATCCTGATCTTCCAGTTGCAAGCTCGGTGCACCCGCGCGGTCCAGCCATTGATCAAAAAACCAACCTAGGTCACGCCCGGCTGCCTCTTCCATGGCGCTGATGAATGCGGAAGACACCACCGCCTGGCCTAAGTTGCTTTTGTAGTAACCTTCGATGCCTTTGAAAAAGGTTGCATCGCCCAGTTCTTGACGCAGCATGTGCAAGACCCAGGAACCCTTTTGATAAGTGTTCGCAGCGACACGGCTGAAGAAGTCGTTGGGTTTACGATAGTCACGCCAACGAATGGGTGTTTTCACCGCGAAACGATTGCGCATCCAACGCGAACGATTGCCTTGCATGGCCGATTGCAAACTTGGCCCACCCACTTGAGCRTGCAACCACGGRCCGAAGTAACTGGCAAARCCCTCCGACAGCCASGCATCTTCCCATYGTGCATAACCTACKCCATCGCCGAACCACATGTGSGCGAACTCGTGCGCCATGGTTCCGACACCCGAATCGGTGTAATCAAAAATGGTCTGGGCTAGCCAAACATTGCCCGGATATTCCATGCCGCCCCAGCGTGTGGGGATTTGCACAGTAGTGAACTTGGCGTACTGATAAGGCCCGAAGGTCTTCTCCATWGTCGCCATCCAGCCGGCATGATGRATCAAACCGAGGGAAGCTTTCTCCATGTCCTCGGGGAACACGAAGTGATCTTGAATGCGWGGGTCACCGTCTTCGACGACACGYAAAAAGGGRCCGGCGGCAAAGGCGAAAAGACTTGGCGGAATATCGCTTGCAGTTTTGCCGCGAAAAGTCTTTCCAGGNSCCRSCKTTTCCNGGCRTATCKAMYTCCTTCCAATCACCGCTGCCGATGGCRCTCCAGCCGGCGGGAATGTGCAAAGTCATATCGAACTCGGCACGRTCKGCATTGGAATCTTCGCAAGGCAACCAACCGCGYGCGCGCGATGCAAAGTGATCGGTAAATAGGTAAGTCGCGCCGTAACGATTGCGGCTGCGATACAAACCATCCGCCGGRTTGCCCGAGAAGGTCAGCGAAAAACGAATGTCGTCGCCRGCSSWKGCSGTTKCACTTAARGGAATCCGCAACGCGAAGGCATTGCYCTCCACTTCYARGTCMTCYCCCGCTGCATTYTGAAACTGCATTTCCCATGCATCGCCGCAAGCTGCATCGAGGAAAATACTGTCGATGTCCTYCAKCGCGCGAAAATGATAATCCACGGTTCCTTCAAATCCACCGCCGACTAGAACATGCAAATCTACCCGATATGCGATGGCATCTTGTGCTTCATAGCCGCGGAAGTTCGCCTCCACCGGCAAAACACTCGCCGCTTCTACGCTGTCAGGGCTTTGCGCAACAGCGGATTCAGCCGCGTTATCTTGGCAGCAAAGAAAAAGTGATGTGAGGAGAATGGAGTACATCGGATGTTTATYSATGNNYSKCSCGCAGRANNASATCGGCATCGTCGTCGATGAAGGCTTGGCAGGCGAGGCGCACTCCCTCTGCACATCCAAAGCCTTCTAAAATCGCTTCTTCCAGTTTGCCTGGCTCCGCGAGCTTGCCTTCCAGCACTGTGATTTGACAAACACCGCAGCGTCCGGCGTGGCATCCGAAAGGAATGGGCAGGTTGTGAATCTCAGCGAGGTCCATCAAGGAACCTTCTCCTTCCACTTGCGTGATGCTGTCAGAACTTTGAATGCGAATTTTAGACATCGGTTTTTTCAGGATTCGGTGCAAGCAAGCGTTCGACTGGTTTGCCGCCCACCAAATGCGATGTGAGGATTTCTTCAACGTCGTCTAAGCCGAAGCCGGAGTACCAAACATTATCCGGCATGACCACCGCGTGTGGGCCGCCGATGCAAGGGCCAAGGCAAGTCGTCATGCTGGCGCGAATGTGATGATTCAGTCCGCGCTTTTTCAAACATTGCTTAAACGCTTGTCCGATGGCAGCACTGTCGTGACCCCCACCACAAGATTCCTTGTGGCCCGGTGCGCGTTCATTGACGCAAATGAAAATCAGTTTCTCAGGTCTCGCCATGTTCTGAAAGTGCAGCGTAGCGTTGCCGAGCTTCTAAAATCTGGTCACGGTAGGCCCAAGGCGTTGGACTTTTCTCTTGGAGACTCAAAAAGTATAACTCTTGGCCTCCAGCGGCCTTCRTTTGCCGGTCGACCCGCGCGGGGCCGAGGCGATAGCTGAGTAAGGCGAGATCCACATTGCCATCATGGCGTCGCAGCATTTTCGAAAGATAGCGCGCGCCCATGCTGAGATTGTCTTGTGGAGAATACGGAGGGCCCGCAATGCCCATTTGCCCGGCAAGTTCGGCGGCGGTTGGTGGCATCAGCTGGCACAGGCCGAGAGCACCCACGCTCGAAACGGAATCCGCTTTGCCGCGTGATTCGGCGTAAACCAAACCGGCAAGTAAGTTCGGGTCGATTTGGTGTTCGGCGGCTGCACTTTGGATTTGCACCATCCAATCCAACACGCGGGTGTCGGAGTTGGGCCTATTCCAAATGCCAAGTAAAACCAAGACTAGGCCAGCAAGGATTAAGAGACCGCCGAAACGAGGACGCGCTTTCACTATGGCAATGTATCCAGCTTACTTGTTCAACCACTCTTGCCACAGCACCACGCGCCGTTGCATTTCGTGACGAGGAGTGCGGTTAAGGATGACCGGCGCATCGACGCCAGTCAGTGCGTAAAGGAAATAGCAGGTCAAAGGACGCATGTAGGCGGGGCCACGATCGAGGATTTCCAACAACACGGCTACCGATTCTTCCGCCGAGACTTTGGTTGGATCGTCGAATCCTTCGCTGAGTTCGAAACCAGCATCGCCGGCCGCACGGCGCAACCACGAAGCCGAGCCGCCATCGCGGTTATCCGTCCACCATGCACGATAGGTACCGGCAGGGTCGGGAGTCATACGGAAATCGACGGCGAAGGTCGAAGCCAGTGCTTCTTGCAACTCGGTGTTGCGAGGGTCGCCGGCAAGCAGACTCATCAAGCTGATTGCGGAMGATGGGTCGCCAATCGCTCCAGCTAAAACGGCGGCACGCCCCGCAACTTTAGGATTCTGATGAATCATGTAAGGACGCAAAAGCGATCGAGCGGCACCGGCACCGCGTTCCATMACTACGCGAATGTAACTACTCTCCAAGGCGGTGCCGGCGAAGGATGGGAAGAGCTCCTGCARTACCGCACTGGATTCGGTTCCAGGAATAGCTGCGACGGCCGACACCGCRGAAATRCGCATGGCGATATCGCTATCAAAGCAGGCTTGCTTGAGCAGATCCAAAGATTCCGGAGCGGCCATTTGGCCGAGCGCCCACATCGTTTCGCGACGCAACTCCGAAGCCAAACCGTTGGCAGCATACGGAGTGATGGCGCCACGAGCACTTGGATTTCCAATCTCGCCCAAACCGCGAATGGCTTGGCGCACCACCAATGGATGAATGTCATCGAGTGCTGTGATCAGTGGMGTGATGCCTGCATCGCCGGAYTTRCCGAGCGCGCGCACGGCTGCAAGGCGCACCAAATGGCGGYYRKCRYTSRMWGWGGNANGGYGWCRWCKGSRWTSGRKAAKMYKMKCRWMRCDWKSWWCANMAGSTCNNWSCGYYRMKSTWYRWCGANSGSMRWSSMSSACCTCCAGAGTTGGGTAAAGCAGGGCCTGATTRGGACGCGTCATCGCCATGTTCAAGATGCGCGCAGCCAGCACCGATTCTTCGGCGAAGCGCGGAATCACGTGAAGGAACTCGCTGCCGAGGGCATCGGTCCAATAGGTGTCGCGTGCTGGCAGCAACTCCAATTCACCAAGCCAGTTGTTAAGGACTTCAGCGTTGAGGGCGGCAATCCGTCCTGCGGACAGCTCCAACAAGGCCTCGGTGCGGGCTTCCCCATGCAAAGCAGAACCATCAAAGTCAGCTAAGCGCTCGGAGAGAAATTGGCGACCGGCAGCATCGGAGGCGGCGAGTGCTTGCCAGGAAGTTTCCTGGTAAAGCTCTTCCAATCCGTCGGACAACTTGCCGACCCATGGAGACCCAGCAGTACCGCGAAAAGTCAGACGCTTACGCCGTAAACCCACACCTATGTCAATGGTGAGACTACGCGGGGCATCGGCCAAACCTAGGGTGCCAGGGAGTAGGCCGGCATCGAGCAGACCAGCGGTGTCGATGAGTTGCAACAGTGCCGCCTGAGCATTTTCTCCAATCAGGCGGTCGCCGGCCAAAGCAACCAATGGACCAGCGAGAATGTGGGCATCGTTCTCGCCAATGCTCCAAATCACCCGCAACTGACTAAGGTCCTTCGCTTTCACATCAATGTGGCCGCGCACCATATGGAAGGTGTTGCGGTTTTCACTAAGCCAAGTAATCCAGGCGGAACCAGCTTGATTCGGGAACTCCTCCCCGGTGATGCGGCGCAAACTCGATTCGGCAAGCGGTGCGAAACGAGCGTATTGCGGGTAAAAAACCACTCCGCCAACCGCGCGCACTAAGGCAAAGGGCAGAACCTGATCGAGTGTGGAATCTTCTTTCAGCAAGGCGTCGCGGAATACGCATTCAGCCAAAGTGGCAGCGCCGACACCGCTGATGAAGGGATCCTCCTCTTCCAGCATGGTGCGCAAACGCGGCTGCAAAGCATCGCTGATTAAGAGCTCGCTGGTGCTATTTTGGTGCAGCAGCAATGCGTAAAGCAAATACGCAGCTTCCTGAGAAGATTCGGAGTTGAGAACTTCCGCTTCCAAATACTCCAAGTCTTCCGCTTCGCCGGTGCCACTTAAAGCGGCCACTGCAACCATGGCTATTTCCACCGAATCTGCGGTCAATGCAGAACGCAAACCGCGACGCGCATCTGGGTTGTCCGCGTAGTCGGACAACAAACGAGCCGCGCGAAGGCGTAAATCCTTGTCCCGACCAAACTGTAAGTACTGCAAGAAGGTCGGGATGTAATCGGGATTAAGGTTGCTAGCCAAACGTGTTTCGAAAACACCGCGGACCGGATTACGCGGGTGATCTAAACCCCGTGCAGCACGCACCGGCAGGCGACCATTGCCCAAACGTCGGGCGGTTTCCAAACATACGCCGACTGCTTGCACGGCTTGAACCCGAGTGGCTGCTTCGACGAGTAGGTCGGCATCGGAAGGCAGACCATCCACCAAGTTCGCGCTGGTCGGCTCGCCAACCCATTCCAAAATCTCCGCCGCGAGGTGGACCGATGGCGCATAAGGAGAACTCAGTGCTTTTACCGCGGTGTCCCGAGTGCCCAAACCGAGTTCGCGCAAATCGTCTAGGTAGCGTTTGCGGATGATGGCACGATCATCCTGCTCCATCTCAAAACGTAAGAACAGTTCTTCCGCTAGCCCCACCGGCTCTGCCCACAACAAGGGGCGCTCGGCAGTCTCCATCTCACCGGCCTTGGCGGCGGCCTTTTCCTCAGCAACCTCACCCTTAGTCTTTTCAGCCGCAGGCTTCGGCGGCGGCGGCAATTCCAGGCCTCCGCGTTGGGCGAAAGCTGGGGCTCCCATAAGCAGGGAGATGAGAAGCGGGAGAAGGAGGCGGTGTGACATCGAAAGACCCGGGGGCGCGGGCAAATGACCGCCCATTCTACTCCTGGTCAGCGATCCAGTTTCGCAACTCTTGGCTACGTAATTGTTGAACCAAATCATCGTCGCGCAACGGGTCAAAGGCCGAAAAACCGCTCGCCCCATGCTGACGTGTTCCCACGAGCGTGCCTGGCCCCCTTTCGCGCAAATCTAAGGCCGCAACGGCGAATCCATCGTGGCAAGATTCCATCGCCAAAAGGCGTTCTTGAGAGTCCTCATTGGCAGAAAAAATTCGACATTCTCCATTTCCACTCTCTGCTCCGCGCGCCAAACGCCCACGCAGCTGGTGAATCGATGCCAATCCCAAGCGCTCCGCCCCCAGCAGAAACATGTGCTCGACCCCGGCGACGTCGATCCCAACCTCGACCACGGTCGTTCCGCATAGGACTTTGCATTTTCCACTGCGAAAATCCTCCACCGCCTGCTCCACTTCCACGCCTGGCATCCGCCCATGCACGATGCGATGCGAGATTCCTTTCCATGGCCCCTCAAAGAACCGTTTTGCCCAAGCGTCGAGGCCTTCCTCGCCATCGATCCGTGGCACCACCACAAAGCAGCGTTGGCCTTGCTCTAACAAACCGCGCACTTTCTGCGCCTCCTCCTCCCACTGAGCCTCGGCCAAAACCTCGGTGCGGATGCTCGCCCCAGCGCCGGCCCGCGCACGCAAAACGCAGGGATCCAAAGCTCCATATTGCGCCCATGCCAAGGTGCGCGGGATAGGTGTGGCGGTCATGGTGAGCACGTGCGGCGCTTTCCCTTTGGCTACCAGGGCGGCCTTCTGCTTCACTCCAAAACGATGTTGTTCATCGAAGACCACCAAGCGTAAATTTCGGAACTGGACATCTTTACTGAATAACGCTTGGGTCCCAATCGCGATTTGAGCGGTCCCACCGCGCAATGCCACCCGACATTGCCGACGCGCGGCCGTTCCATCGTCCCCCAGCAACCCAACCACCTGCAAACGACTTCCCTTCAGCCAGGCACGGAATGTCTTCAAATGTTGCCGCGCGAGTAACTCGGTGGGCGCCATCAGAGCCACCTGTCCGCCATCGGCCACAACCAACAAGGCCAGCGCAAAGGCCACCGCGGTTTTTCCACTGCCCACTTCTCCATGCAGCAACCGCCCCATCACTTCGCCCGATGCCAGGTCCCCGCGCATCATCGCCAAGACCTTTTCTTGCTCCGCATTTAAAGCAAACGGAATGCGCGACAAAATCCGTTTCCACACCTCGGAGTCTTTCTCAATCGGTGGAGACTTGTGCGCCACCCGGCCTCGGCTGCGACGCACTTCCATCGCCAACATCTCGCCAAAAGCTAGACGACGACGGGCAAACTGGGCAGCTTCCTCGGTTTCGGGAGCGTGCAAGGCTGCAAGAGCCTCGGCCAAAACAGGCACCCCGGCCGCTTCCAAAATGGAATTGGGGAGTGGTTCTGGAATATTTTCGATCCACCGCCCAGCAGCTGCCATCGCGCGGCGCATCGCCCCCTTTGGCAGGCCTTCATGGTCAGAATACACCGCGCGCAATCCGACCCGCTCAGCCTCCCCAGGCACCACGTTTTTCGGCGCCAAAAGCTTCAAACCGCGTTCCGTGGACACCTTAGCCTCGAGCCACAGCTCCTTGCCATCGACAAACTGTTTGCGTCGGTATGCCTGGTTGAAAAACAGCGCAAGGGCCGTCGTATCTCCTTGCTGAAGCTTCACTTGCAGAACCGAACGCCGACCACGTCCCCAGATCGAGCAGCCCACTACCGAGGCCCGTAAACGCACCATCTCGCCATCGTGCTGGTCCAATTCGGAGAGCAAATACTCCTGTGGAATCCCTTCATAGCGCCGCGGCAAAAGGCGCAAAAGTTGCTCCACCGTGCGCACGCCAAGCACCTTTTCAAAGGCTTCTGCACGCTTCGGACCCACCCCAGAAAGCACCGTCAACGGGTCTTTGGGGCAAGGCTCTGCAACCTTTTTTGTGCTCACGCTTCCATTTCCTTGAGTTTTTCTGGAGAAATCCGTTACCCCAGCTAGGTCCTGTCTTACATACAGTCGTTGGTCGACCGTTCGGGGGGATGGTCCCAGCCCTTCAGATTCGTCTGGAGGTTAGAGCGCTCAATCCGGGGGGATTGCAGCGCTCTTTCCTTTTCTACTTGGCAGCCTCCACGCGCACGCTGAAACCCTTCTCTTCGTAGATGGCAATGCGCTTGCCAGGCGGCATGGTGATGACTTGTTTTCCGTCAATCACAATGCGGTCAGCACTCACAAAGATTTCCCGTCCCGCGGTCAGGAACGTGGCTTCTTCCGATCCTTCTAGGTGCTCCACCTCAATGGTGTCGTAATGGCTGGTCACAGAAGCCTGCCAACCAGAGGCCATGATGATTGTGGCACTGCTGTTCACCGAAAAGAACGAGGTCACCGAACAGCTTGCAAACGGAAGGGTTAAGAAAAGAGCAAGAAGAAAAATGCGCATGATGATTGGAACGAGTGGATGGTTTCTTGCTTCAGTATAACCAGCAAAATTTCAGGAACGACCTCCGCGCAGTTAAAAAGGCGGCGTGGAGTTTCACACCAAGTACGGTCCATGGGCATGCGTGACAGGGGCTTCTGCAGGCCTTGGCCAGTGCTTTGCTCGACAACTAGCCGCAAAAGGCTTGAACCTGATTTTGCTCGCACGACGCGGCGACCGGCTGGAAGTTTTGGCCGATCAAATCCGCGACAAGTATGAAGTCGAGGTGCGCTGCATGGCCTTGGACCTTTTAGCGGACGATGCCTTGTCGCAGATTCAAACCGCCATCCAAGATTTGGAGATCGGCTTATTAGTGAACAATGCTGGCTTTGGCTTCAAAGGCGATTTCCTGACCGCCGATAGCGAATGGTTGCGGTCCATGGTGCGCTTGAACTGTGAGATTCCAACTTTACTTTGCCATTTATTTCTACCGGCCATGGTGAAGCGCAAACGTGGCGGCATCATCAACCTTGCTAGTACTGCCGCCTACCAACCAACACCCTATATGTCGGTTTACGGGGCGACCAAGGGATTTGATTTGTTGTTGTCCGAAGCACTGTCGGTGGAAATGAAAAGCGCCRGAGTGGATTTACTTGCGGTTTGCCCAGGCACCACCGACACCGAGTTTCATCAGGTTGCTGGCGGCATTGCAACTTTTGGTGGCATGGCCGACCMGGAACATGTGGTAAAGCAAAGCCYGCACTTTCTCGGCCGCAAGATTTCCTTCCTGCATGGATTACGCAATCGCGTGATGTGTTTCCCCAACCGCTTGGTGCCGCGCAGTTGGTCGGCAGCGATTAGCGGTAAGGTGATTCAAGGAAGCACTAAAGAAACGCGGTCATGAATAGCTCTCGAAGGTGCCAGCGAAACTGATTCCACGCGGCTGCAAACGGGTAACGTAATCGAATAAGGGCATGACATCGCCATAGGTCACGCCCTTGCGCGGGTCGATGCTCACCGGGATGTACTTCATGTCCTTTTTAAACATCTCAATAAAGGAATCCAAACCAGGCACCGGAAAGCGCGGGTTTTTCATTTGGTTTGGGTTGAAGTAAAACTTTCTCGCACCAATTTCTACTCGAATACGCCGGCCGCGATACTCCATACGCGCGGAACCACGCCCGTCGCCGGCGTCCACAAGTTCTCCTGGGTCAGCGACAAACAACAGAAAATCTAAGCGATCACCGCAGTCGGTTCCATAACAACTGGTAACTCCCCGATTCTTAGGCAGGGCAGAATCGATCTTTCCTTCATACTGCACAAATTTCGTGCTACTAAGGAAGAAGATTAGAAGTAAGAAAGTGATATCCACCATCGGAGTCAAACTAGGACGCTTCGGCATCGGTGGAAGGGTTTTACGCATTAAGAAGATTAGCGGCAGGTCACCTTCCAGTTTCAGAGATTCTTATTTGCGAGCGGTGTAGGGCAATGGAACCAGCTCTAAAAGTTCCTTCCAATCCGTTGGCGGCAACTTAGCCACTGAAACCCAACCATGCTGCCCGATGTAGGCGGTTTTCTTGAAGTTTGAACGCCTCCAAATAACCGCCTGGATTCCCTTACCGACCTCAATCGGCGTGATCGGCTACGGCCTTGCGTAACCGATCCAGTGCATCGAGGCCCTCTTTGGAATGAAGTTCTTTCTCTGCTCCCATCCAAAGAGTCTAGACCTAAGGGAGTCGCTTAGCGATGTATTCCCAAGCACCAATGATGATGACACCATTTTCATAATGCTTATCTAAACGCACATGCATGCTGTTTTCCGAGACATCGAAAAAGCTCAGGGTGCCGTTGAAAGCGCCGAAGCCATCGGTATTGGAGAACGTTTCTACCAAACGGCCTAGTTTCTCATCCCATTGAGCAACAAAATCGATACGCGCACCACCTTCAGGAATCCAACTGCAAATCCAAATCCCCTTGGCTTCATCGAAGTAACGCTTGGTGGTTCCGGCGAATCCTCCGCCGCCTTGAAAGGTCACGCGGATGTCATCCAGAATAGTTTTGCCATCCTCAGCAAAATAAACCGTGGAGGTGCCATCGCCAAGAATGCGCTGGCCAGGACCGGGCACACTCGATGCCTTGATATCCCATCGACCAAGCTTAAATCCGTATTGCTCGGTTTGTTTAGCAGCGGAAGGGTGCATGGCATGGGCAGTGAATTTCGCATCGGCAACTTGGGCGGTGCGACGTTTGTAATTACCCAGCCACATCAATTGGTAAGTCTTGCCGCCATCAGCAGAGATTTCCCAGTGCACCTCAAAGCTATCCGCGTCGATGTTCTGAAAACTTTGACGGCCGATCTTCCCGGGTTGATCGCGTAATAGAGGTTGATGAACGGTGAGCACGCCATCTTCAAAGCCACCTTCCAAAATGTCATGATGACCTTGAGTACTCATCCAAGTTTCGCGCCAAAGGTTCTCCTTTTCTACATAAGTAAAAGTGGCCATGGCATAGTTTGGGCGCCGCATCACGATGACTTGCTTATTCAAATCGAACTCATAACTTGCCTTTCCAGTGTTTTGACCATTGGAGTAAATATCCCAATCGCCGATCAAGAAATCGAAAGCGCGCTTGTCTTGTGGATAAACGAGCGCCTTGGAATCAAGTTCAACGGCCTTGGACTTATCCTTCTTTTTGATCTTCGCAATCCCTTTCGGGTTCTTCTTCGCCGCGATGTAACTCGCGAACTCCGAGTCGGCCTTTAGATWGCTAAAGTCAGGGTCGTTTTGTATCTGTTGAAAATTGCCATAACCAACCGCGAATGCTTGATCGAGCGCTGCATAGGCTTCAGGGATATTGCCGCGCAAAGATTCGACGCAAGCCATGTTGTAGTAGGAGATTCCCTCCTGCCCGGAGAAAGTGGCGGCCTTCTTATGCAGGCCGATGGCGCGGTCCCAATCACCAGACCCATGCACCACATAGCCAAGAAGTTGCCAAGCCTGAGCATTTTGCGGCTGCGCCACGGTGATGAGTTCATAGGCTCCAATCGCTTTCTCCCAATCTCCAGACCGCAGGAGAACATTGGCCTCTTGCATAGTCGGAACTTGTGTTTGCAAAGGCGCTTCGGTGGTTTCTTGAGCAAAAGCAACGGTGTCTGGCCCGAAGGCTAAGGCCAATGCAAGCAAGCATGAGGTTGATGTAAGGTTTCGATTCGGCATGGAATGCCGTACCGGTAAAGGAGTCGTGCGTTGGGTGAAATCAGTTCCTCACAGCAGCGAGCAAACATTCACCAACGAGCTTCGAGAGCTTACGTACGACAGGGAGTCCTCTCCCTGGCTTCCACCAACCTCGAACACCCCACCATCATGCGATTTATTGCCTTGCTTGTTTCACTTTTTTTGACCTCGCCCGCTTCGGCGCAGCTTTCGCAACTAGGGAGATTGGATCCAAAAACCAGTCAAGGTGTGCAAGAAATGTCAAAAGGAAAGTCGGTGGAAGCGATCGCTACTTTGAGCGCCGTAGTGCAAAGCAATCCAGACGATTACGTGGCTTGGTATTTTTTAGGCCTCACCCAACATGGGCAAGGGCAGCTGGACGAGGCCATGAAGTCGCACTTGCTTGCGGCAAGTTTGATTCCAAAGCAGAACCCCTTGATTCAAAATGCACTCTACAACGTGGCTTGTGTGCATGCTTTGCAAGGCCGGCCCGAACGAGCTCTGCAATATCTTCACCGTGCGCGGAATGAAGGCTATTCCAATGGCAAATATCTTATGCAAGACACGGATTTAACCGTGCTGCGCGAGGATCCGCGTTTTGTTGCCATGGCCAATCGTTCTTTCCTTGGTAAAGAGAAAGTTTCGACCCAGGTGAGCTCTATAACTGAAGCCATCTCCGGCCAAACTGGTGGCGTCGCCGTGGGCCCAGACGGAATTATTTACGTTGCCGATTTCGCCAACCAAGTTTGGAAAGTAAGCCCGGATGGTTCCATGGAAGTGTTGGCCACGGGATTCACCAAAGCTGCGGGTTGCGCTTTGGATGCGGATGGCAATCTTTATCAAGCAGATCACGGACAGAACAAGATCTGGAAAATCTCTGCCGATGGCACTAAAACTGACCTGAATGCGCAGGGGTTACGCGGACCGGTTGGAGTTGCCTATCAGGCCGATGGCAACCTACTAGTAACCARCTACCAAGGGCAATCCATCATGCGGGTAGCTCAAGATGGAAGCAGCGAAATCCTTTCGGAAGGCGGGCTTCTTTCCGGACCGAACGGCATCGCACTTGCATCGGATGGGCGCGTTTTTGTGGTGAACTACAACGATGGAGTRGTTCTGCAAATTCTAGAAGATGGCACGCAGAAGCTGATTACCGTACTCCCAGGGCGAGGCAATGGACACTTGGCCTGGCWCGATGGCGCGATGTTTGTAACCGCACGTCGGGCGAATCAGATTTACCACGTGACGCCATTGGGTGAAGTGAGTTTAGTCGCAGGCGGTGGCAAGCAAGGTGTAGAGGATGGTGGACCGATCGAGGCGCGCTTTGGTTTGCCCAACGGCATAGCCATGAGCCCTGATGGCAAATACATCTACGTCAATGACCGCACCAACAAGCCGACTCCTGAATGGGTTCTGCGACGGATTTCCATCGCCCAGCCCGACGCTAAACTGACGCAGTGACTACCCAGGAATCGACACCTCCTTTTGAAATCGATCGAGAAACCGGCTTGCCGATTGGGCCGCTGGTTTCTGCATCGCCCGCAACATTTCCAGTGGCTAGGTTATTACAAGGGGAGCATGTTCATGTGGTGCCCCTAACCGCAGAGCACGATGAAGATTTGCTAGAAGCCTGCACTGGGGAAGGCGCGATGGCATCGTATCGCTACTTGTTCGACAACATGCCGGAGGGTTTAGAGGACATCGTCCGTTGGCGCGAAAGCAGTGATTTCGACGGCACCCGAGTGGGATTCGCCATCCTCGACAATCATTCGAAACGCGCGGTCGGCACTCTCTTTCTTATGCGCATTCGTGCCGAAATGCGGTCCATCGAAGTCGGCAACATTCGTTTTGGCCCTGCCTTGAAACGAACCGCTGGCGCCACCGAGGCCATGGTCCTACTCATGCGCCATATCTTTGATGACCTCAACTACCGGCGCTTCGAATGGAAATGCGATGCGCTCAACGCCCCATCGCGAAAAGCCGCGGTGCGTTTTGGTTTTCAGTACGAAGGCATCTCCCGACGCGACCTCATCCTCAACGGACGCACCCGCGATACCGCTTGGTATTCCATCCTTGACGAGGAATGGCCGGCATTAGGTACCGCCTTTGAAACCTGGCTTCACCCCTCCAATTTCGATGCAGCCGGCCAGCAGCGAAGTGCATTAGCGGTCCGCGCCTAAGAAAAGGGCATGTAGTCATCGAGCAAGCGCATCTTGCCAAGCTTGCGAGTGCGCGCGATGAAGACCGATCCACCTAAGTAGGTATCGACTTCAGTCAGTGGCAAGTTTTTCAGCANAAWCMAWKKTNRKWCKTNRKACATYKYSGSSRMMKGANYCAKWWWSYMATCNRTAMTNGSTWWTNNATYCANMCCATCNCSAMRYANNTTRRAATGKSTNGAGWAWYTANARTCMYAWWWTKWYYGSMWKGACGCAGAAGTTTCCACGCGCAGTCAAATAAATCCTTGTACTCGGGCGCAATCGCAAAAAGATAGCTGCACAAGATGACATCGGGGTGAGATGTGTCGAGGTGCTTGCGCAAGATTCCTTTCAAGGCTGCGAAAGGTGGAGCCATAAAGTCGCCATCGTAAAGCGCCACGTTGTCGCAATCGAAACCATCTAAACGCGCCTCCGCGCGGTCCAACATTTTTGAGGTCGCATCGATTCCCAAAACACGACCGCGAGTGCCTACCGCTTCAGAAATCATCGGTAAGTTCAATCCAGTGCCACAGCCGATCTCCAACACCTTATGCCCCGATTGCAGATCCATCGCACGCAGAGCGGCACGGCGCGGCTTCGCATAAAGCGGGCGACACACCAGATCGTAAATCGGTGCAATGCGCGCGTACCATCGGCGCGTGTCGCTCAGGGATGAGGGGGGCATAGGTGATTAAACTGTACGCATGCCGAGCTGTAATGACCTACTCGAAAGCCACGCTGATTTAGCTTCCCGTTTGCAAAACCATTTAGAAGCCGTGGTAGTCGGCGATTTGGACGCCGCGCGCCACACCTTCTTGCGCTTTGCCGCATTGCTGTTCGCGCATAGCGGCAGCGAAGACGAAGTTCTGATCCCGGCATTTCAACAGGCTGGACTGGAATCGAAGGGGTGCAGCGTTGCCATTTTGCACAAGGAGCACGCGAAACTACGCCGCTTAGTCACTGCCGCGCAGGAGCGGGTTTTCGAGGACGATGCCATCCTAGATGCGCCCACGCGGATTCTTTGGGTGGAATCCATGCACATGCTGAAGGAAGTGCTCGAGCACCATGACATGCGCGAGCGTGCCGCCTTCAACCCGGTGTTGGACCAGGCCTTGGGTGGGGAAAAAGCATCGGCGCTGGCTGCCGAGGCGCGTGCGCTGGAAATCAAGCTGGAAGCGGATTGGCTAAGCGAGCACTCCGCCTGAATCAATCTACCACCTAAGGTAGCTTTTGCTTGTCCAACCACGCGAGGGCGGCATCGCGATTTTCCAACTTTCCATCTAACTGGAGCTCAAAAGCGCGCTTCAGGCATTTGCCGACCTCTGGACCAGCAGGCCAATCGCGAGAAAGCAAATCACTTCCGCGCAAGAATTTCTCCGGGGCGGCATCTTTGACGCCAAGATTTGCCGCGCGATGCAGAAGCCAAGCTTCGGGTGGCCATGGATCTGGCAGAGGTTCATCGCGACCGGCAGCATCGGACCATGCTACGCGACATAAAGCAGGAATGTCGACGCGGGTTGCTAAACGTCGGATGGCGCCGTCTTTGACTGCATCGCCGACCATTTGCAGTTGCGATGGACGCAAGTGCTCGCGAACCAGCGCGACGACTGGTGCGACGACATCGGACACACCGTTGATGCGTTTTAGGAGTTGCACAGTTGGCCTTTCTCCATCGACGTCATGAGCAGGGCATCGCCAACGACCGCGTTCGAAGTAAGTGTGAATAGCTTTGCCTAAGTCGTGGCACATCACCGCCAACATTTCGACCCAAACATYTTCCATWTCCGCACGACGCTGCACCGCTGCATCCAGACAGAGWGCCGTATGTTGCARGACATCGCCCTCTGGATGCCAGCGCGGATCCTGTGGAACCCCGCGCAAGGCCTCTAACTCCGGAAAGAAGCGCAAGGCACCGCAAGTCTCTAAGGCCAACAACGCCTTACCTGGATAATCTCCGGCCARAATCTGACGCCATTCCATTTCCAGTCGTTCGCGCGGCARCTCATTTAAATCCARGGTGCGACACAGCGCRGCGGTTGCKGGGTGCACTTGCCATCCATARCGTGCAATAAAACGCCCTACGCGCATCACCCGCAACGGATCTTCCGARAACGCAYTCGATACATGGCGCAACAATCCGCGCTTTAAATCGGCGCGACCATTCCATGGGTCCACCACTTCGCCAGTGAGCGGATCTTCCAACATGGCGTTGACGGTGAAGTCGCGTCGACGGCTCGCCTCTTGCACCGACAGATGCGGATTCGCTGAAACCTCAAAACCCTTATGCCCGGGACCGGTTTTCGATTCRGTGCGKGGCAGGGAAACTTCCGCATTGCCGTTTTCGGTACTCAAATGCAGCACCGCAAAATGCTGCCCGACCAAATGCACCTTGCCGAAAGTGGAAAGCAGCTTTTTGAGGGCATCGGCCTCCAAGCCATAAACTTCCAGGTCCAAATCCTTCGCTTCACGGCCAAGCAGACGGTCGCGCACCGAGCCGCCCACGAGAAAACCTCGTCCGCCGGCATCTTGCACCGCCTTGCACAACGAAATCGCTAAAGGATGAAGTTCCATTCTTGGCCTTAGGGATGCCCTGACTTCGGCTGGCGGCGCCTCCGCGGCCGAAATCAGAGCTTCCTTAGAGTATCGAAGCAAAAAGCCTCGTGATATATTTAATCCCAAAGATGAGCCCTTCTCCTCAGAATCCGCCTCCGGCCGACGCGCCTGCCGCTGCTTTCGCAAAGCTACGTGCCGATGCCGAGCTTGCCGATCGTGCGGTACGCAAGGAGTTAAAGGGATTGCACCCGAGTTTATGGCGCATGAACCCGCTATCGCCGGAAGCGCAGGTTGCCCTCGAAGCGCAAGCCGCCAGCCGCCCTTCCGATAGCTTGAAGTTAGGCGATACCACCACCGTTTTTCGCACGCAACTAGCTTGTGGCACCCCCATCATCCTCAAGCACTATCTCCCCACCAAGCGCGTGGAAGTGCGCGACATTCTTGGCCGCAGTAAAGCCATGCGCAGTTTGCTCGCCAGCGAAGCGCTCCAGCACCGCGGATTCGGAGTGGCCAAAGCGCTCGGTGCATGGTCTCGTTCCGGCCAAGGTTCGTATTTGGTGCTGGAAGATCTCGCCGACCACCTGCCGGTGCAAAAGGCTTTGCGCAAACTTTCCGGAGTCGAGCGCCGCGATTTATTAACCACGGTGGCCGATGTCATCCGCCGCCTCCACCGCGCCGGAGTGGCTTACCGCGATTTAAAACCGAGCAACTTATTAGTCGCGCTACCCGGCACGCAATGTTCCGACTTCCGTTTTCTCGACCACGACCGCAATCGTTTCCACCAAGAAGAACTGTCGGAAAGCCTTGCGTTGCGTGATCTTGCGGCATTCCAAGCTGGCACTCCAAGAGAAGTGCGCGCCACCGAACAATGGCAAGCTATGTTGGTTTATATGCCAGAAATCAAGCAGCGTGAGACCTGGAAACGTTGTATGCCGCCACTTCTACATGAGGCGGCCGAGCGCAAGCATCATTGGATTGCGCACGTTTTGCTCGGCGGATAACTGCCCGTCCTGGATAAGGCTCCGCTTGTACCTGGGCTCCGGCCCCATTAACTTCTCTCTATGGAACATCTCCCTCGCCTGCTCACCAAGTTGAGCCTTGCAACTATTGGCCTGGCGCTTATGCCGGCCTGCGCCCTTGCTATTCCGGGCGATGCCGCGTGGAGCGATCTGCACGTCAACGGATTCGCTTCTATCTATCCCGTCAATCTAGATGCCACGGTAAATGACATTGTGGTCAACGATAGCTCCGGCATTTCCTTCGCCGGCGATTTAGATGTGGAGTCCAACCGCGAAACCGCTTTCCTTTACGGCGCGCGCGCAGGCTTTGCGCCTTTTGAGATCATCGTTAGCGAGTTTGGTTACGACGGCCGCAGCTCCGGCCTTGCTTCAGGCGGTGCCACCTTCCTAGGCGTGACTTTGCCGGTGAACGAGACTCTCGCAGCCAATGTTGATCTAGACATGACCATCACCAAGCTCATGCTCGGCATCGATGTCATCAACACCCCCATCGCGCGCGCCGGATTCTTGATTGGCATCGACTTCTTCGAGTTCGACCGTTTCGCCGCCACCGCTGCCGAAACTAAAACCATTCTCGGTGTCGATGTCATCAATCAAGGCGACACGGTGGTGTTCTTCGCCAACGAAAGCACTCCAATCCCTATTTTCGGCGCACGGGGCGATGTGCAACTACCCTTCGGCGTACGCTTAGGTGCTGAGATTACCGGCATTTCCGCCGACGTCGACGATGCGGAGATCTCCCTGCTCGACATTGAGATCAATGCCAACTACGAGCCGTGGGAAAACGTCGAAGTGGTGCTTGGCTACCGCATGATTGACTTAGAGGTGAAAGGTTCCATTTCCGGCACCGCGCTAGATGGCGACATCAACCTGGATGGTCCCTTCTTTGGGGTTTCTTTGTATTTTTAGGCAACCCGCTGCAAAAAGAAAACGGCAGACTGGTCATGACCAGCCTGCCGTTTTGCATGAAAACTCTTACAGGTTCGAAGCGACGAAGTCCCAGTTAATGAGACTTGCGAAGAACGTAGCCAGGTACTTCGGACGCGCGTTGCGGAAGTCGATGTAGTAAGCGTGCTCCCAGACGTCGCAGGTCATGAGTGGCTTCTTGCCATCGGTCATCGGGTTGCCAGCATTGCTGGTGGTGCAGATTTCCAGCTTGCCGCCGTTATCGACCAACCACGCCCAACCGGAACCGAACTGGCCCATGCCTGCTGCGGTGAACTGGGTGACAAAATCTTCCAACGAACCAAAGTCGCGGTCGATGGCACTAGCCAAGTCGCCAGAAGGAGCGCCGCCACCATTGGGCTTCATGCACTTCCAGTAAAAGCTGTGGTTCCAAACCTGAGCAGCCTGGTTGAACACGCCACCTTCGGCGGTCTTCACCAACTCATCGAGGCTTTTCGAGCTGTCGCCGTCGAGCAATTCGTTCAGCTTGGTCACGTAAGCGTTGTGGTGCTTGCCGTGGTGGAATTCGAGGGTCTCGGCGCTGATATGCGGTGCGAGATCGGAGATGCCATAAGGCAAGTCAGGAAGTTCGTAAGTCATGGTCTTATCGGGTCGGCGGGATGCAGCCGGGGCCATACGATAGCAGCACTTTTCCATACGAATTGGTAGGGAATGATGACCTCCCGGCCTGTTAAATTCCTATCCGTGCGACGCCTGGACCTGCCCCGGACTCTTCTGATAGTCCTCCTCTTCGACCTGCTGCTGCAAGGCTTCGGCCTGTGGCGCTCGCTCGACGTGAATCCGTCCATGCAAGCCCTCACCGGCGATGCTGAGGAGTACTGGAATCTGGCGGGAAACATTGCTGACGGCCAGCTGGTGAGCGAAACACCCTTCCTCTCGGCCCCGGCCTATCCGTATTTTGTCGGCCTGATTCGCTCCCTCGGCGGCGGCATGACCACGGTTTTTGTGCTGCAGCTGCTCATGCGCAGCCTGACTGCCTGGCTTTTAGCGAAGTGCGCGACCCGGCTATTCGGACATATTGGCTTTGGGCTGGCGACCGCAGTGGCGTATTTGTGGCTCCAAGAGCCGGCCTACTACGCAGTGCGGCTACTCAATTCCTCGCTGCAACTACTCACCTTAAGTGGCTTGGTTTACGCCACCATCGCTTGGCGTGATGCCTGGAGTCAAAAACGATTGCTCGGTTTCGGCGCCTTGCTTGGAGTCTCCATCCTGTCCAATCCAGGACTCCTGATCACCCTTCCGTTCTTTGCTTGGTGGCTCGGCGTGCGTGGGCCACAGCTCAAACAAACGGCCATGGCCTTGGGCGTGACCGCTTTATGCATCGCTCCCGCCACTTTGCACAATGCATTGGTCACCTCTGGTTCGCCGGGCGGAACCGAATTCATCTTGCTCAGCGCGCAAGCTGGCGTGACCTTTTCGCACGGCAACTCTGCGGGAGCGATTGGAACCTATAAACCTCTAGATGGGGTGAGTTTAAATCGCGCCAATCAAAACGCCGRCGCTTACCAACTCGCTGCCGACGCAACCGGCGAACCAGGCTGGGGCAATACTTCCAGTTATTTCATGGACCTGGGATTGGATTACCTGTTGGCGAATCCTGGCGATGCCATCGCACTGGAGTTCGCCAAACTGCGTTGGTTTTTCTGCGGACGGAATTACGGCGATCTTTATAGCATCAACCTAGAAAATTCCGACCCAGAATGGCCACGCCAAGTACCACTCCCAGGCGGCTTGCTCGAACTTGGTTGGATTTTACCGGCTGCTTTTTTTGGCATGTTCCTGCTCATCAAACGCGAGCGCAAAAATGCGATTCCGATTGTGGTTTTGCTGATGGCCACCTTATTCGTAGTGGTGGTGTTCTGGTATTCGCCACGTTATCGCCTGCCTGCTGCTCCTTTGGCTGCCTTGCTCGCGCCATGGGCCATTTTCGAAGCAGCGCGCCTGATGGGTCGTTCCAGGAGTTTGCTGACCATCGCTGTGCTCGCGATTCTCCCTGGTGCCATTCTCGAAGGCTGGTCACGTGCTACAAACTTTGACCCTTTGGAAGATGTGCGCGCGCAATACGACCTGCACATTGGCTTGCAATGGATTGACAGCAAAGATTTCACCCGCGCCCGCCCACGTTTAGAGGCAGCCCTTGCCGGTGGCATCGAACGCGCCGATGTGCACAGCGGAATTGCAGAGTGTTTGGTGCAAGAAGGCACCGCGCTCGACCAACAAGGACCAAGCACCCGTGCCGCCGCCGATGCGCTGTACCTGCGCGCCATYGAGCATTRYCGMAAAGCCGTMRYGCTCAACYCCACTCGCCTCGATGCTGGYTTCAGCCTAGGCAGCGTGCTTCAGTTTATGGAACAACCAGAACAAGCRCGCACCGTTCTGCAAGCTACCTTGAAAGAAGCAGAACTTCAAAACGATGTCGAGATGATGGCGCGTTTGCGTCAKAWRCTTGCATCCATYYMAMCRATTGCCGACCCCAATGGCTAAATCCAAATCTAAAACCAACTCATCTACCCGTCGTACCGCACGYCGRRTTTCRCCKAARGAAYTRCGCTGGACTTGCCCGACGTCGTGGATTCCTGCTGCGCCAAAACGCGCGGTGGAYCGTCCCATCACCGACCGACTCGTGGGTCAGGAACGCGCTTTGGAAGCGATTCAGATGGGTTTGGAAGTCGAGGCTCCCGGCTACAACATTTTTGTTTGTGGCTTAGGCGGCACYGATCGCGCGGAAGTCATCCAGGAGYTMTYGGAGCAAAAAGATTTAGATAGCGGCTCTCCGGTGGACCACGTCTTCGTGCATAACTTCGARGACCCGATGGCGCCGCGTCATCTTTGCTTTGACAGCGGTGGMGGYGCAAGYTTAGCGGAAGGCATGGGACGATGGGTTTACGCCCTGTCGACGGAGATTCCGAAGCTGCTGAAAAATGAARCACACGTAAACCGACGTCAACGTTTGTTTGCGCGTTATCAAAATGCGGAACAGCAGTTRTTGCGTCGWTTRCAGACGAAATTGCGCAARGTARATTTRTCTCTGGTGACGGTGGARCATGAAAGTGGAACMCAACGCGACATCTACTTTCGGATCRATGAGGAAATCGTTTCACCAGACGAAGTGAATGCTTTGCCTAARGGRAAACGTCCTTCAGYAAAAGTTCTCGATAAGTTRCGCAAGTGCCGCGAAGAGTTCYTGCCGCAAATTGATGTGGTGCGTAAAAAATCGCGMGCTCTAGGSMTSYKSYTVKKGCKCKMRKSKARKWMVMTYGRCRASCWAGWGGKVSRKSRAGMYRYSGRGRSWYWRWCSKWSRCRSKWKMSGAAGAGCTCGATGCCGACCTAAAACTGGCTGCGTGGCTTGGTGACTGTGCACACTTTGCGCTTAACCGYACCGATTTGTTTCTYGGCAGTGTCGAGGAAGAGGAGGAAAGCAAAAAGAACCARCGTGGYTTGGAAGTWTTCCARGTCAAYGTGGTGCGGACTCTRCGCGAAGAGAAGTGCCCRATTATTTTTGAGCCGCACCCAAACTATTCGAATTTGTTTGGCACGGTTGAGCGTTCGCGCATGCAAAACGGTCCTGGGCATGTGCACTTGGCAGTGCGCCCCGGCTCCATCTTGTCTGCAGATGGCGGCTACTTGATTCTCGATGCGCGCGACATTTTTAAGGAAGCCGAGGTTTGGCGCGCATTAAAGCGTACTTTGCAGGGTGGCGAACTTTCGGTGCACGCTCTGGAAAGCCTGTCCCCGCTTGGCATCACCGGTGCGCGTCCGCAAGCCGTTAAGATTAACCTGAAGGTGATTCTCATCGGCGATGCAGGATTGTTTGAAGCTTTGCATGACGATGACTTCGACTTCCCGAACATTTTCAAGGTCAAAGCCGAGTTCGATGACAGCCTGCCGCTGACCCGCCGCGCGGTGGAGTTACTATGTCGTTCGTTGCGTGACATCGCGCTTAAGGAAGGGCTGTTGCCGGTTTCGAAAACTGGATTGCGCGCATTGGTCGAACGTGCGGTGCGCGATGCTGGACGTCGCGGTCGGATTTCATCGCGCCTTCCTTTGCTGTCGGACTACTTACGGGAAGCTTGTTATCAGGCGAAAAAGCAGGGTAAACGTAGCATTAGCGGCGATGCGGTAGAAGATGCGCGTCAGCTGTTCCGCGACCAACATGCCGCCGAWGCTGAGTGGTATCAACGCCACTTGTTGGAGGGCATTTACCGCATTGACACCGATGGATTGGAAGTGGGTTCCATCAACGCGCTCACTGTGGTCACGCTCGGCCCTCTTGGATTCGGACGCCCCGCACGCATCTCTGCGATGATTTCCCCTGGTGATGAGTCCTACACCAACCTCGATCGCGAGGTGGATCTTGCCGGCAGCATTCATAACAAAGGCATGCTGATGGTCGARAACTTCATGCGCTATCGCTTCGGGCAAAAGAAGAGTGTGCCGGCACGCATGAGTTTGGTCTTTGATCAAAACTACGGCCCGATTGATGGCGACTCTGCATCGGGYGCKGARYTGTTTGCGCTACTGTCCGCTCTGTCGGACATGCCCATCCGCCAAGACCTTTCSGTCACTGGTGCCTTRAGCATGCGYGGCGAGATGCTTGCGATTGGYGGGGTGAATGAAAAGATTGAAGGTTTCTTTGATCTGTGCCTGGCGCGCGGACTCACCGGTAAWCAAGGCGTCGTCCTGCCGTCCATTGTGGTGGAAGACCTCATGCTGCCGCAAAACATGGTCGACGCCATCCGTGAACGCAAGTTCCACATTTACTCGGCAGATAACGTGGAGCAGGCGGTGAGCTGTTTGTTCGACCGACCTGCCAAGCAAGTTTTTGCTGCGGTCGAGAAACGCCTGGAGCAGCTCGAAGCCGATGCCAAAGATGATTCCAAAGACGATTCCAAGGAGTCCTCGAAGTCCAACTGATAAACTAGGGGAGCTCTGGTTCAGTCTGGCGCGGGAGACCGTGAATCGGAATCGCCTGGCCCAAGGCGCGAAACGCCGACTGTAGTATGACTACAATCAAGTTGAAGCAACGCTGGGGCAGGTGATTGCGGCCGCGGAATCACCGGCAGACTGAACCAGAGTTTCCCGACCTGTTGCCCTCCGGGGCTCGCCCCTTAGAACCATGCGCTACCTCGATCCGCACATTCACTGCTTTTCCCGCACCACCGACGACTACGAGAACATGTATCTCGCAGGATGCCGGGCGGTGGTGGAGCCTTCCTTTTGGCTTGGACAGCCGCGTACCACAGCGGGCACCTTCCGCGATTACTTCAACTCCATTTTGGATTTTGAGCGCGCGCGTGCCGCCGACTTTGGTATATCGCATCGCTGCACCATCGGCTTGAACCCGAAGGAATCTAACGACGAACGCCTGGCTGCCGAAGTTCTGGAAATGCTGCCTGAGTTCATGGGCAGGGAAAGCGTGGTCGCAGTCGGCGAACTTGGTTTTGATGACATCACCGATGCGGAGGAACGTTCCTTGCGCGCGCAAATCGCCATGGCCACCGAGCACAACTTGCCGATCTTGGTGCACACCCCCCACCGCGACAAGCACCGCGGCGCGATTTTGCTGATGGATATTTTGGAAGACATGGGCGTCGACCCGAATAACGCCATCATCGACCACTCCACCGAGGAGACTACCAAGTCAATTCTGGATCGTGGTTTTTGGGCAGGACACACTGTTTACCCGCAAACCAAGTTGACCCCACCGCGTTTCGCCAACATCTTCAACGAGTTTGGCATTGAGCGCATGTTGTTGAACACCAGTGCCGACTGGGGCAAGTCTGATCCATTGTTGGTTCCAAAAACCTTGACTCACCTTGAAATGCGCGGCGCCGATCCTGCTGTTTTGCAGAAGCTAGTTTGGGATAATCCGATTCAGTTCTTCGGTAAAGAACGTATGGCGCTCCCTGAGAACGGCGAGCCATTTGATCCGGTTGCTGCCAACGCAACGCACAGCTCGTTGCGTAAGGATTTCGTTTGAGCGTAGCCGAAGGGCGCAGAGCTCAGATATTTCGAAGAATTCCGGTTAACCGCCCCCCGTCGTCCTCTAACAAAAGGCGAGAGAACATTGATTTCTCCTTGGGAAACCAAGGGATGAATGGGAGAGCGCCGAGGCCTGGGGGGGCAGCGGCGCTCATTTTTTTGTGCTAGAGATACTTCCATCTGTATATTCCGTTATGCGTATCCGGCCCCCATTCCTCCTCACTCGCCCATTACGCCTATATTCATGGAGTATTTTTTGCCTCGCGGCTTTGACGATTGGCTGCAGCGTGAAGCAAGGAGAACAAGCCAATTTAACTTCCTATGAATGGCTTCAGGTTATTGCCATAGAGGGACCACTGCCTCTCGATCTCAGAAGAGACCTGGAATCCATAAGTTCTTCTTCCAATTCGAGACTTCGCGCAGCCGCAGCGGTGATTCTTTATCGGGAGGATCCAAACCAATACTGGGACACCTTATTCGAATCCTATGCAGTTCATGACTATGTGTTACGCAAGCAAGGAATTCAAAACTTCATCGGGGCCGAGGAGATGGCGAGTAAGCTCAACGAGATTGAATCCTCTTGTCTCGATTCAGGGCTGGGAAGAACTCCCGTGCTTCTTCTTGCCTTTCTAGAATATCAAGAGAAGAATCAATGGTTGGAGTTCGAAGATGGTGCACGCATTTCGTTGGCCCGGTTCTTCCGTACCGCTTTTTTAGCGCAAATGCTACCAGCACTAGATGCGGAAGATATTGCCAATCGAATGGATCAAGCTGCCAGAGAGCAAACCTAGCTTTTCTTCCACTCAGCTTATTCCTAAACGAAGGAACCACCCTGACTTTTTAGACAAGGTGGTTTGTTCGGGGGCGATGAACTACGCGTCCAACACGCCCAAGGTCACACGAATGGTGCGGATGGCGCGGCGGCTTAGCAGTTTCACTTTGACTGGACTGCCTGGCGCCACGGCGGCAATGCGCGCCTTCACTTGATTGGCGGTTTGGATTTCACGGCCGTCGATTTCTAGGATGACATCGCCCTTACGAATGCCTGATTGTTCGGCTGGACCGCCTTTCTTTACTGAAATCACAATCACTCCATAGGTGTGATCCAATCCACGAAGCTTGGCTGCCTGCGCATCTAGCCCATCAACCGTCACTCCAATCCAGCCGCGCCGGATAGTGCCGGTCTCAGCAAGGTCATACACGTAACGTTTTGCGATGGCGGTTGGAATCGCGTAGCCAATGCCACGCCACATCGGATCCTTGCCGCCGCCGCCAATTGCGGTGTTGATACCGATGACCTCGCCATTCATGTTGACTAGCGGACCGCCGGAGGAGCCGCGGTCAATGAAGGCGTCGAACTGCAGGAAGTCTTCGTAGGATCCTTTCACCATTTTCAGCTGACGGCCGAGCGCGCTGATCACCCCCAAACTGGTGGTGCCTTCCATGCCGAGCGGACTACCAACCGCCATGACCAGGTGGCCGGGGCGAATGAGATCGCTGTCTCCCCAGGCAAGTTGGTGCTTGGCGGATCCCGGCGGAATATCCAACACCGCAAGGTCGGTTTGCTTGTCGACTCCCAATAAAACGCCGCGCACCACCCGACCATCGTGGAACTGCACGGTAGCGGAAGTGCCGCCATCCATAACGTGAGCATTGGTCACCACGATGCCCTTGATGGCATCGATCACAAAGCCGGTACCCAAACCGCGGCCCATTTCACCACCCGAATTCTTGGCCACACTCAGGTAAACAGTGCCATTTGAAACCTTCTCAGCCAAGTCCGCACTTTGTTCTGAGAACTCCAACAAGGTCATGGCATTGTCTGGGGCGTCGGACTGCGCTTTCTGGCTCCAAATCACGGCGAAGGAGCTCACCAAAACGGCGGTCCACAAGATTTTCGTTCTTTTGATGTTCATGGGTGTGCTTTTCCTTACGCTGGAACCGAGTACTTGCTGATGAAATCCTGGCCCTTAATCCTCGTTTTCCTCCTGCTCGGTCTTTGTGCATTTATCGTATTGGCACCGACTGAGCAGACCCCTATGGACGATGCTTCGGCAACCGCCGAAGAAATCGTGGACGCTTCTACCTTAAGCGAACCTGCGACGAATTCCACTCGCGAGTTAGCTGCGGCCGATGCCCTCAACCGCACCGATGTGGCATCTGGCCCCAGCGAGGCCTCCCTTGCTTCATCGGCGGCCAACGCGCTGGCGTTTGATCGTCCACCCGCAGTCTTGAAAATGCGACTGGTCGATGGCGATGGYAATGGTGTTGCTGACGCCGGAATCCGCGTGGGCTTGACYCGTCGCGTGCCGGGTATCGATTGGAARGAATGGAAGGAACAAAACTTGGTCCACACCGATCTCGATGGCAAGCTCGTGGTCGACGTYCCCTCGAACGTAGGACTGAAATTAAATATTGARGGCTCSGAATGGCATGAAGTCGGACGCAAGGTTCAAGCACTCGCGATTGGCGAAGAGGTCGATCTTGGKGAGATTGCTTTGGCTTCGGCGAACCACATGACCGGCYTAGTGCTCGGCCCCGACAAGGCACCGATTGCAAATGCAAAGGTCTTCTTAGAAGAAGCCAGCGGATCCATGTGGGGTAACTTTGGCCAAAAAAAATCCACCTCCAATGAAGAAGGTGTTTACTCCTTCGARGGTGTGCGCCGCGGTCGTTATGAAATCAARGTRCATGCRCAAGGCTTCGCRCCTCTCAAGTTGGATGGGCAAGAGGTGGACCAAAGCAAGGGTGTTTTCGAATTGGACCTTGAGTTGGAATATGGTGAAAGCACCAGTGGACAGGTSGTTGACGAGGAAGGCCGTCCCATTGCTGGCGCGCATGTTTACTTAGTTTCCTTTGAAGCTAACTTCTACTGGGGAGATTACCGCCCGCCTCTGCCAAAAGAAGATTCGGAGATCTTGAGCGATGCRTACGGAAACTTTTCCATGCTTGGCTTCAGTGAGGAAACCAATATGCTGCTTGGTGCCAAAGCCGARGGATTCGGTCAGGCTTATGCAGAAGAAGTCAAACCGAATGGCAACGCTTTGATTCGTTTGCCACGCCACTACATCGTCCAGGGAACCGTGCGTGATGCTAATGGCAATCCAGTGGTCAAAGCACGCCTTGACTTAGCTCCTCTTTCGCCGGAACTTGWRGATGATGGCAGCAAACGCGCCTATACCAAAGAGGACGGAAGCTTTGAATTCCARCCCCAAGCACCTGGTTCGTGGAACCTTAGCCTTTCTTCACCGCTAGGCAATTTGGAGGCACAGCCGGTTCAACTCAATGCCGATTTAGAGCCTTTGGATTTGGAGCTCGCGGTGCAAAACCCACTCAACATTGCAGTGGTCGATGGGGATGGACTACCTCTCGTCGGTGTGCAGGTGGGCTTAAAGAAACCGGAGCAGCAAGATTCGCACAGCAACGGACTCAGTTCTCTCGGTTACGTCAGTAGTGGCGGTAGTTTCAGTTTCCGCACCAGCAGGGACTCGCGGAGTGCCGTCAATGCAAAGACCGATGAGAATGGCATCGCGCATTTTGCGGATTTGGGTGCAGAGAAATACAAAATGAGCCTGAAGCTTTTGGGCTATGCACTTTTAGAGGAGGACCTCGATGTCACCGGAGTTTCTCAGGATGAGAAATTCACTTTGGAAGATAGTGGTTACTTACGCGTACGATTAGTCAACAGTAACGGCGATCCGGTCACCCACGTACAAGTGGGTTTACGCACGTCTGAAACTGGAAAGGATCTCGCGCAAAAACGAACCGACGATGCCGGCCGCGCGGTATGGAATGATTTGGAGGAAGGTGACTATCAAGTTTCTTATCGCGCCAACGACACCGATGGTTGGTGGTGGGATGAAGAGGAAGAAGATGAATTCACTCCCGATGAATCCATGGTCAGCATTAAGGCGGGTGAAACTAAGGAGCTGGAGTTAGTCATCAACGACCTTGCCTTRCTCACCGTAGTCGTCACCCGCTATGGCCGGCCGGCYGCCGACGTCAAAGTKCAACTGCAAGAAGTCAAAAAAGACCGYCACGGATGGGGCAMCGATGACAACGATGGCTCCCCKACCGATGGKCGAGGTGCCATCATCCTSCCGGCGGTGAAAGCTGGCACCTATGACATTGTCATYAAGGGGCGCAAGGCATCGCCGGCGACCAAGGAACGGGTGGAGCTTTATGTTGGCCCGCAGACCATCGACATTGCTTTAGATGGCGGCGAAGTGCGMGGTTCTCTGATGGGAACTCAAGGCCCACTTGCAGGCGCCACGGTGGCTCTCGTCCCCTACTTCGACGCGGCAGACGGCGACAAGCAGCAGGCCAACCAAGGGATTTCCATCATGGCCTTCTCCTCGGTTGGTGGAAAGGCGGTCATCAAAGTGGGCCGGCAAGGGGAAAATGACACCAACACTCGCTCCAGTACCAAGGGGACCTACTCCTTTTCTGATGTTCCCGACGGCCAATGGACCATCATTGCGCGCTCCGATGGCTACGGAACCTGGACCTCCCAGCCGATTTCGGTCCAGGCGGGGCAAAATGTAGATGTGGGGTCGCATCGCTTGTTTCCGGGCGGCGAAATTACCGGGCATGATGAGAATTGGGTGCCTCCTAGCCCTGAGGAGGCGGAGAACAGCTGGTTCGGGTGGGGCAACCAGATCACCCTGCTTGATGAAAAGGGTGAGACCGTGTCGATGGCCATGCTCGATGATCGTGGGGATTTCCTTTTTGAGGATTTGCCCGAGGGGGCCTACGTCATTCAAGCCAAGAAATTCAAATCGGACATCATCCAACTTTCTCCGGGTGGTCGCGTGAATCGGGACATTCCGCTGGAGCAGCCGGAAGAAGAAAAAGAGGCGGATAAGGAACAATAGTTCCACCCCCTTTCAGAAAGTTCAAAGACGCTCCCATCTATTAGAGGGGATACCGTAAAATCTCGGCGTTTTCCGAGTCTCGATGTCCCATTCGAGAGGGCAGGAAACATCCCTTTAGCTCCCGAACCCAGAGGCTGGAATTCGGTCTGATGGCGGTCTACAAAATCAAAAAGGGCCTGGATTTACCAATCCATGGCGCCCTCGAAAATCACTCCCTGGTCGATGGCCCTGCCGTCGACCGCGTTGCCCTGCTGCCCCAAGAGTCTTGGGGGATCAAGGTTCAAATGTTGGCCCAAGAGGGCGACAAGGTCCAGATTGGCAGTCCGCTGTACCGCGATCGCCGCGACCCGGAGGTGGTGTTCACCTCTCCTGGCGCAGGCACGTTGGAGGCCGTAAACCGTGGTGCAAAACGCGTGGTCCTGTCGGTGGTGGTCAAGCTCGATGGCTCCGAGGATGCGGCAGCCTTCGACAAGCTCGACCCAGCCACTGCTGATCGCGAAGCCTTGGTCAAATTGTTGTGCGCCTCGGGTCTTTGGCCCAACTTGCGCCAACGTCCGTTTGACAAGGTCGCTCCTTCCGCGGAAACCCCGCGCAGCATCTTCGTGACCGCTATGGATACCCATCCATTAGCGCCGTCGCCAAAGGAAATGCTCGCTGGTCGGGAAGAGGCATTCAAGACTGGGTTAACTGCTCTGACCAAACTTTCTGGTGGTGCCACTTTCTTGTGCACCAAAGCCGGTGAAGATTGGAATGCGCTTTCAGTCGATGGCGTCGCTCAACATGGCTTCTCTGGCCCCCACCCTGCAGGCAATGCTGGGGTGCACATCAATGCACTGGATCCAGTCAACATGGAGCGCAAGGTTTGGCACATTGATTATCAAGGCGTTGCCGAAATCGGTGAGTTCCTAATGAGTGGTGTGGTGCCGACCGAACGTCGGGTGGCAGTGGTTGGGCCGGCTGCTGAGAAGTGTGCGATTTACAAAACCCGTCGCGGCGCCACCACTACGGCATTCACTTCGGTGTGTGCGCCAAAGGGTGTGCGTTTCGTTGCCGGCTCTTTGCTCAGTGGCGCAACTGCGGATCCAGGATCGGCCAAAGGTTACATCGGGCGTTACACCCACCAACTAAGTTTGGTGGACGATGCCCCGGAACGCGAGTTCCTCGGTTGGGTCAAGCCAGTCGGCAGTCGTTGGTCGCTTACCAACACTTACTTTGCGAAGTTCGTGAAGAAAAAGTTCCGCATCGACACCGACATCAATGGTGGCTTGCGGGCCATCGTCCCATTGGGTAACTACGAGAAAGTTATGCCGATGGACATCCTCCCTACCCACCTAATCAAATCGATCGCCGCCAATGATTTGGAGACGGCCGAGAAGTTGGGTGTTCTAGAACTGGCGGAAGAAGATCTGGCGCTTTGTCAGTACGTCTGCCCTTCCAAGATTGACATCACCGACATGTTGCGTGCCATGCTGACCCGAATCGAGAAGGAGGGCTAATCGCAATTTTGCTATGAAGTTCCTTCGCAAAAAACTCGACGCTGTGGCGCCACTCTTTGAAAAGGGTGGCAAGTTTGAGAAGTGGTACCCGCTTTACGAAGCCGGTGACAGCTTTCTCTGGACTCCAGGGCATCGCACCAAGTCCGGACCGCACGTCCGCGACATCATCGACCTAAAACGCATGATGAGCATGGTGGTCATCGCCCTCATGCCATGTATTTTGTGGTCGCTGTTCAGCAATGGTTATCAAGCCATGCTGGCCGACTCCAGCTACGGACTTGCTGCTGCTGACTCCATCACCATGGATGTCATCATGCAGGCTTCGTGGATTGGCTTGCTCGCCTTCCTGCCGCTTTATGTGGTGACGATGGCTGCTGGTGGCGCAGTCGAGGCCTTGTTCTCGATTGTGCGCAAACACGAAATCAACGAGGGCTTCCTGGTGACGTCCATGTTGTTCCCGCTGATTGTTCCGATTGACATCCCGTTGTGGCAAGTCGCCGTCGGCATCATCTTCGGTACCATGATTGGCAAAGAAGTGTTCGGCGGAACCGGCATGAACATTCTTAACCCGGCACTCACCGGACGTTTGTTCTTGTTCATCGCTTACCCGGCGCAGATCTCGGGTGAGGTTTGGACCAAGCTACCCAGTGACCCGGCACTCGCGGTCGATGGTCATACTGGCGCAACCGCGCTTGGAGAGTTCTACACCAATGGTGCAGCTGCCACTGAGGACATGAGCTGGATGGATGCCTTCCTCGGATTCTCGCCTGGATCCTTTGCGGAGACATCGACCCTCGCTTGCTTGATTGGCGCGGCGATTCTGATTCTTAGCGGAATTGGAAGTTGGCGCATCATGGCAGGCTGTTTGATCGGCATGATTGGCATGAGTTACTTGCTCAACGCTTTTGCGCCAGATGAAAGTCACTACATGGCTTTGGATTGGACTTGGCACCTAGTCGTCGGCGGTTTCGCCTTCGGTACGGTGTTCATGGCGACGGACCCGGTTTCAGCAACTCAGACTGAAACTGGCAAATGGATTTACGGAGTGCTAATTGGCCTCCTKACCGTTTTAGTGCGCGTGCTCAACCCCGCGTACCCAGAAGGCATGATGCTCGCCATCATCTTTATGAACGTGTTCGCACCTACCATTGACTACTACGTGGTCAAGGCAAACATCAAGCGTCGGGAGAAGCGTCTTGGAGTTCAGTAACAAATACATCATTGGCTTYGCRCTGGCCCTCTGCYTGGTTTGCTCCTTGGCAGTGTCCACCACYGCRGTKGYKYTSAAGGACMRGCAAGACGCCAATGCCCTGCTCGACATGCAAAGYCAGATCTTGCGCGTYTCYGGCATGATYGMYRYCRAYGCMARGCCMACTKCGGAAGAAGCSSTKGCCTTGTTYGAGAARATTGAAGTGYTGAAGGTCTCSCCKAYYACSGGTGARATYYTSGGCRMYATGGWMTTCAACWSTAARRCCATCATCAAGGCRKCGAAAGATTCTGAGTTGAGYACYGCCACCACYAGYGAKTCGGCCAARAGAGCACGYSTCCGTCGCATCCCGAATGACTTGATGGTGCTGAAAGTCWMCGACCCSGGCAACGARTGCTAYGTGTTCYTGYTATGGGGYAATGGMTTGTGGTCGACCATGTACGGCTACCTTGCWTTGGAGCARGATCTCAARACCGTGAAAGGTATTACCTTTTACGGACATGGCGAGACTGCTGGATTAGGTGGCGAAATCGTCAACCCAAGATGGACCGCACAATGGCCTGGTAAGAAGGTTTTCGATGCAGAAGGCAATGTCGCTCTTTTCGTGACCAAGTTTGGTCAAGTGAAGCAGCCTGAGTTTCAGGTCGATGGCATCTCTGGTGCCACCATTACCAGTGTTGCGGTTGGATACACCATGCAAGCCTGGCTTGGTGACGAAGCCTATGGCAAGTTCCTCAAAGCGGAGGGCAAGCAATGAAAAAGGAAACTAAGGACATCTTCCTCGGACCGCTTCACCTCAAGAACCCGATTACCTTGCATGTGCTGGGTATTTGCTCGGCACTTGCGGTGACCACGCAACTTCAGCCAGCCCTTGTCATGAGCGCTGCACTGACCTTTGTACTGGTTGGCTCCAACGTCACCATCTCGCTTCTGCGCAATAAGATTCCGGGAAGCATTCGAGTCATTACGCAGCTAGCCATCATTGCCTCCTTGGTGATTTTGGCTGACCTGATCATGAAGGCCTACTTGTTCGAAGTGAGCAAGCAGCTTACCGTGTTCGTCGGCCTGATCATTACCAACTGTATTGTGATGGGACGCGCCGAAGCCTTCGCCATGGCCAACCCACCTGCAAAAGCAGCTTTGGATGGCCTCGGTAACTCGCTCGGCTACGCGGCGATTCTGATTATCGTCGGCTTCTTCCGCGAACTACTTGGCTCCGGCATGCTACTCGGATACGTCATCATGCCGACCGTCAATAACGGTGGCTGGTACAACCCGAACGGTCTCATGGTGTTGTCACCAGGCGCGTTCTTCATCATTGGCCTCATCATCTGGGGGCAGCGCGCTTACTCCCAAGAGCTGGTGGAGGAAAACTAATGGACCTGGTCAACTTGTTCCTGAAAGCCGCGTTCATTGAGAACATGGCACTGGCCTTCTTTCTCGGCATGTGCTCGTTTTTGGCCGTGTCGAAGAAGGTCGATACCGCACTTGGCCTTGGCCTTRCCGTCATTTTCGTGCTGGCCATCACCACGCCACTGAACAACCTCATCTACACCTACCTGTTAGAGGAAGGCGCATTAGGTTGGTTGCTTGGTGAAGAAAAAGCTGCGGGCGTGAGCCTTGAGTTTCTCACTTTCATTGCTTTCATCGCTACGATTGCTGCGGTTGTGCAGATTGTGGAAATGGCTATCGACAAGTTCTCCCCGGCGCTTTACGGATCGCTTGGTGTGTTCTTGCCGATGATCGCCGTGAACTGTGCCATTCTTGGAGGTTCCTTGTTCATGGTGCAGCGCGAATACAACTTGGTGGAAAGCACCGTGTTTGGTGTTGGCGCTGGAACCGGCTTCGCGTTGGCGATTGTGGCACTCGCTGCGATTCGCGAAAAGATGAAGTACTCCAACGTCCCGTACGGCTTGCGCGGTCTTGGCATCACCTTTATCACCACCGGCCTCATGGCCATGGGCTTCATGATCTTTGGAGGCATCCAGCTCTAAGTTGCTGGAGAGTACAACATGGATACAACAGTCATTTTCCTAGGCGTCGGCGGCTTTACGGTCGTGGTGCTCGCCATGGTTCTCATTCTGCTCGCTGCCAAATCGAAATTGGTTTCTAGCGGCAACGTGAAGATGGTGGTCAACGGCAAAGAAGCCGATGCTTTCTCCGTCTCTGCTGGCGGCAACTTGCTCACCACCTTGGCCGAGCAAAAGATTTTCATTCCATCCGCATGCGGTGGTGGTGGAACTTGCGGCCAGTGTTTGGTGCAAATCGACGAAGGTGGCGGTGCGTTGCTGCCTACTGAGGAAACTCACATCACGCGCGGCATGGCCAAAGAGAACTGGCGCTTGTCTTGTCAGATCAAAGTGAAGGAAGACATGAAGCTGCGCGTCGACGATGCCATCTTCTCGGTCAAGAAATGGGAATGCGATGTGGTTTCGAACAACAACGTAGCTACTTTCATTAAGGAATTCGTGGTGCAACTTCCGGAAGGTGAGGAGATGGATTACGAATCGGGTGGTTACATCCAGATTGAAATCCCACCACACAACATTCCTTACACCGGATACGAAATCGAAGATGAGTATCGTGAGGATTGGGACAACTTCAAGATTTGGGAGAACACTTCCACCACCACCGACACGGTGGAACGAGCCTACTCCATGGCTTCGTACCCGGCGGAAGGCAATCGCATCATGTTGAATGTGCGTATTGCAACACCTCCACCACGTTCAGAAGGCATTCCAACCGGCAAAGGATCGAGTTACATCTTTGATCAGAAGCCGGGTGACAAGGTGATTATCTCCGGACCATTCGGCGAATTCTTCCTGAAGCAGAATGAGCGCGAGATGGTATTCATCGGCGGAGGTGCAGGCATGGCTCCCATGCGCTCCCACCTCATGCACTTGTTCCGCACCTTGAAGACCGGCAAGAAAGTGTCGTTCTGGTACGGCGCACGGTCGTTACGAGAAGCTTTCTATGTCGACGAGTTCGATGCCATCGCCGAGGAGTTTCCGAACTTCGTCTGGCACTTGGCGTTGAGCGATCCGTTACCGGAAGACAACTGGAAAGGCAAGACTGGTTTCATTCACCAGGTGCTCATGGATAGTTACCTCAACGACCACGAAGCCCCTGAGGAATGTCAGTACTACATGTGCGGACCTCCCATGATGAACGTGGCCTGCATGAACATGCTCGATGAGCTTGGCGTAGAGCCAGAAGACGTCTTCCTCGACGACTTCGGCGGTTAAAGCAAGCTTCCACCCCCACCAACATCCGGTAACATGTCCACATGGACGGTTGCCGGATGTTTCTTTTTGGAGTCGCGCTTTTATTCCCCGCACTCAGCTGTGGGCAAGAGCCGGAATCTCTGACTCAGGTGGAAGCACCGGCAGACATGGTGTTTCAACTCCAAGGCGACACCATGGGCGTGCGTTGGAGCGTGACTACGGTCGGCATCAACGGGGAGCTGTCCAAGCTCACTGAGGCTCTACAGGATGCGGTTGGACAGGTGGACGAGCACATGTCCACCTACAAGCCGGAGTCGGAAATTAGTCGTTTCGGCGTAGCCCCCGCCGGCGAAGATTTCCCGGTCTCGGCAGACACTGCCTTCGTGGTTCAAGAGGCGCTGCGCATCTCCACCCTCACCAACGGAGCTTTCGATCTCACCGTCATGCCACTGGTCGACCTGTGGGGATTCGGTCCAGCCAAAGCCAGCGACTCCGCTCCCACTGCCGAACAAATCGCAGATGCGCTCATGCGTTGCGGTTATCAAAAGGTTCAGCTGCCATCCGCGAACACCCTCCGTAAGACCGCCGATGGCCTACGCCTAGACCTCTCCGCCATCGCCAAGGGTTACGGCGTCGATGCCATGTGCGCCGCCCTCGATGCCGCCGGTCATGAGAACTACCTAGTCGAAGTCGGCGGTGAACTGCGCGTGAAGGGAGTTTCTGCGGATGGCACCCCGTGGCGTATCGGCATTGATACTCCGCGCGATATGGCTCTACCCGGACCCCAACTGCAAGGCGCAATTGAGGTCGGTGACATCGCGATTGCAACTAGCGGAGATTACCGCAACTACCGCGAGATCGACGGCAACCGCGTGTCGCACACCATCGATCCGCGCACCGGATATCCAGTCGACCACGACTTAGCTTCGGTCAGCATTCTCGCCCCCACCTGCCTCGAAGCCGATGCGCTTGCAACCGCCTGCATGGTGCTTGGTCCAGAGGAAGCATTGGCGCTGATTGAGCGTCTGGATGGCATCRAAATCTTCCTGCTGGTGCGTGAAGGGGAAAGTTTCTGCGAACAGAAGAGTTCCGGATTTCCAGAAATTGAAACGCTATAAAGCACCCCTATGAAAAATGCCCTCCTTTGGATTGTTGTTAGCTTATTAGTAGTCGTTGCATGGTGGGTCTGGGACTCCACCACGGAGCCTCTAGAGGAAAATGCCCAAAGTGATGCCGTAGAGATTTCCCCAAGCGAGATCGAGCCTGTAGCTGCTACCGAAGGAGCCCCGCCGCCCACTCCAGAACGGAGCGAGCTGTTCACGCAGCCGGTTCTGCAAAACCTGGAAGCCGCGGCGAATCAAATCCTCTTGACCGTGGTCCATGCAAGCACGGGAGAAGCTCTTCCGGGAATGGAAGTTCGGTGGAAGGAGATGCCCACAACCGAACGGATTCCATTCGACGACTTAGATTTAATACTTGCAGAATCTGGCCAAGCCGGGCACACGAATCAAGCGGGCCAAATTTTGCTGCCAAACAACGGACTAAACCTAGAGGTCATCGCCCAGGGTCAAGACCTACATGGCCGTGCACGAAGGTGGTGGAAAGAAAAATCCGAATCCATGCTCATCAAGGCGGCTAAGGATCAGACGGTACGCGTTTTCGTAACCCATGCCGATGGCCGCCCAGCGGCAGACATCGGAGTGAAATACGTGCAAATCCATGGCCCGGAAACGAGTCGCTCACGACATTCTGCACGCACCAATGCCCAGGGACTTGCACAACTGGAGCACATACAAGTTTCCATGGTCGGTGCAGACCCAAAGCTCATGCAGGCCATCCTAGTTGGAGTTCCCACGGGAGATCCCATTCAGGAGTTGTTCAATTTATTGGACGGACCACCCAAAGAAATTCGTTTTCAGCTGCCTGCTACTGGATTTGTCAACGTGGTCATGATGCAAGCCGACGGCAGCATGTTTCCAGACGGAACCGAAGTACGACTACAGAAGAAAGGTGAGATCAGCAGCCAAAACGACCCCCTTCTCGGTTTAGACAAGCGCAAGATTCTAAACGGACAAGTTCTTTTTCAGGTTGGACTCAACCTAAACCTTGTCGCGAGCACATTTCTGCAAGAACATCGGAGTACGATCACAGCTTCGGGGAAAGGCCCTACCTTGCCCGGTGAAACCGTCACCTTGAATTTTCAGCAGGAGGAAGAACCCTGCTTTATTAGTGGTCGTTTTCTACAAAAAGACGGCATGCCTATATCCAATGCAAAAATAAGGGGCAATCTGGCTACGCGCAGTACAGGCCAAGGTTTTCGTACTCAAACTGAGGAAGACGGCCGCTTCAAGCTACCCATCCGCAACCGCCATTTTTCCACCGAGGATCTTTACGACGATGGCACCCCCTTCCGCATTGCAAAGTTTGCCTACAAGCCGCATGCCGGAGAGATGTGGTCAGGCCAGTTGGATCTCAATCGCACATTAGTTCCGGGAGAAAACCAAGTGGGTGACATCGTCCTTGGTGCTGAACTTTTGATTTCCGGACAGGTGGTGGACCAATATGGGAATCCCGTAGCGGAAGCTAATTTAAACGTAAGTGGTCATAGCACCGACTTGAAGAGTTCCATGGGGAATCCACTCAAGGTTCACGTTGGTGGCAGCTATATAAATTCAGGGCCGGACGGGCGTTTTGCAATATACGGAACCGATGCCGTTTCCTTACTGCTTATCAAAGTCATGCGTACCGGATATGTCATGCAGGAATTCGAACTGAATCCGGGTATGGCGGACCAAATCTTGGTGGTGCAGAAAGGAGAATCTTGGGATCTCCAATTGTTGCTCGACCTTGAGATTCCGACTTCCGCTTTCAACGCAAGCCTGCATATTGATTTCGGCAATGGAAGGACCACCGTGCGTTCGGTTTATTTCAGACCTCAAGATGGCGTGCTCACCGCGAAGGTCGATAGCCCAGAGCCCGGCGTGTACACCTTTAAACTTATGAGTGCCGTTCTGCACGAAGAAATCCTTGCGATTCCGGGAGTCCAATTCATTCCTGGCAATCCGTTAGATCCAAGGCTGAGCCCCATCGACTTACGCGGTAAAATTTTCAAACGCACCCTTCATGTGATTGGGCCAGACGGCGAAGCTCCGCCCACCTACACCTTTGCCCCTCCGAGTCGAAGCAGAGGCGTGTTGCTGCCGAATGATTCCGAGCTCTACACCGCAATGGAGAGTTGGGAAGTTCAAGTCTGGCAAGATTCCAAAGCGCAGAAGGTGGTCATCCAACAACCTCAAACCGAGGTCCACCTAGAAAGCCCTTACCTCATGGAGGTGGTGGTGGATCCCTTCCCCACCTTGAGGCCTGGAAGCAAACTTTGGCTTAACCTATCCCAACAGGAAAGCTCGATTCACTTGGAGCACCTAGTGAAACCGGGCGAGACCTTGCGCTTGAAACTGCGCGCCGATGGCGAATTCGACATCCACTTCAATGAGAAGTTCGCCGAAGTCGATGTGACGGGAAGTTCTAACCAGCTGCTTCGGTTCGGACCAGAAAATCTGCAGACTCTACATGTGGAGGTCCAGGCATCGGAAGATGGTACTGAATTCCACCTAGATGGCAGTCAGTTGCACCCAAGGGATTAACCGCACCTAAACCTCAAAAGCAGGTCCGCCTTCGCGCACCTCTTTGAAGTAGTCCCTACGCTTGGGGTTGCCAAGCTCGGCGAGTAGGACCAGCTCGTTGCCTTCATCCGTGGCGCAGATGTCGGCATCTTTGCGCACGCATACGCAGTCGCCGAGCAGGTCGGCCTCTACGGCATCGGCGGAGCCACCACAGGACTTTGCCAGCWTCTTGCCATTSACGATTACGCCYACTGCCATCGCGACAATCGCGACCGCAAACACAGCAAAGCCAAGCAGGATGGTGGTCRTGGTGCTCTATTTTAGCACCATTCTCACCATCTTCGATAGCTGATTTAWGACTGGATCTCGTCGTCTAAATCGAGGGCGTAGTAAGTGCCGCCATCGACCATCGGCTCGGCACGGACTAAGCGTCCGCGGTACTCCTTGCCGTCGAGCTTCACCACCACCGAAATCCGGCCAGTGGCACGAATYAAGAGGCCGTGGGAAGAAACATTGACGGTTTCGCCTTCCAGTGATCCGGCWGCCAGCATCATGGCRGTCGGTGCAACSTGTTCTTTGCGCTCCGAGCGCCTTCTRTCGTATTCGGTCATCGTTAATYAGTCTWTGGACTAGTTGCGGTCTGGAAACATGTAAGGRAAAACACCCTTAATGATCATTTCYTTGGCGTCTTCATCGATGGGRTCATCGTTCATGAAGACTTCGAAAAGMGCGTARCAAACGTGCAGATTGTCGATCACTTTGTACTCGTKATCGTTGACGATGGTATGTARCTTACCACCRGTTTCCCAGATGAAAATAATCTCATCGCCTTCATCTAATTGGCCGGAGGCAAAGTAACCGCGCAGTTGCTTCATCGCRGCCATTCCTTTGTCGAGAGCCTTCTTATCCTTGGCGATCTTCTTAATGCCAGGCTCTAGAATGTCATCGAAAGCTTCGGCAACATCTTCGCCATCGACGTCGCGGGCCATTTCCCAGCGCATGGATTTACTGTACTTATCAGAGAGGAATGCCTTATGAAATTTCTCATCTTTCAAGGCGCGCTTGAGGTTCATGTTGCCGGCGGCTTTACGCAAAATCGGCAGCGCAGCTTTGCGGTCAACATACCAACCAAAGCCGTAGACATTCACTCTGAAGATGGTCTTCTCACGCACACCTGTGCCAAGAAGATGATGACGTTTTCCTTTCAGCGCTTCTAGGTCCATCCAGATTGGAAACGGAATATCGGTCTCCGTTTCGATGACGGTCGGCGCGGCTGGCTTAGCCGGCTTCGGATCTTGGGTTTGCGCGAATGCTGCAATCGGCAGCAGGATGAACAAGGTAATGGCGATGTGACGAATCATGGGTWTTTCCTCCGCCGGCAGTATAGGTGTTAGGCCTAGGTCGCTTCAAGACACGTGTTGACGGCACTCCTGAAGGAACTCCGCCGCTCCAGGACCAGCTAGAGGCACCACCAAGGCCGATGTCGGGGAAAGTTGCAGATAAGCGCGSCCTTCCTCCTCCACAATCCCAATAATCGCCTCCCAYGGCAACTTGCTTTCGGTTGCAGAAATGCGCGCATCGATGCCTTCCTCGGTGATTGCCAAGGTGTAGTCCGTCAAGATACTGGCTGCAGCCCCCTTGCTTTCCAACTTGCGCAAATGCTTCACTGTGCGGTACTCAGATATCTTGGGGTATAGAAAAACCCAAGCGAAGGCCAGCCCCAKCATGGAGCCGCCGACCATCCAATCGCCCAAGCTAAAGCCTGCAAAAACCCCAAATACGGCGTAAACCAATGGCAGGCCGTAATGGCTGATTTTCCGCGCCCGCGCGAGGCTGGGTACGGTCCGGTTCACGTACATGGTGAACATCGCCCAATCTTCAAAACGTAAGGTGTATTCGATTTTCATCTTCAGGYTCCAGCATCACTGATTTTGAGCAATACTTTACCAAAGACTTTGCGTTCAGAAATTTTCTGGTGAGCGTCGGCCACATCTTTCCARTCAAATCGCGAGTCAATCACMGGGCGKAGCTTGCCCTGAAAMACCAACTTRGAAAGTTGTTTTAGCTCACCAAGGCTRCCCATAGTGCTGCCAAGAATGCTCAAACTCTTGAARAACACCGGAGCGAAATTAATCTCCATTTCAGCGCCACTGGTCACTCCACAAGTCACCAAGCGCCCACCCTTGGCCAGTGCCCAAATACCCTTAGGGAGCGTGTCCACACCCACGTGATCCACAATGACATCCAAGCCGGCTTTGTTGGTCCAAGCCTTTGCCGCCTGCCCCCAATCCTCGGTGCGGTAGTTAACGCCAAAATCGGCGCCATTGTCTAAGCCCATTTGCACCTTTTCATCGGTACCGGCGGTGATCATGACGGATGCGCCATGCAACTTGGCGATTTGAGTAGCGGCCACGGAAACTCCACTTCCTGCCGCATGCACCAACACATTTTCCCACGGTTGAAGTTGGCATCGGGTGTGGAGCATGTGCCAAGCGGTTAGGAAGGTGAGTGGATAGGCTGCGGCTTCATCGAGCGGAAAGTCGTCGGGGATGGGGATGATGTTCTCCGCACGCACTACCGCAAACTCGGCATTGCCGCCATCGCAAGTTTCGCCGTAGATTCCATAATCGCGCGCTAAGTTCTGTCGCCCCTCAGCAACCTGAACACTTGGCGCGGCATTAAATCCGGGCGCCACTGCCACGCGCTGCCCCACCTTTGCCGAGGTCACCCCAGCACCCAACTTCTCCACGACACCGCTGAAATCGCATCCGGGGGTGATCGGTAGCGGGAACTTATGTCCGGGAACGCCACGTCGGACCCAGGTATCTAAGTGATTGAGTGCTGCCCATGCAACCTGAATCCGCACTTCGCCTGGCCCCGGCTCAGGAGTCGAGATGTCCTCTAGGCGGAGGACATCGAAGGAACCGTGCTCGTGGATGCGGACAGCTTGCATGCACAGAGTTTAGGAACTCTCCCTTACTGAATAATCCGACACGCGCCACGGTTCTCCATGGCAAGCCGGTACAAGAAGGCACGTGCAGAAGGAGGCGCGCCTAAGGAAATGGTGCTGATGCGGTTGCCGCGCCATCGGTTCCACCGCGAAACCCGAGCAAGAATGCGCAAGGGGTCGGTGATCTCCCCCACCGAGGGGGCGCCATCGGTCAACAGCAAAACCTCCTCCACCTCGTCTTCGCCAAAGGCACGGTCCAACCCGCCAAACAGATTGGTACCACCTGCGAAGGTGTTGCTTTCGACGAAATCGGTGGCTGCTGCCAACACTGGCTGCGTTACGGAAACCATTTTGTCTTGAAAACCATGCACTTCCGAGTCAAAGAAGAACACGTTAAAGCGCGCAGTACTCGGCAAACGCGGCAGCATTTTCACGAACTCTGCAACTGATTTCGTCGCCCGAGTCAGAGTACGTTGTTCGGGTAAAACCGAATTCATGGAAGAGGAACTATCCAAGACGAAAACCACTCGATCGCTGAAAATCGGGATTCCCATATACGACAAAGTAGCCGCCTCCGCATTTGGATCAGGCTCACGACGAAACTCGGTGCCATCGGCCTTGTGCTTGAGATAAAAATGCTTCCAGGTTTTGTAATCGTTGGCAATCCGGTAGCCAGTAATCCTCTGTAACAAATCCACCACTTCATTCGCCGCACGACCTTCCGCAACCGCAAGTAGATCGATCAAGCCAGAAACATAATCGGGGCTTGGGTCGCGGCGCAAAATATCCAAGCACTCATAAAGCATAGGGCCTTCTTCCATGTGCAAGCGGCGCAATGCCTCGACGGCTCCAAATGGCGATTCGCGGTCGGCCAAGGCCCGTAATGCAGCAATGCGAATCATGGGCTTTTCTTTGCGGTCGCGTAAATAATGGCGCCCTAGGGTCTCGCCATTTTCGCCCATCAAGACCAAAGCATAGGTCACTTCCGCGCGCACTTCGGGCCGGCGGTTGCGCCTCATTGCCGATAAATCTTTGAGACCTTTCGCACCGGCCAATCCTAAACAGCGCACGTAATCCACCTGTGAATCTCCGCGCGCCAAAGACTTCACCGTGCGTAAAGTCTCATACGGCACCGGCTCCGAGCGATAGGCCAACAGTTCTAACGCCAACATACGCACTTCTCCATCGGATGAGCGGTCCCCTAATGCAGCCAGCAACTGCGCATGGCTCGGCTCGGAAATTCGACCATAAGGTCGCCGCGTGCTGCCATTCTGATAAATCTCACCCGACGAAATCGGGCTCTGAAAGATTACGAGAAGGAGAAGACTAAGGACTGTCATGACGGATGCTCACCTGGGAAGGCTTGATTTAGTCTGGCAGACTAAATCAAGCCTTCCCTTACAGTATGCACATGCTGCTCCGCATTAACCTTGAACTTCCAGGTTTCCAGGACGCTTTGGCTGAGTTTCTACCCAAGGGGATGACGGTCGATGCCTGTGAAATGGACGCACAATCGCTGCGTTTAGCTTGCCGTGCCCCCATCATCGGCAAGGTTGTACTGCTAGCTAAGGTCAGCGTCACTGCGGGTGGCCTCAACCTGCGCGGCTTTGAATTGGAAGGTGCGGGTCTGGCTCGCTCGATGGTTCTTGGCAAGTTGCGCGACAAAATATCCGATTTAGATGTGCGCCGCGGAGTCATGCGCATCTGGGGGGATAGCGATGGGTCCGTAGCGTATCTATCATGGCCCTCATGAAGGTGCAGAACCTGCTTCAAGGCGTCCTCGTTGGCGCTTGTATGGCCGGATGGGCTAGCTTGATCGAGGCTTTCTCGGTCTATGCCGCTTTTCCTTATCACGCTGACCCGCTAGTTTGGGCGGCGCTGCTGCCGAGCTATTTGCTCGCGGGTGGCGCTTTAGGCCTTGGGTGCTCCTTGGCCCTGCCCCTGGTCACGAGTAAGAAAGCGCGGGACGATGACTTCTATCTTCACCACGGCATTCTGACTCTGATCGCGGGTATCACGGTGGTCCTGTTCTTGGAAGCGCGCATGGTCTGGGTTCCGGTCGACGTTTCGACCTTCAGCCCGAAAATGCTCATGACCTTCAGCATGATCCTTGCCGGTGCAGCAGCGGTTTACTTTGTGCTTTACCGCTTGGCATCCACCTCCTTCGGCTGGGCCTTTAGTTCGTTCTTCAGCCGTTTTGTGACCGTGGTTGGCCTTGGCGTGGTGGTCGGCATAAGCTTGCTGTGCTTTGTGTTGCCGGTGCGTTCCGCTTTACTCGCCGAACCAAACCGGGCCGATGTCGCCCTAGCTGGCTCACCCAATGTCCTGTTCGTGGTCCTCGACACCACTTCGGCACGGCACCTTGGCACCTATGGCTATCACCGCGCCACCAGTCCGCAACTCGATGCTCTTGCCGCAGAGGGCGTGGTGTTTGAGAACGCCTTCTCTGCAGCGCCGTGGACCCTGCCCTCGCACTGTTCCATGTTCACCGGATTACTGCCGAACTCGCACGGCACCGGCTGGACACGTCCGCGCCTCCCCGATGGCATGGCCGATGTAAAGGACCTCGTGCATTACGACGTCCACACCATTTCGGAGGAGTTGGCGCTGCGTGGTTATGACACGGTCACGGTTGCTGAAAAGTCTTGGCTGACGTTTAACTCGGGACTTTCTCAGGGCTTTGAGAAGTTCTTCGACTACTCTCTGCCCGATTTGCACGACCGTTTTTTCGTGGCACGCTTTTGGGCTCGTTACCGCGATAAGTTTGGCTCGCCAGCACCAGTTCAAATTGACAAGGGTGGCGCGCGCGTGGTGGATACCGCCATCGATTGGCTAGATGGACATCGTAGCCGCGATCAGGACCGCCCCTTTTTCATGTTCATGAACCTGAACGAGGCGCACGATCCTTATCAACCACCGAAAGAATACTGGGGCCACTTTTTGCCGGAAGGCATCAGTGTTGCCGACAGCCNNGAGCTCGATGACCGCAACAACACTCAGGGACAGCACGAAATCATTCTCGGCGACTGGGACATCAGCGATCGCGACATGGAGATTTTCAAGGCGCTTTACGACGATGAGATCCTCTATCAAGACGGCCTACTCGGTCGCTTGTTCGATGGCATCGAAGAGCTTGGCTTGATGGAAAATACGCTCATTGTGATTACTGCAGATCACGGTGAGGAGTTTGGCGAGTTGGATCATCGCGTGGGCCATCAGTTGGCCTTGCCCGATACCTTGTTGCATGTTCCGCTCATCATGCGTTTTCCAAGTCAGTTACCCGCTGGCAAACGAATCAGCAACTTGGCCTCGACCATCGATATCTACCCGACCATTTTGGCGGTCATTGAAGCTGAGCATGGTCTGGGTAAACCCGAACCCACTGCTGAAGTTCGGTCGATTGAAGGGGTAAGTTTGTTGCCAACCATTCAAGATGACATTCCGGTGCGCGACATGATTATGGCGCATTACTTCAACCCGACCTCTTACCTCACCGGCTTTAAGGAATGGGACGCAACCTTCCCCGACGGCGACATGGTGGACGAAGTTTCACGCACCATGCGTTCGATTGATGTGCTGCGCAGCGCCGATCAAAAGCTGTTCTTGTTCGGAGATGGACAACGCGCTTTTATCAATCTGAGCGATGACCCGCAGGAACTGGGTAGTGCTGCGCAAACCATTCCAGAAGGCATGGAAGAACGCGCAGCCTTCTTTGAGGAGCGTTTTCAGCGACAAATCACTTCGCATGAAAGTGCGCGGGAAATCCTAGTCGGTCAGCTGGCGTGGTTCCGTCGCAATGTGAAATGGCACAACACTAAGGTGAACACGGATGCTGACAATGTCACTTCCCTCGAGCAAACCGGCTATGTTGGCGAAGGCGAAGCTACCGATGGCACCGAATCAAGCGAACCGCTTACTCTGCCGCCGATTCTGGATCTTCCGAAAGACTAGGCAAGGCTTCCTGCCCCGGCTCTGGCTCCAGTTCCAAAACGCCATACTGCTCCGCCCACGGACGCAAATCCCAAACCTCGGTACTTGAGTTGCCGAGGTTTTTGACTGGCTTGCCAAACATCTTTTCGATGATGGCGTGACCTTGCGCCGACTGCTGCGCAAGGGTCTCCATGAACTGCTTGGCCCCATACAGGCGCCTCTTCGGACCGTCCTTAACCGCAGGGTTTAAGCGGTATGGCATCAGTGCCACCATCAGCTTTTCTTTTGCGGTTTCAGCTGGTTTGGGTGCACGCGAAGGTGCGAAGAAATCTGGTCGGCGGTGGAAGACTACGTAGCGCACATCTTTATCCACGACTAACTCTCGACGCCATGCATCGAGCTGACCCTCGGTTAGGTTTTCGACATCGACTTCCAAAAACTCTGGAAGGCCGAGAACATCGGTGTTGGTTTCCGCCGGATGCAAAGCGCGCATTAGGTCGGTTTCAAGCGCTGGCAAGGCACTCGGCAAAATGTGCGAGGTATAGCCAGCCAACAGGCGTTTCTCGTGCGAAATCTGCAACCACATGGTGTAGGCATCGCGGTAATCAATCGGCATTTCGAGCACCGCATAGTCAAGCGAATCTTCTTGCATGACCTGATACACCTCGGCCCGGCGCAGATTGATGGCTTGCGGTTGTGGCAGTTGCAGCTCAAAAGCCATCAGAGGAAACAGCATGAAGGTCGCTACGGCACCGCGTTGAATCTGAATCTCGCGCAATCCATAGGCGATGACACCAGTGATGCCAAGAATCAGAAGAATCAAGAAGCGATGTGGCACGCGGATCATGTCCAACACTGGAAGGTGCGGAAAAAGAGCCATCGGCATGGGGATGCTTTCGAACGGCTTATTCAAAATCATCAAGTAAGGGCCCTGCACCAGTAAGAATCCCACCACTAACAGCCACCAGAAACTGCCRACGCCTTTTTCGCGCACGCGGAGGGCGGTGAAGAGCAAAATGAACACAGTGGTCCAGCCAAAAATCACCGGCCAGAACAAGTGACCGCCTAAGCCGTTCGGGCTCATGCCAGTCAACTGCATTTCACCGATGTAACGAATCGGATCCTCGAGTTCGCCGCCGCCACTGGACTGTCCCATTTGATCGATTAATGGCCGCACCCCAGGAAGCATCATCGCGCCGGCAAGCCCGCCCATGATGAGCACTTGCATCCAGAACCGCACATCGCCKWAAYGNNTKWSTSMSGSYRSATNCGCACCAACAACAACACGCCGCCGGCCATCGCGCAGAAAATGGGTTGGTACCAATCGGTGTAGCCGGACAAAGCCAACACGACCGCAGTAAAGATCACCGCCTTCCAGGATTTACTGTCGTACAGCCACAACAAACCGAGCAGTACCAAGGGCATCCATTGGAATTGCACATTGTTCAACTGCGTGATCATCGCAGTGTGATAAGGATTGAAGGCGAAAAACAATCCTGCGCCAAATGCAGCAAGCGGTGCGCCAGTCAGGTACCGCGCCAAACCCCAAGCGCCGAGACCACTCATCAAAAACGCGGAAAGGAATAGTACGGTGTGCGTGGTACCAACCGTCAGCCCTAAACTCTTCTGCAGGATGGCGCCGGGAATCGAGTTGCTAAAGGAAATCGTGTGGAAGGCTAAAGAAGTTCCCGTAGGTGAGAACAAACGATCGGTTTCGTAATAAGCCTGCTGAGTTTCCTGCGCATGGTCCACCCACCACAGGTTCCAGCTGTTCTGAAAGAAGTCGCGCCCTACCGACCACACCTGATCGGGATCCATGACCATCGGCCAAAAATACAGGGCGGTCAGCCCTGCAAAACCGCAGATTACTAAAAAGAACTCTGTGGCGGTGATTCTTTGTGCTTCGTTCATGCGAGCAAGGCGGCACCTAGCAGGTACACCGCGTGGGAAGCCCCTAGCACCGTAAGGTCATAAGGCTTCCATTGCCAACTTCGGCGCTTTCGACGCATCACCCAAGCAATCGTTGCCGCTTCTAGGTTCCAAAACCACAGCCAAGCCGCCACAAAGGCTACCAGCCAAGCCAAAGTGTTGCCGTGTAGCTGACTGTCCGAGAGGCCGAGAGCTCCGGTTGCATAAAGTGCATAACCGCCACCGAGGCTTACCAAACGCGCCAGTAGTAAAAGCTTGACCGTGGGACGAAAGCTACGCCCGATGGTGAACCAAATGACCCACCAATGCAGAAAGAGGACAATCGGAACCAGGACGGGGTGCAGGCATGCGCGAAAAAGTTCCGCGAGCGGGCTCAAGCCAACGCCTCCTGGCATCGGGAGCGCAACTCTTCGAGGGTGAAGAGTCCAGTATCGTGGCCATCGTCGAATAACACACGATAGGCGTACCGACCCACCGGCTGCATGTCCTTSARGCCRATRYYCATGGGRATGTCATCYGRRTTSACYTGGCGYACYCCRGTGATTTCATTCACRCAATARGCACATGGACAKCCAATGCGTAACTCGCGRATGCCTAGAGCACTCACGAGTCCGTCCGACCAGGTGAACTTTAGTTGATCACCTTCCCGCTTTAGGCCAGTCAGCCGGGAGTCCATGGGCCWGCTCGACCTTTTACGGTCAGGCTTCCATCTCCCGCTCATCTTGCGGYCCCTTGTCGTACCTGGCGCGCACGTTTTGCCGCCCCATGTCWCGCAGRCGTASCGAGGATTTGCGCAAGCCAAGATCATGCGCYTTCGAAACCACGCTTTTTACCGTGCGCTTCAAATGGTCGGCAATGGTGAGGTTGTCTTGCTCCGGATAGAGGCGTTTCAGCTCCTCCACTTCCTCWGCCTGCCAWCGCGGCATTTTTACCGGAKTTCCGGAGCCAGCGCGGCGTTGATAACCCTTGTCTTTRGCAAGACAAAGCTCCTTCGCCTTTTCTTCAATCCGATYCGCCGGGCGGCCGAGAATCAAGGARACGTCTKCGGTAGCGCGGGTGCCATAGTAGCGCTTGAGRATCTGCAAGTCGGCCGAAGTCCARGCGCGTTGTTKCACCTCGCCTTTCARCTGAATCACTTTCCGCTCAATCTCGTTTGCRGRACGRCGCAAGATGCGGGCGATGACATCGAAATCTGCAGCGCCKAGATARCTYTTCAGCTTGCGCACTTCTTTCGCTGTCCAYGGGCCGATGACCGGCTCGCCTTCAAACACTTTGCCGACCATGCGACGAACRCTTTGCACCGTGCGGTTCAATTCCTGCGCAATCTGAACTTCAGTTTTGAAGCCRTACATGCGGCGYAACCGTTCAATTTCCGGATAGGACCATCGTCCTTTCCGKCGTCCTTGAGGGTTYGGGGAGTTCATTCCGTCRGGTGCGGTCATCGCAGTTGATTCTCGCTCRGGTTCCAGGGAGCGGGGTGGGKTGTGGAGTCGAACTCCACGGWTGTTCCAGTATCAGACAATTCATAGCCTCCGTGCAATGAAAAATCGTGCTAAGTCTTGTGAGAACCAACGCTTTCGACAACTTTTTGCCATGCCTGCGTAGTCGAAAGCTCCAAAACGCTAAGYGCGTCCTTCGCTGTACTCGCACGCGCGGCCTGTCGCGCTGTATCTCGTAAAGACYCAATATCGACCTSTCGCAGCAARGCTTTAATTTCTGGCACAAAAAGTGGCGACATCGAGAGKCCWCCAAAGCCYACACCTGCAAGGAAAAACGCTCCTGCGGGCTGTCCGGCCATCTCGCCGCACACGGTGGAAGGAACTCCAGCTTCCTGGCAAACCCTTGCKATGTAACGCAATACGCGCAAGTTTGCAGGGTGATATGGCTGATACAAATCGGAAACCCAAGGATTATCGCGGTCGACGGCGAATAAATATTGGGTGAGGTCGTTGGTACCAACGGAAACAAAATCCACCTCCTTGACGATGTCCGGTAGGGCCATGGCGGCTGCAGGGACTTCAATCATGACTCCAAAACGAACGCCGAGATCTTCTTCACCGGCAATGGTGTAGAGCAAATCTTTGGCCTGCCGCACCTCTTCCACGGTGGTCACCATAGGGAGCATGATGTTCAGCCCTCCATGCCCGCGGCATTCGCGAAGCGCCTGCAATTGCATGAGGAAGAGGTCCTGCCACTTCAAACTCAAACGCAAACCACGCCATCCAAGAGCCGGATTGGCCTCTTCAGGAGTGCTGAAATAACGCAGTGGTTTGTCACCACCGATGTCCAGGGTGCGGAAGGTCACCTCTTTGCCTGGGAAGCGGTCCAGCACCGCGCCATAGATTTCCTTCTGCTCCTCAACAGTTGGGAATGACGGGCGCTCCATGTATGCGAACTCGGTACGAAACAGCCCGACACCTTTGACGATTTCCGGGTCGAACATGTCCAGGTCACGCGGCGACTCGATGTTCACTAAAATTTTGATCTCGGTGCCATCAGCAGTGTGCCCGGCTTCCTTTGCCGCATCGGCCAAAACTTCATGCACATGCGAAAGTTCCGAGGAGCGAGTGAGGGCAGCTTCCTGCTCTTCCTTGGTAGCCCCGAGAATGACCGTACCACTATCGCCGTAAACCACACATGGTTGGCCGGAGCGCGCGCGTTCATCGACTCCTTCCATTCCGGTGACGGTTGGAATGCCGTAACTGCGTGCAATCACTGCGCCATGGCTATAACGCCCACCGCGCGAGCAAATGATGGCGGCGATTTTCTCGCGCGGATAACTCACCACCAAAGTTGGGGTCAGTTCTTCCGCAACCAGCACCAAACTTCCAGGGCTGACGCTTCGAGCAGCCTCGACATCGCTTTCACTGAGTTGTTCGAGGACGGAATTCCATGRATCGCGCAGGTCGGCGGCCCAGGATTTCATATCGCCGCCTTCCAAGTTGTCGAACAGCTTGCCGAACTTATCGAGCAAAGCTTGGATGGCAGATTCTGGTGCCATCAAATCCTCTATCACCCAGCGACGCAAATCCTTGACCGCTTCCGGATCCATTAACACCGCAGCTTGTGCAGCGTAAATGGCGGCATCTTGAAGACCGAGTTCAATCGCGGTGGCGGCTTGGATTTCCTCAAGCCTCTTGAGTGCAGCGGTGCGCGCAGCGGTGAGTAACTTCCACGACGGCTCGGCATCGTGCGCATCGATGTGACGCAACGGAATGCGTCGTTTGGTGTGGGTCAGAGCGACGAACACAGAGCCAACCCCCACACCAGGTGCGATGTGTGTTCCGTTTAGCTCGATGCGTTCCAAGTTAGGCTCAGCTACTCAAGGCGGCTGGTTGCGGACGCGTCCAAGAATCCATTTTGCTTTGCATGACAGCGATGAGTTGATCGACTGCTACGCGTTCTTGCGCCATCGAATCGCGCTCGCGCAGAGTGACGGTTCCATCGGTGAGGGATTCGCCGTCGATGGTGACGCAAAAGGGAGTGCCGATTTCATCCTGACGACGATAACGACGTCCAATCGACTGGTTCTCCTCGATCGCGGTGCGGAACTCGCGACGCAACATGCTTTCCACTTCAGCAGCCTTTTCAGGCATGCCATCTTTCTTCACCAAAGGGAAAACGGCCACCGTAACCGGCGCAATCTTCGGGTGAAAACGCAACACCACACGCTGCTCCTTGCCTTCCCCTTCCTCATCGTAGGCATCGACCAGGAAAGTCATCGCGGTGCGATCGCAACCAGCGGCCGGCTCAATCACATAAGGCGAAATGTGCTCGTTGGTTTGATTGTCAAACCAAGTTAAGGAAGTACCACTCGCTTCGGAGTGCTTCTTCAAATCGTAATCGGTGCGATTGGCAATGCCTTCCAGCTCCGACCAGCCGAATGGGAAGAGGTATTCGACATCGCCACAACCAGCGGCATAGTGAGCGAGTTCATCTTGCTCGTGCTCGCGCATGCGCAACTTTTCAGGGTTCACGCCGTAATCCAAGTACCACTGAAAGCGCTCTTTCTGCCAGTAGTCGTACCACTTTGGCGCTTCTTCCGGACGGCAGAAAAACTCCATTTCCATTTGCTCAAACTCACGCGTGCGGAACACAAAGTTGCCCGGCGTAATCTCGTTACGGAAACTTTTACCAATCTGCGCAATGCCGAATGGAAGTTTCTTACGCGTGGATGTCACCACGTTGTTGAAGTTAATGAAAATGCCCTGTGCGGTTTCAGGGCGCAGGTACGCGACCGATGCACTGTCCTGCAAAGCACCCACATGGGTTTCAAACATTRGGTTGAACTGACGCACGTCGGTCCAATCGTCGGTGCCGGAAACCGGGCATTTGATCTTCTCATCCATGATCAACTGGCRCAGACCTTCATTATCCGAAATGACTGCATTCAACTTGGCAGTCAGGGCATCGACACGATCCATCTTGCCCTTCTTGCGGTACTTCTCGATCTTTTTTTCGACCAAGTGATCGGCGCGATAACGAGCCTTGGAGGTTTTGTTATCGATGAGTGGGTCGGAGAAACCGCCGACGTGCCCGGAAGCGCGCCACACRTCTGGAGATTGAATGATGGCGKAATCCAAGCCAACAATATCTTGGCGTGAATAGACCATGGCTTCCCACCAGGCATCTTTCACGCGGCGTTTTAGCTCCACGCCCAGCGGACCCCAATCATACGTAGACCCTTGTCCACCATAGATTTCCGACGCTGGAAACACGAATCCCCGGCGTTTGCACAGGGAGACAATTTTGTCCATTACATTGGGTGCGGGCTTAGCCATGACCGAGTGATTCTAACTGAGCGCGCAACTCAGCAATCACACCCTCACGGTCGTTCTCAATCCGTTTTCGGAACTCAATCGGGACCGCCGTGTTTGGATCATGCCGACCACCCCATTGCGCGAGATCAATAAGAATGGGAACTAAATCGATCCCTTTCTCAGTAAGGCGATAGATCCGTTTGCGGCCATCATCACGGTCAACCGAGCATTCCAAAATGCCGCCCTCCGCCAAACACTGCAGGCGATCGCTGAGCACATTGGTTGCGATGCCCTCCCCGGAGCTTTGGAACTCGGAGAAGCGCTTTGAGCCGAACATAACCATGTCGCGAATAACCAACATCGTCCACCGATCGCCAACTAAGTCGAGGCAGTAGGAAATGGGGCAATCGGAACGCCGGTGCTGCAAAGGCATAAGCAGATTCTACGAGATTTTCGCTTGCAATTCGAAAGCTTCTGACTTAACTTGCATTTCACAAGTGACCGTCTCTGTCCGCATGGGCATCTGAACATGAAAAACTTAAAGCTCTACACCCTTCCCCTTTCTCCCTACAACACCAAGGTCCGTTTGGCCCTCAAACTCAAAGGCCTTGATTTTGAGTCCATTGAATTTGCCGGCTTTGACGACCGCGATCCTGTGGTCGAAGTTTCCGGCCAGCCACTCACCCCTGTCCTCACCGACGGCGACAAGGCGGTCTACGATTCTTTCGCCATCTTGCGCTACCTCGACGCCAACTTCCCAGGGCCTCGGCTCTACTCTGCGGACCGCGTAAGGCAGCAGAAGATCCAAGAGTGGGAACGTTTTGGTTCGGAACTGGGTGGAATCCTTGGCATGGTTTTAACTCAAGCAATCAACAATGAGATCGATGAAAAGGCTACCGAACAAGCGCAAGCCCTGCTCGATACTGTGCCTCAAGTTTTGGAAGATGCGCTCAGCAATTCCAGGTATCTCATGGGTGATGACATTTCGGCCGCTGACCTCAGTTTGGTGCCATTCCTGAGCTTTACGGTTTGGAAAGCAGAACAAGTGGAACACCCCTTGGCCAAGTTTGTCGCCGAACGCTTACAACTCAGTGCGAGTTTCCCGAAAACGCGCGCCTGGATTGAAAGTGTGATGGAGCTCGATTTAGAACCGATTTCCTCTTAGGGAAACTCCGAATTGGAAGGGCGGTCGCGTGGATTTCATGCGGCCGCCCTTTTCTAAGGAAGCTCTGATTCATGCTAGGCTAAAACCAACCCACCGCCCTCGTAGGCCGACGACTGAACCATGTTTGCAACTATTGCCACCCTTCTCCTGCTTAGCCCTATCGCACTCGCACAAGGCTCTGCCACCAATTTCGGCACGAGCTGTGGAAATAGCCAATTGAGCTTTCAAGGTATCGCCTCGCCCGGTGAAGCCTTCACCCTGACTGCAAGCAATGTCCAAAACTCCGATGTAGTCACCCTTATAGTTGGTTTCGATAACACCACTTCACAGTTCGGAGCGCTGCCACTTACGCTCCCCAATCCGCAATGGTCTCCTGGATGCGTGTTATACACTTCCGCTGAAATTCGTTTGCCGATGATCAATGGTGTTTACAGCGCAATCCTGCCCCCGCAGCTGGATAATTATCACGTTTATCTGCAAGCGCGCATCGAAGATCTTTCTGGGGTTAGCAGCATGACGCAGGCCATCGACCTCTTTGTAATTAGCCCGCTTCCGGGCAATGGCGACGTCACCGGAAGGACTCGATTCAGCACCAGTGGTTTACCTGCAAGTAATGTACGTCTCACGCTTTTCACTCCCGACCTTAGCGAGTTTTACGAGCGTCGTAGTGACGCCAATGGGGATTACTCTTTTCTGGGAATCCCAAGCGGGACTTACCAATTAGGCAGTGCTTTGCGCGATTGGGATTATCAACAGCGAACGGTGATTATCAGCAGCACTCCCTTGGTTGAGGACTTTGATTTACTCGAAGAATCCGCGGTTGGTTTTTGGTCGGTCATTGGTTCCACCGCACCACAAAATCTAGACGCGTCGGACATTGCGGTTTTACGCAGTGATGGCTCGGTGTTCTTTTGCCACGACACCACCGACTCAATTCTTTTCGATCCCATCACCGGCATTTCGACCTTCCCTCCAAGTTCCAGTAGCGAACAAGGATGTATGAATGGAAGCTTACTCGCCGACGGTTCGGTTTTCCTGGCCGGCGGACAAGATGGATCCGACCCCGGTTCCTTCCGCGATGCCATTCCTTGGGCCAAAAAGTTTCGCACCGATGGCACCTGGCAAGATTTGCCCGACATGCTGGCTCCAGCTGGCCGTTGGTATCCAGGTTTGACCCGCCTGGCAGACGGACGCTTATTGTTGTTYGGTGGTGGTACCGCACCGTCGGCAGTCCGTACCAATACCAGCGAGATTTTTGATCCAGCAACAGAAACTTGGAGCACGACCGGCAGCATGGGATCCGCGAATGAGTTTGCGCCTTCCGTTCTGCTGCATGACGGGCGTGTTTTGCGTACTTGGGGAACCGATCCCGAAGTCTATGACCCAAGCACCGGGATCTGGTCCGCAACGGGTGGGCTGACCGCTCCCAATCGCAGTTTTCCGGGGCATAGTGATCACTCCATTGTGCAACTCACCGATGGACGCGCCGTCATTTTGGGCATCAATACGCTTTCACAACCTGGTGGCCCCATGTCTGAGTTTTTCGACCCTAGCTCCAACACTTGGAGTGCCGGAAGCAGCCCTGACTTAAAGAGGATGCAGGGCGAAGTGGTTTATCTCCCCGATGGACGCATCTTTTATGGCGCTGGAGATATCCAAAATCAGGTGACGGCGGAGCCAGATTTACTCGGCATCGTACGCCGTTGTGATTTATTCCAGCCGGCAACTGGAGTTTGGCGCCAAGTGGCTGACATGCTCAATTATCGCGAATATCACGCGGTCACTTTGCTGCTCCCTGATGCACGGGTCATCACTACTGGCGGCACCACGATTAAATTTCAGACTGGTCCAACCACCAGCGACATCGATGCCTGGAGTCCGCCGTACTTATCACGGGGGGTGCGGCCATCGCTTTCCAATGCCTCCACCACCACGCCCACTCGTGGAACCACCCTCAGTGCCGACGTTTTTCCGCAAACATCGATCACGAGTATGGTCCTGATGGGACTCCAAACCACCACGCATTGGGTCGATGGCGGTATTCCGCGGCGCCTGGAGTTACCGGTAAACCAAATCGGGTCTCAAGTCTCCGTGACCTTACCCACCGACGCCAACTTGTTGCCGGTGGGTTGGTACATGATGTTTGCTATGGTCGATGACATCCCGTCCGATGCCATCATCGTACGGGTCGATCCTTAGTCAATTTTAATTCACCAGAGTGGCAAAGGAGTTGCTCACTTGCCCGAGAGGCAAGGTTGCCGCTTGCGTGTAGAGAGTCAATCCAGCAGCCCCAGGCGGAACAAAGAGGGTCATACTCCCCATTCCAATGCTGTCGGCCGGAACCAAACTCAAGACCTGAATCGGCGAAGACATGTCTAAGGGTCCAACGATAGTGTTGGTCGGTCCAGCTCCATTTAGCGAATAGAGCATGTAAACGGCACTGAATGGGACAGCTCCGGTGTAACTAAAAGTCGCGTTTGAGCCTGCTGTCAGCACTGGAACTAGGTAATCAAATGGTGCTGCGGGCGGGCCATCGGTCATGGCTAAGSCCTGCGCGAAGTTGGTCGTTGCACCGACCAAAACCCCAAGGCCAGTCGCAGGGTTGACTGTGTAAAGTAGACCGCCTCCGCCTCCAACGGTAGTGGCTAGCAAGCGTTGATTGGAATTATCCCAAGTCAATCCACGCCACAGACCTCCAACACCAATCCCGTTAGGCAAAGCGGAAGCTGCGCCAGTCACGGTGTTGATTAGATAAATTTGTCCCTGCCCATTTAAACCGAACAAGTTGTCGTTGATGGGATCAAAAGCTAACCCTTCAATTTGGTCTGCAATGTTGCCCATACCGATGAACGTACTGCTTCCAGTGTTGGGGTTAATGGCATAGAGCTCATCGGTGGTGGTCACCGAATACAGCACATTCGAATTCGGATTGTAAGCCAAACCATTGAACTGCCCCCCACTGGTGCCCCCGACAACCAAAGCAAGACCGCTGGTGGTATTCATCGTCACCAAATCATTGGTGCTTGTGTTGATACCAAACAGGATTCCATTGACGCTGTCGTAGGCCATGCCGTTAATGGATTCGAAACCCGGAATCCCTTGGCTTCCAATGAGGGTCCAAGCACCAGTACCCGAGTCGATGGTTCCAAGAGAGTCGAGCACGACGTCGGAACCGTAGAGGGTTTGCGTTTGAAGGGAGGTGCCTGCTAAAAGAAAACCGGCGAGGATGAGGTGGGAGTATTTCATGGGGGTTTTAGTCGTTGTCTCGAGGGATATGCAGAGTAGCAAAGAAATCTTGGATTCTGGATTGACAGCTCCTTGTTCCTTATTGATACTGTGTCTCAATCTCATCAAGCCTCCTGGTTCAGGGCTCCTCAAACATCATGAAACCCACTCTTTTCCTTCTCCTCACCCTCGGATTCAGCGCTCCGCTCGCCGGACAACAGCAATCCAACCAACACCTCGCTAGCCTAGAAACCTCCAGTTTGATTCCTGGCAGCAGCGTTACCTTCCGTTTACGGAGCACTGAAATCGGGCAACCTGCTCGCATTTTGATTGGCTCAGCGACCGTCCGACCCTTGGTTGCGCCCCACGGCCTCATCTTGGTCGATACCACCCCAGGATTTACCTTCCAAGGCGTGATTGGCGCAAATGGCTTATTTGAAGTCACCGCGCAACTCCCCGCCCCGCTTGGCATTCCAACTGGATTCCCGGTTTCGCTTCAAGGCGGTGTACTTTCCACCACCGGCGCTGCCGTGCTCAGTGATCGTTTACGCGTCATTGCCAATACGCAAAATTCCGCCACCTTGGTGGACCGAAGTGCCACTCTTCCGGCTTCTTCCTTCGCAGAAAGTGGAGAAATGATTGCCGTCGACCTCGATCGCGATGGCGACCGTGATTTGGTACTAAGCAGTTTCGGTGGCATTCGCTTTTACATGAACGTTGCGGGAACGCTGGTCGATGAAAGTGCAACTCGCCTTCCATCGCTTGAAAACGAAACCGCCTTTGCGGTGCTGAATGCCGACTTCAATCAAGATGGGCATCAGGATCTGTTGTTGGCCGGCCGCATAGATGCCTTCGACCAAGCCCTGCCCGCAGTGATTTACTACAACGATGGTAACGGCCTGTTTAGCAACACTATCGGTCGTTTCGAATTCCCCCTTACCCTCGATGCACAAGCCGTCCCCGCGATAGGCGACATCGATAGCGATGGGGATTTAGACGTTCTACTCACCGATGGCGGCTCGCATAGTGGTGGTCTAGGACCTCAAACTATGGCTCTATTCGTGAATCAGGGCGGTTTGCAGGGCGGACTTCTGGGTGATTACCTTGAAGATCCAACTTTCGCAGCCAGCAGTTTCAACACCATCACCGAAGCCGCCGCCGGAGTCGATTTCGGCGATGTCGACAACGATGGCGACCTAGACCTTGTGATTGCTCGTGCCACTAGCGCGAAAAATCAACTGCTGTTGAATGACGGCGCCGGGTTCTTCACCGATGCCAGTCATCAACTTCCTGACTTCTTCGACAAGAGTTCCGATGTCGAGCTGGTCGATCTAAATCAAGACGGCTACCTCGATCTCATTGTGGCAAACAGCCACTACGGCATTAACCCAGCCGATGCCGGCGATGTGCTTTACAACAAAGGCGCTGCATCGCCTGGTGTGTTTGAAGATGCAGGCACGCGTTTTCCTGACACCTATGATGAAGACCTCATCATTCGTCTGTTCTCACTCACCGCCGATGTCGATTCCGATGGCGACATCGATGTCATCATCCTCCCCCACGAGTTCTTCGGTTCGGTAGTTCCCTTTGTTGGCCAGCCAGTGCTGTTCATCAACCAAGGCGGCGCACAAGGCGGCGTAGTTGGTGAGTTCTTGAAGGATCTCAACTTCTTCCGCAGTGGAGGGGTGCCACTCAACACCTTCGTCAGTGGTGGCGGCGCATTGTTTGATCTCGACAATGACGGAGACCTCGAGTTTTACGTTGGCAATCAAGGAGGCATCGTCAACCCGCTGAATTCGGGTGACTTTCTTCTTGAGAACGTGATTCTCTAGACCGACTGAAAACAAATGGAGATGATTCCGGGATGGCCTAAGCCGTCGCCGGAATCATCTCGTCGGCCATGCCGGAAGTAATCAGCAACAAGCACCCAGTTTCGGTGCGCTGCAAACCGTGCCGAGAGCCAGCCTCAGCTCGTTGAAAGTCACCGCGACGCATGGTCAGCCGCTCATCCACGATGAGCTCCCCGCCAAGCACCAAGCATTCTTCATCTTGCGTGTGATCATGCGCCGGATAAGAAGCGCCGGGGTCCATGCGGAAGATGGCAGTTAAACGCTTCTTCTCTCCATCGAAGAACAGCTTGCGATAGGCCACTCCCTCGACACCGGTTGGATGCCACTCGCCTTGCTCCAAGTTGCTGAGGTTAAAGAAACCTGCAGCATTGGAGGCGTCCGGAGTCAAGTTCTGCCACGGCTGAAGCTTGTCATCGTCAGCGGCCGCCAAAGTAGAAACGCTCTCCAAAGAATTTTGTGCTTGCTGCAAAACTTCGTCACGCAAGGCCGGGGCCGGTTGTGCGGAGTCGCTGGATTGAAGCAGTCCTTCGACGGCGACATCTAGAGCAAGTAATTCTTGATGACACATGGCACAGCCAGAGTCTAAATGGTCTTCAAATTGGGCCACTTCTTCCACGGTCATGCTGCCGGCGAGGTAAAGGGAGGCAAGTTCTTCGGGATTGCCAATGGGGTGGGGTGTTGGGTGGTTCATGCAGACTCCTTAATTTGCTGCAATAAATCACGCAAACGRCTCATACCAAGCCGAATGCGCGTCTTTACGGTGCCTAATGGAATCCCATGATTTTGTGCAATCTGCACGTGACTAAAACCATGGAAGAAGGACAACTGTAAGGCTTCGCTTTGTTCTTCTGGAAGACGAGTGAGAGCACGCCGCACTAATGCAGCTTCTTCATCGATCTCGGCTTCTGATGCAGCGTCTTGAAGTTCCAGTGGTAGAGCATTTTCCTCCACACTAAAAGCCTCAGGACGTCGATTTTTGCTGCGTAGAAAATCCAAAGCACGCGAACGGGTCAACAAAACCAACCACACCACCGGACGCCCTCGGTCCGGGTTGTAGGAATGAGCTCGGTCCCAAACTTGCGCAAAGACTTCCTGGAGCAAATCTTCCGCATCGGAGAGGTGACGCACCATGACCCGCAACAAGCCTAAAAGCCGCGGGGAATGCCGGTCGTAAAGCTCACCAAAAGCCTCCAAATCACGCTCCACCACCTTCGCGAGAAGTTGTTGGTCAGATGGGATGGAAGCTGCTTCGGTCATGTTGAATTCGAGTTCAGCATAGTCCCTACGCCGCTTGGGTGCTCTTGGATTCATGATTAAAAAATATCTTTTATGCGAATCCAACTCCCTAGGAAGCGCCGTAGCAAGACTGAAACAACACCGTCCCTCCGGGGCTGAATTTCATGAAAACATCAACACTAACTCTTTCTTTTCTTGGCCTTGGTGCGCTGGTTGCCACCTTGGCCTTCGCCAGCGACCACCGGGAAGCTCCCTTGATTGCTGAGGATCTCACTGCGGATATTGCAGACGTCTACGTCTTCCAAAGCCCAACCGATCCAGCCAACACCGTTTTGGTATTGACCGTCAACCCTTTCTCGGCTCCAACCCAGAACTCTTCTTACCACTTTTCACCAAACGTGCGGTACAGCATCATGGTGGATAACAATGGCGATGCCATCGAAGACGTCACCGCACACTTCACTTTTAGCGATCGTTCGCTGAGTGGTGGTGCACAAACTTTCGACGTTCGCATGAACGATCGCCTGCTCATGTCAGGTCCTGTCACCGCGCCAACTTCTGAGCCCAACGCAAATGCACCGATCATTATCGGCGGACCCAAAGGTTCCAAAGCATTCGCAGGTCAGCGCGATGACCCCTTCTTCTTCGACGGCGTCGGATTTGGAAAGGTTCTTGCAGGCACCGGCGGATTTACTGGTGACGATGCCTTCGCTACCTACAACGTTTCTGCCATCGTATTGGAAGTACCCACTGCCGAGCTTGGTTGGACTGCTGGCACGCCACTCCAAGTTTGGGGGGAAACCGCACGCAAGCGGCATAAGTTGCTGCGTTCGGACCTGGGTTTATTGGAGATTAGCCAAGGAGCTTGGCAGCAAATCGACCGTGCAGGTAACCCTGCCATCAACTCTGCGCTGATTCCGTTGGACCTAAAGGACAACTTCAACATTGCTGAGCCATCCGAAGATGCAGCCCTGTATGCAGGCACCATCGTGGCAAGCTTGCAGGCTCTGGGCACTACCCAGCCGAACATCGACGTGCTCGCTGCGGTTGCTGTACCGGACACTCTCAAGTATGACCCAGCAGCCATGACCAGCTACCCGAACGGTCGCGGCCTTGCCGATGACACCATCGATGTGTTGTTCACTTTCATCTTTAACCAAACCGGAGTCACCGACATGGTGGATGCAAACGATGCAACCTTCTTGACTGGATTCCCATACTTGGCCGATCCTTTCCAGCCTTAGTGGCATTCGCGTCCGCTCTTCCCCCCTGGAGGGCGGACGCATTTTTTCAWMCNSCNTSMYWTCNMAYGCNWYYGCRKANACNGAWGRWAYTNYCAYCKSGCWCMWTWYGSMKMYSYRMWKCMCMTGCTTCTGATGTCCGCCAACCCTGCACCTGGCTCTAGCGACTTTCAACAGCCCGCGCCTTCCACTGCAGTCAGCGACACCGAAGATCCGCGGTTGTGGGCCGCCGAAGGGCGTAAACAATTACGCGAAGGCCGACGCACTGGAGCTCACGAAGCTTTGGGTGCTGCAGAACATGCCTTTGAGCAAGTTTTGCGGTTAAAGCCAGACAGCGAAATCGCCTGGGGTGGCATGGCCTACGCACGTTTAGGTCGTCACGATTTTGAAGGTGCCTTAACTGCAACCCGCGAAGCCGTACGTCGTGACCCAAACAGTCAAAGCCTGCTCGCGCTTTTGGGTGACGTGCACTTTGGACTTGGAAACTACATGGAAGCGGAAAACGCTTTCCGACGGTTGGCCGATGAAGACATCAACCTGCAATCCCTAGCGCGATTGGCTTTAGTCCTAGAATCCAAGGGGGATTTCGAAGACGCCGAGGCCATGATGGCAGATGCTTTGGAAGCTGGATATTTATTGAAGGCGTCCGCCTCGGACCTTGCGTGGTGCCACAGCATGATTGGTGAGATTGCTTACCAACATGGTGACCTCCACAAGGCCGAGGCTGGATTCCGTGAAGCCTTAGTGCTTGATCCAGGGCTACCTTTTGCCGTACACGGCTTGGCCGAAATCCACACCGATCGCGGCGATATCAAACTTGCTGCTGAAATGATGATGGCCTTGGTCGAGTGGTTACCGGAACCTGGTTACTTGATTCAAACCGGCGACCTCATGCTCAAACTTGGCAAAGAAGAAGAGGCCCTGACCTACTTCCACATGGCAGAAGTCGACATGCTCGGCGATCTAAATGCAGGTAAGTTTGGACACCTGCGTGATCTTGCCGAATACTGGATGGCGCATGGCGGCGACTTGGCTCGCGCCAAGGAGTTGGCGTTGAAGGATTTGAAGCACGTGCGCCATGACATGGGTGCTTACGAAACTGCGGCCTGGGCTTGTCATCTAAACGGCGATACCGATCAGGCAACGGCCCTCATCACCGAAGCACTTCGCCAAGGTGGTGGCGAAGTCCGCATGTTCGAGCGCGCTGCCGACATTTTCGCGCAGTCCGGAAACCGCTTGCGCGCACGTCGCTGTGCAGATTTGGCGGGAATGCGGAAAGCTGTGAACTAAGCGAGCTCGGATTTAGAAAATCGGGGTCAATCACTGAACCACGGGGGGCTTGTATCGTTTGCCTCCCGTGAGTCTCATCCTCCTACTTGCCGCCCAGAATCAGTCCACTGCTCCTGCGCAAGAACCAACCCGCACCCAAGAAGTGGTGGTCACAGCTTCGGCCTTTGCCGATGACCCACTGGAGCAGCCCTTTTCGCTGGAGACCTTAGACCAGGCTTGGTTACGCACCCGCGCCCGCACCGTTCCGGAAGCGCTGCAAGGTTTACCCGGAGTCATGGTGCAAAAAACCGCCTCGGGGCAGTCGTCGCCTTACCTGCGCGGATTCACTGGTTTTCGCACGCAGATGCTGGTCGATGGCATCCCATTGAATCATGCTGCCATGCGGTCTGGACCTAATCAGTATTGGAGTACGTTGGATGCACTGACTGTCGAACGCCTTGAGTTGGTACGTGGAACCTCAAGCGTTCTTTACGGTTCGGATGCGATTGGCGGCACCGTAAACGCGATTTCGCGCCGTGCAATGGTCGGCGGTGAAGGAGTTCAAGTAGGTGGCGGAAGTTTCACTCGCTACTCCTCGGCCGACGATGCGTGGACCCAACGCGCCGAGGTATCCATGAACTCCGGTTCGGAATGGGGCTTTCTAGGCGGCTCGACGATTTCTCATTATGGAGATTTAGAATCTGGTGGCGGCGCTTTACCAGAAACGGGTTACTCGCAATACAACGCGGACTTTCGTTTTGATCGTTACTTCAGAAATGGCGTAGTTTGGACCACCGCTGGGCAAACCGTACGCCAACAAAATGTCCCGCGTACCCACAAAACGGTTTTTGCGGTGCCGTTTCAGGGGACGAGTCTTGGCGGCGAGTTACAGCGCGACCAGGATCAGCGCAGGGATTTGTTTTACACGCGAGTGGCCTGGGAGCGTGGAGGTACTTGGACACGGAATGGTGAAGTCACCTTAAGTTATCAGCGGCATAAGGAAATCCGCGATCGCTTGCGCACCGGTACACGTCGGGATTTGCAGGGCTTTGATTTGGATGACATCGGATTGACGGCGCGGTTTGAGAGTGAGGCGCGGGATTCAGGGATATGGTCTTGGGGTGCGGAGGTGCATCATCAAAGCGCAGATAGTTTCCGCGATAACTTCGTTGCTGGAGTGCTGACCAGTTCGGCGATTCAGGGTGCCATTGGCGATGACAGCACTTATGACAGCGCAGCGATCTATGTGCAAGATGAACTGTTTGTGCGCGATGACATCAGCCTAATTCCAGGCCTGCGCGCCAGTTGGTTTTCCTTGGAGTCGGACCGCGTCGACAATCCGGATCCGGGTGGGCCCGCGATCTTGCAGTTAGATGAAAGTTGGACGGCACTTACCGGAAGTTTGCGCGGGGTTTGGTACTTGGGGAATGAGAGCACCGTTTTCGCCGGGCTGTCGCAAGGTTTTCGCGCACCAAACTTGTCTGACTTAACTTCGCTCGATGCAACCAGTGCCGTAGAAACGCCATCGCCCGACCTGGAACCGGAAAACTACTTGCAGCTGGAGATTGGTAGCAAAGGACGCGGCGGCCAATGGCGTTGGCAGACTTCGGTTTATCAAACTTGGATTGACGACATGATTGTGCAGTCCCCGACCGGAGCTTTGATCGATGGCACGCCGGAAGTGCAAAAATCCAACGCCGGCGACGGCTGGGTGCATGGTGTGGAAGTCGATGTCCAATACGAAATCGACCAAGCATGGGGAGTTTTTGCAACCGCGTCGTGGATGAATGGCGAGGTCGACCAAGTGCAACTGCCTAGCGGCACCACAACGCGTGCGCCACTGAGTCGCTTGGCACCACTACAGGGCACCACTGGATTACGTTGGCAGCAAAACGGCGGAAGCTGGTGGGGCGAAGCTTGGATGTGGGCAGTCGACAATCAGAATCAACTTTCTCTACGCGACACCACCGACACTTCGCGCATTCCGTCTGGCGGCACTCCTGGATTTACGATTTTTGGCCTTTCTGGTGGGGTCAAAATCAACGAAAATGCGCGCTGGTCTTTGTCGCTCGAAAACCTCGGCGATAAAAACTACCGCGTGCACGGGTCCGGCCTGAATGGACCGGGCTTCAACCTCATCACCACCGTCGAACTGAACTTCTGAAAACATCAACCACGCCGCCCAAGCCTTTTTGGAAGGCTCTGTTTGGTTCCGTGACCTTTCACGTCGCGGTTGGTGTGGGTTTATTGAGTACCGCGTGGTGGTGGACGACGGAGGGCGATGTCCGCAAACCGCCCGAGCTTGCCGTCTCCTTAACCGAGTCAGTTCCCGCAGTGACTGACGATGCTCCGCCGATTCCAGTCGAGCCTCCGCTGGAAACCGCGATAGAAATTCTTCCCGTAGTAGAAGTCGATGCCCCGCCTTTAGATGTGCTCAAAACTCTTCCACCCGCCGAAGATTACAAAGCGGTCCGCCCTTGGATGCCGCGCGGTTTGCGTTATCGGCTGTCTAAGCTGCCACCGCATTTACGCGAGCAGAATAAAACCGCGAACCCGGTGATTGCCGTCAATCAACCATCCAAGCCGGACCAGCCGCAAGTGCAAGCTTCAGTGCTTTTAGCCCCGTCTATCAATCCCGCTGAATGCCCGGCACCGGAGTATCCACGTCGCGCAAGACGTATGCGCTGGGAGGGCACCACCCAACTTGTGGTCACCGTCGATGTGAACGGCAATCCCACCGCTATCCGCTTAAGCGTTTCCAGCGGTCACCAGATTCTCGACGACGCCGCCATCAAAGCCGTGCAAACCTGGCACTTCCACCCCGCCAACCGCGACGGCACCCTCGAATCCGGCGACTTACTGGTTCCGATTCGATTTGATATTACGGAGTGAACCAATTTAGTTTTTGGCCTTCGATTCTTCCCAATCCCGGACTTTCTGCTTCGCTCGCTCCAGTGCAGAGGGTTCAAGCCTAAGCTGAATCGTTTGCAATTGTCCCCAACCTTCTACAAAGAAAATGGGTTCTGCGCCACTGCCTTCAAGCTCCGGGTAATCGGGAATCCCAGTCATGACCCTTCGACTGATTTTGAACCGCATCATGGATTCTCCTTGCCACGTGGAAAGATACTGAGTGATGCCGGACTTAGCAATCGGTATTGGCTTATGAACATTGCCAGCAGATTGCTTCTCTCCACTGAGCTGAACCGGCTGCGCATAAAGCCGCCATTGGGATCCTAAGATTTCGATATTAGAAAGTGTCATAGACTCATCTAATTTACATCGAATAAGCGCTGTGTTC
>NVWJ01000026.1 GCA_002746235.1 Planctomycetota bacterium
GAATGCTGAATTTTTAAATTTATATCAAAATGCATTAGATGCTGCTGATGAAGCGGTTGTATTTTATTCGCCGCATGCGGTCGCAATAAAAAAATTAAAATCCATTTCTAAAGAACAAATAGCCGAAGCTTTTCAACGAGATGATTTGATTATTTACACAGACCCAAAGGAGTTTAAAGACTTTTTATTTAGCCAAAAATTAGACAATACTGCTTTGCTATTTATGAGTTCGGGTAATTATGGTGGTTTGGACTTGGAAGAGGTAAAAGCGTTGGTACAATAAAAATTGATAAGAAAATGATGTATTGGTATATAAAGGTTTTAAATAATTATTATGGATTTACAGGTAGAGCCAGAAGAAGTGAATATTGGTATTTTGTGTTAATCAACTTTTTTAATTCGGTATTGACATCTTATATGGATGTTGCTTTTGGAACATTTTATGAATCATATGGTATTGGTTTATTCAATGGGGTTTATGCCTTAGTAGTTTTAATTCCAAATATTGCTGTTAGTATTAGAAGAATGCATGATGTAGGAAAAAGTGGGTGGTATGTACTAATCCCAATTTATAATATTGTTTTGGCTGCAACACCAGGCATTGTAGGTGAAAACGAATATGGCACGGATCCTAAAAATGAAGATATTGATTCTGCTAATGAGATTATTGAAAAGTAAATATTCGTACCGATAAAAGACATAAGACCACTTCGCTTTAAGAACAAAGACTTCATCACAACTACTACAAAAACAATGATTTAAATTAAAAATCTATTCTTCATTTACTTTTAGCACCAGTTTTCCAAGTTTATCGCCAGAAAATAGCCTTAAAAAAGTATCATAAAAATTTTCAATTCCTTCGTAAATATCTTCTTTAGATTTTAGTTTGCCTTGCATCATCCATTGGCCCATTTGCATGGCCGCTTTTTCATAATCTTTGGCATAATCAAAAACAACCATTCCTTTCATAGAAGCCCTATTAACCAGTAGAGATAAATAATTTGAAGGTCCTTTTACATCAGTTTTATTATTGTATTGCGAAATAGCTCCGCAAATAACAACCCTAGCATGCATGGCTAATCTACTTAAGGCAGCATCTAATATTTCTCCTCCCACATTATCAAAAAATACATCAATCCCTTTCGGGAAATATTCTTTTAGTTTTGCATTAATATCATCATTTTTATAATCTATCGCTCCATCAAATCCTAAAACGTCTGTCAAATATTTGCATTTTTCTGCACCACCGGCAATACCAATTACATTAGCATTTTTAATTTTGGCGATTTGCCCAACCACACTACCAACGGCACCAGCAGCACCAGAAACTAATACGTTATCACCTTCTTTAAGTTCTCCAACCTCTAAAATTCCGAAATACGCAGTCATACCAGTCATACCAAGAGTGCTTGTATAAACTGGAAGTGGTGCTAAGTTTGGATCAACTTTATGGTAACGCTTTCCATCAGAAATAGCGTATTGTTGCACCCCTGTAATACCATAAACGTAGTCGTCTACTTTAAAATATTTGTGATTAGAAGCAATTACTTTTCCAACCCCAATGGCTCTCATAACTTCATCAATTTGCACTGGTGGAATATAGGATTTTGCATCGTTCAGCCAACCTCTCATTGCCGGGTCTAATGAAAGATAATGAGATTGTATTAAAAATTCACCATCTTTAAGTTTGGGAATATTTGTTTTGATGAGTGACCAGGTTTCTTTGTCAGGTAGACCAACAGGTCTTTTTTTTAAAATTAATTGTTTGTTTTGTATCAAAATATAGATTTTAGTTAAACGCCAAATTGTTTTAAATGATGATCTAAATGCTTGTATTGCATTTTACCCCATTGTTCCGTAGTAAATTTACCAAAAATAGGATGCGCATCCCATTCCGTTTTGTTTTTTTCTTGATGTATCCTTTTTGCCAACGACTTTAAGCTTTCTAATTCTAAATCAAAATTTTTATTTTCAAAAATTTTGAATTGATCTGTAGTCGGTAAATTTTTCTTCCAAGTTGAATCATCATAAAGTTTGTGTTTAAACAAACCCATGATGAGTTTTTTTAAATAAGGTTCCTGGATAGATTTTTCCAAACCCAAGGCAATTTTTAAAGGTTCACAACAATGTGCCAACATTTGAGAAGCATCCATTGTTCCCCATTGTTTGTTGGAGTTTTTGTTTAGTTTCTTTAAACGTGTGTTGATTTCATCAAAAGATTCTAGGGTAAAAATAGAATTCATAATTTATATAAATTAGTAGCATATAAATATAAGCATACTAATCTTTATACCCAAAACGTTTTAATTGTTTGCTACTGCTTCTCCAGTTTTTGTTAACCTTTACGTAGAGTTCAATAAATATTTTTTTTCCAAAGAATTTTTCAAGATCTTTTCTCGCCTCGGTACCCACACGTTTTAATGCAGATCCTTTATGGCCAATAATAATGCCTTTTTGGGTTTCTCTTTCGACCATGATGACAGATCTAATTTTGATTATTTTATCATCTTCAAAAAATTCTTCGGTATCAATTTCAACCGCATAAGGAATTTCTTTTTTGTAGTGCATTAATATTTTTTCGCGAATAGTTTCATTTACAAAAAAACGTTCGGGTTTATCAGTCAATTGGTCTTTTGGGTAAAAAGCAGGAGATTCAGGAATCAATTCAATGATTTGATCCATAACAGTTTGCACATTAAAGTTTACCAAGGCAGATATGGGTAAAATCTTGGCATTGGGAACTTTTTCTTTCCAGTAATTAAATTTTTCTTCAACTTCTTCCTGGGTAGATTTATCTACTTTATTGATTAGCAATAATACGGGAACTTTAGAATTTTTTATTTTTTGAAAAAAGTGCTCATCTTTTAAATCCTTTTCACCAATTTCGACCATATAAATCAAAATATCTGCATCTTCAAATGCTGATTTTACAAAATCCATCATAGAGGTTTGCAGCTCGTATGCAGGTTTGATAATCCCCGGTGTATCGGAAAAAATAATTTGAAAATCATCTCCATTTACAATACCTAATATTCTATGTCGGGTAGTTTGTGCTTTTGAAGTAATAATAGATAAACGTTCACCAACTAGGGCATTCATTAAAGTTGATTTACCTACATTTGGATTACCTATTATATTAACAAAACCAGCTTTGTGTTTCATAATTAATGTTTCATAATTTTATACAAAGGTAATACCATTTGCTAAGTAAAAGGCTATTCTAAAATATGTATTTAGCCATCCCCTGAAAAACACATTAAATAAGTTGTAAAGTATTGATTTTATAAGGGTTTTAGCTTGATTTAAAATTGGAAAACTGTTTAGAAAGTTGTATTTTGTAATTGATAAAAAAAGCAAAATTCACTTAAAAAACAGTTCTATGAGCAAGATACTAACAAAAAAGATACAAACCCAATTGAGTGATTATTTTTCATCAGATTCACAAATGACTAAACCAGAAACACGATGTTTAAAAGATATGGTTTTAGGTGTATTAAAATCCAAATCTGTATTTGTCAATCAAATTGCTGCATCTCTTAGAGAGCCTTTAAAACTAAAAGATGTTGCAAAACGTCTCTCTGCACAATATCTAAAAGGTGATTATGCTGAGAATGTACGTTTACAACATCTTAAAACTGTTAGTTCTGGTATTTCAAAAGATAACTTCATCCTTATGGATGGTACAGACATTAGCAAAAAACATGCTAAGTTTATGGAAGGTTTAGAATTTGTAAAGAATGGCGATACAGCAGAAATAGGGCTAGGCTATAATGTTTTAAATATCAATGCAATTAACCATTACAAAGAAATATCCCCACTTTACAGTAAAGCCTACAGTTTTGAGATGGGAGCTTTGAGCATCAATAATGAAATAAAAAAAGCAGTAAGAGAAGTCAAGCAACATATAAATGATAAGGGGTGTTGGGTTTTCGACAGAGGAGCAGACAATAGTATTTTAAAAGATTTCTTTATTAGTGAATGCTCACAAGCAATCATTCGTTTAAAAAAGAACACAAAACTTTTTCACAAAAAAGAAGAATTTCTAGTGAGTCAGTTGGTTAAAAAAATAGATTTTCTGGTAACACAAACGGTAGCCAAAATCAAAAAAGATAAACCTGTTTTAGAGCATTACGAATTAGGAGCGATACCAATACGTTATACGGTAAAAGGAATCACATACCCATTATGGTTAGTCGTTTCAAGAAACAAAAGGCACGGAGGACCCTGTTATTTACTTGTCAAAAGCGAGCTTTCTACAGTCATAGAAGTAGCAAAATGGGCTTTTAAAGGTTATGGCCTGCGTTGGAAAATAGAAGAATATCACAGGCATATAAAACAAGAATATAGATTAGAGGATATTCAAATAAAAACATTTGATGGATTGCAATCAATGCTTGCTGTTCTTACTGTTGCCATGTATATGATTTACAAGAAAATGCAATCACTGCACATTAAGTTATTACTAGAAGCTGGCTACAATTATCTCAATAAACACACCTTAAGAGAGCTTACTAACTTTATCTATTACAAAATATCCAAAGTAATATCCAATCTTTTAATACCAACCAAAAATAGATGGAATATAATCAAAGTACCCCCAGAGGACCTAAGTAGACAACTTAATTTATCGTTCAACTAAAAAAAAACGGGGGATGGCTAATTATAAATTACATCTATTCAAATCTTTTCTTCTGGTATCTATTAAATTAATTATTATTTGTATTATATTGATATTCAGTAGTTATTCCGTATTGTCGCAAAGTTGGGAATAAAAGAAGAATCTGCTTTTACTAAAATAATTAATAGAGAACTGGTGAAAAGGAATTATAAACAAGTCGATCAATAATAACCATAATATTAATTTTATCATGAAACAATCTAAAGAAATTATCATTTTACTTGCACTGTATATTTCAACATTTCCTCTACTATATGCACAGGTAACTGATGATGTAAACAATAACGGCCCATATACACAATTGATTATTAGAGGTGTTACATTGATCAATGGAAACGGTGCTCCTCCTGTTGGTCCGGTAGATATTGTTGTTGGAAAAAATATTATTAAAGATATTAAAGTAGTAGGTTACCCTGGTATTGCTATAATTCCAACTGACCGACCTCTATTAAAAAGAGGTGGTAAAGAATTAGATGCGCATGGCATGTATTTATTACCAGGATTTATTGATATGCATGGGCATATTGGAGGTGAAGCTCAGGGAGCCGATTCAGAATATGTTTTTAAATTATGGATGGCACATGGTATAACAACAGTAAGAGAACCAAGTGGCAGAGGTATAAATTACAGTTTAAATCTAAAAAAATTAAGTACTCAAAATAAGATAGTTGCACCAAGAATTGTTTCATACACGGCTTTTGGCCAGACCAGTGAAGGTTTTAATCCTTTAAACGATTTACCTATTACAACTCCCGAAATGGCAAGACAATGGGTACGAAGTAATGCAAAAAATGGTGCAGATGGCATTAAATTTTTTGGTGCTGAGCCTGAAATAATGAAGGCTGCTTTAGATGAAAATAAAAAATTAGGATTGGGATCGGCGTGCCATCATGCGCAAATGAGTGTTGCTCGATGGAATGTATTGCATTCGGCAAGAGCGGGATTAACCTCCATGGAGCATTGGTACGGACTACCAGAAGCCTTATTTGAAGATAGAACCGTGCAACATTATCCTTTAAACTATAATTATAACAATGAGCAACATCGATTTGAAGAAGCTGGTAAGTTATGGCAACAAGCCGCCAAACCTTATTCAGAACATTGGAATAATGTGATGAATGAATTGATCGCATTAGATTTTACCATAGACCCTACTTTTAATATTTATGAGGCAAGTAGAGATTTACAAAGAGCAAGAAGGGCTGAATGGCATGAAACCTATACTCTAC
>NVWJ01000018.1 GCA_002746235.1 Planctomycetota bacterium
GCGCATGTCTTTCAGGTGCGGTCGCACTAAACGAAGGCTTGTTGAGAGGCGCCAGTGGAGAAACAAATGTTGCCGTGGTTTGGACCAACATTCTTCCTTCTGACACAAACTTGGCAGCGCAACGAGCCAGTGCATTGTTCAATGGCTTCAACGTGATTCAGTTTTACGACAAAGATCAGATTGTTGGAAAAGCATGGGTGGAGAATCTTGGCATCAAGAACGTGGCTTGGGATGTCTATTTATTGTTTGGTGCGAACAAGCAGTGGCAAGAACAGGTGCCATCCCCAAGCGATTGGTTTCACCAATTGGGAGGGGCCGGCGCAGACCCTTCCCGTTTTCACACAGCGAGCGATTTGGCTCAGGCGTTGTACTATTCTGGAGAAAAGATAGGGTGGCCGGTAGCAGCGTTGGCGCCAGATTCATCAAACTGGATTCATTCTCACAAAGAAACTCTATCCCGTTTGGATTCAAAAAAATCAGAAGAGGGCGAACGGTGTTTGGAGTGCAAAGCTGTTGGCCAGCTAAGTTCCTGTTCATTAGGTGGATGGAATCGCCTAATGCTAAGAATAGAAGAGGGCCATCAACTAATGGTTTCTGCAGAGGCTCCGTTGAAGGAAAAAGGAGACCGGCGAGAAATACGGTTAGCTGTATCCGGAATGAATTGCCCTGAGTGCATGATGCGGGCAAGTGCTGGAGCAATGTCCGTTAAAGGCGTGAATGAAACAGAAGTGAAGCTGGCCACCGGAGAAATGCGTGCCTTATTACTCTCAAATGCGGTAGCCTCAGATGAGGAAATCGCTAAAGCAATTGAAGCCGAGGGGTTTAAGGTGCATTTGGTTGGAAATGGACATTAATACTCATACTCAGCTGCCCAACCATCCGTTGCAGATTGACCTTCGTTTCGCTTCGCTGCATTGCGGCCGCTAATAGGCAAAACCGTTAGGCGTGCTAGGGAAAAGTAGGGTTATTGCGCTCGCACTCATTGCCCAAGAAGCGAGGCATGATTGCCAACATACTATTTAGGGAAGCTCTGATTAAGTATGGTGCGGGAGGCCGTGGATGGAAATCGTTTGCCCCAAGGCGCGAATCGAAGGCTGTAGTGTCRCTACAGKCAAGATGAAGCAACGCAGGGGCAAGCGATTTCGGCCGCGGAGTCGCCGCCAGGCTTAATCAGGGTTTCCTTAACAAACCCCTCAGGTTGTGGCGCACCCGGCAGGACTCGACGCGGAGCGAGGCGGGTATTTCCCCGCCAACCGACMWKCSANWKMGKCYGCNGGAGYMGMMKSSAGGSKKARKCWSGSWYTYSTKMRMAARCCNCMWCMGGNWGTGGCGCACCCGGCAGGACTCGACGCGGAGCGAGGCGGGTATTTCCCCGCCAACCGACCTCCAAAGAGTCTGCGGGAGCAGAATGGAGGGGGAGGCTCGCACTTGTGCGGAAGCCTCAACCGGAATGGCGCACCCGGCAGGACTCGAACCTGCGACCTTTGGTTTCGGAAACCAACACTCTATCCAGCTGAGCTACGGGTGCATTCCCAAACGGCGCAACAGGATAGCTGTCCCCCTACTAAAGGCACAGAGCCCTCCACTTAAAACGAAAGCTGGGCCATAAATACAACGGGAGAAGATGGTTACATCGTCCAAAAAGCCATTCCCAACTTCCTACACTCGCCAATTCCCCGTCCGAAAATGGGTAACGGCCGCCAAGCCCCTATCTAGAGCAAACAGGCAATTCCTACAAAATCCGGCTCTCGGATTCGCAAGGCTTGCTACCCTGAATACCGAGCTATCGCCACACAATGACGACCTCATGAAGTCCCCTCTTCCAACCATCCTAGTTCCTACCACGCTCCTCGGCCTTTTGGCCTGGACTCTGGACCACGGAACCGAGTCTCAGCTTGAGGCTGCCCCCTTGTTTGTCCCGGTCATGGTAGACACCGACGGCGACGGCATGGACGACATTCTGGAAGACAGTTTTGGTACTTCCAGCTCCACCGTGGATTCTGACGGCGACACCCTCGGAGACATGGAAGAATTGCTTCTCGGCACCGATCCCCTGGTTTGGGACGATGTCAACACTCTGCCTGTTGCAGTCCCGAATCTACGGATTCACGCTTATTCTTCCGGTCCAGACCTAGTTCTTGAGATTTCGGCTCTGCGTCAAACCGGATTGAGTCAGCTCCAGTTGTTTTGGGCAACTCCGAACAACTTCCATCGCGTACGTATGAGCGCGATTGCTCAGCTGCCGAATAGCCACACCACCTACGCTGTGACGANYKCAGGCATGGAGCTGGAGATTTACCGTCTCCAACTGCCCACCTCGGCCATCATGAGCCAACCGAGCTTGGCGATTGCAGTAAAGGGCCTGGTCGATGGCCTCGTTTATGCTGACCAGATTCAGTTCTCGGTCCACGAAGGCATCCTCATGGAGTGGCGCCGCGATGACAGCCCTACCCCGCAAGGTGGTGGAGGCGGATTGTTCCCAACCGATCCTGGCGGCCAGATGCCAGACGAAGCGACTGCCGGTGAAGTTTGCGTGCAGTCTCTGAGCCAAGTGGGTTCCCTAGGGGGCGGTCAAGTGCTTTACCAAGTCTCTGACAGTTACTGCGGAGCTCTGCCAAGCGGGATTTGCTTCTCTAGCTGCGCCGCAGCGGTGGGCGATTCGGTCGTAGGAATTGACGTCATAGGTCTYTTGGCCAACTGAGTTGATTCACGGTTCAGCAAACAAATCGGAGCTCCTRWTGCTCCGATTTTTCCTTGGARCRGCTAACCTTTTTYYTTATAAGGGCTTAAGCGAATCCNTMGGCSCNTKCCYTGGGCCAAGAAAAGCTTGGGAATCTCCAGGTTTTAAGGAACCAGAATCCTAGTTRCCCTGTCCTAACCTTGGTACCGCACCTTGCCAGAYCCTGATCAAGCGYTAGTCGAAGCTTGCCAGACGGCGCATAAGMAGGATTTTGAYGAGGCGTACCGCCAGCTTTTTGTTCTTTACCAAGACCGAGTCTTCACCATCTGTCTACGCGTCACCGGCAACCAAGAGGATGCCCTAGACGCCGCGCAGGRAACCATGGTGACCCTCGCGCGCAGAATCAAGGATTTCGCCTTTCGTAGTCGCTTCTCTTCATGGGTTTATCGCATTGCAGTCAATGCAGCGATTGACTCCCGAAGAAAACGGCTCGATGCTCCACGTGCTGGAGTGCAGACYACCGTCGGYAATGCCGAAGGGGAGCGACAGCTCCAACAGGCTGCTGCCGAAGAAATCCACGCCGATCCTGTGCAAGAGGTCAGCCGCACCGAGAACCAAGTTCTCATCCAAGATGCCCTGGCGCGCATGAATCCMAGATTCGCCGCGTTACTTGTCCTTCGTTACATMGAAGGTATGAGTTACGAGGAGATTTCYGAGGTTCAGGAATGCAGCCTTGGCACTGTGAAGTCTCGTCTAAACCGCGCCCATACCGCTTTGCGCGAATTCCTCCAGCATCGCGGCTTCGATTCCTCAGAACTTACACCCTGATTCTCTYTTGTCTCACCACTCCCACCAACCCGACCTTCCGCAGCAGATCRCTCAAGATYTGCGCGCGTTGGGTGGTGTGCGGGCTCCAAGTGAGCTGTGGCAGCGAGTGCAAGATGAGCGCAGCCTGGCTGATCTGGCAGAGGCCAAGGCTCCAGCAGAATTGTGGGCACGGGTTCAGGCAGAAATAGGAACGTCGGTTGACGCGCCTCATGGGCAGTTAATCCGTGGCTATTTTGGCCGCAAATCCCTGGTCGCAGCAGCAGCACTCCTGATTTTCGGGGGACTCAGCATCTTCAATCCATGGAGCAGCCAGCCTAGCCTTGGGCAAGACGTCCTCGTTCTAGCGCAACCCACCTCGGAGTCGGAACGCGAAGCTTTCCGTGCACGAGCCAATTTCCGTAAAGTGAGCCCAGCCAAGATGTCGGCGGTTTCCCGCGGATTGGCGGGATCGCTCGGAGGCCTTATGGTGGAGGACGACGCATAATGCGCACTCTCTCCCCCCTAGTCCTCGTTTTTGCGAGCTTTCTGCTTTTGGCCTGTGGCCCAACGGATGCAACTTCCGTTTCTGGCGGGAACCAAGCTCTGACTAGTGGTGCTTCTGGAGCTCAAACTCCTAATGCAAACAGTCCGGTTGCGATTGAGCTTCCTGAGTTCGTATACCCAGAAGAGTTAGCTGTGGAACTTGACCGCGTCATCCATTCACGCAACTCCAATGGCGTGTTGGAGCGCCGGGAAGAAAGTTTCTTAGCCGATGGCGCTGGCAATTTCTTGCTCGATGTCACCGGTTTCTCACCCAGCCAGGGTCAGGCCTTTTCTACACCTACCAACTTGCTTCTGATGAACTATCAGACTCAAATGCGGTTTATGGTGAACTACCGCGATCCTCATCTTCGGGCTCCAAGTGCTCTGTTTGCAAACTTTCAGTGGTTTGAGGATCCGGTCCAAGTCCAAGTCGCAGGTGTGAGCTGTATTCGCTACACCGCCAAGTCCAAGCATGACATGGGCGACGCCGAGTTCCTAGCCGATGCCCAAACCGGCCTCCTTCTTGGCTGGACACTTTTCGAAAACAACGGTTTGGTGGCTATGAAAATGGAGACCACCATGGTGAACCTCAGCCCGAACTTGACCGGAGTTGTRTGGTCAGCTCCAGTGGTAGCGGAACAAGCTTTCACCGGCCCCAACGATTTTGGGGYCCTTGGCTTTGWRCCACTCGAYCCAGAGTATCTGCCACCTGGCTTCTACCAGGATGAAGCATGGKTGCGCTTCTCAGGCAATGGCGGAGCTGGATTCCAAGGCATGTCGAACATGCTGGTTAAGATTTACTCCGATGGCATCCACCTCGTGTTTGTCGCGCAGAACAATCAAAGCCTAAGTARCCCTGGCATTCAGGTGGCRAATAARGTCACCGACGTCTTCGAAACCAACCTCGGCGGTATCCGGGTTGCRGAAGGSTCTATGGGTAAACGGCGGCTGTATGTCGCGAGCCTYYTRCCCATGGTCGAGATTGAGACCATCTTTGGCTCGATTATGCATKAAWASAGARCNGNNNGNTCCCTTCCGTTCCATAACCGCCYAWGAGGCGGTWTTTTCGTTTCWWKKGAGAAGCARGCTCAGGTTCWRAWAAARCYGGCCGTAAATGGRTCACCCAAGCCCCANNTNNNCTCATCATGCTTGCTTCCATACCCGCAATACTCCTTCTTGCGGCTCTTCAAGAGCCGTCCTCTGTCCCTGGTGCCTATCGAGGCCCTGAGGATGAGACYCTCCTGCAGTTCGTCTCCCATGGTGGAGACGCTGCTYCAGGCCAACTACTGAGCCCCTTTTCTGGCGGCTGGGACCGCTGGGAGTTCTGGTTCGAACACGAGCGCGATGTCCTCTTCCGCGGTGAACCGGATTTCCCGGCCCGCGCGGTCAACGACAAGGGAAGTTACGGCGTGGAGGATTGGTCGATGGACCGCCAGGATTTAATCCTGACTTCCATTCCGCTGCTCATCGATGCCCTGGATTCGGACATCCCTGCCATCCGCGAGGCCGCAGCTCTATCCCTCGGACGCATCGGCTACACCTCGGCCGACTTCTTTCTGCAACGCGCCACCCGCGATCGCGTCGAATCGGTGCGTCAAGCGGCCTACATGGGCCTTGGTTTGCTCGCATCGGAGGACGGAATTTCCTTCCTGGTGAAAACCTTCGAAGAAGAAAGTGACCCAGCAACCCGTGCTTTTGCAGCTCTTGGCCTTGGCCTTTCCGGTCGAGTGGAAGCAGGTTCTGCGTTGAAGGGCTACCTCAACTCGGCCTATTACGATGGCACTTGGAAGCGCGAAGAAGATCTCGCTCTAGCGACCATCGTTGCTGCTGGTGTCCATGGTTCCAAAGACTTCACGCCCCTGTTGATGAATTTGCTGGAGTCAACCTCCAAGAAGAATGGCAGTGATCGCCTAGTTTCGGCAACGATTCAGGGACTTGGAGCGCTAGGGGATTCGCGTGCGCGCCCCATGTTGGAAGGGCTTTTAGTGTCCAAGCATTACGGTGTTCCATCCGCTGCTGCGCAAGCTCTAGGACGCCTTGGTGATCGCGCTGCAGTAAGCAGTTTGGCCGAGGTCTACGTGGATTCGCACGATGCCCGTCTACGTTCGCTTTGTTTACTCGCCATGGGTCGCCTTGGTGGCCGTCAAGCCAATGTAAAGTTGAAAGAATTGCGTCCGGAGCAAAAAGAAGAAGCAGCCATCCATTCCGCTTGGGCATTAGCCGCCGGCATGAGTCGCTTGGATGGTTCTTACCCGCAACTAGTTTCGACCCTGCTCTATGGCACCGACAGCCGTGAGCACGATGAGGACGATGCCCCGCGTCGCGACGAAGAAATCTTGCGTGGAGCTGCCGCCATGGGCCTTGGTCTGTACGGAGCGCCCGGTGCAAAAACCCAGCTCGCGATTTGCCTGGATGCAAAAGGCGTCGACCCGTCCTTCCGTGGTTACTTGGCCATGGGCTTGGGTATGTTGGCCACGCACCCAGCCGACGAGTTGCTGCTTGAGTTGGTGAAGGAATCTTCGAAGCAGGTGCAGACCCGCCGCGGCATTGCAGCTGGACTTGGTTTGAGTAACTCGGAACGCACCAGTGTCGCTTTGGTTGGCATGCTCATCTCCGATACCGATGACAGCGTACGTTGGACCGCTGCTCGTGGACTCGCCACTTCTCGTTCGAGTGCGGCWCTGCGTCGTCTTTCGGAGCGATTGCGYGCRGAGTTGGATCGTGCCCAGCATGATTCCCAGACCGCTCATTTGGTTCTAGGATTAGGATTCCTGGGCGATGCTCACGATGGCGCCACCATCTCTAGTATGTTGTCTGGTATGGACTTCCGTCAGGAAGGGCGCCTATTGAAGGCTCTGCGAAACTACTAAGAATCGCTGCAGAGAGGTTATCTGGGGGGTAGGATTCTTGTGAACCCGATCCCCCGGATTAATGACACAACCTCCATCTCCCAACTCCCGCGAACAACTTTCTGACCCAAGCTATCGGGCGGAGATGTTGTCAAAAATCGAGGCGCTTATTTCAGTGCTTCAAGTTGCGCGCACCAAAGTCATCCTCAACATGGATACAGCTGGCGGGAACTCCGCTCGCCTTGCGCGGGTGAAGCTGCAAGTGGAAAACACATTGAAGGTGTGCCGCAAAGCGCGCGCAGCATTAAGCGGCAGTGCAGCAATCTCTAGCGAAGAGATTTCCAACACCGATATCGATGCCTTGTGTTCGCAACTTGGCGGGATGGAGAGTTAGGTCGAAGGTGTTGTAAGGCAGGTGCGTATGGCATCTTCCAAGGAGACTAAATCTTTCGCATGGGCAGCACGCAAAGCTTCGGATACGGATTGCTGACGAATACCTAGTGCTTCGGCGGCCGCATGTTGGGTCTCGGTTTTGCGCATGGTTGTAGCGGCAGCGGCACGAGAAGGTTTCCAGTCATACATAATGTCGGCATGGAGCCGAGCAGATGATTCGATTAACTCTTGTAGAGCCAAAGGGAATCCCCTTAGTTGCATGGTGAAGAGTTGCTTGGGCGTTTTTCTAAGCTTTGAAACATGCGCCATTTTCATATCCATAGACCCAACGMTGACTTGATATTGYAACGGCCATGCAGCGAGGTTGATAGCCACGGAAAAATCGAATGCGTGACGGGGAGAGCGAAGGACTGCTGCAATCTSGTCGCTGTTTTGGATGAAAGCGGGCTGCTCAATCCAAGACTCCTTCCATTGCAATGAAAGTTCCTTGAGGATGGATGCCACTGCTTCTGGATGACCGGCATGCAGCCCTTCCTTTTGCGAACGCACTAAAYGGGCGTGCAATGGGAAGCTGGCGATGCCGTGCATCGGGCCTAAGTGCCCCAATCGCGGGCGTAGCGGTAGTCCAGGTTGACAGTGCGGCTGGCGACYTTSGCRATCAGTGGCGGAMGTCGCTTGTACTGGTTTAGGCGYACGCGCTCGGCGATGGCRGCAAYGAAGTCGGCRCTAAACCCGGCGGACTCTAGGTTGGCGGGGGCRTGACGTCGGTCSATCATGCGGAAYAGCAGGGCRTCGATGGCGTYGTAGGTGTARCCRAGTTCGTCTTCATCGGTTTGGCCATCCCAWAGGTCGGCGCTGGGAGCACGATCGAGAATGCCGACYGGAACGCCAAGGTGCCGCGATAGTGCGACGACTTGTGATTTRTAGAGATCRCCAATCGCGTTTAGGCCCGACGCCATGTCGCCGTGTTGCGTTCCATARCCCAACATGAGTTCGGTTTTGTTCGATGTGCCGARCACCAGTCCGCCGAGTTTTGCCGAGCGGTCGTAAAGCGTGGTCATGCGTAAACGAGAAAACACATTGCCGCGACGTACACGCACTGCGTTTTGCGAGGTGTCGTCTAAGTCGGCGTTYTGMGCRAGGTAGGCATCGGCCATGGGGGAGATRTCGACCGTCTCCAACTCCACACCGGCATGTTKTGCAGAYTCCACCGCKARRGTCAGCGAATCCGGRTGGCTTTCRCGRTAAGGCATMGCCACSGCCAAAATGTTYTCCGGACCTAAGGCRCGTGCRGCAAGTTCCACCACCAAWGCGCTGTCRATGCCACCGCTYAATCCCAACACYGCCTTGGTCATGCCAACCCGATGYGTTTCCTCRCGCAAAAACCGCACCAGCACACGCTCCGCCAACTCGACGTTGCATCCTGGAGGTGGAGGAAGGGTGCTCATGCCTCTTCTCGTTTGACGGCGAGTGCGTCGGGATCGTTGAGTAAACGCGCTAAATGGGTACGGACTAGCTCTGGACGGGCATCGCGCAGAAGTGGGGTCGCCATGCGTGCGCGCTTTAATGCATCGGAGTGAATGGTGTGGAAGAGCAGTTCTTCTTCCTCTGCATCGGCCTCGGCGACTTGTGCACCGAAAGGGTTCAGCACACTGGATCCACCCCAGAACATGGTGCCATCTTCAAAGCCAACTCGGTTGCAGCGCAGCACCCAGGTCTGGAAAAACAAAGCCTGTGCCGCCGACAAGGTGCGCCATGCCTGATGCGAACTCAACTCCGGTTCATCGGTATCAATCCCGCGTGCGGGCGATGCCACCGGCATGATCAGTGCATCGACTCCTTGTAAGAAGTGCATCCATCCGGCGGACAAATGCCACGCGTCTTCGCAAATGAGTAATCCAAAACGACCGTGCTTGGATTCAATTGGAGTGAAGGTATCGCCTGCAGCGAAGTAACGCCCTTCCTCAAAAATCCCATAGTCAGGAAGGTGCACTTTTCTGTGCACATGCAACACCTTGCCATCTTCCGCAAAAACCGCAGTGTTGTAGAAGCGGTGATCGCGACTCTCCTCCACAAAGCCAAACACAATGCTGCAGTCGGTCGAGCGCGCCACCAATCCTTGGACCCGTTCATCGGTCATGGTCATTGCGATGTCTTGGGTTAGGTCGCGCAGAAAATATCCAGTGAGTGATAACTCCGGAAACACCGCAAGTTGCGCACCACCTTCTATCGCACGATCCAGCCATGCGTGATGGGCTTTTAGGTTGTCATCGATCACGCCCAGTTTCGGGCGCATCTGGCACAGGGCAACGCGGCAGTCCATTTGGAACTTTGGTTTTTATTGCAAGGGATGTTGCTGCAAGACGGCTTCAAGAACCGCATCTCCGGTGACGCCGGAGGCTTGCACTTCGTAGCGCAAGAGTACGCGATGCCGTAGCGCTGGGAAGAGCGCATCGCGCAAATCTTCCGGCGAAACATGGGATCGGCCGCGAAGTAGTGCCAAACCGCGCGCACCCGCAATGACCGCTAATCCACCACGTGGACTCGCACCCCAGGAAACCGATTCGCGCACCATTTGTGGAGCGCTGTCATCCTTCGGGTCGGTCGCCCGCAAGATGGCGGCGAGTTGCTGCAAGAAAGTTTCCGCAACTGGTAGAGCCGCAGCATTGGCCTGCAGTGCCAGTAACTGAGCTGCATCTAAAACCGCCGGCGCTGGAGTTGCGCTGGGGTTTCCATCGTCCATGCGGAAAATGTCGACCAGTGTTTCTGCGCTCGGACTTTGCACGAACAGATGAAACAGGAAGCGGTCGAGTTGCGCTTCGGGAAGCGGATAGGTGCCTTCTAGCTCAATCGGGTTTTGCGTAGCAGTCACCATGAACGGCTGTGGCAAAGGATGGCTCACGCCGCCAACCGTGATCTGCTGCTCCGCCATAGCCTCGAGCAAGGCAGCTTGAGTTCGCGGTGTCGCACGGTTGATCTCGTCGAACAAGCAAATTTGAGTAAACAACGGGCCTTGCTCGAAACGGAAACTGCCAACCCCATCGATTTGATCAAGAATGTCGCCGCCGGTCAAATCTCCTGGCATGAGGTCCGGGGTTCCCTGGACGCGCTGAAAATCTAAATCCACCGCATTTGCCAGGCCGCGCAACAGCCGGGTTTTGCCTAAACCTGGCGCACCTTCCAAAAGCACATGCCCTTTGGCCAGCAAAGCAGCCATCAGCAGCTCGATCAAACGCGGATCGCCGAGGTGCTGTTGTTCGAGGCGCTGACGGAGCGCCTCGAGGGCGGGATCAGGTGCGGACGACATTCGGTTGGGCTTCAAGCAGCTTCACTAGGCCACTCAAGTCTGCGATGACGGGAACGCCTTCGCAGTCGGCGCCACTTTCGCCGGAACGGTCGAGCCAAACTGCACGCATTCCGGCGTTCAGGGCGCCGCGCACGTCGCGCTCGAAGTGGTCGCCGGTATGCACGGTTTCATCGGCAGCGACTCCAGCACGGAACAAGGCGCGCTCAAAAATGGCGCGACCTGGTTTTTCGGTGCGAAGATCGGCGCTGGTCACAATGAAAGAGAAGTACTTGGCAATGCCAAGATCCTGTAGCAATTTTGGCAGGTGCTCGGTCCAGTTGGATACAACGCCCATCTGCATGCCATGGTTCGACAGAGTTTCGAGAACTTCCTTCACTTCCGGGAAGAGCTCATAGTTGGCAGAATCGGCAAATTGCGCCAGAAGGCTCTTATGGGCCTTTTCAAGCTTATTTTCAGCCATGCCGCACTCGGTTAAGACGCGCTGATTAAACGCCCAAAACCATGCAAGACTGTAGCGGAAGTTGCCGTCGACAGTGTCTGGCAAATCGCTGAAGGCATGCTCCATCGAGGCCTTCATAATGTCGAAATCGAGATCCTTCAGGCCATGCTTTTTAGCGACGGCGAGGTAAGTCTCGGGACGGCTTTGACGGTGTTGGAAGAGAGTACTTCCAGCGTCGAGGAAAACGGCTTTGATGTCGGTGCGCAACATGGGAATGGGGCCGCGTTGATTGTAGCGATAGAATGGTGACAAATGAAATGCGTTCGTCTTAGTCTTGTAGCAAGTCTTGCTTTACTGGGTTCTTGCAGCGCCCTTTTTGGGGAGCGCGGAGCATCTGGTGGTGCTCCAGGTACGCAACCTTCGGCATCAACATCGCCCGCGGCTTCGGTGAAGGCCAAAAGCAAAGTGGTGCCGATCGAAAACCTTTCGCACCTTCCAACCTGGGTGCATCCAAGCAACCGCGACCTGCAAAGTTCCAAAGGACTGGTCGATGCCATCCGATTCCTTGGCCAAGGGGAGGCGGAACGCGCTTCGGTGCAGTTGCAACAAGTACGCAGCGCCGCAAAGTTTGGTTCCGAGGTCACCGCTTTGCATGCATGGGCTTTATTGGAAGCGAATGAAATCGAGGCGGCCTCTGCGATCGCGCGCGAAGGCATTGCCGGCTTTGGAGCGACTCCAGCTTTGGGTTATGCCATGGCAGTCATTTTCGAAGCCCAGGGCCGCCCGGCCGAAGCCTTTCCGCTTTATCGAGACCTGGCTACTTTGGCCGATGCCACCGATGCTTCGATGCTTGGCGCGTGCGCGCGCACAGCAGTTGCCGCACGTCGCGGTCCGGAAGCTCTGGTTTATTTAGATCGCTGGATGATGTCGGCACCACTTGGTATTGAAGGCAAACGATTGCGCGCCCAAGCTCTGCAGCTAAGTGGTCGCGATGACGACGCCCTTGCCCTGTATCAGCAGATGGTCAACGACTGGCCGCAAGATTTCACCCTGCTTGCCGACATGGCCGATGCCGCCTTCGCTTCTTCGCAATCCACTTTGCAGGTTGACCATTTAGCTTTGGCGGTCGATCTTCTATCCCGCCTCACCGAGGTCGACCCGCAGCGCAGCGCCGCTTTTTGGAAGTTGGGGCGCACTCAAATCCTGCTTGGGGAAAGGTCAGATGCGCAAAAGGCATTGGGCCGATGTTTGGAGTTGGAGCCGGACCATGTGGATGCCGGCATGGCTTTGGCTGGTACTTATAAGATGGATCCAGAGGTGAGCGCCCAAATTTTACTCGACCTTTTGCGTCAACCCCTTTCCGCGAAGGATGTCGAGCGCGTACAGTCTGCTTTGTTGGAACTTCGCTAAGGCAAACTCATGAATGCGCTCTACCACCTGATGATTTTTTTCTCCCAAGAAGGCGATGGGGGGAAGCTACCCGCTGGCGATGACGGAGGCTCCAGCAAGGATGTCGGCGATGTAGAAATCGGCGCCCTGACTAAGTTTCTGAGCGACTTGCTTAGCCCCTTAACTGAAAATTCATGGGCGCAGGCCGGCATCGTGATTGCTGCGGCCATGGTGATGTCGAAAGTTTTCGATTGGTTGTGCACGGGCATCTTTCGGACACTCACTCGCAAAACCCGCACCAAGACCGATGACCTCATCCTGAAGGCCTTGCATGCGCCGGTGGTCAACACGGTCATTTTGATTGGGCTTGCGGTGGCGTCGCGCTTGCTTGGCTCCGAAGATTCGATTGCGATTTTCACCAATCGGGCACTGCTCACCATCGGACTCTTTGTGTGGGCAGTTTTCATCTTCCGCATCTCCGGAATCTTGCTGCGCGCGGCATCGCATAACCCGAACCGGTTTTCGGCAGTGCAAGGCTCCACCTTTCCGCTGTTTAACAACCTGGCGAAGGTGCTGCTGTTTGGCCTCATGGTTTACATGGGCATTAGCATTTGGCAGTTCGATGCAACCGGCTGGTTAGCTTCTGCCGGAGTGGTGGGCTTGGCGATTGGTTTTGCAGCGCAGGACACTTTGTCGAACTTGTTTGCCGGAGTGTTCATTCTTGCCGACCGTCCGTATCGAGTGGGCGATTACATTCGATTGGATAGTGGAGAACGTGGCAAAGTGACATTCATTGGTCTGCGCTCCACCCGCATCGTGACTCGCGATGACATCGAAGTTACGGTGCCGAACGCGGTCATGGGCGGCGCGAAAATTGTTAATGAATCTAGCGGGCCATATAAGAAGGAGCGTATCCGCATTCCAGTGGGTGCTGCCTACGGTTCGGATGTGGATCATGTCATCGAAGTTCTTTTGGCATCGATTGAAGATGTAGACCCGAAACTTGTCTGCAAGGAGCCTGAGCCGCGGGTGCGTATGCGTTCCTTTGGTGGTTCCAGTTTGGACTTCGAGCTTCTAGTTTGGATTCCCGATCCAGAACTCCGTGGAAATGTAAGACACCTTTTGCACCGTGCGGTTTACATCCGCTTTAACGCCGCGAATATCGAGATTCCGTATGCGAAGCAGGATATTTATATCAAGGAACTCCCGTCGAGTTTGAAGGGTTCCTAGTTTTCCTACGACAGGGGCGGGATACCGCCCCAGACTCCGGAAAATAGGAACCCTTCAAACTCAGGATATTCGGTGGTGATGAGGAAAGAGGTAAATGAAAATGTCTGAAATGGAAATGCCCTGGAGGGTGGTGGTGCCACTTGGGATATTTGGTGTTCTGCCGGAGGTTGCGTATTTGCATTTTGTATTTTGGGTTGTGGATGACTGTCAAGGACTTGGGCATTCTCGATGGGGGTGTTGGTGGGAATATTTGGGGTCGACACCTGGAGTTCTTCTTTTTGGAGGTGGGGTGGTAGGGTTTCTAGTGCTCATGGGGGTGCTCTTTTTCGAAGGGCGCAGCGACGAAGGAAAATCTGAAGAGGAATAAAGAAATGTCTGAAATGGAAATGCTAATTGACCGGTTTTACTTGGCTTTTGCTGCGCGTGATGCGGGCGCCATGGCTACTTGCTATCACCAAGACGTGCATTTTCGCGATGAAGTATTTGACCTCAAGGGCGCGGAGGCATCTGGCATGTGGCGCATGCTGTGTGCGAAAGGCAAAGACATGCGCATTCAGCACAGCGATATCCATACAGAGGGCGATGTGGTCCACGCACACTGGGAAGCGCATTACACATTCGGTGCAACTGGCCGTCACGTACACAACATCATCGAAGCCACCTTCCGTTTTTCCGACGGAAAAATTATCGAGCACACCGATCAGTTCGATTTTCACAACTGGTCTAAGCAAGCCCTAGGCACCACTGGCCTACTCCTAGGCTGGACCCCATATCTAAGGTCGAAAGTCCAATCCAAAGCCGCAGCGCAACTAAAAGCCTATCTAAACAAAAACCAATAACCGAGCCCACACCCGAGCCCAAGTTTTAGTGCGACCCAATTTTCGGGAGTCTGGGGCGGTACCCCGTCCCTGTCGTACGAAAATTGGGTCGCACTAAAACAGACTAGCCGTCCTTCTTTTTACCGCCGAATAAATTACCGACATCGATTTTGCCCTTGAGAGCTTCATCGAGTTGATCGCCGATGCCATCGGGTAGTTTGTCACCAAGCTTATCTTTAATGAGGTCACTGGCTTTCTCCTGAAGTTCACCAAGAGTTTCATCCACAAATTCTTGTGCACGGCGTTCGACTTCGGCTTTTACGGCGCCACCGAGTAAATCACCCAGGTCGGTTTCGTTTTCGATGGTGAAGCTTGGCTCCGTCGGTGTGCCGCCTAGGCGGATGACGAAAGCAATCGGCTGATCTTGCAACGCCGAGTTGAGTAGCGAACAGAATTGTTTCGGTGTCACGCCTAAGACAGTCGGGCTTCCTGGAATCGCGCTTAAGGTGGTGCCATTCAGCACTACACGTACGCCGCCACTTAAGCTGTTCGGTTGGAACTGCAAGTCGGTGGTGCCAATATCTAGGTTTCCACCCTCAATCTTAAACGGGAAGGATTGCCCCATCATGTCGACAATCGATGCGACCGGCAATGCATTCGCAGTAAGGTTTAAGCTGGATGGGTTGCCATCGCGGGTGAGACCTAGGCGGAAATCTAAATCGCCGCCATCGGCCAAGGACCCTTTGCCGGCATAGACCGCTTCTGGGGTCATTCCACTTGGCGGAGTGCCGACGTTGTCCAAGGCGAATTGGAAGTTGTCGAGGACTGGAAGAACCGGACGTTTGGTTCGTTCATCCAAGGTCTCCCACTGAAAGTCGATGACCTCTGCGTGCTCGAGCCAAAACACACCTTCCGAAGTACCGCTGGCTAGTTGTTGCGCGACTTGCACATATCCGGGAACGCCAGGGAATTTAATGCGCTCCAAGGCATCGTCCTCGGTGCCATCGTCTTCACCACCTAAACTTCCACCGTACCTGTCGTAGTACTCCTTGTAATGCTTGTAGCGTTCCCAGTACTCGGTTGCGATTTGCACGAAGTCGCGATCCTCCTCGGGAGGGAGGTCGGCATCTTCCGCAGGCATAGGGTCGGCGTCGGCCACATCTTTGGGTGGCGGACCGCTGTCGAAGGAAAGGGTGCCATCCTCCCGAATCACTAAATGCAAACGCGCGCCATTGAGTTGCGCATTTTCAATCACCACGCGGCCATCCAAAATCGCCATGGTGCTGAGGTTGATCTCGGCGCTACCAATGTCCAGCAGCGGATTCTGTTCGGTACCGACATGAAACTGTTCGACGCCGGCACTTCCGCCAAGCACTGACAGTTGCGCCGACTCAAAACGCACCGGTGCCTTGAAAGCGACGGGGCCATACTTCTTCAGCGCATGGCTGAACAAAGTGTCGCCGCCGAAAATCAAGGTGGCGAGGAGTGCCAAGAACAGCACTAACACCATCAGAATAAAACCTTTTCTAAGGATGGAAATCATGCCAACAACCTCCCCAAAATGCGGAAGACAATAAAGCCGCCGAGCGCTTTCGCGAGTTTGGTTTGGCCGAATTTTTCACGCCACAGCGGAAGTTTGCTGCGCATCATGAAGTAGCTAATAAGGAAAGTTGGAATGCCAATCAGCAGCGCGAACATGAAGGTGCCGAAGCCCCAGTACGTGTGCAGTTGGAGGCTCGGCATGTTGGTAGCAAAACCAATCACCATGGATTCCGGCAAGCTGTTGTCGAGTAGGCCCTTGCCCATGTTGAACGCAACTTGGTCGAGAAACAAAATCGCTAGGAGCTTGGTGAATCCGGCGAAAAGCATAGTGATCGGCAAGGAAGCTTTTAGCACCAAGCAAATCAAGAGAATCCATAGCCAAAGACCGTTGAGGCCGAGGAACCCGGTGCTCACGTCGATCTCGTGGAGGGGGATTATGCCGAGGAACACGCCGAATAAAATTCCAAGCGAGAACTCCAGGGCATCGACCTTGCCGGTGAGGGCGCGGGCGAACTGGCGAAGGATGCCAAACATGCCTCAAGGATATACTGCGCCTTGCCCTTCCGTGAGACTCTCGTGAAAAAACTCGGCCTCCTGCTCCTCATCCTYTCCGTTGGTTCCTTTGCTTTGATCCGGTTTGGCTTGCGCGCCATGCCAGATTTRGCSGCCTACTTGAGYGAGCCCAATCATTCTGGCTTGGTGAGGGCGGTGCAGGCTGCCGSCATGGTGCTTGGCGGCTGCATGTTCGTTTTGCCCTTATTGYTGCGYAAATCCGGCGTAATCTTCGTGGTCCTTGGTGTGGTTATGGCCGTCCCAGCGGGGWTTTTCATGCATGCTTGGGGCGTGGATCGCACCATGCCGTCGGCTATTCTGCGRCTCAACAGCCGCTGGGATGGCAGYTAYCTRCACYAYTATTCTGCGGAGTTTTTRGACCAGGGKTCGGCTTGGATTATGCAGCTGRACCCCAAGCGGGAGGCTTCTCTCGCAGTGAAYTTACATATGGCWATGGGYGGTTATYTGCAACGCATGGGCCGCGTRCCRGAAGCGATTTTRCATTTGGAGCGKGCGCATGAAATCWCTCAYTTRAAAGGGAGTAARGCASAKGACCGMACCGYMGARGTCGCRCGTGCTTTGGGTGTGGCMTATTTGCGTTCGGGGGAGATTGCATCTTGCTTGCTGCTCCCGAATGAACAGAGCTGCATCTTTCCTTTGGAGGGCGCTGGATTGTGGCGCGACCCTGCCGATGCGCTCAAAGCAGARGTCTTGTTTCGCGAAGTATTGAAACTTCAGCCAGACGATGCCGGGGTGCGCTGGCTTCTGGCGTTGAGTCAGGAAGTGGCTGGCACTTATCCGACCGACATTCATGACCATGATTTATTGCCGGMGCTGACCATGACTGGCGAAACYACGGCCCCACATTTCCGYAAYCTKGCGGTAGCWCTTGGYRTTGCCGGAGATGATCTTGCCGGYAGCGTTGCRATGGACGACTTCGATAACGATGGCCACYTGGACATCATCACKTGTTCTTATAATCCGAACGAGCCGTTGCGTTATTACCACAACAATGGCGATGGCAGCTTYGATGATTGGACGGAGCGYGCGGGSCTCATGRGYCARACYGGWGGATTGAATCTYACCCATGCGGATTATGAYAACGATGGACTGCTCGACATCCTTGTWTTRCGCGGYGCATGGTTCCTCTCCAATGGTGTGCAAACCAAYTCGCTGTTGCGTCAAAATGCAGAYGGCACTTTCACCGAYGTCACTCAAGAGGCYGGGCTYGGATTMGTGGATTACCCTAGCTTGGCGGCCACTTGGGGCGATTATGACCTTGACGGMTTGCTYGATGTTTACATCGGCAAYGAACGGTTAGTMGCYATGGGGCGTGGTGCAAGAAGTAGTTCTGCGAAAGCAAAAGCCGGTGGCGATGARCTTGAAGATCACGCACCGAGTCAACTYTTCCAYAACAACGGCGATGGCACCTTYACCGATGTCGCAGTCGARGCCGGAGTGACCAATCATCGCTTCACCCGCGGCACCGCGTTCGGCGATTACGACAACGACGGCTACCCCGATTTGGTGGTGAGCAATCTTTCACAAGCCAATCGCCTTTATCACAACAACGGCGACGGCACCTTCACCGATATCGCSGCYACCCCTAGTCATGAATTTTTGCAGCATCCATTYCGCGCTTTYGGCTCGTGGTGGATGGACGTCAACAACGACGGCAACTTAGACCTTTTCGTTTCCGGCTATCCGCTAACCGACAAAGTSACCGACGTCATCAGTGATCGCTACGGTGAAGAGCGCGGCAAGAAAGTRGATCCACTCGCGCTRTTCCTCGGCGAYGGCCAAGGTGGTTTCACCGATGTCACYAAAGAGTGGAAYTTGGACCGSGTGCACCTRACYATGGGYGCCAAYATCGGCGATGTCGATAACGACGGCTGGATGGACTTCTATCTCGGCACCGGCGCGCCATCGTTAGAAATCATGGTTCCGAACGTGCTGTTGCGCAATATGGGCGGYGAGAAGTTCATGGATGCAACCACCGCCTCTGGTCTYGGCCATCTCCACAAGGGGCACGGTATTGCTCTTGGCGATATGGATAACGACGGCGACCTCGACATTTACGCACAGCTCGGCGGCTGGTATGTGGATTCTCACTCTCAGAACGCCATGTTCCTCAATGAGGGGACTCTAAATCACAGCCTGACCCTTCAGCTGGAGGGCACCTCAGCCAACCGATTTGGGCTTGGCGCCAAGCTGAAGCTGACCGTCCTAGATGGGGGAATCCAGCGTGAAATTCACCTAATTTCCGGCGGAACGGGCAGTTTTGGCAGTAATCCGATGGAACAACATATTGGGGTGGGGCAGGCGACTGAGATTCTCGAGCTGGAGATTGTTTGGCCGGTTTTAGGGGGGGGGCGCCAGGTGCTGCGTAACCTGCCTGTGAACAAGACCTTACGCATTGTCCAAAACGACGAAAAATGGCAGGTTGTGGAACAGTCGGTGTCACAGATACTGTCTGACTAGGTTCCATGAAATCCTAGGAGATTGGATATGGTGCTGGGGTAATTTTTCTGTCCCAAGTCGTTTTACGATTTACTATTAGGGGTGAACGTTCCCTGTCTGGAATCCTAAGTTTCCTGACTTTCCCCACTCATACAACGAGATGAATTTTTTCTCCAATTTTGCTGCACTCGCTGCTGGGCTATCGCTTTGCGCTGGTCTATCCGCGGCTCAATACACTTTCTCCAACTCCACCTACTCGGTGAACGATGCGCCAGAAGGCATTGCATCGGGCGACCTGAATGGTGACGGCTTCCTCGATCTGGTGGTCACTGCGACCAATCCGGACCGCATGGAAGTGTGGCTCAACGATGCCGATGGCACCTACACACTTGGATCCACTCTCCTTCTTTCGGCCGGAGATGACCCACGTCATGTGGTGCTCGCCGACCTAGATGGAGACCTCATGCTCGATGCAGCGGTTCTGCTTTACGGCACCAACCAACTGCAGCTGGCAACTGGCCTTGGCGGAGGCGCTTTYGCMWTAGGCTCGAGCTTTGCCACTGGCTTGAACCCAGTTGACATCGAAACTCAAAATGTCGATGGCGACCAAGACACCGACCTACTCGTGGTGAATCAGGGCGATGACAACGTCACCTTATTCTTCAACGATGGCGCTGGCGTCATGACTGGCATGAACTTCCCAGTCGGCGATGTTCCACACGGCTGCACCTTCGGTGACTTCGATGGCGATTCGGATTGGGACTTTGCTGTTTCCAACACCGCTGATCAAACCATTAGTGTTTACGAAAATCAAGGCCAGGGCGTGTTTGCTTCTTGGAGCACTATCGTCGGCAACCACGATTTCTACGGAATCATYGCGGGCGWSWTYKWTNKCGWSTTRGRTSRSGNNATCGSAKWCMTCTCAACCGACTTCTTCCTGGTTAATGAAGTCACCATCTTCAAGAGTGACGGCCTTGGCGGCTGGGGCGCTCAAACCGATTGGCATAACCCGTTGAAGGGTATTTCTGAGATTGCCATGGCAGACTTCGATTGCGATGGCGACCTGGATTTAGTTGCTGCTTCGGTGGACCCAACCAACGGTGGCTTCATGTTGCACGACAATGACGGCTCCGGTGGGTTCGGCGTATTCTCACGGGATGGTCGCGGCCAGCATGTGACCGACATTCTTGCTGCAGATTTGAACAACGATGGTTCTCCCGATGTGGCCAATTCCGCACGCAACCTTGATTTCCTTTCGATTTCATTGAACACCACCTGTGGTTTGAAGATCACCAGGAATGGAAGCTGTGGTCAAGTGAACACCTTCGTGTTCTCCGGCGCAACTCCTGGCGGCGTGGTCTTCCTTGCCGTGGCACACGACCCAGGCACCTTCATGATTCCACTATCGAAGCCTTGCGGTGGCACCACCCTTTCTTTGGATGGCGCATCCATCATGCTTGCCGGTGTTGAAATCGCCGACATGAATGGCGAAGTGCACGTCTCTCGCTTCGGCGACGGCGTGAGTTGTGGCATGTGGTTGCAGATTATCGATAGTGATACCTGCAACGTGTCCAACATTAGCCAACTAGCTCCATAGTCGGCTAACGCTGTACTTTCTAACTCAGCTACCGAGCTTGCCCTCGGTAGCTGAGTTATCTGCTTTCTGGGCCGAGTATTGAATGGTGAACTTGCCGGAGCCGCGTACCAACCAACTCACCAAGGTGCGCCCATGTCCGGGTACTCCGTTCTCCAGCAACACCGTCGATGGATTACGCACCACGCTATCCAACCGCTCCGGCCGGAAACGATTGCGCGCACTCAGAGTTCCACCGACTAAGACCTGCAAGTCCTTCCCGCTAAGCACTACCCGGTCCGGTGTACCCATTTGGTTTTGTGCAGCCATGGCGGAACGGCTAGGCATGACTGCGGCGTTGACGATGTCGACCGTAATCCGATAAAGACCGCCGCCTAAATCTTCGACCACCGGCGCTTCCATGCTGACACTTGCAATCTCTTCAGCATGGCGAGCGCAGAACATGGCGTTGCGGTGAATCATTTCTTCAATCATGAAGGAAGGAGCCACGCGGCCGTGTTGACGCTTGAAGCCACCGATTTCAATCTCTCCATAAAGTGGGTGATCGAAACTGTGCCAATCAACAAAGAGCTCACCAAGGTTGACCGAATCGCTGAATTCCAATCCCTGGATGGTGTTGCTGGTAAACCATCCGCCGCTGCGCTCGCGTTTCTTGCCCCAATACTGTTGCGAAGCCCACAGCTCATTAGTGAAGGAGAAAATACCGAGGCCTTCATAAGTCCAGTTGACGAATCCACCGTGGACGTTGTACAAATCCTTGTAAATGATGAGGTAGTTATAGAAGGGGAGAATGAGCTCGCCTTCTTCGCCGAGCGTGTCGTAAGTGCGAATGTCTGCACGCGGATACGAAACATAATCTGCACCGGGGCCACGTAAAAGCATGCCGCCCGAGTTATGAAAGCTCTGCACCGCAGCAATGTTTGGGTGTGCAAGAATGAATTGACCAATGCTTGCAGTCTCTGGGTAACTAAAAGGAAAGTCGCCGGCACCGTACTGAAGGTGATTCGGTTGCCAATCACTAGGCCAGTTGCGGTTCATGTCATAACCGCCCTTGCCATCTTCATTGACCCGGCCATCGCCATCGTWGTCGATGCCTTCCTGCCCCAACACTAAGTAATCACCTTCCTGGTCGCCGCTTACCGGAACCAAAATGCGTGGGTCATCACGATCTAAACGATGGGTTCCCTGACCAAGCGGCACCTTCTTACGCATAGTGAGGATTTCGCCATCGCCATCGAGATCGTCAGTGTCGTCTTCATCAAACAAACCGTCGCGATCGTTGTCGGTAGGGGTGGTTCCGGTGCGTGAACTACTCGCGGTGTTGGCCGAGTTAAACCAATGATCGCGGCCGTCCGGATTCTGCGAAGGCAAAATGTAGAAGGTGCGCGTGTCCAAAAGATTCTTCGCACGATCATTGGTGTCGTAATGTTCAAGCAACCACCACGCCAAATAAATCGCAGCCTCGCCACCTTGCACTTCATTGCCGTGCACGTTGCCATCGACCCACATCGCCGGCTTGTCGATGTCTTTGCCAGTTTTCTGGTTGGTCAAAATCATCACTCGCATAGGCCGCCCTTCATAAGACTCGCCAATGTCGACTAGCTTGACGAACTTCGGGTACGCCCTTTGCATGCTCTTCATGTGGTCGAGCAACTCGCCGTGGTTGTAATAACGGTTCCACGGAATCTCGACTTTCGGCTCCCAACGCCCGCCCGCTTCTTGCGCTTCTAGAGTGAGAGAAGTGGCGCAGCTTACGACGGCAACCAGAAGGATTTGTTTAAGGTTGATGTGACGCATTAGTTTGCCTCCAAAACGAGAATGGCGGTGCCAGAGCTGGTCGATGTCGCGGTTAAGTGCGCAGGATCGGAGCCAKCAGCTAAGCGGTATATCCAATGCATCTCTTCATGYCCRCCAAGKCCGTCMAGRCTTTCGATGGAACTGTGCGAACGTCCAACGAGGATTTCTCCGCCCTCTGGAAGTTTCAGCCTAATGCGCAGCGGCATCGGGCGACGATTMTTTTTGCCCATCGCGGTCATGGTTGGGAGCAAACCGCGATTAACCAAGGTTGCGCGCACTTCAAAAATTTCCTTGTCGTCCAGCGCAGTCACTTCGACGTTTTCCCAACTCAGTTGAGCAAAATCATCGGCAAGACTGTCGAGGAAATCGGCGGTGTTGGTGGTCATATCGACAATGAGGTCGGGTGGTGGCGTGGTGCGCACTAAGGGCATCCATCCGCCGATTTCTACTTCGCCCAATGTTGGATGCGCGAACTTTTCCCAAGGGATAAATGCGTCGTTGGGATACCAGGCATCGGCCCATGCGAGCAACTTGCGATCCTCACTGGCATCCTTCGGCAAGCCTTCCTCCTCATCCTCCTTGCCGTCATCATCGTCGTCCTTCGCTTTTGCATCACCCATGTCGAGCGGCGGCGACCACAGTGCGCTCTCCAAAACTAAAGCGCCGCGCTGAAAGTACATCCAGTCGGCGAAGTTGCCGCTCTGATGTTCGGCGCCACGCACATCGGAGTCTTCGCCGTAAAAGCGTTCCCCGTAAATCTTGAGGAGACGAGCATCGTCCTCAAGTGGGTCGGTCGAGTCGGTATCCACCTTGTCCTTACCCTTCGGCGGCGATGCAAGGTTGTCTTCATCATCCAAAACCAAAACCACCCGAATCGCTGGATGCGCTAATACAAATTCGACCAGTGCGCGGCTTTCCGGTTCGCTGAGTTGGAAGTCGCCAGCATTTGGAGCGTACTGAATCCATCGGTGGGGGAAGTTTGCTTCGACCGCAACACCACCAGGGCCATCTTCATTTTCCAAACGATCACCGTCGGCATCGGCGCCTTCGCGGATGAGGCGGAAGGTTCCAGCCTCACTTTTTTCAGCATCGGCTTCGCGAGAACTGCGTGATTCTTCGGGGTCGGCAAGCATCGGGCCACCGGCTTCCGGCACGCGCATCCACAGAATGTGGCCATCGCCGTTTAAGTCGGAAGGGCCGTCTTCATCCACCATCCCGTCGCGATCATTGTCAGTTGGTTTTCCGCGCCAAGCTAAATCGCCAGCGATGGCATGTGCCATGGCATCTGGATTTGCAACACAAAGAACATGCAGGGTGGCGCGCTCCAATAGCGGGGATCCTACCGCTGAAATCTGTTCCACAATGCTGATGGCCACTTCGCTACCAGCCAAACGGTCACCTTCCAAGTTGGCAACAACCAATACTTCAGGAGCTCCAGTACGAGTGCGGTCTCCAAGTTGCGGGCCCATAAATGTGGTCATCAAAATCGCACGACCTTCCAAAGTTTCGCCGATTTCAGTCACACTCATGCCGTCGGTCTTGCGCGCGCGACGCTTGAGGATCTTTTCAATCTCCTCGGGTGTGCGATAACCAATCGGCGGCAGAGCGTGAAGAATAGTCGGACGCTCGGTCGCGACGCTTTCCTGTTCAGGAGCAGTTGGTGGTTCCTGCGCTGCCATGGCGCAAACCAACAAAGATGTGGTAACAAGAATCATGGCGGCTAGCCTAACACCGATGGCGAAGGGTGGGTGGCCCATGCCCGAGAAAGTGTGGTTGGCCTACGTCCAACAGTGCGGCTAGAATCCTTGCGCGTGGGCCGGTAGCTCAATCGGTTAGAGCAGCGGACTCATAATCCGTTGGTTCCAGGTTCAAGTCCTGGGCGGCCCACCATCCTGTATCCTTGGAATGCCTCCTTGTTGCTATTTAGGCATTGAATTCGACAGATTACGATTCCTGGTCAAGGCCCTCTGAAATTATTGGCTGGACAGATTGCAAGCGTTTTGCAAGCCTGTTTGGCATGGTCAGTCGCAACCCCCTTCCTCATTTATGGTCGCATCCCAACGGCACTTGGTACTTGTGTTGGCAACAAAACAAGGAGCCAAAAAAGATGAGCCTTGGTACAAAATCAAAGGCTCTTGCAAAGACGTTTCTTGACCAGGCCATTAATGAACAGGTGTCCTCCGGAGTAACCCCAGGCAGCAGGAACATCACCCTTCATGATGCGGCCGATTCTTGGTTCGCCGATCGCGCGCGGCCCCTTCGCGGGTTAAGCAAGGTGACTATTCGGGAGTACCGAACTTTCGTGAAGCAGCTCAAGGAAATTGCGCCCGAGGAGTTGGTGGCGGACGAAGTTCGCGCTGCAGATATTCGAACCCTACTCGACCTGTTCCAGGACACGTTTCAGTTTTCACCGTCGACGGTCAAGAAGCGGTTCGGTGCACTGATGATGCTCTTCAATTGGTTGTTCGAAGAAGACCTTGTCCGGCTTAATCCGGTGAAGAAATCGGATGCTCCATTCGCAACCGCTAAGCAGCTTCCGCCGTGGACTGGGGAGCAGTATTTGAAGCTACAGGAGCAGCTATTTGCGGTTAGGGAAGACCCTGAAACCTCGGAGTATTGGGTGCGCGCTTCTCAACTCCTTATTGACCTCACGAAAGCGTTGTGGCTTTCCGGCATGCGTTCGATTCAGGCCTACCGAATGCGATGGGAAGAGGACATTGATTTGGAGAAGATGATTTGGCTTGTTCGATCGCCGCGGAAGAATAAGGGTGGAGAGAAGTTGAAGCCCATCCACCAGTCGTTGTCGAAGCTGCTGCTGCGCAGGAAGCTGCTCGGTGACGTCGGCCCTTTCCCACAACCAACTTGTTTGTACGCTTGGAAAACCTTCAAATTGAGGTACCCAGAGTTCAAGGGAATGTCCCTTCACCAGTGCCGCTCTAGGGTGTCGACGGCCTTCCACGAAATGGGGGAGTCTGAGGTTTCTCGGAAAATGCTTGGGCACACCACCCTTGCCGCCGCTGATTTGTATGACTGGACCAGCATCGAACACTATCGCGGCCTCTTGAATAGGATTTCGGAGTAGAGCTTTGTGGCCTTATCTGCCTGAGCTGTAAACAGGGCGCAATAGGGACCTGATTTGCCTGGAAGGGTTGATACCGTGTACCATCGTCTTACTAAAGAGACATGAGCACCGAGCTCTACTCCCATGGCTTTCCAACCTCTTGAACTCGCAAACGCATTTGTCAGTATTGCCCTAGAGCATAGGCAAATCGTTTCACCGATGAAATTGCAGAAGCTTGTCTATTATGCAAATGGGTGGTGGATGGAGCAGAATGAAGGCGAGCCTCTAATGGAGGGCGGTTTTCAAGCTTGGAAATTTGGCCCAGTTAACTTGAGCATTTATCGTGCCTTTAAGAAGTACGGTGGCGATCCAATAACGAGTCCGTGCCACGGCATTGTTTTGCGTGGCGGCAATTATGAGTATGGGGTTCCATGCTTGGAGGATGACTCGGCACTAGAATTCCTTGAAGCGATTTGGGCAAGTTATGGTGCTATTTCGGCGGAAAAGCTTTCGCACATGACCCATGTCCCAGGAACAGCTTGGCATGAGGTTTATAAGAGGAATAAGAAAGATATCCGCATCCCTCGTAGCTTGATTCTGAAGGAGTTTCAGGGCAGGCTGGCATAAGCAACCGTGTTTGACGAAGAGATTTTTAAGCTATTCGCTAGAAAGGCAATAGAGCAAGCAGCCGCTGCGGATAATAAGAAGGCGCCAGATTCAGCAGAGACCGGAGAAGATCGGCCGCGTGGAGGAGAGGGTTCGTCAGGTGACGCTTCCATTCTTGCGGACCGCGCAAACGCTCATTGGGAGCGAAGCAAGGAATACCACGCCCGAATGATTTGGCTGAATGCAGGCGCGCTCACATCAACCGCCACATTCCTTGCATTTCGAGACAAACCACTTCCTTCGGAAGCGTTTCCATGGATTATTACATCCGCCTATTGCTGGTTGGTCGCCATTCTGGTTTGTTTGACTGCTCAGTTGTACTCAATGCAGCCTTACCATGCGAAGCCCAACGGGAAGCATAGAATCCCGATGGGGCGTTCTTGGCTTAGGATTCTCTCCGCAACTTTCGGTGGTAGTATGGGAATTCTTGCATTCGAAGCTGTGAGGTTTGACACATTCGATTTGCTTGGACCTTTTGTTGCGTCAGCAATCGTGGGTATTTCGTTTGCTGCGTTGACTCCAGAGCGCTGCAACGACTTTGAGGCTCCAGCCTCTATCCAAGGATTAGAGCGGCAAACTAGATATCTCACGCATAGGTTCGGCATATTGTCGGCTGGTTTGTTCGCATTCGGCGGATTCACATTCGTCGGCGCCATTGGAATAGCGCTTGGATTTATGAAAAACTAGGTGCGGCCTCACCCCTTCACACAAAGAACTTGCTTCAAAGTGTGCACGACCTCGACGAGGTCGCCCTGCGCTTCCATCACCCGCTCAATGTCTTTGTAGGCGGCAGGGGTTTCATCAAGGACACCCTCATCCTTCCGGCATTCGACGCCAGCAGTGGCAGTCGAGCGGTCTTCAAGCGAGAACGCCGCCCTCGACTTCTTGCGCGACATCACCCGGGCGGCGTGGCTGCTGCTGCAATAACTCTCGGGGTGCCCCAACGACTTCGCGTTTAGAACAATTGAATTTCAATCATGCTGCCAGCAGAAGTCTTCACCATCAGGCCTAGCCCTCTTGCACTGAGTTCCAGCATTAGTGATCGCTTGGCACCGAAGTGAATCAAGTGCACTGTCGCTAGAGCCTGTGTCGTCAGCGCCGGCTAAGTCAAAGTAGTTAATCGAGAATACACCGCCAGAGACCCACGCAACAACCGTGTCGTCGCCGGCCTCCTCCTTCTCAGGAACCATCGTGGGAGTTTTATCGCCGCGGTCAGTTCTCCAGATAGTGGTTCCGAGACCAAGCTCTGCAGAGATGGCCATGACTCGATCTAGTGTGCTTTGAGAGGGAAGCATTGTGCCGCTGAACTTCCGGTTCCCAGAAGAAACGACAAAGTGCTTTGGCTGCACCGCTCTCAGGAATGCATCAGTAGAGCTGGTTTTGCTTCCATGGTGACCGGCCTTGAGAACATCAGCCTTCAACGCCGCTCCGTGTTCAGCAAGCATCTCAATCTCTGCGCCCTTCTCCGCGTCTCCAGTAAAGAGAAACGTTGGTCCATCGGTTGGATCAGTAAACCCTAGAGAGAAGACAATGGAAGTGTCGTTGACATGCGTTCCATGAATGACAGATGAAGAGTGAAGGATCTTCACTTCAAGCTCAGAGCCCCAATCGAGAACGAGGTCATCAGGAATGCCCCAAATGTAGTTGGCCTTTGCACCGTTAACGACTTCAGTAGAAGCCTTCAGGAAGAACTTGCCATACATGGTGMGGGGGCGTTGGGACTTAGGCACACCGTCAGAGTTAACYTCRTCCGCWCCAGGGTCCAGGATGTTCAAGACGTCATATTCATCCAAGAAGTTGTCGAGGCCTCCACAGTGGTCCGAGTGTGGGTGTGAGAGAACCATCCAATCAATGGTGGACCCCTTAGGCAACTTGTCATCTTCTGTCAGATACTTGAGTGCCGTTGCATAGCCGTCGACATGTCCAAAGGAGGGAGCGTCGCCGCCATCGATGAGGATGTTGTATCCCTCAAGCTTGCCGTTGCCTGGAATGCCATCGTCTCCAGTGTGAATCCAAATGCAGTCGCCAGAGCCTACGTCAATGTAGTGGACTTGGAAGTCATTTGGTCCGGGCGCTGTTTGCGCGAACTCAGCAGCCGGCGCAGTGGTGCAGGCGCCTAAGGCGAGAAAGAAAGAGGAAGCCCAAGAGAGGACTGATAGAAAGCCTAGTTGTGTATGCATGGTGGGGGTGCACGGGAGAGCTATGGAAAGTGATGCTACTGGTTATGGCATCAATGGATTAAAGAAATACTCCCATTGCCAGTGTGAGTAGTCAAGTCGAACCAGCATTGCAGCTTCTGAGCGGCAACCCACTGGAATGGTTGGGCGAATGAAATCTGGACAGCCACAATATGTAGGGTTAAAATGATGATAAAAGACACTTTATATGATTCGTTATGAAAAGAATTGCATCAATGAAAGAGCTGACTACCATGCTGCTCTTGCGGGAGGGGCAACTCTCTTCGCTTTGCTTTTTTAGGATAATTAAACAGGAAACAACAGAGTGAAAAACATCTATTGCGCAATTGTGCTCATCTTTTTCTGCCAGAACATCTGTGCAGCTCAGAGCCCGGTTTTGGTGAGAGTAATTCCCAGTGATTTCTCCTTGATAGAGCCAGGGGCCACCGTTGATGTTGATGCTTTGGCTTCAACGCACGGTCAGGTTCTAATCTATGATGGAACGCCATATGTCGAAGGCGCAAACAAGATGGAGGGAGACCTTCTGCCGACGGATAAAGAGCAGCCAGAAGTCAAATTCATTTATTCCGAGCACGCAGAGGATTCCTTCTTTCAGTCGCAGCGAATGATGGAGGCTCAGGCGAGATTAACAACGCCTGGCTTCGAAGGTGCGGCAAACTATCGTTTCGATAAGACTAGAACTACAAGTGCTAATGCGGTAACAATTAGGTTTACGGGCCAACTGCTATTTCGTCGTAGATACATTAAGGAGGTTAGCCAGGATCTGAGGTTCGGGTCACCGGCAGCCGAAATCCTAATGGAAAACATGTTTGATGAGGGTCTCGATGCCGCAAGCCGTCAACGCGCAGCGTATCGATTTAAGAAACACATTGGCACCCATTATGTCCAATCAGTTGTTAAGGGAGCCAGGATTGATGTCCTTTTTACACTGAAAGGGATGTCTGAATCAATGACTTCCAGCATGGCTGCAGGGATAGAAATGGCATACAACTCAGGCTTCACAAGCGCTGATCTAACTGCCGCATATTCGGAATCCATGAAGGCAATGCGTTCTAGTAAAAACTTAACGGYGACAGTTCACGCAAGTCGAGGGGTCGATTCGGGGAAGGTATTAGCTTTGCTGAACCAGAACCCAATGGACAGTGAAGCTGTAAGGTTGGCAATTACCAAAGTTCTAGAGTCGGCTGATGTTGCCAATGCACCAGTGGTTGAGTTCACTGCTGTCGATATCTGTAGCTATTTTAAAATCATGGACGCCCCGTGGGAAAAAGATGTGCCAGAGAAGAGCGCTCGGATGAGGAAACTAGCGGCTTTGCGGTCGAAAACATATAGTGAGCAATCCGATATTGAAATGGTATTAAGGGCGATGCCTGCTTATGACCTAGCGGCGGTCGTTCTGGGGAATCCCAGTTTCAGAGACAATGAAAAAGGAGCGCTACTGGAGAATCTTCTCACACAAAGAATACAGCGAGTCGCAGAGGTTGAGAGTTATGCTAAAGAGTTGTCTAGTACCGTAGGGCATGTATTGCCAACGATGCCGACCTGGGAGCCGCTAGGTTTCTGGTCAACTCCTGAGATTGTAAGTCCAGTCAAGTCTGCTTCAGCCACAGCGATTGTTAGGAACAATCGAATCGAATACACATGTTCTCTTAAACTGTGGGCTCCCTTGCCAAGCATTGTTAAGTGCCAGCTTTCTTCAGTGGTCCCTCGGAATGGTGGGTATATTGAGATCCATCCCTACATGGGAGCGTGGTTCTCAAATGCTTTTAGTAGTGGGCAAATAGAGGCGGTTGGTGWRWAKKTYANYSTWATTWAYWYRRCARANMSMRWYMSKAWAAAKARMCYCRAYRRKAKWAYTWGKANKMRTTGGTGATGGAGCAGAAAAGGGAAAGTATGTGAAGGTTGTTATCCAATACAGGGAGGGTGACTTTGGTGTGATGAAGAAGAACACTACGATTTGGGATATCTGGAATAGGACACCGGTCTTTATGGAGACGGTTGATGATCAATAGATAGGGAATTCCTCTAACCAAAGGTTGTGGGGAGATGGCCAACCCAGCGCTCTCCCCTTTTCAGCCTGGCGAGGGTCTGTTTGTATTGCCCATGTGTTTTTATGAAGCGCGAGGGGGAGAAAGAAAAAGGCCCAGCGCCAAACCCCCACGGTCAGCGCTGAGCCACCACAATTAACTCATAGAATCAACTGTGGCTTAGTCCCTAGTTTATCAGAACATCGAGGATTCCTGTTTACTCGATTCTGTAGGCGTTGGCTTCTCAGCCAATGCGAAGGGAGCCATCAATCATTCTCCTCGGGAAGCCGACCATGCGCGCGGCAAACAGTGCACCTGACTAGGCCTCCTACGTAAGTCACATAGTTGTGATCGTGGTCGACGTCGTACTCGCGGTCAAAGCTGAACCATTTTCCGGCCTTGCTGAGGCTGGTTCTATGTGCATCTGCATTCGCTTTGAAGCGAGCTCTTTCGCAGGAAGTCACCTGGAAGAGATTGATGATTAAGGTGCATGCGACTGCAGCTGCAATCCACCTTTTGGTTTTGTGTTCTTCGGTATTGGTGGGATTAGACACCGCCCTTCCTCTCAACATATTCAGGGTGCTGGCCATTCATGTGCTTTCTAAGGTTTACGAATGAACGCTTACAGCAAGGGCAACACCCATTGGCGATGCGCTTCTTTAGACGGGTCTTAGCGGCCTTCTCCCCTCGACGCTTCGCTTCAACGTGTGCTAGCTCTTTGCGTGTCCGCTCGTGCCGTTCTCGCTCAGCCTGCGCAATCCGTTCAGCCTTCTCTTGCGCCTCTTGAGCCCGGTCGAATCRTGTCTTGCCGGTGTAGCATTGTGAGTGTCCAGCCGGGCAATAGAAGCTCTTGTGGTCGTCTCGGCGGCACTGGTCCCAATCAGTTGGGATTCCAAAGTTAATGCCGCACTTGTAGCACTGTTGCACCATAAGGCTGATATTCATTGTGTACGAAACGCTCATGTTGAGGTGACCTTTACTGTGTTTGAATTGACCATGTGTTTTTCTGAAGTGCGAGGGGGGAGAAAAAGAACCCAGCGCAATCCCCCTCGGAAAACGCTGAGCCCACCGCGTTCAACTCAATGAGTCGTCTGCGGTTTTGGGGTAGGAGGAAACCTCGTCGTAGATTTCCAAGGTGGGCTTCCTTTGCTTCCCCTTCAAGAGTTCGAACGGAGTCATGTCCTCATACCGAATGGCATCTAAGTCGACGCCATGCTCCTTTTGAATGGACTTGCGCAGCACCTTGGTAATCCCAATCGGGTGATCGGGAATCTTCACTTCGCAAAGGAGGCGGTAGCGTGCACGTGCGTTGTCCAGAGCCTTTGAATCAAGCCATAGAACCCAGCAATAGGTTCCGACCTTGATGGCACTGTTCCGGATGGCTCCGCGCGCTCTTGGTGGCTGCTTGGCGCTGACCACAATCAAGCAACTGCGGTCCAAGAGTGGGAACTGCTTAACCATCACGCTGACTCATCCCGTCGTCTCTGCTCTCCGACCTTTTTTGCCCTTCTCCACTGGGCCATGGTTGGGGAACTTCGTTCTGCAGTCTTGATGTAACGAGCGATTTCATTGGCGCTCACTCGCATGCCCTTGGGGCCAACAGTTCCAGGTGCCAGAATCGCTTGAATCTGGCCTTTGGCAACTGCGCGCTTCAAGGTTGACGGAGAAATGCCAAGAATCAATGAAGCTTCCTTGTACCGATACAACAGACGCTCAACCATCGTTCCCCTCCGAGTCAGCAACAAAGGGTGCGTGCATCCGCGTGCGGAAGAGTTCTAGATCACGACGCATCTTTGCCTTGCGCCGTGAAGAGGCAATGCGCCAGACGATGACAATGGCTCCGAAGAGGCCGTAGTAAATCAAGCTTCGCCCTCCTGCGGAGCATCCGAAGGAGCACCCATGAACAACCAGCCAACCATGGCAAGCATCGCAACCGACATGAAGACAATCGAGCCGGCGGCGGGGAAGGCAATCCAGAGACCAAGCAGGACTCCAAGTGAGATAAGGGGGATTTGCTTTTTCAGCATGCGACCTTGAGCAGTTGCTCCATTGGGCGTTCACAGATAACGGAAAGGGCGTAAAGCACTTCAACGCTTGCACGACCTCGTTGGCGAAGGCGATCTAGGCGAACGCAGATGCCCAGGCTTCTCTGAGCGGTCTTGCGGACTTGAGACCCAGTCAGCCCTTTCATTGCCAAGGCTTCATCGATCGCCTCGAAGTTGAGCGAGGTCCGGAAGTTCTTAGGTGGCTTTCCGACTGCTCCACCGAATGGGACAGAGCTCATTAGGCGGACCTCTTGGCTGGCTGCTCAGCTGCCAGGCGGTATGCCTTGAACTGGTTCCTGCCGCTTTCAGTCTTCACCCACTTGTCCTCAACCACGTAGCCCTCAGCTCGGATATCCGAGATTCTGGCGGCTAGTCTCATGCAGGAAACCTCGTTGAACGCAGTGATGGGGGTGACCCATTTGCGTTTGAGGAGAGAAATCAACTGTTGTTTCTGGGTGGTCATGCGTAGGTGTTGCTGAACTCAGTAGCAGCGTATTAGCACAACGAAAGACCGCATGCAAGCAACCCCCACCAAATTTCATAAAATGGATACCGTGACAGGCCCCAAGAACCCCATCCACATCGATGTGCATAGAATCGAGACACGGATTTCCGTTGAGGTCAGCTCGGTGGCTGAGGCCGTTGAGTTTGCGGAGTCTTACTCCGGAAAGGCCGATGTGCGCGTGAAGCCTGACCGGCCACAAGCCTCTTCGCCGTTGCTGGACCCTGAAATTCTGGCTCTATTACGCCTTTTGAGTGACAATAAGGCTGGCGTTGATGTCGACGCAATTTGTGAAGCCATTGGTGCGTCCTCGCCCAAAGCGGTGGGTCGGAAGACTTTTGCTTATCGCCGACGACTGCATGATCTAGGTGTGGATTTCGACCACGCAGTCTTGAAGTTAAGAAGGGGGAACCGCACTTTATGGAGCGCTGGTCCCGCTCTTGGCAAGGCAATCGACGTAGTGGTTGCCCAATCGACATAGTTGCTATAGATTGATTTAGCAAACGGTTTTCCGTAGGCTCGGCGGCATGGTCCACTCGCACCCTGCTTGCTCTCACGCTCAATTCAGGCCTCCTGCGCTGACAGAATTTCCGTTTAGCGCTACGGCTAGCCCCTCAATCGAGGGTTTTGCCATGCGAGTGATTGACCATCATGTTCCCGTCGTCGGCCTTGCCGGCGGCGGGTTTTTGGTGCCAGAGAGGTACGAGGGGTGACCGAACTCTTCTCCCAGACCACGTTTTTGGAACTCTGCGGCCTCCGAATCTTGGGGGTCACAGGCGCATCACTTTCGGTTTGGCAGGGTCTTCGAATCCACGACAGCATCCCAGGAGGGGAATGTCGACCGAGCCAGGAAGCCCTTTCACGGAACCTCGGCGTTGATTACCGAGCTGTTCGGCGAGGGATTTCCAAGCTCAAAGAGAAGGGTTTAATCGAACCCCTGGGCCAGTCACGCCGTGTGATCACCTGGAAATTGAACCTCGAATTGGTGCGTTCCGCCGCGCTTGCCGAATCTGCCAGTTTGGCTGAACAGGGCAAAACCACCCTGATGCAAAACGGAGCAACAGGGCAAATCTACCCTGATGCAGCGTGCCTATCAGGGCAAACTGACCCTCATAGGGATGGTGTAACAGGGCATCCTGACCCTGATGCGGGGGGGCAACAGGGCAAAATGACCCTGATGCCCAAAATCGGAACAGGGCGGTCTGACCCTGATGCACCCCCTAACAGGGCAAATCTACCCTCACTATCAGGGCAAAATGACCCTCACAATCAGGGCAAATCTACCCTCCCAAGAGAACAAGAAAAGAATTTAGAAAATACACAAATACATAATGCCAACGGTCACCAGAAGCCGAGGCATGTGTCGCCGCCTTCCGGCGACGGTGTGGATTCGCCCGTGGGCGAGGTTGAAGAATCCGCCCCCAAGCCGCTGCCGATTCGACGGCTTGCGCCTCGAACACCCGCCGAAGAACTTTGCGTAGTTATCGGATGCCTCATGGCGCAACCCTGGTGGCTTTCAAACAGCAATCAGGATATGCGGCAAGGCCAGACGGAACGTCTCCTGCGCGATTACGTGCGCAAATGGCCAGCGCGAAGCGCGTTGCTCTGGGTCGCGGTGGCGACGCATGAGCATGCCGGGCGCATTCGGCATGGAAGCCCAGGCGCATTCGTTTTTTCGCATCTCCGCGGATACGGTCGCAATGGCTGGAACCCCGAGAACAAGTCGGCGAAGGAGCGCGCGCTTCACGTTGCAATCTTGCGTTGCGATGAAGCTGCCGCATTCCACGCGCTGAGCCTGGAATCCAGCTATGCGCCTGAGAACAGGGCCAAGGCGTTCAAGGCCGCGGAGGCTGGCGTTGGCCCGCCGCCGGCATCAGCAGTGGAAGACCCCGGCAGTTCTGCTGCTGCTGATCGTGCGGTGAATGAGGCCAGCAGTTGCCTTGGTGACATTCCCGGCTGGATGCTGAATGCCCCTGGCGCTGATGCCTTCGAGCGAAATCGGAACCGGCTCCACGCAACCCATAGCCTCGCTGGTCGGCTCTCGATTCGGTGCATGGTTTCCAAGGTCGCGGATACGTTGCTGGGGCTTTTCCGTTCAGATGCACATGAGCTTCAAGCGCTTGGGATTACGGCTGCCTGGGTTCAGGCAGCACTTGAGGCGGAAGCATTGGGAAAAGCCCCTGTCAGGCTCCCAGAACTGCCCGATTCCTTCTGGCCGAGTGTGTTGGCCGGTGACTACAAGCTCGCATCCATGTCTTTGAGTAAGCAATCTCCTAGAACAGTAGAAGTGGAATGAGTCGTAAGCATCAATCGTCATTGAATGTTGCTTTCGGCAATAAATCCACGTGCCTGCTGGATGGGGAACCGTCTACTGGACTGAAATGTGTACGGCGCGACAAATCCTCCTTGACCTCTGCTGCGAATGCGGTGGGGGATTCCTCCACGCTTCCTTGCTCACGGAATCCATGGTTGGCTATCTCCGAAAATCCTCAGGCCTCAACACTAGACCCATTTTACAAATGAACACGAAGAATAATTCACTCGACCAAGCCGCTCCAAAGTCTTGGGAGGATGTCCCCGAAATCCAGGTCCATCAGTTTCTCGCAGAAGCCGTGATGTTTTGGACGGAAGGAACTGTGAAACCCGTAAACCTTTCTCTGGAGGATGAGAAATGGTTTCTTGATGGCGAAGGGAAGCGCGCTCACCGGTGCGAATTCTGGAAGCCATGCACGAACCCGGAGCAAGCGAAAGAGGTCTTAGCTGAGATCGGCTGGATTCTCCAAAACGACCATGGGCTTACAGGGTTCGAACTCCATGCTCGTCTTGGCACCTTAGGCACGGCTCTCTGTCTCGCCGACCTAGATCCACGTCTCGCCTTAGTGACCGCCCTCAAGCATGTCTTGGAATCACCGGTGCCGGAAGGCATTGGCAAGGAGCTGATGCATGCATAACCGAGTTCACGTCATGGTCGACATCGAGACTCTCGGCACGGGATCGAATGCAGCAATCGTTTCGATTGGGGCATGCCTGTTCACCCTGGGGAATGGCCCTGACGGGTTGAACACGTTTTATCAGCGTGTAGATCTCCGGAGCTGCCTTGATGCCGGCATGGACGTGGACGCTAGAACTGTCCTCTGGTGGCTTGAAAGGTCGCCAGAGGCATTGTTGGAGTTGACTGAAATGGATTCGCGCATGGATGTTCGTTCGGCCCTCCTTGCCTTCAAGGAATGGCTCCCTGATGATTACTGCGTCTACTCGAATGGTCCCTCATTCGATGCCAAAATCCTCTCTACTGCCATGGAGAAAATGGACATCGAGCCGGTGAAGTTCTGTCGCGAGAGAGACCACCGCACGGCCATTGACTTCCTGGGAGACAGGTGTGGCAAATCCCCGAAGGAAGCGAGAAGGTTTCTAAAAGGTGAGCAGGGGCAGACTCCTCACCATGCGCTGGACGATGCAATCAAGCAGGCAATGGGGCAGCATCTGCTCTTCCTCGAGACGGACCCCGCCGTTCATCCTCAGAAAGCATGAAGGCCTGACCTACCGCTCGCGATGAAGGGGCGATGCAGGATTCAATCTGCACCACCCCAACCTGCACCTATCGACTCAGGCTGCAGCCCTTCATCATTACGTTCATCATCAGGCCATCACAGCGGCCCTTGACCGTAACCCGCATGCCCTTCTGGAGTCCTGCAAGCTCTGATATGTGTGATTCAGCAAAGTAGCACTGAACATCACGGAAGCCAGCGCCTCCATCTAAGGTGAGGTACATCGTGTCCATCATGTCTTTGCCGATGCTTTCGATGGTTCCAGTTACAAGAATCGTTTTGTCCTTGTAGCGCAGATCGCCTGCAATCTCATTGCCATCGTAATCCGTGCACAAGGAAATGGCAGCGACGGTGAGTTCTGGCGCTTCGTTTGCAATGGCCTCCTCGGTTTCGCTTTCACTAGATGAACTTCCAATGGCCAGCACAGCAAAGGCAGCGAGAAGGAGGATGGAAAAAATGTTACGTGAACTTCGCATGGGTTATCCCTCCAGGGATAGAGATTGGGGGCGCATTAATGAAAAGGCAGACTAGGCATGCACAGGTCATGGTGACCACATCCAGCCAATCAAAGGTGCCTGGCACAATGCCGCGCGCCTGCAGCAGCTCTGAGCCGGTAGTTAAGACAAGGGGAAGCGCGAGCCAAGTCGCACGTTCTCTGCAGGGACGTTCGGCCCAGGTGAGGCAGAGAGAAGCAGTGAGCGCATAAGCCCACAAGCCGTCAGGTAGGTTGAAAATGACCCAGGAAGGCAAGGAATCAGCTGTGCCCGAAGCCCACGAGTTCGCGTTCCGAACCATGCCCTCCATGCCTATTCCACCCGCCCAATCAAACAGTTGAATGCTTGGTGACCTGAAAAGGACGTAAATCAATGACCCGAACAACAGTGGTGCGACGACATGCAGCATCCACGCAAGGAGCTTGTTGCGGATTGCTGGATTATTGACAGAGGATGGTTCCATGGCGTGCTGCATATCGTGGGGATTGCATACCAAGTTGAGGCTAATCATAAACCAGCTTTCTATTCATTGGGCCTGTAGCTTTGGTAAATACCACCCTCACGACTGACAATGACCTTCGCGGATGCACCATCRTTCTCTCTGTGATAAAGRGGAGTCAATGCCCACCAGGGCACCCCATCACCATGAGCGTCGAATCCATCAAGTCCAAAACCATGGCTCTTTCGGGTCAGTGGGCCTTGGTTGGAGTTACTCATTAAGCATTAAATGATGCGGAGCCCAGGCTTTTTGCGGTACTCGTCGAAGTGAAGGGCCTAGGTGGTCCGAGAGCGACGTAGTCCCTCCCATTGAGCTAAAGTAAGTTTCTCAAAAGGATGGTCCATTTTGTTACCGCATCGGGAATGATGCTATGGTCCTTTATGAAATATAGACACAGAACCTTACTTTGGAGTTTGATTGGGATTGGCTTAGCCTCTGCTCTGCACGCTGGTTTTTCGACTGGACAGCTTTTCTCCTCTTCCGGAGTTGACAATGATTTCGATTCTTTCGCACCTGAGTGGGAGGTTGGAGAAGTCTTACTTACCGATGAAAATCAAACAACATATTCGGATAAAGCCCGCTTGATTAGGGGAGCTGCGGCATTGCTTAAGGGCGCATTAGAAAGTTCTGCTTGCAGTGTTTTAGGAGGAGGGAGCACTGACAAGAGCGACGACATGGTTGATTTGTTGGATAGCATGTTGGCAAACAATCAATTCTGTAGCGAGAGCCCATTAATGGCTGATAAGCATAGGACCAATGGCAAGGAAGAAGCTACTGCTTTGAATATATTGGGTGGGGTTTCTGGACCACAATCTGGAGCGGTCTACTTGCGTTACGGACAAAGTGCTGGATCGGGTGAGCAAATAAATCCAAATGGCCCTGGTATTACATTTGTATTTGAAATGTTTCAGGGAGAAGTTGCAAGGCCTGATGACTTAGATTCTCACGCAACGATTGCCTCTGTTATGGGACATGAGTTATTCCACTTGGCTTGTGGGCACAGTAGTACAGGTGCCGAGGTTGAGCAGGCCGCATATGCGGCTGAAGCCGAGATTATTTGTTGCATGGTGCAGGCGCTAGGCTCTGCCCCAGCTGCACAAGATGCTGTTGACGCCTTATGTAATAGAGCAAACGTAATTCAGAAAAGGTTTTGCAAGAATGGAGGAACAGGTCCACTGGCAAATTGTTGCGTAAATCCAGACCCATCATGGGATGAAATCATTCCCCCTTCACCGCCACCGAGTATTTTTCCGCGTAACCCGCTTGGGCTTTTGGAGATTTTTGGCAGCGAGGTTGGATTCTCTGACAATACTGGGTCGTGGAATATCATCCTGTCCGCAAGTGACGACCTTTTGAACATTATTCGCACCAAGAAAGCAGCGCATGGAGCATGGAGCTATGATTTAGGGACGCTAATTGATTCAAGCTTTGATGCCCAATTCGTAACGGCTGGCGCCAAGCGCCAATTGTTTGTCGCAGGGAGAAACAGAATAAGTTTGTTTGGGGAACTGTACCGTCTCGATTTTGGTTGGAGTCAGGGCGCCCCCGAGATTACTGTCACATCCATTTATAGCGGTAGTGGTTTTGGTGACGTTGTCTCAATGGGCTTTACAGGAGGGTGGAATAATTCCGTTGCCATTTTTGATTGGACGGAGGCAAAAATCGTAAGAGTTAACATAATGTCAGGTGCGCTGACAGTAGTTGCTGATCGAGCAACCTACCCATCGCTGGAGCAAATGGCATCCATGAGGATTGTCCCAGTATTTGATATGAGCTTACAAGAAACCGGGTTTAGCTATCAATTGCAGGACCAACAAGATTATGACAGCCTGAACTTTGGGAGTTTCAGAAAAAGGGTTACGTTCCTTGACATTGGAGGAGACGATTCTTTTGAGGATGTTATTGTAATTACCCCTTAGCAGGGGCTCGAAAAAGATGATTAATCGCGGTGTCGTCTGGTGCCATTTAGTGCCACACGACGCTGCTGACGAGCTGTTGAGAAAACTTTTTAAAGGAAGAGTGGTGCTGTCCAGAGAAGCATCACTCTTTCTTCTTGGTGTGGCTTTAAAGTGTCTCACATTGAAGAAGGTGGCATGTAGATGGTCATACGCCATTAGCTGTGATAAAGGGGAGTTAATGCCCACCAGGGCACCCCATCACCATGAGCGTCGAATCCATCAAGTCCAAAACCATGGCTCTTTCGGGTCAGCTGGCCGTCGTAAATGACGATCTGCGCCTGATTCCAGTTATGGCCAACTGCACCGCACCTACCGAAATCGGTGCTGAGTTTGTCGCCAGCCTTACAGCCTTGGACGAGCTAACCACTGCCGGTCGAAAAACGCTGAGCGGAAAGTCCCTGGTAGAGGTCCCAGGCTCAAACAAAGTCGAGCTGCATGCAGACGACCCGGTTTGGCCAAACATGGCGGATGGCGCAAGGCAGGTCATTGGGTTCGTGCTCTAC
>NVWJ01000019.1 GCA_002746235.1 Planctomycetota bacterium
ACGTTCATGCTCTCGCGACCAGTGCCGATGGTCGGGCGATCTTCGCCGACGGCAGCCCGCAGGTCTGGGTCATCGATCCCGACCACCCGGAGGGCTACATGAAGCTCAGGTTCAAGCACACCAGCGCGATCGACCTCGAGCAGGAGGGCATCGTCGCCGTCACGGTCACGGCGAACGGACGGGCGCTGCTCGGCGCACGCGATGGCGGCGTTGCGTGGACCAGCAAAGCCCTGCGAGTTGTGGAGGAGCGCTTCCCCAGAGAGTCTCAACGCCCTCCCCTCGCGCTGGATGCCGACAATGGATGGGTCTACGTGCTGCGGGCCGGAGTCCTCGACCGGTTCGCCATGCCTCGGAAAGGCGAAGAGGACGACACTCGTCCCCCGGCGCAAACCCTCCGCCTGCAGCGCGCCGCCACGTGCATGGTCACTGCGCCCGGTGGAATGCTCGTCTTGGCCGGGCCGCAGTCCGACGACCAGCTGGGACGACTGTGGACCGTGGATGCCGAGACGCTCGCTTGGGAGCCCTTGGCGCTTCGCGAGCGCACGCTGCTCGAGGCAGCACACAGCGATGACAGCGGCCGAAAGAAGCCCGACTTCACCCAAGTGCGAAGCAAGCTGACGGGGCCTGCGATCTCGAAGGTCTCCGTGGATGCGGTCATCTCGGCCACGCCCGCGTTCTGGGTCACCCGGGATACGGGTGCGATCCTCGAGCGGCCGAGCATCGCCATGGAGGCCACCGATGTGCTCCCCGCCGACGCCCTGTTCCTCGGATGTGGACCCGCCGGTTTACTCCATGGTTTCGCCGACTTCGCCCGCGCGCGCAACCTCGATGCCGTCCTCAGCCTAGAAACTTATATGGGGTGTGGATTCGGCGTGTGTAACGCATGTCCAGTGGCGACTAACCCCGACGGCCCGCTAGGTTTTTGGCCGTACACACGCACCTGCATCGAAGGTCCGGTGTTCCCGTTGTCCTCCATTCAGTTTTAGCAAGGCACAGTCATGGAAAGCTGGTCGATTGAAATCAATAAGGAGTACCTGAAGTTCTCCGCTGCGCACTTCCTCATTTTCCCTGATGGAAGTTCGGAACGCCTGCATGGGCATAACTATCAAGTGTCGTGCGAGATTAGTGGCGCGCTGTCTGAGTTTGGCTTGGTGTTGGATTTCAAACGGGTCAAGCCAATCATTCGCGAGTTAGTCGATTCGCTAGATGAGTACTGGCTGATTCCCGGCGAGCATCCGGTGTTGACCTGGAAAGATCGCGGCGACGATGTCATCGAGGTGCGCTATCGTGAGCTGTACTACGCCGCACCCAAATCCGATGTCGTCATTCTGCCGCTGCCCAATATCTCGGCGGAAAAGCTTGCCGCTTATGTCGGGCGGGAGTTGCTGAAACGGATTGCAGCCGAATTCCCGGAAATGCCGGTAGAGCGCCTCAAGCTGTGTGTGGAAGAGACTTCCGGTCAGCAAGGCTGCTGGACTTTTACCGCCGCATAGTTGGCCAGATAGCGCTCAGAAGGTTGTCAGCCCGCTTTTCAAATGAAAAACCGGCGACCGTTGCCGGTCACCGGTACCCATCATGGCAGTTAAGCAATCCTTCTAATTGAACGCCGCCTACAAGGGCAATGACGGACGGACGGGGGGGGTGCTTTAGGGTAATTCGAGAGAAAAATGTGCGCTTGTGCTGTGGTGGGAACAGCTAAAATCCGCATCTCGAAATAGGACGGGGCGTAGCGCAGTCTGGTAGCGCGTTGCACTGGGGGTGCAGAGGTCGGAAGTTCGAGTCTTCTCGCCCCGACCATTTTGAGCTCCGCACAGCTCGTTTTGTGCGGTGCCCCCACGGCCAGAATCGTCCGGCTCGGCGTTGCTGCGTCTTGGCCGTAACTATGGCTACGGWYTMCGANCTTGCGCCTGGATCCGAACGATTCCAATCCGCGGTTTCACTCGCACAAAACGAGCTGCACGTCGCCTTGGCGAGGGTTGAAACGGCTCCGCCGGAATACGCCAGCACTTCTCCGATGGCAATGATTCGGCAGAATCGAGCAGGGCTTCGTTTTGGCCGGTCTTATGAAAGTATTTACTCAGTCTCTAAGACCTTCTGGACCATCTTTTGGAAGCCGGAGCCGGGTTTGAAATTGAAAGGTATGGTTTGCGTAAACAGTAAAGATCCCGTCTCGGTTAAATGGTCATTGACGAAGTAGGTGCGTGCAATGCCGGACCAAGAGGCGAAGCGGACTTCTAGAGGTGTCCGCTTGCTTCCTTTGAGCATGAACCCCAAACCGAATCGCGCCATAGGAATTTGGGCTTTGCCATCATTGGGGTCGAGCATGAGCGCAACCGTTTCTGGCTTGAGGATTTGTTTGTCCGCATACTTTCCGTTGGCCAGAAGCATGGCCTGAAAGCGCCCATAGTCTTCTAAAGTCGAAACCAATCCAGATGCGCCGAGCGGAATCGGGCGTGGTTTGCGGAAGGCTTCGAGGTAACCTTTGGCGACGCCAATAACCTTTTTGTCATCGCCCGTTTCGTGGACCGAAGCAAGGCGCGGCAAATCCTCGTCGCTGATTCGAAAGTGGGTATCGATCATGCCGAGCGGGTCGAAAATCTCTTCCTGCACATAAGTGTCGAAAGGTTTTTTGGCGATAACCTCAATCAATCGTCCCAAGATATTTGTGGAGTGCCCATAAGTCCATGCTGCACCCGGCTGATGCTTCAAAGGCAAGGTCGCTAACAGTCTCGAGAAGTCGTCAAGAGATTCTATGGCGTTGTTCTTTTGCGCCTTCCGATATCGGCGACCTAACTCCCCCCGATCAAAGGAAGCTGCTGTCAATCCAGAAGTATGCCGCAACAAATGTCGAACCGTAATCGCAGTGCTTGCTGGGATTTCTCCCCAACTACCATCATCCTTTTTATGCAGCACAGTGACATTTTTCCATTCTGGAAGGTATTTATGGATAGGGTCATCGAGTTTTAACTGCCCCTGTTCGATGAGTTGCATAACTGCAACAGAAGTAATCGCTTTCGTCATGGAATAAATGCGAAAAATGGAATCTCCCTGAACAAGTCTGCCGCTATTTAACTCAAGCTCACCATGCACACCGCGATAAACCACCTTGCCCTTACGAATCACCTGAGCTGAAGCACCCGCAAGGCTCCCTTCATCGATGAGCTCTTGGGTCCAAGCCCAAATTTCTTCCGCTTGCTCGCCGGGAAGATGGTCAACCAGGATGCTCGGATTTCCCTCGGTGCTTTGAGCTGCAAAGCCCAGAGTTGGCAGCAGCAAGAAGGACAACAGGGTGCGCATGAAGATTTGCATACCTGCACCCTAGAGCTTTCTCTAAGGCTTTGCGACGATGCGGAATACGCGGCCGTCCTGGCACAAAATGTACATTTCCTGGTCGGCGTCGACACCGAAAGAAATGGTCGCGAGGCTGCTCTCGGTGGTGAGCTCGGGGGTGCGGTTGAAGCGCTCGATGAGCTCGCCATCTTTCACCAGGAGGGTGCCAACCGAGCCGCTGCAGATGTCGGCGTAGAAGTATTGCCCTTTCAGCCAGGGGATTTGTTCGCCACGATAGACGTAACCGCCGGTGACCGAACAGTGGCCGCCGCGGTGACTGTATTCATGGATCGGTGCGACCAATGGATCTGCTGCGGCGCGACCGGAGTCATCGAAATCGTGAGTGCCTTCCATGATGCGCCAACCGTAATTCTCACCGCCTTCGCTGCTCCCAGACTGCCAATGGATCTCTTCCCATTTGTTCTGCCCAACATCGCCGATGTAGAGGTCGCCGTTTTCAGGGTCGAAGCAGAAGCGCCAWGGATTGCGAATRCCGTARGCCCAAATCTCATCGCGRAAACKYTCATTGCCGAYGAAWGGRTTRCTTKTYGGWATGCCATAAGGYTGGTCCTGGTCGACGTCGACGTCAATGCGCAGGATCTTGCCGAGTAGATTCATGCCATCTYGGGCGGCRTCGTGCGGGTCATTCGCKGCSCCGCCATCGCCRAGTCCGATGTAWAGGAAKCCATCGTTCGGGCCAAARGCAATCATGCCACCATTGTGGTTGGGCCACGGYTGCTCRACYTCSARCAGRAGCTTTTCACTGGCGGGATCGGCAATCCACTTTTCGACATCGACAGTGAAGCGCGMAATTTGGGTGGCRCCCGAAGTGCTGGAATAGTGCAAGAACACATAGGGCGTTTTCGGRAACTGTGGATGCCATGCCATGCCAAGAAGRCCTCGTTCYGAAAYSGTATTGGTTTTCTCGGTCAGGTCGATGAGRTCGTGGTCTTCRAAYTCRCCRTTGAACARGATGCGCAARCGSCCGSCYTGCTCRAGAATGAAYAARCGCGAGGCATCGTCCGGGTCCGAGCAMAGRAAGGTTGGSGMGCGYAAYTCGGTRTGSACGACCTCTAAAGCCAAGCGCGGGCCGTCCTCCTTCGCGGTTTYTGCTTCCGGCTCCTGCCAGGCGTCGGTCGGRGTGCCGCAGGCTAGGGCGACTAGAAGAGTGAGGCTAGGGAGGAGCAGTGCAGAGGCCATGCCCCACAGCCTACTTCTTCGCGTAGTTCTTCTTGCACCAGGCCGCCCATTCYGAGTCGTAACTGGYGCTATCTAGGCCAAAGGCWTCSATYAAGGCTTGGTGCTGACGTTCGGTCATTTGCTCTTGGGTTGGGACCACGCCGTCGGCAAATGGCTCTTTCAACATTTTGAACCATAGGGCAAATCCCTCGTGTTTGGTCTGCATAAGGAAGTCGACGCGTGACCACGACATGACGTGATCGTTGTACTCCATTTCATCCGGCTGCGGAAAAACCATGACTTTGGTGAAGCCAGGGTAGTAGTCATGTCCAATWCGCGCGCGTACCTTTGGCTCCCATTTCCAGATGTTCTTATCATCGCTGCCGAACAAGCGGTCCTGMGTGAAGTAGTTTTTCTTAGGATCAATCTGACGTGCATAAAAATGCCCCAAGCCAGTGTTCACCCACTCCGGTAACTCATGGCGATAATACCGATAGCCATTCAACAGATTCATGGTCATGGCGTAAACGAATAAACAATGCATGGTCGTGTCYGAYCCCATGCCATCGTTCTCKGCAGCAACGCCAAACAACAAAGTTCCGTCGCGCGGGAACATGTAGCGGATTGGCTTRTCGCCWGTGGAATTCATAAATGACTTGCGATAACGTCCCAAGGTACTCTCTTGTTGTACGAACAGCAGAGTGAACTTGCTCTTCATGCCGAGGTAGGCGCCTTCACCCATGTACTCACCATTCACGCTCAAGTCTGGTGAGATTGGGAAACTCTCATCGGTCACGCCGAGCAGATCGGAAACTTCGGCATATAAATCTTCAGCACGCATGGCGTAAAGATGCAGCCGCAACCAAGGGTCGAGCTTCTTCACCTTCTTTGGCACATTCGGCAGTCGCTCTCGCAAACGCTTAATCTCTACTTTGATTTTTTCCTTCTCGGTTTTGCTGCCCTTATCAATGGTGTAACTGCCCAAGCTGCTGCCAATGCGGAAGTGCGCGGTTTCAATCCAACGAATGCGTGCTCCGCCGATGGCTTCGTCAATGTCCGCAGTGCTGTGGTTATCAGCCCAATGGAAACGACCCATTTTGACGATGCCAGCGGCTGCTAAGACCTCCTTGTCGTTTTCGGAATAAGGATCTTCCAACCACTCTTTATCCTCCTCCTTGTCCTTGCCCTTCTGGGCGGACAGGGAGGTCAGAGGTAGAGAGAGGGCGAGGAGGAGGAGGGTGAAGCGGTAGAGCATCGACGTATTTGGGAGCGCAGACCACTTGGTTATAGAGGCTCGGAGGGGGTGGATATCGGTGAATACCAAAAAAACGCCGTCGAGCCTAAGCCCGACGGCGTTTCCATGAGTTCGGTTACTTACCGACGTAAGGCTGCGAGATGTCGAAAGCAGGCTCTTCCTTCACGGACTTCAAGCCCAGTTGGGAAAGCTTTACTTCCTTCTCCTGCCACATGACCATTTCCTTCTGAGCTTCTTCAAGTTGCTTGCGCTTCTTTTTCAGCTTTTTGGACTTTGGTCCACGCTTTTCGATTTCATCGTCGATGCCAATCTCGAGGCGTGCAATCTTCTCATCGAGCATGTCGTACTGAGAAAGGATCTTTTCGATTTCCTTCACGGCACTTTCTGCATCCTTCTTGTACTCGGAATCCAACATGGTGTACATGTTGTTCCAAAGTTCGGTGCGCGACAAATCGCCACGCAAAGGAATTGGATTGCTACCGTCCCAGCGAGCCAGGAAGAGGTGTGGAGGATGCTCCTCTTCGAACACCTTGGTGAACGGATGGTTTTCTTCCAGAACCTCGATTGGCATCTTCACGCAATGGAACCAGCGAGCCATGATGAGCGTGCGCTCATTGCCACCGGAACGAGACWGGAGGGCGTCGTCGGTGCCGTTACACAGACGGCATTCGCGGAGAATCAGCAATGGCATGCGTGAATCACCTGCAAGGGTGTAGAAAGCAACTTGCTCGTCCAGGGCGCGACGCATAGCTTTCGCTACGGTGCCCGAGGTGTTGTCCGCATTGACATCAATCAAGTTGTGGACTGGATAATCCCACTTCATCTTGAGCAAAGTTTTGGCAGTCTTGCCATGCTCGGTCGGAAGTGCAGCTCCGCCACCWGATGCTGGGCCKGCTCCTGCTCCAGGAGTTGCTGGTCCTGCTGGTGTCGACGGAGTCGAAGGGGTTGACGGAGTTGCAGGTGCAGCTCCGCTGGGACCGGTGGTATCACCAGGTCCTCCATATCCGGCACCCCCACGGGGGCCGCCTGAACCACCTCATCACTGAGGTACAGCTGCGAGAGGGGCCGTGAATGCGGCCACTGCTGCAACAGAAAGAATGATCGAAAAGAGTTTACTCATGTGTTGGTGTCCTAATGTGAGGGACAGGGGTTGTTTGACTTTACCAGCCATCGGCCCGCGATAACCTGGAAAAGGCCGGGAAATGCTAGATATCCTTACTTTTTTCGGTAGTTTTTGAGGACCCAGGCACGCCAATTTTCGTCGAATTCCTCAGGGGTCATGCCCATGGTGGCGTGAAAAACGTCTACCTGGTGGGTTTGAAGCCTCTCTACGGTCACTTCCACTCCCGAGGGGAATGGCGATTTCACCACGCGAAGGAATTCGGCGAGTTTGCGTGGATGTTCCCGGCGCAGGTAATCCACCCGCGCCCAGGCAATCATGCCGTCAGTGAAGGACATGCTTGGGTGGTCCGCCCAACCGGCCATTTCTGAAAAGCTAGGATCGGCTTCATTTTTGACTCGTCCGCGCACTCGCACTTCCCAGTCCCAGATTTTTTTGTCGCTGCGGTCAAACGCGCGTTGCTCGCTGAAATAGTTCCGCTTGTGATCAATCTTTCGGGCATTGCTGTGCGCGAGGCCGAGGCTTAACCAGGCAGGCATGCTGTGGCGGAAAGCGAGATAGCCATTCAATAAGTTAATCGTCAAGCCGTAGGACAACATGCAATGCATGGCGGTGTCGGATCCCATGCCATCGAACTCGGCGGCCAAGCCAAAGATGAGCACTTCATCGTCCGGGAAATAATACATCATCGCACCGTTGGAGCGATAGGAACAGAAGGTCGCCTGGTAGCGTTCCAGGGTGCTTTTCTTGTTGGTCATCAGGATGGTGAACTTATTCTGCATTCCGAGATAGGGACCAAGCGTGGTTTTGCGACCAGAAATCTTGCTGGCCGGGTCGGGAAAGTCATTCTCGCCGAGGTTTAAGATTTCTTCCATCTGGGCATACAAATCCTCCGCTCGCCTAGCCGTGAGATGCATGCGCAACCAAGGATCAATCAGCTTTACCTTCCGCGGAACACTGGGAAGGAGCTCACGTAAGTCGTTAAGCTCCGCCTTGAGCTTTTTGCGTTCCATCGGATCGCTTTTGTCTGGGGTGTAAGAGTCCAGGCTACAGCCAATCCGGAAGTGTTCCGTTTCTAACCAAAGGATTGGCACGCCGCCGAGAGAACGATCAATGGTTTGGGTGGTATGGCCATCAGCCCAAGGCATGACACCAATCTTGCGATAGCCTGCCTCTGCCATCGCTGCGCGTTCATTGCGCGTGTAAGGATCGAATTGAAGAGCATCCTCGTCGATGTCTTTTTGTGCAGACGCAGAAAGAGGAACTGACAGAAACAGCCCTACGAGGAGTAGGTTGAAGGTTGTGTTCATATGTGAAAAAAGTGACTGCCAAGTAGATTGGCAGTCACTTTTAATAAAATAGGATTAGTAGGCGGAGGCCGGGACTGGAGTACCCTGAGTCGCTTTATGCGCATTCGGGCGATCCTTCGGATTCTTTAATTTCAAGTCCGAGGCTTTGCCTTCCGCTTTCTGGAGGTCGGCGAGGTCATCGTTMAGCTCGGCTAAACGATTCTGGAGCTTTTTAGCTTTGCGTGACTTTTCGCCACTRTCTTCGACTTGAAGCTCATAGGCGTTTTCAAGACGAGTAATCTTTTCATCGTACATGTCGTACTGCGCGACCAGCAGTTCGATGTCTTTCACCGCRCGRCGGGCGTCCTTTTTGTATTCCGCAGAAAGCATGGTGTACATGCCATCCCACAAATCYTTCTGGTTGGCATTGCCTTTAAAGGTGATGAYCTCACTGCCATCCCAGCGCGCCAGGAATACRTGTGGTGGATGCTCTTGYYCAAACAGGTTGCGGAAGATGTGATCTTCGTGCAACACGTCCAAAGGCATTYTCACGCAATGGAACCAACGGGTCATGATGAGCGTGCGCTCGTTACCGCTGGTGGAGGAGAGCAGGGCGTCGTCGGTGCCGTTGCAATGGAAGCATTCGCGAAGCACCAGCAGTGGACGYCGATCGTCTTCCGAAACGCGGWAGAAAGCTTCMGTGCGCGACATCGCAGAGGCATAGCGCCCGGCGACGGTGAAGGCATTGGAGCGTTCTTGRTTGAAGAACTGATGTACCGGATAATCCCACTTCATTTTGAGGAAGGTTTTTGCGGTACGGCCGTGTTCGGTTGGTAGCGGGGCGCCACCAGTTGTTRCTGGTGCGCCAGGTGCAGCGGGACCGSCAGGAGTGGTTGGCGATGCCGGAGCAGCGGGCGAAGTCGGAGTCGTWGGYGTAGACGGGGACGACGGTTTACTAGGTGTCGAGGGTGCGCTTGGCGAAGATGGTGTCGAGGGCCGTGCTGCTTTGCCATCCGCGACGGGATAAGAAGGGCCAGGGGGCGGAGGTGGAGGTCCACCGTATCCGCCACATTGGTCAGCAGGCATTTCTGCAGCTGCTGCGGTACCGGCTAGGAGAAGGACTCCCGCCAGAGAAGTAAAGATGAGAAAGATTTTTTTCATGACAGTAAATGAGTGGGGCCGCATGAAGACAAAGAGTTGCTCTCACCATAAGCGTGGATTGGTAGGGAAATGGGCTAAATACGGAAGAATTCGCTAATTYCCAGTTTCTATGGAATTCGGCGGCTCTTCATTAATCAGCCAATCGGTCAGCGATAGMGCAGATTGATAGGCYTTCACAGCGGCATCGTCTTCGAWRTTGCTTTTTTGTTTGTTCGGMTTTAGGTCCAAACTGTCTCCGTCCCAGCGCAAGGAGTCATAGCCCTCCCGATGGAGTCGCACCGCTCCTTTGGGGGTGAGCACCAAGCCCGTGGAGTTAAAGCCCAGGTGACGAGCGCTTGGGGCAAGCAAACTGGTGCCTAAGCCACGGTATCCAAAAGGTCCAAGTCCAGCCGCGTGGAAYAGGGTTGGCGCCATATCTTTATGCGAACCAGGAGTCAGTGGATYCGGCTGGAATTGCTCTGCAATGAAATTTGGCATCAGCAATAGAAAGGGGACCGCGCGTTCTAGAAGTAACTCGTGGTGCGCGAAGGGAATCCCCATGCCGGCGGTGTGGTCGCCAGTAATYCCAAYAATAGTTTTTTGATCGAGATTCAAGTCCTTCAAACYATTTAGCCAAATACCTAGTTGGTAAGCGGCATAGCGATAAGATTCGACYTGTGCACTTTGCGTTTCATTGAACGGRCCAGTGCGCGCAAGCAGYCGATTCGGTGGCGATAATTTCTTGGCGCGCCAGTCTTTGGGTAGGCGGTGCGGTGAATGATTCGTRGTSGTGAARACCACCATGAACACGGGCTTCGTTGCGTCGGTTAAACGCTCCGTGACGGCGCGGAAAAGGTATTCATCCCAGACGCCCCATGGTCCGCCGTCCTCCTCRATATCWAGGTKGTAACGCTCGATGAGTTTTTCCATGCCAAGGATTTCTTCATATCCTTGGTGRGGAAGAAAYTTGTCCAGGCCGCGCCATTCRGAACTTCCGCCATAATAAAACGCGGTGTCATAGCCGCGGTCGCCAAACAGYTTGGCCATGCTGCTGGCATAYCTGCGCTGYTCCCCATCTAATTGCGATAGGTGCTTAGTATTGGGGCGGTAGGGCAGATTCATGGTAATACCGAGAATSGTGCCGGCTGAAATGTTGTCGCAAGGMAGGAAGCGTTGGTAAAGCACGCCCTCCTCAAAATAGGTTTTTGCYGGACCAAGCAGATCAAACTCMGGTGATTGGTATTGCAAAAGGTGGGTCGCAAAACTCTCCATAACCACCAGCACKACATGAGGCGGTGCATCCACGATGGGAGTGGGTTCCATGGCCTGCAAAGGRAGGCGATAAAGAAGCGGTCCTWGATCCGTAGCGCTTTGATTTTCGGTGAAGGCGTCGATGGCCCGTTGTGGGTCGCCGGCGTAACCGAATCGTTTTGCAGTGGTCAGTTGCTCTTCGCTGAACCGGGCCCACATGGTCTCGGCAAGTTTCTCAACGCCATTTTCTGGAATGGTGCGCACAAAGGTGCTTTGCGGATAATCGTCATCAAGACTGACGAAAATTGGCGTGAGCGGGAGCAAGCAAAGCAGCACGGTTAACCCAGTGTGAGTCACGATGTGCAGGTTGAGTGCGCGGTCGACCTCATGGGCTTGCGGCGCTTTGGCGGCATGCAAGAAGCTGGTGAAGTGAAAGGCGCGTCGGATAATGCGTAGCACAAGGTATTCCAGTACCAAGCCAACGCTGAGATAAAGCAACAGGGGGTAGGTTTGCCATGCGCTGGTTAGCACAGCGCCAACATCGTCCTCGATGGCGCCGAAAGCCAGAATGTTGAAACGGGTGCTGAAGTAGGAGTAGTAAATCTGCTCTGTGGCCAGCACGATGACAATAATCGATATGCCGAGGAACCAATAGATGGAGGTTCGGGATAGCCAAGTTTTCCAACGCTTGAGGGTGCGGTCGCGCATCCACAGCAAGGAAAACGTGGGCGGCAATGCGAATAGCAGCAAGATGCGCAGGTCGTGCACGGCGCCAAATGCGAAGGCCATAGGGATGGAGTTTAAGAATTCACTCCAAATTTCTGGGTGCGCGAATTGCACCGTGAACAAAAGCCGGAAGCCGCTCATGAGAATCAGCAAAACCGCAATCAACCACCACGTTCGTTTGATCGACGTGAGGATGGCGTTGCGGAGGCGGATCTCGCTCATGTGCTTGTTAGTGTACGCGATACGGCGTTGCGCCAGGCGGCGTAGCGCTGGTCTCGCTCGCTCGCTTGCATCTGCGGAAGAAAGGTTTTTATGCCCTTACGCGAGAAGCCTTGCACGCTATCGAGTTGCGTGAGGCCGGCGCCGAGTGCTGCACAAAGGGCGGCGCCAGCAGCAGTGGTTTCGACGTTTTCCGGTCGTTGAATTGGCAACTGCAAAATGTCGGCGAGGTTTTGCAGGAACCAAGCGTTGTTGCACAAGCCGCCATCGACGTGAAGAGAGTCAGGGAGTTGGGTCCCGTCTTCTTTTGCAGTTTCAAGGAGGTCCAGAGTTTGAAAGCAGGAAGCTTYSRAYMMGRCSSGCACSATYWNCTRCNGCGRCCRSYASKSCRGSYRMTKCCRWGCRWNGGCKGSRNNCGWNCGYYWGNCAKCYNCRCSAMGSGGCSCYGWNGTCCNTSGMNTGSCSGRMCYRASYMMRSRMSKSARKTCGRTNNTGCGCCTGGCGCGCGAGCGCTTCGGTTTGGTCGACGTGTTCAAATAAGCCAAGTCCATCGCGCAACCATTGCATGGCGGAACCGGCAGAGAAAATGCTCCCCTCCAGTGCGTATTGCACTTTGCCTTGATGCTTCCATAACACCGTAGTCAACAGCCGGCGACTCTCCACGATGCAACGTTCTCCAGTATTTTGCATAGCGAAAGCACCAGTGCCATAAGTGCATTTCATGCTGCCGGAGGTGAAACAATGCTGCCCCAAGGTGGCCGCTTGTTGATCACCGATGACCGCATGAATGGGGATTGCGCGTCCGAATAGGCCAGGGTCGGTGGTGCCGAAGTTATCGGTGGTGGCGCGCACTTCCGGCAGCAGAGATTCGGGAATGTTGAATTGTTCACACAGCCAAGGATCCCATTGCATGGTGTTGATGTTGAACAACAGGGTGCGAGAAGCATTACTGACATCGGTGGCGAATGTTTTTCCGGCGGTCAAATGCCACAGGAGCCAGGTATCGATGGTGCCGACCGCCAACTTGCCTTGCTCGGCTGCGGATCGCGCGCCCGGGATGCCATCGAGCAGCCATGCAATCTTGGTCGCACTAAAGTACGGATCTATAAGAAGTCCGGTGCGGTAGCGAACTTCCTCCTCTAAACCGGATTCACGCAAGCTGGCGCAAATTTCGCTGGTGCGTCGGTCCTGCCAAACCAATGCCGGATGCAAAGCCGTGCCGGTTTCTCGATCCCACAGCACCACCGTTTCGCGCTGATTGGCAATACCTATACCAGCAAGTCTCTCCAGAGCACCTTGGTGTTGTTCAAGCACTTCCCGACAACACGCCAAGCAGTCGCGGAAAATTTGCTGCGCATCGTGCTCAACCCATCCAGATTGCGGAAAAAACTGCTGCACTTCGCGCTGCGCGGACGCCATTGGGTGCTGCTGGGCGTCAAACAAAACTGAGCGACTCGAGGTCGTGCCCTGATCGATGGCAAGCAGTAAGGGCGCCTTCATTTTTGAAATAGGGCGCGATAGATGTCTTGCTTTACATTCACCGTAGAACCAGGAATCGCGTCTAAGCCGAGAAGTGCCAGGCAAAGATTTGCGACATCGGCGTTGCGAATCGGAGGCAGTTGCGCGGGGTTGTTGGCGACCGGGTCCAACCCGGGGTTGCGTCGAGTGGTGGCGCATAGCTCGTAAAGGTCGAGCTTTTGGTTGTGCGGCAAATTCACAAAGAATGGGATGACTGTGTTGACCCACAACATGCCATAGCCATAGTGATTCTTATGCGGAATGCCTCCGCCATGGTCGGCAGTGATCACCAGCGCCGTCGATTTTCTTAAGTCTGGGTTTTGGTCGAGGAAATTCAAGATGTGCCCGATCTGCGTATCGGCGTCTTGGACGGCCTTTAAGTAAGGCGAGCCAGGAGYCATGTCCCAGCCGTGTGCATGACCGGCATCATCGGGGCCGCGTAAATGCAGGAAGATAAAGGAACGYGGGTGCACCTCYTCATCGAGCATTTGAAAAACCAATTTCATTTGCGCYTCGACRTYGTCYTGCACCAAAACYACATCCATMACYCGYAAYTCMGRGGTGACATTCCAACTCTGCTGGAACAACAAGAACTTCGGTTTGGAAACYAGGAATGCATCGTCGATRCCGGCGGCGGAAGTTTGATGGTAGACGCCTTCRAAGACGCCACCTTCCGCATCCACCAACTGTCCTTTGGGGTGAGGCGTTGCATTGGAGGTCCAKCCATGACCACCATTCCCCTYRACYARRCGGCCGGTCAGCATRTCGGCGTGGTTCGGCAGCGTGACCGAGTAGTCCGGGTCGCAKCGGGCGTTCAAGGTGTGCGCTCCCGCCAAAAGCCGTTGGAAGTTGGGCAAACCTTCACCGCCGTTGATGAGYAGTGCATCGGAACGCAGGCCGTCGACGCTAATCARKACGACGTGAYCGAGCGGCGGYGCAATMGGGGTMRGGGCCGGCGCTGCAACTGGAGATTGGGTAAAGGAGAAAAGCAGGGACAGCAACATCGKGYGGYATTGTCCCAAAAAACYCRCGTSSNNGGGGGMGYYYSCNTAAAGCTTCTTGCGCGGYTTAGGRTTYTTRACCGGATARGTGTCGAAAATCCAGGCWCGCCASGCYTCTTCRACYTGCATGAYGGTCATGCCYAAGTGCTKYTTGAACAAATCTCGSGATTSYTTGCGATCCTTGTAGCCMAGTAGCARTGGYTTSAGMGCTTTSGGGTGCACSGTGGCSACCCAGTCGTACAAACTCCACGACAAAGCATGCTCTTCATCCCACATGGTGCCGGAGATTTTCTGCAACAGTTCCGGCAGCACCATCTTTCTATGTTTGCTGAGATACTTTCTCACCGGCRCGTGCCAGCGGCCGTTTTCATAATCGAGATTGGCATCGGCCTCGTCAATGCAATAGGTGGTGACTTGTTGGAAGCGCTGATTCTCGTAGTAATGCGCCGCCCCGATGTCGAACCAACCGGCCTTCTTATTGCCAATCCACTCGGTCCGAAACAAGTTGCTCAACAATAAGTGCACACCGATATGCACACCATTTGACACAATCGCCATGCCCTTGTTTTCTAGGCCGCGTTCCTTTGTCCAAGCCGAATAAGCCGGGTCAGGGCCGAACAGCTTGAATGCGCCGGGATCATTGGTGCCAAGGATTTTTTGGTTTACCAGCAAGTGATCTTTGGGGTCACCCCAAAACCAAATACGCGAACGTCGCGCGTAATGATGCAACTTGGCTCCAAACTGGGCATCTAACAGTTCGGCAGCTTTTTCGGCCTCGGTGGCCAGGGCATGAGCTACTTCATGCGCACTCATACGGCGAGAACCATCTTTGATTTTTTCGCAGTCAATGATGATGTCGAAATGGTCGGTGACTACGCGGACCAATTCGCGGTCGAATAGTTTTTGTGCAGGAGTCGGATTGTCTGCATACCGCTGAGCAATTAACCGCCGCTTCTCCATTTCGACATTGCCTGGTCCGCCGCCGCATTTCTTGCAGTCGACCATTAACGATCCACCACATTTCCCACATGCGCTAGCTACCGAGCAATAGACCACTTCGGTTTCGGCAACCGCCAGGCTCGAAGGGTGCTTTTTACACTCCTTGACCCCGGTTAAATGGCAAACTTGGCAGCCATCGCCTACATCGTTCGGGTCCAACTGCGCCAGGCCGGTCGAGGCCAAGGTAAGGAAAGCGAAAACAATGCAGGCGAAACGCATGTTGTAACTCTACTCGACCCAGGAGCCGAAGACGTTACTTGCGTTGTTCACTTCCACGCCTTGCAGCCAAACCGAGCGGCCTAGTAGGAGAACTGGAACATTGACATTGAAACTGCCATTACCGGAGCCATCAGCAGAGGTGGAGCCAGCCTGTGCTGGATTTGCAATGCCTAGAGTCGTATTCAGGGCAGCAATGAAAACCGAACCGCGTCCTGCCACAGTGCCGGCGAGGAATACCGTGCCACCTGGAGTGGCGCCGGTGAAGGGCATGATGTTCGCGCCTAGTGAAAGCGGCAACGGAGCTTCAAGGTGGAAGCTACCGTTTTGCGTGCTATCCGCATAGCTTGTCAACGGACCATTGAAAGTAATGTCGCTGCTGACGCCAGTGCCTGGGTCGACCAAAGTCACAGTGATGTTCAAGTCGATATAAAAAGTGATGACACTGCCGCTCTGACTCACGTTGCCGTTGACCGCGGTTGGGGTGGAACCAACTCCAGCAATCGGCTCGGTGCCGCTGCCAAACAAGCCGCCAATCGTATTGGTTCCGGCGGTGGTGGACAAAACGACCATGGCGGTGAAATCTCCGTTTGGCGCAATGCTGAAGGAGGGCGCTGCCAGATGAAATTCCATATTGCGAATGTCGAAGGTCGCAAGCGGTGGGAAGAATGGAATCGGGTTTGGAATCTCGCCACTCAAAGTAGTTGGAGCGGTGAAGGCAAGCGAGCCATTGAGCGAACCACTGCTGTAGGGGGCGTTCGCCGAATCAAGTAACAACTCCACCGTGCCACCGATGCGGAAAGTGGTGGGGGAGACATCGACCGATCCAATACTGGTAGTGACGTCCCAGGCAATCACGTTGTTCGGTTGATCAAGAACCGCAGAGAACTGCTCGGTTTGAGCAGCAAGAGGTGCGGCCAGGATTGCGGCAGCGAGGGGAAGGGTGAGTCGAAGCATGGGCAAGGAGGTGAAGGGGATTGTTGGCTGAACTAGCCAAACGTCATCCTACCAGCCTTCGCCCACTCTGCTCTAAAGGTCGTAATCGACGGTCAACGGCGCGTGGTCGGATAAGCGAACCTCTTTGAACACCGAGGACGATGTCGCCTTTTTAGCCAAGCCCGGCGTGCATACTTGATAATCAATCCGCCATCCGGTGTTGTTGGCATAAGCCTGTCCGCGATTGGACCACCAGGTATAGCCTTCGCCTTCTGCGTCGGGGTAGAGGCTGCGGTAGGCATCGGTCCAGCCGAGTTCGCCGAAGACCTTGCTCATCCATTCGCGCTCTTCCGGTAAGAAACCAGATTGTTTTTGATTACCGCGCCAGTTCTTAAGGTCCTTGTTGGTGTGTGCAATATTCCAATCGCCGCACACCACAATGTTGCGTTTCGAGGYCCGYTYTTCCTGCAACCATTCAGCGAAGCGATCCATRCACACATAYTTAAACGCTTGGCGYTCTTCCTTCGCCGAACCCGATGGCATGTACARGCTAACCACGGTTAGGCGTCCGAAATCGGCTTGCAGGAAACGTCCTTCGCGGTCGAATTCATCCCAGCCAAGRCCRACSGTGACSTTRTCCGGYTCCACCTTSGAGTAAATCGCAACCCCGCTATAGCCCGGCTTTTCCGCATGATGATAAATCGCATRCATGCCCGGAGGCGTGCGCATGATGTCGGTCATTTGRTGATCCTGRATCCGYGTTTCTTGCAGGCAMAGAATGTCGGGGTTGTGYTSSGGRATCCAATCGAAAAAACCTTTGCGGTCRGCCGAGCGGATWCCGTTKACGTTGAGGGAGACGATGCGCATGTGTTTCTAAAGGATGCCTAGAGCCTTGAACTTGGCTTCGGCTTGCGGKGCCCATCCGCGRTTTGCAATCGGACTTGCTGGGCTAGGGTGTAGGACAAAKGCGATTTCCAAATCCAAATCGCCGAGTACGCGTTGCGCACATTTCTCGGCGAACTTGCCAACGCCAATCACGCGCTCAGGTTTTAACCAMAGYACGGCTTCACGCAAGGARGCATCGCAAACTTCGAACAAGGGGTCGCGTGCARCGGCWGGRAGYTTGTCRGGMGTGAARTTCTTRCCACTCTCCTCCATGAACACCAGAGGACAGTAGTTGAACACGAAGAAYTTYTCGAAGAACTTTTCTGGGGTGCCGAAGTATTCTTTYGCCCAACCCCACATCCGCTTGCCGCTGACTTCSGAGCGCTCGCAAGCAAAGCCTTCRATCGGACGCTTGGGGTGCTCGAKYKYYGGCTTGYSGACYTTCGCWGCSACATCTAACCAGTCCCGGGCCATAGCGACCTCGCCAAACGGGACTCCGGTTTGCGCCATGCCCCACGGCCCTGGGTTCATSCCGAGCAGCAAGTTTGGAATTCCTTTGCGCGCGTACTTCTTRAGGAACTTCTCGTGCGGACGCCGCGCGTAGGTCAAAGGGTTGTAGACATGGGTCACCGGCTCCGGAAAGGAGAGCAAATCCACTCGGTCRGAGAGTTTTCGGTCGACTTCGATGAGCCCCATGCGGCGGGAGTGTACCCTTTCGCCCATGGAACGCGTGCTTGAACCCGAAGTCATGGACACCGTGGAAGATGCCGAGGCTTACGACGCCATGGATCACTCCGGCGCCAACGATGCTTTTATCACTCGCTTGTTGGARCTTGGCGCGCATGGCCGSGTGYTSGATATYGGYTGTGGACCGGGGCAYATTCCGCTGCAGCTRGTCWCGCARAAGCCRGAGTTGCAGGTGGTTGGGGTGGATTTGTCGGTCAACATGCTGAAAATCGCAGAGGAACATAAAGCGGTTTGTGCGCATGGAGATCAAGTCGAGTTCGTCATTGCCGATGCCAAAGGWTTGGATTTTCCAGACGATAGTTTTGACACGGTGTGCTCGAATAGCATTCTGCATCACATYCCAGATCCGGTGCCTTTCTTGCGCGAAGCATGGCGCGTRCTGAAGCCWGGWGGTGTRTTYCTCATYCGCGATTTGTTCCGTCCGGAKGAYRTCGCAACTGCAACTGCACTGGTCGACCTGCATGCGCCGGAGGAAGCGGAATATGCGCGGGAACTTTTCCACGCCAGTCTTTGCGCAGCCTTCACACCAGACGAATTGGTCGACGTCGCCCGTGCTGCCGGCATTTCTGGTGCCGAAGTCGTCGAAGATTCCGATCGGCATATGTCRTTGCARACGGAAACYGATACGGAATAGCTGCCTGACTAAATCAGGGCTTCCATCGTTGCCATCGTCCATGAAAAACCGTCGCTCCCCTTTCAGGAAGCGACGGTAAAAAGGTTCGGTGAGTTTCTTTACTGAATCACCGTAGTGACCAAGTTGGACTTCACCGAATCGATACCACCAACGCCGCGCACTGCAGCGACTTGTAGGTATGCGGTCACACCACTTGGTGCGCCGGCTGGAATGGAAACGAGCAAGCTCGCAGTACCGGACCCGTTGGCAACAGCGCCGCCGAGGTAAGTCGCAGGAGTTCCCATGTCGAGGACTAAACCACCCAGTTGCGGCGGTGCCCAGGTTCCAGCATTCAGGCTCACCAAGTAATGCACGGTTTCACCAGCAATGGCGTTATCTGCAACAAAACTTGCGTTGGTGCCAGGAATCAGAACCGGTGCATTTAAGGTCAACTCTTGCGCAACGCTGAACTCGCCAACCCACGTACGCCACCCCGTAGTGCGGTATTCGTGGTGACTCCAGAAAGTTCCAGGATCGTTTGGATCTTGCTCAACTCCAGAGTAATCGCCCCAACGTGTGCCGGTTTCTGGTGAGGTACTGATCTGCAGTTGCTTCGGAAGACTGAAGGTTCCAGCTTGGTCGCCAGCTTTACGCGTAGCGAACTCCACCGAGATGTACTGCGTCGAAGAAGAACGGTTGAATGCAATCACTGCATCGCCGGAATCGGTCACGTTGATGTCGCCGAACCAGTTGTGCTCTCCAGCGCCAAAATCCAAAGTTCCAGACTGCACCAACACTGGGTTGCTGCCACTTAAGGGCCAACCTTGCAGGTCGAACTCATACCAAGCCACGCGCGCGGTACTTGGACCAGTGTTGTGAGTTAACCAAAGGTGGTCATTGCGCACCACACCATTCTTAATCCGCCAGTCAATGGTGGCCGCGCGGTTGGAAGTTCCAAGTTGCGTGGCTCCAGGAGGAAAGCTGAAGCTTGGCACGGTGACTTCAAACTGGGTCAAGACTGGAGTTCCGTTAGGATCGGTAATCGACTTCAGCATGATGCGGTTGCTGCTCGAAGAGTAGGTGGTTGCAAAATACGCTGGTGAGTTGGTGTCGTAGTTCTTGGAAGCACCCAAAGAAATCTGACCATTTGCGGTTTGTACTTGCTTCGTGGTGACCGGAAGGCCATTCATTACCAGGCTTTTGTCCCACATGAAAATGCGGTTGCCACCACCGGCAAAACAATCACCAACCAGGAAAATGGCGTCTTCGTTGACTCCGAGGTTGGGGAAGTCGAAGAAACCACATGTACTGGAAATCGAGAAACGGTATTTGTGCCAAGTACCGTTGGGGTCGTCATCGTCGGACATGGCCAGGACGATGGCATCGTTCACGCCCGCGCCATCAGCAGCTGCAACGATATAACGATTAGTTGCAGAATCGTATAAGGCGATTGGGTCGAACACGAATCCACCTGCGCCAACCGAGCCCCAAAAACCGCTCGCACCAGCAATGGTGTCAACAAAGGTGCGCACACCTGCTTTGGTGTGGAAGGAAATCTCACCATTGGCCACAGTCACTATGTGGTTTGGGCCGACGGCAAGATCTGGGTCGGGTGGAGTCCACCCGGTATTTGAGATGGCTTCAAATCCGCCAGAGCCACCGGTTGCAAGAGGTGGAGGCGTGGAAGCACGACGTCGGAAGTTGGGGTCGTAATCTGGGTAGGCGGCAAGACCGTGAACCATGTCCTCGGTGATGTCACTGCCTGCAGCTTTCGGCTCAATCGCGGCCGGCGCTTTCGGTTGAAAGGTCTCCGGTACGAACAGGGTCAGTCCAACGGCACGAGAATCGGTTGGCAAGTTGCCGTGCCAAGCCGCGACTAACTGATCTTGGGCAGTCCACAAAAGATGCTTGGCGTTGATACCTACCATGAGGGTTTGCTCGCCATCATCGAATAGGTTCATGCGGAATCCTTCACCCATTGGCGTTCCGTTTGCCAGGTAGCRACGCGCTTGAATCGAGGTCGGGCGGGTCGGACGATGCGCTGGAGCGGAGAACTCCTTTGCCCATAAGCTATTGTAGGCAATGAGGAAGCGTCCATCTGGAGCTACCGCAACTTGCGCGCCAGTGCGCACATGAGTGCCACCAGCATCGGCCTCGAAAGCTTCGCCAAGTGGGGCGAGATCAGCGCTGTAACGCTGCACCATGGTGTGGTATTCGTTGCCACTGAGGGTGCTCATCCAGGCGACCACGAAACTGCCATCGGCGGCGGCATCGATGGAAGGCTCGACTTCAAGCGCTTCCTCTCCAGAAACTACAGCGAACTCTTGGAATACGGCTTCCCCTTTGACCATGCTCACCAAACTGCCAGCAATGCCTTCCGGAGAGTGSGMTCCATTACGACGACCCCAAACCGCAAGAACGCCTTGCGGGGAGGAAGCCAAGGACACCAGTTGCTCGTGGTTCTTGGTATCCGAGGAGATGCGGAACTCTTCACCGGATGGGGTGCCGTCAGCCTGGAAATGGCGCGCGCGAATCACTTCCCGCTGGCCCTCGAATCCAGTCCAAGCACAGATCACACCGCCATCTGGAGCGGCACAAAGGACCCCATCCATTTGGTCATTCTCAGTGATCAGATTTACCGAAAACTCGTCTCCCAAAGGTTTTACACCATTCACAGAGACTTCGAAGCGGCGTGCGTAGAGGCCGACGCCATCGCCATCCTGTCCCACCGAGTGCCACATAATCCAGGCACTACCATCTTCGGAAAAAGTCACCGAAGGCTTGGCTTGCTCACTAGGCACGAATTGGTTGACGTGAATCTCAGTGCCGAGTGCACGGCCGCGGGGGTCTAGAAATTGGGCAAAAATGCCGAACGTGCCTTGCTCTTGGCGCCGGCTTCCCCAGACCACCATGAGGTTGCCGTTTTGGTCAGCAGCAACCGAAGCGTCTTGCTGACGATTATTGGTGAAGGTGTTGGCCTGGATTTCCAGCTGATCGAATCCAGCGATGGGGCTCTGAGATAGGGTTGACGTAACCGTATTCTCAGGCTCCTGGGCCATGAGGGAAAAGGCGCACAAAGGCGCCGCGAGTAGGGTTAGGAACATTCTTCGAAAAGGGCGTAGAGGGACGGCGTAAAGCCGTAGGGACAGGGGCTTTTTGAGTGTACACGGGATAACTRAGTCAGGTACAGAATGATTCCGTGCGAAAACGAACRCCGRGGGCGGCCYCGCTCCTTNAKSMGGCGGNGAAAGGCYCMATTYWGGGTTGGCAYGAGTCTTGCCATAAGARCARCGGTACCYAAGCCAAGAAACCCTACAATCGGWATGGCGAAAGCCACCAATCYCATGCGGAAGACTCATAGCCTTTTTCTCRCCAGCGCCATTGTTGCGCTGATTTCCAGTTGCGGTCCWRSCARCAATATCCRKTTGGACCAARRCGGCGACCCGTTTAACGCYGGCGGCTCCTTCTTYGCGCAAGGRTCCAACRTTCTCGACGGAATGATCTGGCAGATTAACCGCCCGATCCGCCTTGAGTTCAATCACCCGATTGACCCGGACTCGATTAATTTTGGAACCATYCAAATYCGTTCCACGGATCCTGCTGCCGCAGGTAACCCGGTCACCGGCACCTTTGAAATCGAAGCTGGTTCCTTAGGTCGCGCGATTGTCTTCCGTCCGACTTGTCCAACCGACGAYTTCAACTCCAACGGCGCCTTCCTKCCWGGCGATGTSGGYTATGAGCTAGTTTTGCCGACCAAAGCTGACAGCCCAACCGTGTTGCGAGACACCGATGGCCGCTCGCTCGCTACGGGTTTACGCCGCACCTTCACTACGCCTCCGCTTACTCAGCCAGCATTCTTGGACTTGGTACAAGGCCCAGCAGTGGTGACTTCGGTAAGTTTTCCAGAAGGACTGAACTTCTTTGCTGACCCCGATTCTGTGGTTGAGATTCGTTTCAACCAGCCCATCGATGGGCGCTCGGTAAACCTCAATACGGACAACATTTTCCTACTCTACTCCGATGGAGAAATCGGATCCGGAAATGAAAACACCTTTGCGACGACCAATAAGGTTCCTGGCCAATTGGTCCTGATTGAGAACTGCACCGTAGAAGGTGCGTTTGTTGAGTTCCGCGTGACTGGTTTGTTGCCAGTCAACCGAAACCTCCGCTTGCAAATGAGCAACTTGTTTGGAGATATCGTTGGGCAAACTAACACCTCTGAATTGGTTGTTGCTACACACGCCACTCCCACTCTGACCGCGATTTATAACGATCCAAGTTGGGTAGAAACCGACGAGACGGTTGACGAGTTCCGTGACGATTTCGACACCAATCGGTTTTTAGCCCTAGATGAGCCGATTCACCTGCCTTTGGCGCAAGTGAGCGATGGCTTCATCGCAGCTAGCTTTGATTACCCAGGTGTCTTTGTTGCAGAAGACAACAACTTCGTTCTAACCAGTGGCACCATTGAGGTCTTTACGGATACTCAAACCACGGTGACCGATTCCAACAACCGTCAACATACCGTGCAGAACGGCGTGATGAATGTTCACGACTTCACCATTAACACGAGCGCAACTCTTCGCGGTCGTGGTTCGAATCCATTGGTGATTTACGCTACGGGCGAAGTGCTGATTAACGGCACCCTAGATGCAAGTGGCAACCGCGCTACCTGGCCGACCTCACTCAACTCACCGCAATTTGTGGAAGGTGGTGCAGCCGGCGAATGTGGTGGTGGCCGCGGCGGCGATGCCTCGCAAATCGGCGACGCAGAAACTCTGCGTGCTTTGCCTGGCGACGGACCGTTCTTCATCACCGGCGGCGGCGGCGGCGGCGGCGAGGGTGGCTTCAACGGAGACACCACTACGGGTGGAATCTTCGGACTGAACCACACCGTCGTGGCTGGCGGCGGCGGCGGCGGTTTTGCTTTGACCGAAAACGTATCGGTACTTTGGGAGGATTGGTCGCTGGCTACTGGATGGGTACCGGACAACGTAGATAACAAGGGGCCAGACCACCACACCACCATTGCTCAGGCTACGAATCACGCGCACACGCAAATGGTTTCGACCATTGGCGTCTCAGACACCACTCCAAACGGAAATGGAATTTTTGGCGCCGAGGATGGCATTCGTGGAGTCAACAGTACTTCGCTGCTTGTGGTCTTTTCCGGTCCACTTGGTATGGAAGATGCCCTCCCGGAAGTTATCTTTGACGGTTTTGCCGCGGGCACGAATGACGCTTTGTACAACCCAGCTTGGACCACTGGAACGGAGCCACCCTTCGACTTTGGCAGCCCAACGGCTGGCCCAGACCCTGGTCTTGCGGGCCCAACTCCATTCAGCAACGACCTAACCGACCTGAATACTCTGAACGATTTCTGGGGTTCCCGCTTAATGCGTGACGGCTCGGTGATCCGCGGCGAGTTGCTGACTCCATGGGCTGGCGCCGGTGGTGGCGGCAGTGGAGACTCCATGTTGATTGAAGTCTGGGATGCCAACGGCGACGGTGTTGACGACCCTTTACTGAGTTTCTTTCCCGTGGTTCCCTTTTCGAAATCGGCAAACCAGATCTCGAGTGGTTGGGATAGCTACCGTAAAGGCGCAGGCGGAGGCGGTGGAGGTGGCCAGGTGCTCATCATGGCCATCGGCGTGATTCGCCTTGGAGCGTCTTCTGAAATCCAAGTCAATGGCGGCATCGGTTTCTCCGGCGAGTCGTTGATTTACTCCGACAACGGAGTCTCTGGTTCCGGTGGTGGTGCAGGTGGACACCTCGTGTTGCACTCCTCGACTGGCTTGGACTTGACTTCCATAAACGTTGGTTCCGCTGATTTTGCAGCGGAAGTCGTCAACCTCAACGCGGCAGATACCATTCAAGCCTTTGGTGGTCGACGTGGCTGGGCCGGCCCTAGCTATTACCGTCACACAGGTGGAATCTCTGGCAATTCCAAAGATGGCAACGCAACCTTTGCGGTTGGCCGTGGCGGAGCTGGAGCTAACGGAGTGATTCAGATTCACGTTCCAGATCCTTTGAGCGACATTATGTGGCCTCCAGCAGCTGCAGCCGGCATTCTGGATTTCATTGCCCAAGACACCGCTGCTGGTGAGAATCCGACCGATGCCGTTGAGGAAATGCTCAATCTGTTCACCGCACCGCAGGCCTATTCGCTGATTCCATTCTTCTCATCCAAATCCATGGTGGTTTCGGAATGGATCGACACTGGCCTTGCCGAACTTCGTTTGGGGCAACCCGCCACTTATCCGAAGTACGGTGACCCACTGCTAGATTTCACTGGCATTAATCCAGCGAACGGATTGGTCGGCAAGCAGGGACAAATGGTTCTGCCATTGAGTGACATTGCGACGGGTGGCACCGGCGTGGTCACCTTTGAGCCATTCAGCCTGAGCATTGCGAATGCTTCCACCTTCTTTGAAGCGAAGTTTCTTCGCCTTCCGAACTTGTTGATTGGTTACGACGTTCTGCCAAGTGACATTGCTACTTCGACCTTCGAGGTCGTGAGTGCAAACTACAACGCAGCAACCGACATCATGGCACTCACCTCTGCGGTGGGCGATGGTCCTATGACCTTTGCTCTCGATGGCGGCAACCCGACTTGGTCGGTACGTGAGAAGTTCTTCCGTATTGACACGGTTGGCGCAAAAAATAGCCTGCCTTCAAGTACTTCGATCACCTTTGAGTTCCAAGGCGCCGACGAAGACGCATCGCTTCCTCCGGGTAGCGGAATGCCGGGAGATCCATTAGCCGTGGGTAGCGTGGTGTGGCACACCAACTTGGACCTGCTAGACGGCTTGCGCTTCATTCGTTACCGTGTCATCTTTAACGCCGATGCACAAACCAATGGCATTAACCTTTCTAGTCCGCTACCTTCCATCGATTACGTGAAGGTGCCGTTGCTCTGGTAAGTGCCAGCTGAAGGAGTTCCTCCTTCCATAAGCCCCTGCGAGAAATCGCGGGGGCTTTTTTTATGGTGTTTCTAGTTCTGGCGCTACATGTTGCGCCGGTACTGACCACCGACTTGGTACAGCGTGTTGCTAATTTGTCCGAGCGTACAGACCTTGACCGCTTGCATCATTTCAGCAAACACGTTCTGATGCGTTTCTGCAGCCTCACTCAGGCGGGCCAAGGCTTGCTCGGATTCGCCACGGTGGAGGTTGATGAGGTCGGCCACCTGTTGCACTTGGTCATCTTTTTCCTGATCGGTGGAACGGATGAGTTCCACTTCCACTACCGAGCCATCGCCCGCAGCAGGGTTCAAGAAAGTGTTCACGCCAATGATGGGAAGTTCACCACTATGTTTGAGCATTTCATAATGCATGCTCTCTTCCTGAATCTTGCCACGTTGGTACATGGTTTCCATGGCACCAAGCACGCCACCGCGGTCAGTGAGTCGCTCAAACTCGCGGAGCACCGCCTCTTCGACTAACTCGGTGAGCTCTTCGATGATGAAACTTCCCTGCAACGGGTTTTCGTTCTTAGCTTCGCCAAGTTCCCGGTTGATGATGAGCTGGATCGCCAACGCCCGACGCACCGATTCTTCGGTAGGGGTAGTGATGGCTTCATCGTAGGCATTGGTGTGCAAACTCTGACAGTTGTCATAAATCGCGTATAAAGCTTGCAGAGTGGTGCGAATGTCATTGAAGTCAATCTCTTGCGCATGCAAAGAGCGTCCACTAGTTTGAATGTGGTACTTCAGTTTTTGCGAGCGATCACTTGCACCGTATAGGTCCTTCATCGCAACCGCCCAAATACGCCGTGCCACACGTCCAATGACGGAGTACTCCGCGTCTAATCCATTGCTGAAGAAGAAGGATAAGTTGGGCGCGAAGGTGTCGACCTCTAAGCCGCGTGCGCGGTAGTACTCGACAAAAGTAAATCCGTTGGCAAGCGTAAAGGCGAGTTGCGAGATGGGGTTCGCGCCCGCTTCTGCAATGTGATATCCGGAAATCGATACCGAGTAGAAGTTRCGCACCGCGTTGTCGACGAAGAACTCTTGGGTATCGCCCATGAGTTTCAGCGCGAACTCGGTGCTGAAGATGCAGGTGTTCTGCGCTTGATCTTCCTTCAGGATGTCGGCCTGCACGGTGCCGCGCACAGCCGTAAGTGCAGCGTTACGAATCTCGGCGTACTCCTCGGCGGGAAGTAGTTTGTCACCACTTACGCCTAAGGTGCCGAGGCCGAAGCCATCGTTCCCTGGTGGAAGTTCACCACGGTAWAYCGGTGGGTTTCCATTRCACAGTTCCTTTATTWTCGCTTCAGCAGCTTCCCAGCGMCCGGTTTCCTTYAGTCGCCGTTCGACTTGCTGGTCGATGGCGGTGTTCAGGAAGAAGGCGAGGATCATCGGTGCCGGACCGTTGATGGTCATCGAGACCGAGGTGGTTGGYGCACAAAGRTCGAATCCGGAGTAAAGGCGCTTGATGTCATCGAGCGAACAAATGGAAACGCCGGAGTTGCCGACCTTGCCGTAAATGTCYGGGCGCTTGGCGGGGTCTTCACCGTAAAGGGTGACCGAATCGAATGCGGTGGAAAGGCGCGCGGCTGGCTGACCTTGGCTGACGTAATGAAAACGTCGGTTGGTGCGTTCGGCCGGGCCTTCACCRGCGAACATGCGGGTTGGATCTTCACCCGTACGTTTGAAKGGGAATACGCCAGCGGTGTATGGATATTCRCCTGGMARGTTTTCTAATCCAAACCATCGCGCAAGGTCTTCCCAGCTTTTAGTGAYGGGAAGGGAAACTTTGGGAACYCGGGTGCCGGAAAGAGTGAGGTGTTGCGCCGAGACTTTGATATCGCGGCCGCGCACTTGGTAAACGAATTCATCGGCGCTATAGCTTGCGCGGGTTTCGTGCCAGTTAGCGAGACGGTTGCGCAGGGTGGAATCCATCTCGCGCACCACCTCGTGATAGCGTTGACGCAGGACCAGAACCACAGGGTCTGCGTTTTGATCGACTAAAGCCTCGGCTGCGTAATCTTGATCCAGTGGGGGCACCGTGTCGCCAAACTCACGCAAGCTGCGTGCCAGTGCATCGGCGCGGCCGGCGACGTCCGCATGCGATTGGGTGTCTTGCTTGTGCTTGCGCACCGCGTTTGCAATTTCAGCCAAGTAACGAATGCGGTCAGTCGGCACCACGGTGGGGATTTTCTGGTCGCGCGAAACTTGCACGCCAGGATCCCAACAACGTTCGGAACGCTCATCGACCTTGTTCATTAGCCACTGGAATAAAGTGTCTACACCCACATCGCCGAAACGACTTGCCGAGGTCAGGAACACCGGCATGTTTTCGAGCGGTTGGTCAAACAGGTTGCGGTTGCGCTGGTAAGTTTTCGCAACTTCGCGCTGTGCATCTTCGGCACCACGCTTGTCGGCTTTGTTGAGCACCACACCATCGGCGAAATCGAGCATGTCGATTTTTTCGAGCTGGGTCGGCGCGCCGAACTCGGGCGTCATGACGTAAAGCGAAAGATCACTTAGATCGGTGACTGCCGAATCGCTTTGACCGATGCCAGCGGTTTCTAAGATCAGCATGTCATAACCCGCAGCACCCATCGCCAACAAGGCGTCGCGCACTGATTGCGAGGTTGCAGCGTTGGCTTGACGGGTGGCCATCGAACGCATGAATACGCGCGGACCTTTGGCAGCATTCATGCGAATGCGGTCGCCGAGTAAAGCGCCGCCAGTGCGCCGACGGCTTGGGTCAACCGACAAAATACCAATCGTGCGGTCGGGGAAGCGATCTAGGTAACGTCGGATGAGTTCATCGGTGAGCGAAGACTTGCCTGCACCACCGGTTCCGGTAATCCCAATCACCACGGCTTTTGGGGTCGGCGCCATTTCGGCTAACTCCTGACGCGCGGCGACTAAGCGGGCTGCAGAATCCGTAGGTGCATCTTCGCCGTGCAGCTTCTCAAGCCAAGTGATGGCTTTTGCCAAGGCGGGGGACTGACGCCCTGCAAGACCTTGCGGGAAATCAGCATCGGGCTCCACGGTGGAGAAATCGGCGCGCAACATCATGTCGCGGATCATGCCGACCAGTCCCATCATGCGTCCATCTTCGACCGAGTAAAGCCGCTCGACACCATAGCCGTGCAAATGTTTGATCTCGGCATCGGTCATGGTGCCGCCGCCGCCGCCAAACACTTTGATGTGTCCGCAACCGCGTTCCTTCAACAGGTCGACCATGTACTCAAAGAATTCCACGTGGCCGCCTTGATAAGAAGAAATTGCAATACCTTGCACATCTTCCTCAATCGCAGCTTCGACAATCTCTTCCACACTTCGGTTATGCCCGAGGTGAATAATCTCGCCGCCTTCCTGCTGCAAAATACGCCGCATGATGTTGATCGCGGCATCGTGCCCGTCGAACAAGGATGCTGCGGTTACGAAACGCAACTTGTTGTTTAATGCAAACGGTGCTTCGGTGGTGGATTCTTTTTTGGTCGATGGATTCATGACGCTAGGTCTCCCGATTCCGGGGTAGATTTTCCGCGGATGCGATCGCGGTAGGTATGCAGGTCACTTTCGAGGTCGCGTAAATCGCGAATCCGATCGGTGACTTCGTGCAAGCGCATCTCGAGCAGGGAGTCGAGGTGCTTCAACATGGCCGGCGTGGCGCCGACATCGAAGCTGTGGTTCAGCTCGCCGATTTCCTCCAAGCTCATGCCGAGAGTTTTCAGGCGCGAGATAAAGCGCAGGCGTTCGGCAGCATCGGCACCATAACGCCGACGTCCACCCGGGCCACGCGACGATGCCTTGAGTAAATCAAGTTCGCCGTAGTAGCGAATCGTCCGCGAACTGACGCCAGCGGTGCGTGCGAGTTCGGTGATGTCGTAGGTGTTGGGCTCGGAAGCCATAAGGGAAGCATACTCTCGGATGCCAGCTAACGTCAACTGTAATCGTGAGTCAGGAGCAGCCTGGGCGACCCAGAGCCAGGAACCACCAGCGTCGCCTTGAGTGATTTGGCGTGCTCGCAGTCCATGCGTCAGGCCAGCCGTCGTCCTAAGCCATGCGCCCGTCCACCCGACGTGGGCAGATCTCCGCCATAAAGCACCCACTGCACTTGGCGGTGCGGGCGGTGCAAACGGCGCGGCCATGGTCAATCCAAGAATGACTGAGGTAGACCCAGTCCTCCTGCGCAAAGATTTTCACTAAGTCTCGCTCCACCGCCACTGGCTCCACCGCTTTGGTGAATCCCATGCGTCGGGCAATACGTCCGACGTGGGTGTCGACGACCACACCTACCTTGATGCCAAAGGCAGTTCCCAACACACAGTTCGCAGTTTTACGCGCGACACCAGGCAAGCTGATCAAATCCTCCATGTTGCGCGGCACTTCTCCTGCGAAGACATCGCGAATACGAATTGCGCTCGCCAACATGTTCTTGGACTTGTTACGGAAGAAGTTGGTGCGCTTGACTAGCTCCTGCAAGTGCTCCTGCGCGGCATCGACCATGGATTCTGGCGTGGGATAGGCGGCGAATAAGGCTGGCGTGACTTTGTTGACTAGAACATCGGTGCACTGTGCGGAAAGCATGGTGGCGATCAGCAACTGAAAGGGCGTTTCCCAAKCCRWKKNGGWYWTGGMGNNGKGMTRGCSNCWMACNGCARMTSCYCCWGNNCRSYMAKTMYRMRCSCGCGCGCATGGCGGTCAAACTCTCCCGCGTGGGGAAATCCGGATTCTGCTTCCGCGGTCGGGTGGGCGTCGCCATCGGCGGCTATGGTAGACCGACGTGACCGAATCTGCGTGCTCCAAATCCGACTCCAGCCAAACTCTCCTGCGGTTTTATTTACCCAACGTCTGGGATGAAACGCTGGTGGCCATGCTCGAAACCCAAGGTTTTGGCCACGCGGTCGCGGAAAGCACTTATGCCTTTGGTGCCCTAGCCTCCGACGCCGAGCATCCTCAACGGGAAAGTGAAGTCCGCACACTGTGCAACTCGGACTTGTGTGATGGCATCGTCCAAACCGTGGAATCCTGGTTTCAAGCCTGGGGCTTAACGGAATCGCAGTGGCGTATCGATCTTGAACCCCATTTTGTCGACGAGACCGACCCTGAAGCCCTATGGCAAGCCAGCTGGCGCCCCTTCCGATGTGCCGGCTATGTCATCCACGCCGATTTCCACCCGCGCGAAGGCTTGCCCATCCGCCCGGATGACATCCCCCTGACCATTTTCGCTGGCTCTGCCTTTGGCACCGGCGGTCACGCCACGACCCGCTTAGCTCTCAAAGTCCTTACCGATTGGTGCAAAACCGATCCGCCAACCCGTCTGCTCGATGTTGGCACCGGTTCTGGGATTCTCGCGGTTGCCGCAGCTTTACGCGGAGTTCAGGAGGTGGTCGGTATGGATCCCGATCTGCAAAGCCCGCCGCAGGCCGCCAGGACTGCCGAAGTGAATGGAGTCGGTGCTCAATGTCAGTTTTGGCGGGGGGGCTATGAAACCGCGCGCGGCACTTGGCCTGCAGTGATGGCAAACTTGGTTGCAGATCTACTGCAAGATGGTGCGCGGGATTTGGCGCAGCTAGTGGCTCCCCAAGGAAAACTCTTTGCTGGCGGCATATTAGACCTTCATTGGCAGCCCACTTGCGATGCATTCGCCAGCCGTGGACTGAAATTGGAGCAAAAACTGGAGCGCGGAAGGTGGCGAGCTGGAATTTGGATAAAATCGTAAATCATTTGGCTTAAATGACTTACGTGCGAGTCGATAAATAGGGCGAAAATAATCTAGTTTTTCCTTAAGGAAACCCCTTCGTGCGCCGATGGAAAATATGCTGCGCATGGGTTTAACCTAGTTCGGACAGCCGCAGGGGATGGCGGCTCCCGATAAAGTAGCAAGGGGAAAGGAAACCAGTGATCGTTTACGGTCGCTGGTTTTTTTCATGTCCGCTGCGAAGAAAACTACTCCTTTACTAACTTCAGTGCTGCTGAGTTCATGCARTATCGCAAACCCGTCGGACGTGGTCCATCGTCGAAAACATGCCCTAGGTGCCCTTCACAGCGGCTGCAGCGGATTTCGGTACGAGTCGTGAAGAAGCTGCTGTCATCGACCTCTTCCACGGCACTTGCTGACACGGGCTGCCAAAAGCTGGGCCAACCGGTCCCTGACTTGAACTTGGTTTCGGCATCGAACAGTTCCAGGCCGCAGCCAATGCAGGTGTACACCCCTTTGGCGTGCTCATCCCAGTAAATGCCGGTGAAAGCGCGCTCCGTACCCGCCTGACGAGTGACTTTGAACTGCTCCTTGGTCAAACGCTGACGCCACTCCGCTTCGGACAGGCGCACCAGGCCGTCATCTCTCACCGCTGGAGGGCCGGACACCGCGACTTCCAAGACCATAGGGGTGTCATCGCCCGGGTTTTGTTCGGTGGCRCAGGAACAAGCGAAGAGGCTCGTAAGAAGGAGAATGAGGGCAGTGGTTTTCATGAGAAAAGGGTTTGCAGTCGGTTCCTAAGTCAATATGCCTGCTACCACCACTTTTTTGCCGAAAATGCCCGAAAAATAGGGTAATTTAGGGCAGGCCATTGCCAGTTCGTGGAACTTGCATGGGCTGAGACCGTCCTACTTCCGAACCTCCAGGAAACGGGCCCAAGCCTTCCTCTCCCAGACATGAAAATCAGACCCCAATCCCTTCTCCGCGGCCTTGCACTCAGCATGGGCTTATTTTTGTTTTCCAACAGTGCTCAGGCTCAGGTTCCACTCGACACCGAAGTCGTTGCTACCGGACTTGGCACGTCCTTACTGGTGACTTATGCACCCGGCGATCGCGACCGTTTGTTTGTGGTGGACCAGAACGGTCGGATTTACATTGTTAAAAACGGAGTCAAGCTAACTACACCTTTCTTGAACATCACCGGACAAACCAACGGTGGTGGTGAGCGCGGTTTGCTTGGTCTTGCCTTCCATCCGGACTATGCCAACAACGGTTGGTTTTTTGTGAACTACACCAATAATGGTGGCGACACCCGGGTCGATCGATTCACCGTTTCTGCAAACCCGGATATTGCAGACCTTGCTTCGCAGACTAACATTCTTGGCATTGGTCAACCCTTTTCTAATCACAACGGTGGTGATATTCGTTTTGGCCCCGATGGCTATCTCTATATTGGAACCGGCGATGGTGGAAGTGCAGGCGACCCAGGTAACCGTGCGCAAAATGGATTGAACTTGCTCGGCAAGATGTTGCGCCTAGATGTTGACAATGGATTGCCTTATTCGATTCCAGCTTCCAACCCTTTCGTTGGTGACCCAAATACGCTCGATGAAATCTGGGCGACCGGTTTACGTAACCCGTGGCGCTTCAGCTTTGACCGTGAAACCGGCGATCTTTACATTGCCGACGTCGGTCAAAATGCATGGGAGTATATTCACTTTCAACCGGCTAGTAGTACCGGTGGTGAAAACTACGGATGGCGCATCATTGAGGGCAATCACTGCTACAACCCAAGTGTCGGATGTAACATGAACGGATTGGAAATGGCTATTTACGAGTACGACCATACCTTTAGCCCTTTCCGTTGCTGCATCATTGGTTCGGAAACTTACCGCGGTCGCAGCATGTCTAACATGCAGGGCCGTTACTTCTTCACCGATTCTTGCAGTAATGAACTTTGGTCCTTCCGCTACAGCCAAGGTGCAGGTGTAACCGATTTCTCGGATCACAGTGCACAAAGTGGAATCAACGGTTCGGATACTTCTCTTGGAACCGACATGGATGGCGAACTGTACATTTGCTCTGGAAGCACTTTGTTGCGTGTCGTTCCGAATGGCATGTACCTCAAGGTTCCACACCTGTTTACTGGTGTTGCAGACACCATTGAAGTGGAGCGCTGTAACCCAAACCAAACTGTTTACTTGGCCTTCAGCTTTACTGGCGTAGGCATGTTCCCGGTGGGTCAGTTGGGTGTCACCATCATGCTGAATAACCCAGCGCTTGCTGCAACCACGACCGCAAATGGTTCTGGAAATGCTTCATTCCCAATCGTCCCTCCAGGCTCCCTGTTTGACCGCACGGTATGGCTTGAAGCGGTACAGAATGGTCAGGTTTCCAACGTCACCATGGAAGTCATTGAGTAATGCTGCTTAGCTAAGCAAGAAGGCTGTTCCATTTATTGGAGCAGCCTTCACTTTTTCCACCTTAAACAAATTATGAACCTCACCTCATTCCCTCTATTACGCAGCCTCCTCTTTGTGTCGGCTGTAACCCTAGGCTGCGTGCAAGCCACGGCCGCTGAACAGATACCAATCGAAACGGAGATTGTGGCCTTTGGAATGGGGCAGGTCTTAGAGGTAGCTTTTGCTCCGGGCGACCGCAATCGACTTTACATCGCGGAGTTGGAGGGAAGCTTGTGGCTCATGAAAGACGAGGTTCGTTTGCCGATACCTTTTTTAGACATCACATCGCTAACCACCGCTAGTGGAGAGCAGGGATTTCTTGGCGTCGCTTTTCATCCGGATTATGTAAACAATGGTTGGTTCTTCGTGAGCTACACCAATCTCGCTGGAGATACGCGGGTCGATCGATTTACTGTTTCCTTGAACCCCGATTTGGCTGACTTCGCAAGTCGGGTGAACATCCTCAGCATTGCCCAGCCGTTTACCAATCACAATGGTGGTTGCATACGCTTTGGGCCCGACGGTTTTCTGTATGTAGGCGTGGGCGATGGCGGGGCTGCTGGAGATCCAGGGAACCGCGCGCAGGATGGCCTCAGCCTGCTTGGCAAAATGTTGCGCATCGATATCGAAAATGGTCTGCCATACACGATTCCAGCCTCCAATCCATTCGTCGGCGATCCCAGCACGCTCGATGAGATTTGGGCACTTGGCTTACGTAATCCTTGGCGCTTCACCTTTGATCGGGAAACTGGCGACTTGTTCATTGCCGATGTCGGTCAAGCCGAATGGGAGTACATTTACTTTCAGGCAGCCGGAGATCCGGGTGGACACAACTATGGTTGGCGTATCACCGAAGGCAGTCATTGTTTTAATCCGCAGGTCGGGTGCAATACTGCAGGCTTGACCAACCCGATTTACGAATACGGCCATACCTTGAGCCCATTCCGCTGCAGCATTATTGGCGCCGCAATGTATCGTGGGCGCAGCATGGCAAACATGTCTGGGCGCTTCTTCTTCTCCGACACCTGCAGCATAGAACTCTGGTCGTTTCGTTACGACTCCGTCGGGGGTGTGCAAGATTTTACCGAGCATACGGTAGAAAGTGGAGTGAGCGGAGCCGGTAGGTCAATAGGTACTGACCACGATGGCGAGGTTTATATTTGCTTTGGCCGCACTCTGCGCAAAATCGTACCTGCCGGCATGTACCTAAAAGTGCCACACTTGTTCACCGGCGTGGCGGACACCATCGTGGTCGAACGATGCAATCCCAACGCAACGGTATTCCTTGCTTACAGCATGAGTGGTGTGGGCATGTTCCCGGTAGGGCAGCTTGGAGTTACGGTGCTGCTGGACAACCCAGCGCTTGCTGCAACGACTGCATCGGRCAGTGCTGGGGTGGCCAGCTTTCCAATCGTGCTGCCAGGCTCTCTGTTCGGGCGCACCTTGTGGTTGGAAGCCGTGCAGAATGGCCAAGTTTCTAACGTGACTATGGAAGTGGTGGAGTAACCTAGGTGCCGAGAAGGAAGTGCGTTCTAATCCGCCTGCATCGTCCGTCGTCCAGCATCGAAGGAGATGCGGCCGGCGCCGAGTGCTAGCATGATGACCAGTGCAACTAGGTAGTAGCCCGTGCCTAGGCCTTGAAGGTCGCGGTAGGTGAACAATACCGATACCTCTTGGTCGAAGGCGATGAGTTGAATCGCAGCACTGCCGCCCGCAGCCAAAAGCATGAGTCCTGCTGCTTGGCGGAAAAAGAACCCTGCTGCCAAAAAGAAGGCGCCGAAAAACTCAACGACTCCAAATAGGATGGTCAAGATTCCGGCGGCTGGGATTCCACCATCGTGGAGCAGGTCGGCGTATGCCTGGCGCGCATCCGGGTCAAAAACCTTGTCGTGGCCGGCCCAATACGCCAGGCCAACTCCCGTAGCGATTCGCAGCATGAGCAACAGCCAGTCTTTCATCGTTGCAGTCTAGCAAGCTGGACGTATCCTTTGCGAATGCGTGTACTTCTTGGCAGTGGTGGGTTTCGGTCGGAGCAAAGGCGCGAGAATCTGCGCGATGAAATGCAGGACTTTTTCGGCCCGTCAGTCTCTACGATTCTGTTCATCCCTTATGCTCTCCATGATTACGATGCCTACCTCGCTGCCATGAAGCAAAATGGTTTCGATGGGGGCTATGAACTAGTCGGTATTCATGAGTTCCCAAATGCGAAAAAGGCTTTAGAACAAGCCGAGGCGGTTTATGTTGGCGGGGGCAATTCTTTCCGCCTCATTGATACGATTCATACGGAGGGCCTTATCGAGCCGATGCGCGATTTGGTGAAAGCTGGCCTTCCTTATATGGGGGTGAGTGCTGGTACCAATGTGGCGTGTCCAAGCATGATGACGACCAACGATATGCCAATCGTATTTCCACCATCCTTTGAAAGCTTTGGCTTAGTTCCTTATCAAGTCAATGCTCATTATTACGGCGGACAGATTTGGGTTAAGCATGGTGAAGAATTCGTCGAACACTTTGGCGAAACGCGTCAGGATCGTATTCGTGAATTCCATGAAATGAATGCCCTGCCGGTGGTGGGACTTGAGGAAGGGGCCTTTTTACGCAATGAAAATGGGAGAGTGCTGTTAAAGCATGGCTCGGCTACTTTGTTTCGAGTAGGGCTTGATGAAAAAGTATTGGATTCGGGGTTTGACATAACGGCTGCGCTTAAAGGATAATCGGAACGTTGCCCATTCGGGTTTCATTGCCCACTCACCCCCTCCGCCTTACATGAAAACAATTCTTGTTGTCGATGACGAAGAAGATGTACGTCGCGTTGCATGTGCTTTTTTGGAAGATGCTGGTTACGAAACTGCAGAGGCAAGTAATGGCTTTGAAKCCTTAGAGGTTCTGCGCGAGAAGATGTGCGATTTGGTCTTAACCGATTTGGTTATGCCAGAGAAAGAAGGCGCGGAAACCGTCATGGAGTTGCGCAAGCTCTACCCTGACATTGGCATCATTGCCATGTCTGGTGTGGTGGGCGCGGAGTTCTACCTGCGTGCGGCAAGAATGTTGGGAGCCGGAGCGACCTTGCTCAAGCCATTCACACGTGAAGAGCTAGTGGACTCCGTAGAGACCTTGCTGGTTTCCTGAGTCAGACTGCGCGCTGCAGCGGCGCTTTTGCCTTCCAACAGCGTCGTCGGAACCCACCCCTATCTACGAATAGAGGCCGAACCCGCTTCCTCGTTGGGAAACAAAATCACCCACCGAGCCACGAAAGCACTTTAACCACGGGCTGCTAAGGCGCGTATTCCGGGTCGATACCGCGCATCTCCACACTACGGATGATCCCGGAAGAGGAGACATCGCAGCCTAAAGCTTGCAGCCATTCGATGGTGGCGTGCGCGCAGTGGTGAAAGAGGTCGTAGTTATGCGCGGCATGCACATAGTTGAGACCAAAGCCTTGATTGAAGAAAGGCTCCTCCTGATTGCGCGCGAACTCGGTGTCGAGTTGGATGCGCAGGGCATCGGCGCGTTGGCGTTCGACCATAAAGGGCTGAAAACGGGTGCCTCGGGAAAGGCTGAAGGAGTCGGCGGCAGGATGACCGTGAAATCTGCGTCGTCCTAAGGCTCCGTCGGTTTCCGTGAACAAGGCGAAACTCGCATAGCACGGAGTTTCGCGGCCCATGACGACCCAGCCGTAATCGCCATAGCTGTATTCCATCCAAGTATCGGGGCCATCGGGCAAAAGCACGCCGGCATGTTCGCCCTCGAGCAATAAGTAAACCTTCACCGGGTCTCGCGGAGCTTCCGGCGGCAGGGCCGGCGTAACACAAGAGGCGAAAGGGAGCAGCAGTGCGAGGGGCAGCAGTCGATGCATGGAGGGATTCTAGTTTCCGCGACTAGGGTAAGGGTAGACCGCAAGGCTGCGGTTTCCACTCTTGTCGACGGCTTCTACGGCAAAAAGGAATCCGTCTTTGCTGTAGCCCTCCAAGGTGACTTCATGTCCTTCCAGAACTTCAACGCGGTCGGTCCAAAGTGGCTCGTGGGTGCGCCGGATGAGCACCGCATAGCCAGCGAGATCTTTTTCGGTGCTAGGCTCCCAGCGTAGGGTGGTATGCGGAGTCAGTTTGGAGATATCCACGCGCACCTTGTTCGGAGCGGCTGGGGCCAGAGCTAGCTCGCGTACTGCACTGGCAACACTGGTAGCCACGCGTCCGGTGTAGGCAAAGTCAATGTTGTCGGGGACATCGCCGTAGGCAATGCCGTCTTCCTTGCGCACATCTTGGTGCTGCCAATGATAGTTTTCGTGCGGCTCGGTTAAGCGAATCGCTGCCCATCCTAAATCGTTGAATGGACGATGATCGCCACCACGCAAAAACCGGTCCTGGCGAAAAATCAGAGTGAGTTCAAACTCGGGCAGGGATTGTGCAGCAGTACGTTTTAGATAACGCGCAAGTTGACGCGATGGCGCATCGTTATCACTGCCGACGACTTTAGGTCCAGCAGTGGGTACACCCTCACTGAACACGCGTAGCCGGTGAGGTTCTTGTTTGCCGCTGGAACCAACCACGCCGCCAACAATATCCATGGTGAACATAGCTTCAATGTGCTTGCCCTCCTGCTTCCACCATTCTGCTTGACGCGTACTTCCATAAAGTCCTTGCTCTTCACCGGCGACGGCTAGAAACACAATGGTTGCACGCGGACGTAAACCGCCAAGCATACGTGCCGCTTCTAAAACTGCAGCGGTTCCACTTGCGTCATCGTTGGCTCCGGGGGCATCGCTCTTGCCATCGGTGGGAGAACTTGGCATGGAGTCATAATGTCCAGAGAGCACGACCAAGCGATCGGGGTCGGTGCCGGGAAGAACCGCAACGACATTGGCCAAATCGATCTTCTTTGGAATACGACGCCCTGGTTTAATCTCAAAATGTTGCAGCCGGACTTCAAGGCGGCCATCGTGATATTCCATAGAGATGCTTTCCAACTCCTCCTTTAACCAGCGCCGCGCCGCGCCGATGCCGCGCGTTTTGCTCTTGGTGCTGGACAGGGTGTTGCGAGTGCCAAAGGCTGCTAAATGGCGGATGTCGGCTTCAATGCGGCCAGCATCGCCTGCAGGTAGGGGTTCCTGCGTTTGAAGTACGGCTGGATTGAGGAACAGGGGCGACAGGCTGAGTGCGAGCAAAGACAGCATGTCGGATGATACGTGTTGCCACGTGGATTTAGGCTGAGGGGAGGTCTAGATTTGCAGTCAAGGCGCGCAGGGCAGAAACGTGCTGGGTGAGGGAATCGCGCCCTTTGGGGGTGAGCGCGTACCAAGAAACTGGCTTGCGTTTTTCAAAGGCCTTGCGCACCGCCAGGTGTTAATACCAACTTTCTTGAGATCGGCGGCAACATCAACGGCAGCAAGCATAGCAGCGTATGGAGATGATTCTTCTCTATCTGACTTTACTTTCATACCACCAGTGATCTTACTGTAAGTTTCTCTTCCAGATTGATCTGTAACATGAATAAAAGTATTATTGAATGTAGAGAAAATATGGCACACTCCGAATTTAGTTTCATCTAAATCAAGCTTTGGAGGACCGTAGTACTCAACCTTTTCTTCCTTGGCACCTTTACCTTGGTTTTCTTTTCCAGACTATATAAATTAGGTTATTGA
>NVWJ01000009.1 GCA_002746235.1 Planctomycetota bacterium
GAAAGAGGCCGCGGGGATACCCCGCGGCCTCTCGAACCTGACTCAACGCTGAGTCGGGCCGTTGSCKYRGTWKCSRYCGCCGCCRCCGCCGCCGYMGCCRCCRYMGCCRCCACCGCCGCCGCCACCACGAGGACGTTCCTCGCGTGGACGTGCTTCGTTGATACGAAGGTTACGGCCGTCGATTTCAGTGTCGTTGAGTGCAGTGATTGCAGCTTCAGCTTGTGCACTGTCAGGCATTTCGACAAAGCCGAATCCTTTAGAGCGACCGGTTTCACGGTCAGTAATTACCCTTGCGCTGGCGATGTCGCCGTATGGTGCAAAGAGATCTTCTAGTTCGCGGTCATCAGTCTGGTARGACAGGTTTCCGACGTARATGTTCGTAGTCACGATTCTAATTTTCTTGAGTCTAAGTTCGAGCCAAACACCACTCGAAAGGAGGGGGGACGGCTCAGCGAAGCCACAGAATATCCGCAAATGGGGGTTTTAGGCACCCTTTTTTGCAGGAACCTGGAGAAGCTCTGAATATCCATGCACTARGGAAACTCTGATKWAGTCTGGCGGCGACTCCGCGGCCGARATCGCYYGCCCCCGCGTTGCTTCATCTTGRCTGTAGCGACACTACAGCCTTCGATTCGCGCCTTGKGGCAAMCGMTTTCMATCCACGGCCTCYCRCRCCRKACTWAATCAGAGCTTCCCTAACCCCYTACTAAAAAAGAATAATGGTCCAGCTSCACGTCYAGAACCCAACCTCKTGATTCATAGAGCGCCTTTGCCTTGGCATTCACCTTATCGGTCTCAAGTTGCAATCCTTTGGCTTGGTTTTCCGCCGCAAAGGCCTCAGCRGTAGCCAGCAACTGATTGGCAACCCCYTGGCGACGCGCTTCTGGAGCAAYAAACAGGTCGTTGAGGATCCAAGTGTGCYKGATACTCACACTGCTGAAGTGSGGATAAAGCAGSATAAAACCAAGCGCTGGCACGGCATCGACCTTGGTGTCGGCTTCGGGGAAAGCCATGAAAATCACCGCTTCTTGCYGYTCTAGTCGCTTTTTMAGGAAAKYCCGAGCRCCTTCCACRTTCGAATCCTGGGCATAAAACACCCGGTATCCATCAAATARCGGCACCAGAGAATCAAGATGGTCGAGGGTGGCGCGGAGTATGTGCATGGAGGAAGGATAGAATCTCCCTTGATGGAACCCTGTTTCGACCTCTACCGCGARATTGTGCGCCTGCGTGACCAAGGCGAACCGGCTGCTTTATGCACCGTTATGCTCACCCGCGGCAGCACACCTGGCAARGAAACCATGAAAATGTTGGTGCGGGCCGATGGCACCACTCTCGGGTCGGTCGGWGGCGGTTGCGTGGAGGAAGATGTCCGCCAAATGGCGYTRGAAGTKCTCGCCACAGACCGCGCAGAAACCCGTTCCTTCACYCTCAATCAGGCGGATACTCCCGAATCCGGGCTCATCTGCGGMGGSCAAGTCACGATTYTGGCGGAACCGATTGTGCCGCCCGTGCTGGTGCTCTTTGGTGGTGGACACGTTGCCAGTGCTGCTGCKCGTATGGCYAAAGAGGTGGATCTGCGMGTGTGGATTTGCGACCCCCGCGAGGAGCAYGCCAATCAAGAATCGCACCCCGCCGCCGAYCGCTGTTTYGCTWTGCCRTGGAAGGAAGCCGTCGYCCAGGTCGGAAARGCACAACATCATTACCTTGTRGTGGTCACGCGCGGGCATAAGGACGATGAACAAGCTCTCTWTGCMATCTGGGWRTCGGGCTGCAATCCCAAGTACATCGCSATGATTGGYTCGCGYGCMAAGAAGGCCCAGCTMGACCGCATGTTGCAAGAYCGAGGCGTGYCTKMGSMATGGCTGAGCCAGGTGAAGACSCCGATGGGGCTCGATATTGGTGCCAARTCGGCGGGTGAAGTTGCCGTCAGCYTRGTCGCCGAACTGGTCCGYTTACGCCGCCTWGGCTTTGTCGARCCAGCCKCCCCAAGACCGACTCGGTGACGTTATCCTGTTGCGCCACTAAAGGAATCCTCAGCTTCCTAAATGCACTCCCATGCTTAGTCTCCTCGCCACATCCCTACTCGCGCTYCTTCCRCAGACGCAGAACGAAATYGTTCTGACYGACGGCAAGGTGCTTCCTGTCGACAAGATTGTTTCCGAAACTTTTACTTCGGTGACCTTTAAGCGTGGCTCTTCCGAAGGGCGCAAAGCCTCGGAAGATGTTCTCGAAGTGCACCATGAGCTTGGCAATAGCCGCCTCGATGACTACGCCTATGCGATTGAGGCCATGAACAGCCACAACTACGCAGCAGCAGTYGGTGCGTTCCGCGACGTGCTTGCAGACGAWAGCCTGCATAGCCGTAAAACCTACCATTGGGTGAAGCAGCATGCACTTTGGCGCGAGATTCGTTGCTTGAATTCGCTTGCAGATTTTGGTGGAGTCAGCGAACGCGTCGATGTTCTGCTCWSCGAAGTTCCGGATTCCTTCTTCTATGCTCCAGCACTTCTCATGAAGGCGCAAGCCAAATCAGATAGTGGCGACCCGAAGGCTGCGATTGCGGTTTACAAAAAACTGGAAGCCGACGTCGATGCAAAAGGATTGCCAGAACGCTGGCGCCGTGAAGTTGAGTTGGGACTGTTGTTGCTCGACACTTCTAAAAGTGGTGCGGCAAAACAAATGGCCCTGCAAGGATTAGCCGAAAAGAACCTTAGTGATTATCCAACCGTAGCGAGTCGTGCGCAGGTCGAAGTCGGCAACGCCATGGTTGCGACCGGCGATTACAAAAACGCACGCGCCTTCTTTCAGAAGATCCTGGATGATGGCAATGGTGGCGAGGCCATCTTGGCTTCTGCGCTTTCTGGCCTAGGTGATTGTGCATACTTGACCGCGCTTGCGATTGACTCCCCAAAGGAGCAAGCTCCCTACCTCGAGGAAGCGATTTTGAATTTCCTAACCGTGGCCAGCGTCTACCGTGAAGAAGTGCGTTTGGTTCCACGTGCCATGTACTACGCCGGCGACGCCCTCAAKCGGATTGGAGACTTGGGCAGTGCACGCAACGTGGCTTCTCGCATTCGTCAGCTCTACCCAGATTCTTCTTGGAAGAAGCGGCTCTTCGTAGAGCTTGGTCTGAAGTAGAAGGATTGAGCCTCCGGTTTTCCACAAGGCTCCCCTTGTGCTCTGTTGAAAACGCGTCTTTTGGGGCGGGTTTTCAACAATTTGGAATAAAGCGTAATCCTATCGCGGATTTTCGTCCCCTTTTCGCAATGAGACTCGGAGCTAAAGGGATGGAGTTTACTGACACCGAACTGTTGGACTGGATTGGCCAGTTGAATGCTTATCTTCTTCAGCGCTTAGGTGCGCGTGAGATGGCACGAGAACTGGCCCAGGAGTCAGCGACACGTTTGCTGAAGGTTATGAAGGATGGCCAGGAGATTCAGAATCCACGCGCCTGGATCTTTCAAGTGGGGCGTAACTTGGCGGTGGATGAGGTGCGCAAACGTTTGCCCCATGCGGTTGGTTTGGAATGGCGCTCCCGTGAAGTCGACCCGGCTTCGGTAGAGGAAGACGAGCATCTTATGGGCTTGGGAGGCCTTGAGGTGCCACGCTCGGAGGTGCTGCGCATCATGCCCGATGCTATGTCGCGTCTCGCGCACAACGACCGCGGATATTTGGATTCTTATTACTGCAAAGGCCGCGACTTTGAATGGATCGCTAAGCAGGAGGAGTTGTCGATCTCCACGATTAAGGGAAGATTGTTTCGGGCACGAAAACGCCTCCGCGAGCAGATTGTGCATCAAGCACGTCAGGAGCAAGGCCAGTGGTAAGCACTTTTGCAAGGTTGGGTTTCGTTCTGCTATGGGCGCTTGCTTGGTGCACACCGGTCTTAGCGCAAGAGTCGATTAAGGCTGAGTCTGTCGAGGCGCAGATGAGCACTGCTCAACACTTGAAGGCCAAAGTCCGTGGTTTGCGCGGAGTTCCCAAGCTGACCCAAATGCAAGAAGCGGCCGATGCGTTTCAGGCAGTTGCCCGTTATTGGCCGAGGGAAAAGGAAATCGTGGCCGAGGCCTGCTTTCGGCGCGGAGAGAYTCTCCGCTCGATGGGCGAGGCCGGCGCGGCACGCGGCGCGTTTGAAGAATCGGCTGCAGTGGGAAGTAAGGGATTGGATTTCACCGTACGCTCCTATTTGGAGTTGGGCCATTTATGTCGTCGCGCTTTTGAGCACGAAGACGCCTTAGCGTTTTATCGCAAGGCGCGCGACTGCAAGAAGGTGAGCTTGCGCTACAACAACGATGGGCGAGAGTGGCTGACGCGCATGTTGCTAGAGATCTTCTCGTGGAAAGAAGCTCGTCTGGCAGCACGCGACTGGGAGAAGCATGCCGAGGGGCCAGTGGAAGAAGTGAAGGCGCGAGACTTACAAATTCTTGCCCTGCTAGGATCTGGCGAGTGGCGAAAAGCGGAAAAGGAATTGGAGAAGTTACACAAATCCATGAAGCGGATGGCATCGGCACCGACCCGTGAGGGCAAGCGGTTGCAAAAAGCATTGGAAGGCATGAAGGCGCCGGGTGCGATTGAGTTAGCGCGAACGAACGGCCGCTAAACCGTGCTTTTGAGGCATCACGATGGCATCATAGACCCTCATGCCGACACTTGACCTCCTCTCCGGATTGAACCCTGCGCAACAGCAGGCGGTGGAGTACGTAGATGGCCCCATGTTGATTTTGGCCGGCGCTGGAACCGGGAAAACCCGCACCATCACACGTCGAGTTGCACATTTGGTGCGCACCCTGGGAGTTCCGGCATCGCGTATCTTGGCGATTACTTTCACCAATAAGGCAGCCGGGGAAATGCGCCTTAGGATTGGGGCTTATGTGCCACCAACAGGAATGTGGGTGGGAACTTTCCACGCGACTTGCGCGCGTATGTTGCGCATGAATCCGGAGCCCATCGGACGCACCCGGAACTTCACCATTGTCGATGTGGAAGATCGACGGAAATTATTACGTCAGTTAATTAAGGACCAAGGTTGGGATCCTCAGGTTTTTCGTCCGCGTAAATTTGAAGGCATGATTTCGGGTTGGAAGCAACATCGATTAAGCCCGGCGCATGCGCAAGAGCAAGCATCGATGTATGGCATGGAGGAAGAGCGTTGTGCTTTGGTCTATGGCAAGTACGAAAAAGTTTTAGACCGCGCCGATTGCCTGGACTTCGACGACTTGTTGTGGAAGGGATTGCAGTTGATTGAAAAGGACCGTGCCGGTGCGCGGATGTGGGTAGAACGCTTCGATCACATATTGGTAGACGAATACCAAGATACCAACGAAGTGCAATATGAAATGGTGAAGGCTTTGGCTGTGCATTCACGCAACCTTGCGGTGTGCGGGGATCCAGACCAATCCATCTATCGTTGGCGTGGCGCGGATATCGGCAACATTTTGAGCTTCGATAAAGACTACCCCGATGCAAAAGTAGTGCGCTTGGAGCAAAACTATCGTTCGGTCGGAAACATTCTTAAGGCGGCGCAGTTTGTGATTAAAAACAATACGTCGCGTAAGGAGAAGGATCTGATTACCGATCGAGAAGATGGTCCGCCGATTGGACTGAGCGAAGGGCAAGATGAAGAGCTAGAAGCAAATCAGGTAGCTATACGTGTGGCCGGATGGATTCGCGGGGGAACCAGTGCCAAAGAAGTGGCGGTGTTTTATCGAACCAACTCTTGTTCGCGATCACTGGAGGCAGCGTTTACGCGTTTGCAGATTCCATATCAGATTGTCGGTGGACTGAGTTTCTTTGAACGACGTGAGATTAAAGATCTCATCGCATTTGCGCGCTTGGCGGTGAACCCACGGGATGACATCGCATTGCAGCGGGTTATTAATGTTCCGCCGCGTGGGATTGGCGCGAAGTCTATCGATCGATTGCGTGCGCTTGCAGCAGAGCATGAGGAGCCCATGCTCACCACCATTCAGCGAGAAGAAGTGCGCAGTGGCATGCGTGGTACTGCGAAGAAAGGGATTTTGAAGTTCCTTTCCTTATACGAGGCAATTCGTCAGCATAAGGATAAAGCAGAGTATGCACTGCGCGCGATTTTGGATCGCAGTGGGTACCGGCATTTTGCAGAGGCGCTCGATCACACCGAAGACGTCGACCGTGGCCAGAATATCGATGAACTCTTGGCTTTTGCGAATGAGTATGACCAGCGTGAAGAAGGTGGGCTGCGCGGTTTCCTTGAAGAGATTTCCTTGCTCACCGACACTAACCGATGGGCTGAATCTGCGGAGCGCGTTTCGCTTATGACCGTGCATGCAGCAAAAGGCTTGGAGTTTGATCGCGTTGCTGTGGTCGGTTTAGAGGAAGGCTTGTTCCCGCACGCGCGTTCCTTTGAGGWWCCCGAAGKSNNTTGGAAGAAGAGCGTCGTTTGTTTTACGTGGCGCTCACTCGTGCCCGTGAAGAACTGCTGTTGTCGCATTGTCGTATGCGTTTTCGTACCGGCGCGCCAGGCCCTACGACTCCATCGCGCTTCCTGGAAGAGCTTCCGGACGACGTGCTCCCAGACTTTGGAATGGCTACCTCCCGCGGTTTTTCGATGACCACTAGCCTTGGCGAAACAGATGACTTGAGTTGTCTACCCAGTTTTGCGCAACCCAAACGCAGTAGCTTTCACTCCACCGCTCCTCAAGCAGTCCCCGATGCCGAGGAGGCCGATGGACTTGTGGTCGGAGACCTGGTCACGCATCCGGTATTCGGAGATGGTCATATTAAGCGCATCCAAGGGAAGGGTGTCAATGCACGCGTAGTGGTAGAGTTCGATGAAACAGGAGACGAACGCACTTTGTTGTTGAGTTACTCGATGTTGGAAAAATTGACATGAACAAACTGAAGGACAAAGTTGTAGAGATGTACGTCACCTGCTTCGGCCTCGGCTATGCACCCGTGGCTTCYGGAACCTTTGGCACCCTTGGWGGTGTGGCGATTGCAGCGCTCGTAGGCTGGACTTGGCCGGAGTATTACCTGAGTATTCTCATCGTGCTCACCATYGTGATGAGTTTCCTCGGCGCACTTGCCGGGCGCTGGGCGGAAAAACGATATGGTCGYAAGGATCCAGGCGAATTCGTGCTGGATGAAGTGGTCGGCTACATGGTGACTGTCATGTGGATTGGATTTCCBGGHTGGACGCACCTCATTTTGGGCTTCTTCCTTTTCCGCCTCACCGATATCGTCAAGCCTTGGCCCGCCCGGCGCCTAGAGAAACTTCCGGGCGGCTGGGGTATCGTGGTAGATGACCTGGTTGCTGGMGGCTATGCCTTGCTGGCTCTCGTAGGTCTACGTTTTGCTTTTCCACAACTACTAGGTAGTTGAACGACACCCAATACCAAAGACGCCGACCTGCWGGAATGGGCATTGCTGCCCGTTTCACMTTAGGYCTTGGYTTGGTCGCYAGTGTTTTCGCTTCGATWGCRGCGCTGGTTCTWTTRCARGGYGTGCAARAAATGGGCACCGACTTGGTCAAYGAAGCSCAGTCGGARYTGGTTGCRAAAACCATYCGYCTKGARGCCGACAAYGCMGCRCGTGGYGCCATGCAAATGAGYAGTCGYWCYACSACSACTGGRATYCCAGTRCAAACSGGTGTDGGCAAGGTSACYTCTTCYCGTGGWGARGAAAAYGTGCGAGTCTTTCTYGCGCAGCGYCCTGCMMARRRTGGRYWGCCGKCRGRRARCATCACCATGTAYGCKCCKGCAGATGTCGGCGGCGACACCGGCATGCGSGTTCTRGCGCTCATCGTTTTAGTGTGTGGCGCMTTGGTTGCTGCAACCGTCATGATGGGYGCCTTCACYGCCCGACGCCTTGCYGCSCCGYTSAATGARATGGTSGAAGACGTCATGGCSATYAGYCGCGGYCATCTTGACCGYCAAATYCGCGGCGAAGATGCMGTSGGMGAGGTYGCGCATTTAGCMGTGGCTATGGAACGCATGGTCGAKGAYYTGYTGGAGAGTCAGGACAAYCAAGARGCGCTSGCKGCMTCGGAAGCGGAAGCGGACAACATGCGCGAATTGCGTCGCAACCTGAAACCAATGGCGATTGAACCGCCAGCAGGATGGTCGATCGAAACCTGTCTAGTGGAAGCGGTCGGTGCAGGCACCGGCGATTTTGTCGATGCCATGGATGACGGCTTAGGCAACATCACTGCATTGGTGGGGGCGCCGGCAACTCATGGCATGCCTGGTGCTTTGCTCATGGCCATGACGCGTGCTTACTTACGCAGTAGTTTCTTGGGTGGAGCCGAGCCTTCGGTAGCCTTCGATGCCGCGAACACCTCTCTCAACCGAGATTTGGCGCGCGGCCTTTATTGCTCAGTGATTGCAGCGCGCGTCGATACCGAAAACGGAAGAGTTGAAATGGTTTCCGCCGGACATCAAGCGCCGGCCATCCGCTGGGATGCTGCCGCCTCTCAATTGCGTAAACTCCAACCAAACGGAATCGCATTAGGATTCGATAAGGGCCCCATCTTCCGCAATTCCATCGAGACCCTGACTCTCGATTTGCGTCCAGGCGATGCCATCGTCCTATTCAGTCCGCACGCCTTTGATTGCACTTCGCCATCGGGCAAGCAACTTGGTGAAGCCGGCGTGTACCAGCTAGCGAAACTCGCCGTCGACCAAGGCCTCGATGCCATGGAAGCCAAGCTTCGAGCCTTCTTGCAGGGTGAACCGGAAACAGATCTTGCCTTCGCGATGATTCGTCACCACGGAGAAGAGGCGTGAAGCTATCGGAGTTTCAAAAGAAGATCGAGGACATCTACTTCGAGAAGGACAAAGCGCGCGGTTTGGAAGGAACCTATATGTGGTTCGCGGAGGAAGTGGGGGAACTCACAAGAGCTTTGCGCCGTAACGATGACCGCGAAAATCTAGAGGAAGAATTCGCCGATGTCCTTGCTTGGCTGTCCACGCTGGCATCCATCCGCGGTGTGGATTTAGAAAAAGTGGCGCTGAAGAAATACGGGAAAGGTTGTCCGTATTGTTCCGCGATTCCTTGCGCTTGTAATCACTCTTAACCCAGAGTTTCTCTAGGTAGGGCTTCCCGAAGTGCTCGACCTTGGCTCGAAAAATATGGGGGTCAGGGAGCGGGGAGGTAGGAGCTACGTCTGCTTTGGGGTAATTCTTAGGGAAAGAAAAGAAGCAAGCGATCCTGTTGCCAGCCCCCTGGATGAATCGATGACAACAACACCAACTTGCTTCACCTATGGGATGGGCTCAGAGGGCATTGGGTTCCAGCATTTCCAGGAATCTAGAAGGTATTTCGAAGGAAGACCCTGAAAAGCCCGTTAAAGTGGGTCTAACCCCTCTTTGGCGGAAAATCATGCGCAAAAAAGACCTAGAAATTCACTGCCCAGACTGCGGAAGCCGACTGCGCATCGATCGCGAAACCGGAGCCATCCTCGCGCATGGAGAGGAAAAGACCGCGGACCTCGGTGAAATACATGGGCGCATAGAGGCGCGCGAGAAAAAGAACCAAGACGCCTTCGGTGCCGCCATGAATGCAGAACGCGACCGCAAGAAKKWGMTMGRYSKCTTRNTYCANNARAAGNGSATCSNAYAMMSNCCAAKKNGCGATGAGGACGATGACCGCCCAGACAATGCCATGGACGAGCGTTGGCGATGAAGAGGAATTGGGTTTTCATCGTCCTGCTGCGCTTCCTCCTGTTGGCCCCCAAATGAAAAACGCACCTGCCGGAGCAGGTGCGTTCGGGGAAAGGGGCCGAAGCCCATCAGCAGTCTCTCGCAAACTACTGAGATTTGTTAACTCTTAGTTCGAGTAGTACTCGACAATCATGCCGAGGTGCAAGTCGAATGGGTGYTGKGCACCYTTTGGCTTGTCGGTGATGGTAATCGTGAGACTTCCACGATCTAGAGCCATCCACTCGTAGGAGGACTCGCCACCCATGAGCTCAACCGTGCGCTCGATGCCTTCCTTCGCCTTCTCCTTCACGGTAATCACGTCGCCAGGGCGGACCTGGTAAGAAGGGATGTCAACCTTGCGGCCGTTTACGAGCACGTGACCGTGGTTCACAACCTGACGTGCTTGCCAGATGCTGCGACCAAAGTTCATGCGACGACAAACGTTGTCGAGGCGACGCTCGAGGATCTCGAGAATGTTCTCACCCGTATTGCCTTTGCGACGGGAAGCTTCTTTGACGTAACGACGAAGCTGCTTCTCTTGCACGTTGTAGTAGTAACGAAGCTTCTGCTTTTCGCGCAGACGTACACCATAGTCGCTTAGGCGACGCATACGCTTGCTGGTGCCTCCCGGTGGCGTATCTAAACGACGGGAGTTGAGGTGCTTCGGGTTGTCCGAAATCGCCACGCCAAGTTGACGGGACAAGCGAACTTTTGGACCGGTGTAGGTAGCCATGGAATCTTTCTGTCGCCCAGGAACAAGGTGTTCTGGAGCGAAATGGGCCGATTAGATTAGTTGGAGGCCCGGATTTCGTCAAGAGAAAGGAGCAAGAATCCGCTCGCGGACCGCCGGAATCCGAGTTTGCCCTATAGTGGAAGGGTGCGCTATCTCACATGGATTCTAGCAGCGGCCTTATTGGGCTGTTTTGGCTGCGGCGCCGCGGCTGATGACACCCTATCTGGTGGCTCCCATAATGCCACCCAATCTTTTGCCACTGACGACCTAGACGGTTTTTGGCAGGGCTGGGCAGTCCCGGTCAGTGCGGGTGACCTTCCGCTTCAACTAACCCTTGGGTTTGAGGCCTTTGGCAGCGCTCCAAGCCAGGTTGAACTGGTTCATTACACATTTCCAGCCCCGCGCAGTACTGGGACGGTGGATTACCTTGCCCTGCTGAGCACCTACGAGATTTTCTACTCCGGCTCTGGGCGCCTCAGCATGGAAACCCGCTTTCTTGGATTTACCACATCTGGTGTCTTCGTCGATGAGCAGATTACCAAGGATCTATTTATGGACGACGATTTATCCACCATGGTTGGCACCGAGAACATCCGCGTGTTTGAAGGCGGTCAACAAACCATTTATGTGGACAGCGTTCTGCGCCTGGACCGCCTGAACTAAATCAGGGCATCCTTAAGCGGGGCACTAACCCTTAATGGTCGTTCGGCTTTTGCGGGTCAAAACGACCTTCAAGCGCCTGATAATAATCGGCAAGCTTCGGCAAACGGGCTTGGCGAAAACGCTCAGCCATCTTGGTGAAGGAGCGGTCGGCAAAGGCGAGACGGCGGCCGAAGGAGAGTGCGCTGGCCGATGGATTGGTTGGATCCATGCGATTGATGATGCCCAAATCGCGAAGTAAAGTCGATACTCGAATTTTGCCAACGTGAATTTCAACCAACTGCCCGCGTTCATCGAGCAACAAACTTACTGGCAGTGGCATGTCGACCGTGCGGCCGAGCACTTCTTCGACCAGGATTTGCATGGCGTTGACGGTCTCTTGCGGTGCATAACCAGCAAGCGCATCCATGTTGACTCCTTTCAAAATCTTCCTCGCAAAATCATGCTTGGAAGCGTCATCGGTGAGCATAGTCACGATTTGCAAACCACGCCGGTTGAGCTTGCCGCGTTTTTGGTAGAACTCATCGAACTCTTCGAGGCAAGCAGCGCAAGTGGTCGACCAGAAGTTAATCAGAGTCGGGCGGCCAAGCAGGTCCTTGACCTTACGTTGCGGGTTGTCAAAGGAAGGGATYGGAAACTCTTCCATAGGGAGTTTCGAGATCAGGACGATGCGGCCAAGGTTTGGCTTGCTTGGCGGAATTTGTTCCTGAGCGACTAAGCGTTGYGGTGGCTTKAGAGCGATRGTCTCGGCAACACTGGTGCCTTGCACCAAGCGATAACGYTGGTCCACTTGTGCAATGCCAAAGCGTTCCTCAGTACCGTCYGGCCARCGCACCAGAACGCTCACCACTTCCTCGGTTTCRCCTARACCAAAGAAYARGGTTTTRGAGGATTGCGATAGGAAKCCTTCCCCGCCGCGCAAACTGCGCACGATCTCACGATCCGCAAGTTCGGCAGTRACGCGCGCGCCRATGGCATCGCGATTGGATTGYCCACCGCCRACGAGTTGAATTTGCAACCARTGCGCATCGGGTGCYGCRCGRTTRCGCAGTAARCGTAAACGCGGCGCATTGCGRTTGCGYAACAGCATGTCRACTTGACCGTCTGCATCCCAGTCGAGCAGGCCGAGTGCGCGACCATCTTGAATGAAGTCGGTGTCGGTGACGGAAGAYGCGTCGACGAACTTKCCGTTACCGAGAGATAAGAACATGCGGTTACGTTCACGTCCGCTCCATGACATACCTTCTTCCGCAACCAAGTGMGCAATGCTRGCCCATGCATCGCTGTATGCGTCAGTGGGGTYGGAGCCGGAAGTTGGAGATTGCGACGTCACGCGTCGCCAAAAGAAACTTCACAAATCCTCCTCACCTTTRTTGGTGAGGAATCCATTGGGGGAGTAGACATCRTCGAAGCCGTCGTTGTTGATGTCGACAAACTGAGCACCCCACGCCCAACCTCCAATYGCAACRCCGGAATCATCGGTTGCGTCTTCATAGGTGCCATCGCCGTTATTGAGCAACAGGGTGTTGCCGCGTGCATGCCGAATGTAATCCGCATGGACTTCCTTGGCCGCCCCATCCATGAAGCGATCTTCCTGGGTTGCAATRCGCCGCCCYGCGGAACTAAACATGTTGGTGACTAGGATGTCCATGTCGCCGTCGAGGTCGACATCGGACATGCTGACTCCCATGGCTGCKCCGATGTCATCGGCACCGCGCGCYACSGCTTCATCGGTAAAGTGACCRSTGCCATCGTTGATGTACAAGTTGTTGCGYCCAAAGTCATTCGCAACATACAAATCTAAATCGCCATCGTTATCGATGTCTTCCCARCATGCACCCAAACTGAATTTGTTGTTGTTTTGATCCARCCCCACTTCTGCAGCGACTTCCCGCCATTCCCGATGCCCTTCATTACGCCAGAAGAAGTTAGTCGCTCCGTTGTTTGCATCGTGGTAAGGGGTGGGCACACCGCCGACCAATCCGCCGGTGACGTAGCGACAGGCGTAAATGTCTAAATCACCATCGCCATCTGGGTCCGCGACGGTGATGGAGTAAATGTCTGCGGCATCGCTGTAACGCAGAACCTTACGCGTATCAAAAACACCTTTGCCGTCGTTGTAAGCAATCAGGATGTTGGCGCGCACGGTTACCACCAGGTCTTGGTCGCCATCGTTATCCATGTCGGCGAACAATGCGCCACGGGTGTTGTCGAGGAAGTCGACCATGGCTTTCGCGGATATTTCCTCCACCGTTCCATCCGCCAAGTGATGGTAAAGACGATTGCCAAGCCCACCTTGTTGCGGTATGTAAATATCATCGAGGCCATCGTTGTCAATGTCGCCGATGGCAAGGCCCTGACTGCCAACAAAACTGCGCCCAATCAAGCGATCCACCCGATTCACCATGAGCTCCACGCCGACCATCATTTCCGGGCGCCAACGAGGGGTTTTGGCAAACACCGAAGTGGTGATTTCCTCAAACGCAGGGCGCGGAGTGGCAAGCTCCTCATAGTGGGTAATGTTTAGGGATTGCAGTTGTACCTCTTCGTCGGAGGCGCCGACCACCCAAACCGCTTCAYCTTCAAGATTCACCTGGGTGACAAAAGGATCCGCAGTAATCGCTGCGYGATAAAGGAACTCCGTGCGGAAACTGCGTCCGCCGCTCAGCTCCACCGAGATGATTTTGAAGAAGTCATCACGTAGCAAGCCACTTTCAAACACCAGTTGAAGACTATGTGCGGCAGCAAGAACGTTTTGTTTATCAAACGGAAGTTGCCCATTCCCATTTGCATGACGTACCGTAATAGAAGCATCTTGAAAGGCAAGCTGCAACTTGTCGGGGCGGAGAATCGAGCAGCGGAAATCCTCTGCCAATGCTCCTTCCGGTAAATGTTTACCGTGACCGACCCAGCCGAGGAAATCCTTCAGCCCAGCTTTGGCGGCATCGTGCAGGACTTCGGTGCGCCACCCCGCTGCTGCAGGGTCGACAAACTGCAAGTTTTCCGCGACCCCTTCAGCGACAAAAATATTGCCTTGAATGAGGGTTTGTTCGGGTTCCGTTTCCTGTGCACTTAACTTTAGGGGAAATAGAGTTAAGCCAAGGAAGACCAGGGTCGTCTTCCGGAGGGGGGACATGCAACTATCCTAAACGAAATCCCAGCCATTGTGGGCGTGTTAAGGAAGCTCTGCTTTTGTCTGGCATGTGAGGCCGTGGATGGAAATCGTTTGCCCAGAGGCGCGAATCGAAGGCCGTAGTCCTGCTACAGCCAAGATAAAGCAACGCTGGGGCAATCGATTTCGGCCGCGGAATCGTTGGTAGACTGAAGTAGGGTTTCCTCAACCTCACTCGACTGTGTTTCTTTCCCTGCTCGCCTACACCAGCTTTTTTGTTCTGGTTCACGTTTGGTTTATATCGCGTGTCAACCCGAACTACCATCGGTCCTTCCAGCTTTCCCGAGGCATTGCGGCTGCGGTTTTGACTTCGGTTGGCTTGATTGCGGCACTGGTCGGTTTCGGCCACTGGAACGAGGCTTACCTCTACCGGCACTATCCGCAGGAGATCACCGGTGATTGGCTGATGTGGCAGGGAGTGCTGTTGGTTATGGGACACATCCTTTCGGATTTCGTGTGGATGTTTTACGGCCGCAAAAGCCGCGCAATCATTCCACGCACCGACTTAGTCATTCACCATTTGGTAGTGCTCGGCACTTTCGGCTATGCCTTATGGAAAGATGTCGGTTACGCGGTTTGCCTGATTGCTTTGGTCTCCGAGCTAATGCCGGTGACCTCCGGAATCAGCGGATGGGGACAACACACTGAACGTCCGATGATGGTTGAAAAGGCAAATAAAGCCCGCCTGTGGGTACTKRTCTATTGGCGMCGCCCACTTTGGCTGATCATGGCCTTCCTTACTGGTCGTGCGATTGTGCTGGGAAATGTGGCCGAAGGATTAGGCCTAGCCTTTGGCATTGCTGCCGTGGGTTTCACCACCCTGATCTTCCTCGACAAATACTGGATTAAGAAGTGCTCTTGAGACTTGGAGTGTGCGGTGGAGTTGGATTTTCATCACACTCGCCCAACGGTAAACCCCAAAACTCAACATCGTGCCATGCGCCTAGCTTGAAGCCGCAGGTTTCAAAATTGCCAACTTGTCGGAAGCCCATGGCTTTATGAAAGGCCACCGAGGCAGAATTCGGCAGGGTGATGGCACCATAAGCCACCACAAACCCCTGAGTTTTCAACTGCTGGAAGAGCTTGGCATACAACCGTTGCGCCACCCCGCGCCGCTGATGGTCTGGATGCGTATAAACCGAAACCTCCACAGCCCATTGATAGGCCTGACGTTCACGCCAAGAGCAGGCATAGGCATACCCAATGAGGGTGCCATCGTCATCCACCGCGGCAAGCCATGGATACTTTTTAGACCCCTTCTCAATGCGCATTCGCATTTCCGCCTCACTTGGCACCACATATTCAAAGGTGATGTGGCTGGCTTCCACGATGGGAGCGTAAATCAAAAGAAGACCGGGTGCGTCGTCGGTTAAGACGTGACGCACCCGGTAAGAAGAATCGCTCAAGTAGGCATCTTANCCCCAAGCTGGAGGGGCCTTCATCAGAGCTTCGTTACGGCAGAATCTCGATGATAGCACCCTGCGTTGCAGAGACTACGCCGCCCGGTGCACCTAGGTCCTCAACCCACCACTGCAGGTAGAAGTTGCGGCCGATAAGGTTCGTAGAGCTCGGGATTGGAATGGTAAGCGAACGCCATCCGCCTTCCGGCCCACTTCCGTTCAGTGGGATTGAAATCAACTGCAACAAAGGCAGTGAAATGTTGATTAAGCGGCCGGCACGCATGATGCCGGAGCCTGGATCGCCAGAGCCACCGAAGTGGGCCATGGCACCACCGAGTCCTTGACTCACGCCAACTTGAAAGTCTTGCCCGATAATCGCTGGCATGTGTGCGGTAATCCTTGGAATCACACCACTTCCGCCAGGGTTGCTCTCGCCGTAGAGGTTGGTAGAGAATGGCTGGCGTTCGCTAAACAAAGTCGGACGATCGAAAGGGAAAGTCTCGTTGGCCACTCGCGGATCGGTCAAAGCTTCACCGACAAAGTCCTTGAAGATGCGCTCCAAGTTGATTCCAGGAACCCCACTCAAAGGAACTAGCAAGGGGTCGCGGTTATCAAAGAAACCGCCGCCGCCGCCCCAATAGATGTTGCTCACACCTTGTGGCCATAGCTGCTGGAAGAAACCGTTGTGGTAGAAACTGGTACGAAGCCCAGCGTTGCGCAACGACGGAGTCTTAAACTTGCCGCGGTCGTTGGGGTCCATGGTGGTTTGCTGCAAACCAACATCCCAAACCACAGGACGCAATCCGTTGTTGTGGAACTCACCGTCGGAGAACACTGGCGGCGTGTGACAAAGGTGGCAGTTGGCGATGCCCAGAAACTGGTTCATGCCATCAATCTGCTCCGCAGTCATTGCGTTTGGTACGCCACGCTGATAATCATCGTAAGGGGTCTGGTCGGCGACCAAAGTGCGTTCGTAAGCGGCAATCGCGAATCCAATGCGTTCCGCAGTAATATCTGGAGTTAAGAATGCGCTCTCAAACAACTCTGGATAGGTTGGATCGAGAGCCAGTGCATTGGCCATGTCTGGCGGAATGTCGGTAGCAATGCGCAACGGAATGACGCTTTCCAACTTGCCGATCACGTCGTCCCAATCGCGTCCTTCGTGGCCCATTTCCACGGTGGATAAAATCGGTTCGACGGCTTGGCTTTCAAGAGCTCCACCGGTTGCGATGCTGACGGCACCCGTTTCAGGATTGAGGAACTCGTCTCCGGCGCGGCCATCCCAGAAAATCCTGGTCTGGTAAGCCGATCCCAAAATATCGTTGGTGCGACGTCGGGTGAGCTGCGGAGCTAATCCGAAGAGTGGAGTTGGCACAAACTGCTTGGTGGCGTTTGCGTGAACAACACCTGGCGAGGTGATGCCATCGTCCAAGGTTCCGCGGATGCCATCGAGTCCTGGGTGCACAAATTCGCGGTTGTCGGTAAAGCTGAACGCTGGAATGTGACAAGTGCCACAGGCGACCGTGTCGTTCGACGACAGTTGTTCATCCCAGAAAAGAATCTTGCCAAGCACAATCTTCTCAGGAGTGCTCGGGTTTGCAGCAGGCTCCGGCGGTGGCTGGAGCTGCGCGGTGGCTTGGCTCGCGAATGAGAAAGCCACTAATAGGGATGTGCAAAGAAGGGGAAGTCGCATGCGGGGAGCTATGGAATGGGGATTAGGGGGAACGTGAAATGCCAGGCCCCCCTAGGGAAGGGGACCCTGCATCTGTCTGACGACCAAAACGCCGTCTGAGTTCCTACTAATCCTACTCCAAGAAGTCGGACTTGGCTATGCGTATTCCTAGTGCATGGTGTAGGTAGCGCCGGCCGTAGCCGCTCCTGAGCCACCTGGGGCGCTCGAATCCTGGATGAAGGCTTGGGCGAAAAAGTCGATTCCGGTTAAGGAAGCCAGATTCGGAATGCCGAAGGCGAAGGTGGCATAGCCAAGTCCAGCGTTATCGATTTGAATCGGTGCCGGAATCCAAACCGCGACCGGGCCACCAAGGTTGAATGGAACGCCTCGGACCAGAGTGCCACTCCCCATGGTGCGCGAAATGCCGAGCACGGCGATTGCGGAAGTGGTGGGGGCGTCTTGCAGACCAATCTTGAAGGAAGTACTGCCGAGCACTCCCGGAGTCAGGGTGATGAGACGGGGAGTCACCCCGCTACCACTTGGGTTCGACGGTCCAAAGCGGTCGGCGCCACCAGGATGACGTTCGCTATATAGCGTTGGTTTATCAAAGGGTGGTAATGCATTGGCAACGCGTGGGTCAGTCAGCGCATTGGCGACGAAGTCCATGATCTGCTGCATATTGATCCCAGGGCGCCCGGCGAGAGGAACCAGAAGTGGATCGCGGTTGTCTGCGAATGGCCCACCACCCGCAATGTAGATACTGTCAACGCCACCGGGGGCTGGCCCATTGTTGAGCACGTTTTCCTGGCCGTTATGGAAGAAGCGTTCGCGCAATCCTGCGTTACGTAGGGATGGAGTTTTGAACTTCCCTCGATCGGCAAAGAGACCCGTTACGCCTTGGCGACCATTGTCTTCGGTAGTAGGGCGCAGGCCCAAGTTGTGAAACTGATTGTCGGTGAAGAAGGGAGGGGTGTGACAGTTGCGGCAGTTTGCCGGCCCGTTGAACTGATTGAATCCAGCTACTTGGTTCGGAGTCATGGCATTCTGGTCACCGGCCTGAAACTCATCCCACGGGCTCTGATTAGGGAATAGAGTGCGTTCGTAGGTGGCAATCGCGTAGGCAATGCGCTGCGCGGTAATGTCGGTAGTGCCAAAGGCATCGCGGAATAAGGATGCATAAGTTGGGCTTATCGCGAGAGCACTCACCATGTCGGGAGTTAAGTCGGTGGCTAATGCCATCGGGCGGACCTGTTGCAGTTTCTCGGTGACGGCATCCCAGTCACGGAATTCATGCGCCATTTCTGCATCGCTCAAAATCGGTCCGATGGCTTGGCTTTCCAGAGCTGCTCCGGATGCAATCAAGAGGACTCCGGTTTCAGGATCGGTGAAGCTCGAAGTGCCGCGGCCATCCCAGAAAGTTTCGGCTGCATAGAGTGCTCCAAATATATCGGGGGTGCGTCTGCCGGTGAGTTGCACGTTTAGGCCGAAGGTCGGGTCTGGGGCGTAGGTGCCATCGAGCTCGGCGCGGATGACACCTGGCGAAGTGAAAAGGTCGTCGGGGCTGCCGAGAATTTCATCGTTTCCAGGATGCGTGCCCACACGCGCATCGGTGAAGCCCGCAGGGACGCCGTGGCAAGTGCCGCAAGCCATGGTGTCGTCGCTGGAAAGTTGCTCCTCCCAAAATAGGATTTTGCCAAGTACCGCCTTCTCCGGGGTGATGGGGTTTTCGGTGGGCGCCAAGGGTGGTGGCAGCGGACCTGCTCCCTGAGGGACAGCTGCGTAGGTCGCGGCACTGAATAGGGCAAAGGAAAGGGTCAGAATTAGGGTTCTTTTCATGATGCTGGTTGAGGCAAGCTCCTGGAGAACCCAAATATCTGGGATTGGTTCTTCTGCGATTACGGACAAATATTTTTTCTTGAGGTATCCTTATGCAATGAACCCTTCCCGTGTTTGCGCCGCCATCGCCCTTGGCGGMAGYCTTTTRTGGACCGCYTGTTCCGCGGCTCCAACAGCATTGCTCGATCGCGATGCTGGCTATGTTCCACCTTTRCCGCGCCCSGATGGCTTTGAAGAAGGCGGCGATAGTTAYGCGGAGCGGCAAGAATGGATTGCGTCCATGCACCGTGCAGCTCCTGGCTTTGATTGGGAAGCTGAAGAAGAGGGCAATGTCCTTGCWGCTATGGCGCGTAGGGAATCGGCTTTGCTGTCTCGCGCTCCAACCACCGGACATTGGAATGAAATTGGAAGTGACAACTTGCCRGGTAGTGTTTTTGTCACCATGCCATCGAGCAAYGGMAATGATCTTTATGTAGGYACTGCCSGCGGCGGAGTGTTTCGCGGCCMGGCCGACGGCTCGAAYTGGGTTGCCATTGGCGATGGCGTTTATGGCGGGGCTTATCACTTGGCAGTYATGGCYCCTGCMGGCGGCGGCAATGACATTGTTTTGCGTGCGACGGGCAATCAAATGTGGCGCACGGTAGACAAYGGGGTTACTTGGCAAACCCCAGCTGGAAGCGGTGGAATCACTAGCATTCGGCGTTTGGTTCAATTGCAAGATGCAGCGCAAACCCTTTTTGCAGTGGTGAATCAAGCTGGTTGGAAGCTCTTGCGTTCGGTCGACCAGGGCGCAAGTTTCACTTCGGTGCGCAGCATGAATGGGTTGCCAGACTTGTTTACTCCACGGACCAGCCTTGGAGATTTGTATCTCTTCGACCAAGACCAACTTTATAAGTCAACCGATAAAGGAACCACGTTCAGCGCGATGGGTGTTTCGATTGGCTTTAACGTCACTGACATTCGCTTGGGTGGCCATGAGTCCTCCTTGAACAACACCTTTAGTCTCGCAGTGAAGAATGGTGGAGGCTGGGAGTTGTGGCGCACCACCAACTCAGGCGTCAACTGGACGATGCGTAACACCATGCCCGAAATGTGGAGTGCATTCTGTACCTCTGCAACCAATAGCAGCTTAATCGTCTACGGTGGAGTTGAATTGTATGTTTCACGCAATGCGGGCACTACTTTCGGCCGCCAAAACTTTTGGTGGGAGCATCCAGCGAACCGTTTCGGCAAGTTGCACGCCGACATCATGGGCGTGACTGTAGTTGCTGACCCAAGTTTGAGTTCGGGAGAGCGTTGGTTCATTAATACCCACGGCGGGATGTCGGAGAGCTTAGACCAAATGATCACCACCGACTGGCTGTCTTGGTCTGGCCTTGCAACTAGTCAGTACTACAGCACGCATACGAGTCGTCGTAATCCGAACTACATGCATGCCGGATCGCAGGACCAGGGTTACCAAGTTTCGGAGTTAGGAGTTCCAGGAAGTTCTGGCTCGTGGGCCGACTTCACTGAGATTATTACCGGTGACTATGGGCACCTGAGTTCCGCAGATGGAAGCCACGATTTGGTTTACTCGGATTACCCGGGATTCGTTTTGGTGACCGAAGGCATGCCGAATCCAATCGTTCACACGGTGGACTTTCCGACCAACTTCGATGGCCAATGGCTCCCCTTCATGGTGGCTGACCCAGTAGACAAGAACGTGTTCTACCTGTGTGGAAAAACGATTTGGCGTTACGAGCGTGTGGGATTGAGTGGCGCTTGGACTTACAGTGCTTTGCACCCAAGCGCATTTGGCCAGCAAGTTTCTTCGGTTGCGTTTTCCAAGATTGATCCAAGCTTTGCGATTTGCGTGACCACAGGTGGCAACCTTTGGACTTCGAACACTGGCGGCAGCTCTTGGAGTTCTGCAGGCGGCGGTGCTCCAGGTGCGCATTACTTCTACGGCACTTGCATTGTTCCTTCGTCCACCGATGTCGACACGGTTTGGGTTGCAGGTTCTGGGTACAGCAATCCTCCAGTCATGCGCAGCCGCGATGGCGGCGCCACCTGGCAAGACCTCAGCGATGGTCTTCCCAACACCTTGGTTTACGGCATCGTCGAAGCACCAGATGGAAGTGGTCGCATGTATGCGGCTTCTGAAAACGGTGCGTGGGAGCTCGACCCTAGCAACAATCAGTGGACCAGCATTCTCGGCGGAGAAGGTCCAATCACCACTTACTGGTCGGTGGAGACGGTTCCATCGAGCAATGCGATCCGCTTTGGCACCTACGGGCGCGGCGCTTGGGACTACTTCCCGGAGACCCCGGGCTTCTTCCCTTATGGCGAGTTGCGCGGTGGACCGATGAACCTGAACCTGACCACCGACGCTCAGCCTTTGCTCGGCGGCATGGTCACGGTTACTTTGAGCGGTGCTCCTGCCGGCGCGGTGGGATTCCTTTCAGTGTGCACCACGGCGGACGATGCCCCGTTACTCGGTGGCGATGTCCTCGTAGATATCGCAACCGAAATTTACCGCACCAATCTCGTCGCGAATGGATCTGGTATTGCCACCACGCAACTGGTCATTCCGAACAATCCAGTATTGATTGGGGTCGAACGTTATATGCAAGCCGCCATGCGCGATGCATCGCAGCCAAGCGGGTGGGCGATGAGCCATGGTTTACGCGCATTAGTGGGGCAGTAATCCCGCCAAACCAAACCGGAGTTTCCTTTATTGGCTACAGTCCGGCTTCCCAGAAAGAGACCAGCCGCGGATTGGGCGGCTGGATCTCGAACTCGGCATATGCACGACTCGGCCAAGTTTGGGTATTGGATAACCAAGTGGCATCATGCATGACTTGTTCATGCACTGGATGGACATAGACGATGCGTAATCGGCGCGGATTGCGTTGCAGGCTTTGCTCGAGCTGGAGGAGGGCTTCGCGCAGGGTGTCGACACCGAAGGGATTGAATAGGAAAACCACGGTGGTGGTGTCGAAGTGGAAGTCTTGCGCTAGGCCATGATGAAAATCAACGCTGGCGCGGATATCGGATATAGCGGATAGGTTTTTGCGGGCTACTTCAAGGAAGGCACTGTCCTGTTCCAAGCCAATCACACGGCCGACGGRAGTCCGCGCTGCCATGCAGGTGACACGGCCCTTGCCACAACCGAGATCTAGGAAGACATCGTCCGCGTGCAAATCTAAGTCGCAAAGTAGGTCCTCTATTAATAGATAGGGGGTCGCCTCGTAAAGCACGCCATCGGAAAGTGCCACCGCGGCCCATCCACCGGTGTCCACCCCGAAGCGTTTTTCCCAATAACGATTATGAAAGCGTAATTGATAAGGGATGGCGCCGACCACGCAACGCCTTTGCACATAACGCGCCCACAGCAAACGGTGAGATTTCACCACGTGGTAGGGGATGCGCACAGCCATCAAGGCGGCGGTCTTCAGCTTGCCGAGAAGCGACATTTCGATGTAAGGATAGGTTGGCGCGAAGGGCACTCCAAGGGTCTACTGCCCGTATCCTCGTATAGAGCCACCGCGCGGTATTTTGGGGAGGGAGTTCTCGAAAATCACCTGGAAAAAGGCCAAAAATACGACTGTGGATTTGGGTAATTGAGGGGGTAGCGGGTACCTTATGGCCCCGATGAGACTCATCCCACTCATTGCATGGTTGTTCCTTTGGTGCCCCCACACCGCATTTGCTCAAGACGTTCTGGAAGTTGATTTCCGGGGTGTCGACCCAGCACTGCAGTCACCCTGGACTTCTACCTCCTACCTAGCACCAAACCTCGCCTTTAGCGGCGTGGATTTTGGCGTTGGTACTTTTGCGAGCCCTGGTTTCAACGACGTTTATGCTTTCCACTTAACCGCAAGCAGTCTTGAAACCACCATGGCCGATGCCATCCGCGATGGCGAGCACCTATCGTTCACGCTGACTCCAAACTCCGGGTCGCTAGATTTGGCCGGCAAGGATTTTAAGTTCAGCATTGAACGCGATGATTATTGGTCACCAGTGACTTACAGCGTGTTCACAAGTGTTGGCGGATTTGGATTAGGTCAGGAGATTTTCTCGACCCCTGAATTCGGTAATACCGATTACAACGAAACGGGTTTCACTTTCGTGCTTCCCAATGCCGGTTTTCAAGGGATTACCGTGCCAGTAGAAATTCGGTTGGTGGCTTACGGTGCAAAGTACAACCACGATTTAAGTCTCACTGAGTTGAGCATTACCGATTCGGGGCCTATCTTTTCACCGGATCTTCTAGAGGTAGATTTTCGTGGAGTGGACCCTGCGCTCAATGCGCCATGGAGTTTTACCAACGGCCTTGCCTCCAACTTGTCGTTTAGCGGGGTGGATTTTGGTGCCGGCCTTTTCCCCACAGTGGGCTTCAACGATGTCTTTGCCTTTCATGTCACCGCGTCTGGAGTAGAGACCACACTCCAAGATGCCGTGCGCGATGAGCAGTACCTGACCTTTTCGCTCACTCCGACTTCGGGAACTTTAGATTTAGGTGGTCAAGAGATTCAATTCAGTGTGCAGCGCACCGATCATTGGGCGCCGGCCATTTACACCCTGTTTAGCAGCATCGATGGTTTTAATGCGGGTAAGTCTCTGTTCAGTAGTGATCCGGTGGAACGCACCGATTACAGCGAACAGGATTTTGCCTTCATTTTCCCGCTTAGTGGTTACGACGGTTTGACCCAAACGGTGGAGTTTCGCCTGGTTGCACACAGCGCGAAGTACAACCACGACACCACCCTGACCGAATTGGGCATTGTGGACCCGGGGCCAGTTTTTGAGCTTGCCCTCTCGGGTGGTTCAGGCGGCGTGATCAGTTCGAATCCTGGAGGAACAGTTTTCGCGGCTGGTAGCCCGGTACAACTGCAAGCGCAACCAAACCAAAACTATGTGTTCTCCGGTYGGAATGGCGATGTCACCGGTCGTGGCAATCCGCGCACAGTGATTATGGATCGCAACCTGAGCATAAGCGGGAGTTTCGTTTTGGGCCCATCGCCAAATATGAAGTTGGGCATGAACCTGAGTGCGGTGCGCGATTTCGGTCCCAAATGGGATTTTGTCGACATCATGGAAACCGCGCGGCCATGGCTGACCCGCGATTTCGTTTCCGGTAACTGGGACAGCGGTTTCAACAGCGAGATCCCATCCGATGTAAACGGTTGGCCAACCCATCTGCCGTTCACGGCAAGCGATGGCAATCAACATTATGTGCATACTCTGCTCGCTTTACGCGATGCTGGGACTTTCACGGTGGAAGTGGAAGGTACTGGTCGCTTTGAACTGATTGCAGGTTTAACTCGTCAGACATACAACCCATCGGGTGGCTCCTCAAGTTTCCTGTTCACAGTGCCGCCGCAGAGTGCCGGCACCAACATGTTCCTCATGTTGGAGGAATCGCAAGCATCGGATCCGATTACGAGCATTCGAGTATTGCGTCCTGGATTTGCGTCGGTGTATGCGAGTGAGCCTTTCCATCCGGACTACATGGCTGGACTTGCACCATTCCAGTCGGTGCGTTTCATGAACTGGGGAGAGATTAATAACTCCACGGTTTCCACTTGGAACGATCACGTCGGCAAAGATCATTACTCGCAGGCGACTTTGCGCGGTGCATCTTTGGAATACATCGCGGAGTTCGCGAATCTGGGAGCATCCGACCCTTGGATTTGCATCCCACACTTGGCCGACGACAACTATGTGCGCCAGGCCGCACGGCTTCTGCGCGATAACGTGGATCCGGCACTTAAGATTTACGTCGAATATTCGAATGAGACCTGGAATGGACTTTTTCGGCAAACCGATTACGCGGAAGACCAGGGATTGCTTCTCGGTTTGTCGACCGATCGATGGGAGGCAGGGCAGCGTTACGTCAGTTTGCGTTCGGTGCAAATTTGGACCATCTTTGAACAGGAGTTTGTCGATGACAGCCGCTTGGTCAAAGTGCTCGGTTCGCACTCGGTACTGATTGGAACTACTGAAACGCGCTTGGCTGCATTGAATGACCCGGAGATCAATCCGGACTACGTCATGCTTGATGCACTGGCTATTGCGCCTTACTTCGGCAAGAGCATTAAGCCGGAGGAAATCCCGCCCCTTGGCAGCAGCTACCCAACCGTAGATAGTCTGCTCGATGTCATCGCCCCAGCTTCCATCGACACCGTTCGCCTGGAAGTGCGCGCGCAAAGGCTAGCCGCTATGAAGCAAGGTGCGGACTTGATTGCCTATGAAGGTGGCCAGCACTATGTTGGACTGAATCAAACCCGCGACGACCAGATTCTGACTGACATCCTTGTCGCGACCAACCGCGACCCGCGTATTGGCGCCTACTATCTCACTTATCTGGACATGCTTCAGGAAGAAGGGATTCGCTTATTCAGTCACTTCACCTATATCGGTGCGTGGAATAAGTTCGGCTCTTGGGGTTCGCGTGAGTATATGGACCAGCCGTCGAGCTTGGCGCATAAGTATCGTTCCCTTGTCGAATGGCAGGCTCCAGTGCTGAGTGTCGGCCCTCTCGTGCGCGGACAAGATGGAGATTTCACGATTACCCAGTGCACTCCGAATGGCTTGGTCACTTGGGGGCTTTCCGTAACCGGCGCCGGTCCCATTCAAACTAGCATGGGGCTCGCTTTACTGTCACCGCCGTTGACGGTTCTACCGCAGGGTCGTGCAGGTTCCGATGGCGTATTTACCTCCTCCCATGCCTTTCCGCAGATTGCCTCAGGTGTGCGCGTTTGGTACCACTCCTTTGACGTGGAATCGCGGACTTTCTCCAACGGCCTGACCTTTTTGCTGCCGTAGAGTTGGTTTAGGACTTAAAGTTTTTATCGTAGGCCTTCACCCAAGCCTCCATGCTCATTTTGGCGACTAACTCACCAATGAGATCATAGGGAATGGCATCGATTTTCTTAAAGCGGATGCAGCTCTTGCCCATGTCGAGTTTGGTTTTGACATGCTTCGGCCACTGCTTCTGAAACCAAGCTAAGAGTTTCGGATCGGCATATATACCCATATGGTAAAGCGCGATGAAGTTTTTCTGCGAAGCCATGCTTAGGAAGGGGAGTGGCAGTTCCGGAGCGCAGTGATAGCCATCCGGATATTCGGAGTGGGGCACAACGTAAGACGGCATGTTGTAGTTCATGACCTCCTTAAATCCTTTGGGTAGGTTTTTCTTGATGACCTGCCGCAGCTTTTTAACGGCAGCCTTGCGGTCGTCATCGAGGTTATCGATATAGGAGGTGACGGTTATTTTGGAAGTGGCCATGGTCGATGCCATCCTACTTGAATCGGAGGAGGACAGGGCTTTGGACCGTCTAACCTCCTCTTGAATGAATTCTGAAAAAGAAATTCGGGGTATCAAAAAAATGTCGTGCAGCAATCCAGGAGGGGAGCCGTGGATGCCCCATGAGGTTGCTATCGCTCATTTCACTCCTAACACTCTCCCTAACATCATCTGCAAAATCCCAACAAAACACTCTCGAGGTTGATTTCACCGGAACCAACCCGTCCGCACAAACTCCCTGGGACGCCACCACTTATCTAGCTCCCAACTTATCTTTTTCCGGCATTACTTTTGGAGATGGTGCAGACTCCAACTCCGGCTACAGCAACTGTTTCGTTTATCACGTTTCGCCAGCCAACGGACCTAGCTCCCTGGCCGACGCGCTTGCCGAGAATGAATATCTAAGTTTTAGCCTGACTCCAACAGCGGGTGAGCTTGACCTCGGCGGTCAAAAGTTAATCCTTGGCATTCAACGCCTTATGTACTGGGCGCCAAGCAAGTACACCTTGTTTTCCAGTTTAGATGGCTTCCTTGTGGGGCAAGAGTTATTTGATATCCCTGGGATTGGGCGCGAGATTTTTGATGACATCGAATACGGTTTCATTTTCCCGCTGGAGGGGTTTGATGGAATCGACCAGGCCATCGAGTTTCGTTTAGTTGCGCACGATGCAAAGTACAACCATGCAACCTCGGTCACATCCTTGCGCATTGTCGATACTGGCCCCGTATTCACTTTGAATCTAAGTCAGTTCGGTGATGGCGCAGTGAGCACATTCCCCGATGGCCTATATTTTGAAGCTGGCGCCGAGGTGCAGTTGATTGCCGATCCTGCAGCGGGGAATATGTTTTCCGGTTGGAGTGGCGATGTCATCGGCAAAGGGAATCCACGCACCATTGTCATGAACCAAGATTTTAATATCCAGGGTTCCTTCGAGGATAACTCGATGACCACCATGGAACTGGGGATGAATTTGAACTCCATCCGCGATTGGAATACAGCACGCGATTTTGTCGATGTCATGGGCACTGCGCGTCCTTGGCTGACAAAGCTCACCACCAACACCGATATCTGGGACAGTGGCTTTGGAGAAGAAATGCCGGTCGATGAAAACGGTTGGCCGCTTTCCCTTCCTTTTCAGGCGAGCGATGGCGGCATGCACTATGCGCATAACCTGCTTTCTTTACGCGTCCCGGGAGATTACACCTTGATTGCAGAAGGAACCGGGCGCATCGAATTGCGCGCAGGTGGGACACGGCAGACCTTTCACTTGTCCGGCGGAACTTCCACCTTCACCTTTCACGTCCCTCAGGCCGATGCCGGCGCGAATCTTTTCATCCAACTTGAGGAATCCCTTGCCGCAGACCCGTTGGTCCATGTGCGCGTGATTCGACCGGGATCGGCATCGAGCTATGAAGCGCAGCCCTTTGATGCGACTTACATTGAGCGATTAGAGCCCTTTGGCGTAGCCCGATTCATGGATTGGAGTGGTACCAACAACTCTCCGGTAATGACTTGGAGCGATCATACGCGCAAAGACTTTTACAGCCAAGCCACACCCAACGGGGCGTCGTTGGAATATGTCGTAGAGTTCTCACAACTCTCTGGCCAGGATCCATGGATTTGCATTCCACACGCGGCTGACGATGATTACATTCGCGAAGCCGCTCGTTTGTTGCGCGATCAGATCAGCCTCGACAAAAAAATCTTTGTGGAGTATTCCAACGAGACTTGGAATGGTATTTTCCAGCAAGCGAGTTATGTGCAAGACAAGGGTGAGCTCATGGGATTATCCACCGACCGATGGCGCGCGGGTCAGCTTTATCACAGCGTGCGGTCGGCTGAAATATGGGACATCTTCGAGCAGGAGTTTGCCGATGACACACGCATCGTCAAAGTTCTCGCAACGCACTCGGCCAATCTCGTAACTACAGAACTTCGCTTTGAGGCCTTGAATGACCCGGAGCTAAATCCGAACTACGTCATGCCGGATGTGCTTGCGATTGCACCGTATTTCGGCAAAAACTACACCACCAATGAGCTTCCTCCTTTTGCGGCAAGTTATCCAACCGTGACTGAGCTGCTGGATGTCATCGCGCCAAGTTCGATTGCATCTCAGGAAGGTATGGTGCGTGGGCAAAAGCAGATTGCCAATACGCAGGGCGTAGAGTTGGTTTGTTATGAAGGAGGGCAGCATTTCACCGGTCTCAATGCGGCGAAGAACGATGARACTCTGACCGCWSTATTGATGGAAGCGAAYGGAGATGCGCGCATGGGGGATCTCTACCTCGATTACCTCGACATGTTGCAAGCRGAAGGTGTGACCTTGTTCATGCACTTTAGCTATGTCGGAAGTTGGAGCAAATATGGATCTTGGGGGTCTTTGGAATATCAAGATCAACCAACCGAGAGTGCTCCTAARTTTCAAGCGCTGTTGGATTGGATGGTGCCAGTRTTGACGATTGCAGATTTRSAGGCCGGCCAAGATGCRCAGCTYCARCTYGCCCGATGCACACCAGGCGGAACCGTGTTGTGGGGYTATTCCYTAACCGGCGCGGGYCCGACACCYACATCYTCTGGYGATCTSATGTTGTCGGCTCCAGTGCGCACSATCGCAAACGGAATCGTCGATGAAGATGGAACMGCGGTCGCGGTGCAGCATGTGCCKGCRGGRACATCGGGGGTGAGTGTTTGGTTTCACGCCTTCGAYGTGTCCTCRCAGACATTTTCCAACGGCCTAGATGTGACTATTCCATAAGCGCCATATTTCCTTCACAGCGCTYGGACTACACCAGCCGCTGTGAAGGAGTTGCGTTYCCCCCYGATGYYGAATGCCAAGGCTKGGGAAGGAGCGGRCACCTAAATCGTTGCGCAGTTGRAATTCRGYTTGTAAGGCGCTYTCGGTTTCTGGCGCTTGCATCGATTCGAKGAACTTCACTTYCTCYATGCCGAGAKTYACWGCGATATCGGTCAAGACATCTAAATCGRCGGGATTGCGCGCTTCTTGGTARTAGGCATGCTGGATRGCGCGAAACATTTCAGATTCCAGAYCGAAGGCGCGCGCCACTAAGACTGCGCGACACGATGGGTAAGTGGAACGGCGTGGCTGACATAWCTTCCAAAAGTCAAAGTTGAAATCGACTSCGCAACTTTGYGCCACATCTTTCCACGCTTGTTGCACATAACTACGCATGGATGCTTCCATRGGAKCATCGGRATCGGGGGCTAGTCCGCCGAGCACAATGCGTATTGGAACCCCTGGCGCAATYTCCCGYAAGGCTTCTAGGGTGGGGGCGAATCCCCAACACCATGAGCACATGGGGTCAGCTACATAGAGGATGGTGGTCTCGGAGTGCATGGCGGCTGTTATGTTAGGGCAACTTCGCTTGCCCGAAGAAGCCTCATCCTAGATGCCGAACATGCGTTACCTACTCTTACTGCCGCTCCTTGCACTGGCCAGTTGCCAGTCCCTTACGCCCGCTGCAACTCACGATGCCGATGGCGTCCTGCTTGCCGGCGCTGCTTGTCCGGATTTCACTGCGACAGACTCCACTGGCCATTTGGTCACTCGTGCTGATCTTCTCGGACAGCGCACGGTGTTGTGGTTTTATCCCAAGGCCGCCACTCCCGGCTGAACGATGCAAGGCAATGGGTTCCGTGATCGAATCCAAGATTTTCAAAATGCCGGCGTACGCGTGATTGGCGTTTCGCTTGACTCCGTGAAAGACAACTTAGCCTTTAAAAAGGGCCAAGGCTATAGCTTCCCCTTATGGTCCGATACCAATCGCAGCATGAGCCTTAGCTTTGGCGCGGTAGACCAGGCATCGGCCTCTTATGCCCGACGCCTTACTTTTGTCATCGGCCCCGATGGCATGGTCGAACAAGCCTYCGTKACCAAAGACATTTTGGGACAGGCCGATACGCTGCTGCAGTTTCTAGATTCATGATCCTCACCTTCTTTCGCCGCCTCATTCATGGCCACCCTTCGCCTTTGGCCGAGGGATTRCCTTGCCCAAAGTTTTCCGCTGTGGACACCGAGGGGAAATCTGTTTCCGAACAGGACCTTAAAGGGAAACGCGTGGTGCTGTGGTTTTACCCGGTGGCRGACACCCCWGGCTGAACCAAACAAGGCAATGGATTCCGTGATCGAATCCAACAGTTTSAGGAGAAAGGYGTTTTGGTTTTTGGAGTCTCGACCGACTCGGTGGAGGCGAACCGTGCCTTCCGCGACAAGTTTRAKTTCCCATTCCCRCTTCTCTCCGATGTCGACCGCAGTATGAGYTTGGCGTTTGGATCGGTTGGACGAAAGAAAGATGCCTACGCGCAACGTTACACCTTTGTGATTGGCGTCGATGGCGTGGTGGAGCAGTCCATCAAAACGCAACAACCCGCCAGTCAGGCCGAAACCTTACTGGCGGGTTGGGAGTAGAGCAGCGGAGGCGCTGCTCTACTCATCGGAGTTGCATTAAGGCTGAATGCTTAGGTTGACCGGGTTGGAGGTGTAAACCACCGCACCGCCGGAAACCGTCGCATATGCGAAGGACAGGGTTTGTCCAATCGAGCCTGCAGGCAGGGATGCCGGAGCAATGGTGACCGTGGTGGTTGCCATGCCGGCTGCATCTAGGTTGCCCTTGCTGTTTGCGAAGTCGGCCGAGTTGGTAAGCGCAATCGACAGGTTGTAAACCATATCTTGGTTAAGCGGAAGCACCTGTCCGCCAGAGAACAAAATGCCAGGCTCATTGCCCGATGCCGATGCCAAAACCCAATAAGCCTGACCAGCACGTGCGGCCGAAGCTTCCAGGGTGAGGTTCACGGTCGCGCCCGCCGACGCACTGATGGTGTAGACATCGGCGCGGAGTGGGGCGTAGTTGTTTAGCAGTTCTTCGACATCGACACGGCCAGCACCATACTGGTTGTCTTTGCCTGAAACGCCAAGGTCGACCGAAGTATTCATGATGGCGTCGCGCACTTCCATGATGCTGAGGTCCGGACGCAAGGAACGTAAAATCGCAACGACGCCAGCAACGTGGGGAGTCGACATGGAAGTTCCAGAAAGCGTGGTGTAACCGCTGCAATTCAACGTGGAAACCGTGTTCACGCCCGGAGCGCTTACGTCAGGCTTAATCAGGCCTGGGGGGTAAGGGAAGTCGTTGAAGCCAGCGACTCCACCCCAACCGACAGGACCTATCGAGCTGAATGATGCGGCGTTGTCATTACAATCTGTAGCGCCAACCGTGAAGACGTTTGGCACATCGCCAGGGGTACGCACATTGAATGGGGTGTTCCAGCCAGATTCGTTACCGGCAGCAATCACCATCAGGGTGCCCATGGCTTGGGTGTTGTCGCATAAGTTACGCCACATAGAGCGGTCAGGACCCCATGCGTTTTGCCAGCCGAGGCTCATGGAGATGACGTCGGCGTCGAGCACAGCTGCATATTGCATGCCCTGCCAGACTTCGATTTCGTAAGTGATTAACGTGGAAGTACGCACTGGCATGAGTTTGGCGCCAGGTGCAGTACCGGTTTGGGTGCCTGARGTGCCATCGCCAACYACMGTGCCGGCGGTGTGTGTGCCGTGAATCCCAGGATCCATCGGATCATTATCCACGGTGGTGGTGTGATCGAAGGCCCATCCAATGAGGTCGTCGACGTAACCGTTGCCATCGTCATCGATGCCGTTTTGGTCAGCGGGGTCCCAAACGATGCCATCGCCACCTAAGTCTTCGCCTGGGTTCACCCAAACGTTGTTGGTAATGTCAGCATGGTTGTAGCAAGAGCCGGTGTCGATGACCGCAACCACAATGCCTTGGCCAGTTGCATTCATGCGTTGCCATGCAAATGGAGAAGAAATAGTTTCTTGGTCACAGGTTGGAGTTCCGCCAGCGGTGGTTCCGAGTAAGGCAGGGCGGGCCGGATCGTAGTGGATGTAGGCAATCTCCTCGATTGCGGCTAGTTCCAGAATGATATCTGCGGTGGTGCGTACGCCAATCACATTGCCCAGCCACAAGGGAGCAATCAGATCGGCTAAGCCTTGTTCTTCATAACTGCGCAAGAGCGCAAGCGTAGCGGCCTGTTCTGGCACGCAGATTTCCATGGAACGTTGGCGCAGGGCGAGTGGCAACAAGGCCTCGTCCATGGGGCCAAGCTCAAGCTTTAATGCTTCAAAGTTTGGCTGCGTGCGGAATACAAGGTCGACGTGAATGCGCTGGTCGACCGGGGCGTTCTCAATAAGCAGATGCAGAGCAAGCTCTTGAAACTTTTCGTGCTTCTGATCTGGGGTGATGGATTGCGCTGTGGCGAGTGCCGAAGCCGCAAGGAATGCAAGAGTCAAAGACATGSGTGTCCGATGRGTGGGGTNGAAGGGATTGWWAAACCGAAATGGCTCCCTGCCAGAATAGCKGATGTCGCGGTGCGAAACCCCGATTCTGTTAAGAATCAGCGCCACGATGTAAACCTTGCAGCCTAAACGTGGTGCACCGGTCCGTCACCATTTGCCGCGGCCAACAGCGCACGTTTGGTGTACACCGGGACCATGGCATGGCGGTAGTCGTGGTCGCCGGGAATGTTCGGCATCGGGCGGCACTGCTTGGCAGCGAGTGCTGCAACAGCTTCGACCGCGGCGGCGAAGCTGTCTTCGCCGGGCTTCGTACCCACTAGAAGTGCTGGGGCTTTTTTCAGTGGCCACGGTCGCGCTTGCAGTGCGACGGCACAAAGTGCGGCATCTTCAATCACTCCGTTTGCATCGCAATCTAGGCGCACGGCGATTCCGAATAACGGGAAGTCAATCGAACCGCGGTCGCGCAACTTGCCATAGGCGCCACGTTGATCCGCGCTCGGTTTTGGCAGATGAATCGCCACGAGCAATTCTGTATGTGGCACTTTTTTGTTCCAGATGCCATCGGCTTGCCACAAATCTGCAATCGGCATGCGTTTACGGCCCGATGCATTGGCAAACTCCAACTCGGCGCCGAGAGTCATCAACGCAGGCGCGGTGTCATTCGATGCCGCGGCCACACATTTTGAACCGCCTTCAATCACGTGACACTTGGTGCCATCCTTCTTCATGCAGAATCCAAGTGCAGAACGCCAAAAGTAAGTTTGGTTGTACCACTGGCAGCGCGTTTCGAGCATGACATTGCCGCCGAGGGTTCCCATGTTGCGCAGTTGTGGGCCACTGACCAAACTGGCAGCCTGACTCAGCGCCGGGTAAGCCGCGCCCAGTTCCATGTGACTGGAAACTTCCGACAAGGTGGTCATCGCACCAATGCGCAGACTTCCATCTTCCAGTTGGGTAATCCCAAACAACTCTTCAATCCCGCCTAACGCGACTACTCGTTCGGGAGTGAACAAGCGATGCTTCATGTTGGGATTCAAGTCGGTGCCGCCAGCGAGAAAGCGCGCCTCGCCGTCGATCTCGCTCATCATGGTGATGGCCTCCTCCACGGTGGAAGGATTCTTCACCTCGAACTTAGGTAAACGCAACATTAGTTTTGCTCCTCCAACTCGCGCAAGGCCTTGAGAACTTTTGCCGGGGTGAAGGGTAGGTGGCGCAGGCGAATGCCGACTGCGTCAAACACCGCATTGGCAATCGCAGGAATAGTGGAGTGCAGTGGGCCTTCACCCGCTTCTTTTGCACCATAAGGGCCTTCCGGATCAATGCTCTCGACAATGCGTGCTTCCAAATCGGGAGCGTCGAGCGAAGTCGGAATGCGATAATCCAAAAGCGACGGCCCCGCATGCAGACCGAAGCGATTGAGGTCGTGATCTTCCATGACAACCTCTGCGGCACCCATGTAAGTCGAGCCTTCGATTTGCCCACGCACAATGATTGGGTTGAGTGCACGTCCACAATCATGAGCGGCCCAAATCTTGACGACCGTAATGCGCCCGGTTTCGGTGTCGACGTCGACCTCCGCAGCATGCGCGGTAAAAGAGTAAGCGGGGGAGGCGCCAATCGTGCCGCCGCGATAATCCCCACCTAGCTCGGGCGTGTTGTAAGCGCCAGTGCTGCCGAGCGTGTCGAACATTTCTTCGGCCAAGTGGAAGGCCTCCACATGGGTCATGCTGCGAGCAGCTTCACTCAAGTCAATCACCGTACCATCCATAAGGCGGACATCACGGGCTTCGACTTCCCAGTGCTTGGCGACGGCTTCGACGATTTGTTTACGCAACTTGCGCGCGCCATCAATCGCAGCATTGCCAACCATGAAAGTCACGCGGCTGGAGTATGCCCCAAGGTCGACCGGGCACAGGTCGGTGTCGGCAGCAACCACTTGGATGTGGCTCGGCAAAATGCCAAGTTCTTCCGCAACTAAGTAAGCCACCATCGAGTTCGATCCCTGGCCGATATCATTCCCGCCGGTAAACACAGTCACCAAACCACTGCGGTCAATCTTCAACTGCACACCAGCTTGCGGCATTTTGTTCGGATACACCGGGTAGTTAGTCCCAGAGATGTACATGGATCCAGCAACACCCAGTCCGCGGCCATGCGGCAACTTGCCACGCCGCGCTTTCCAATCACTGGCGTCTTCCACTTCGTCCAAACATTCCATGAAGCCGTTCGAGCTAATCCGCTGTCCGTTGATGGTTTCGGTGTTCGAGCCAATGAAGTTGCGGCGCCGAATTTCAATCGGATCGATGTCCAACTTATGCGCGATCTCATCCAACTGCACTTCAAAAGCAAAACGCGGCTGCACCGAACCATGTCCGCGTTTCGGACCGTTCGGCGGCTTGTTGGTGAACACCCGCGTGCTGTCAAAGCGGTAATTCGGGAAATCATAAGGTCCGGTCAGTAGCTGTCCGGAATAGTAAGTCGTCACCAACCCAAAACTGGAATAGGAGCCGCCATCAATCAACAGCTTGGCATCGACGCTAGTAATAGTGCCGTCTTTCTTAGCAGTGGTGCGGTAATGCATCTGCATGGGGTGACGTCCGCGGTGCGCATAAAACACTTCTTCGCGCGTCCACAACATCTTCACCGGCCGCCCCGTCTTCAGCGCCAACTGCGCCACCACAAATTCAAGGGAGAATGGATCGGACTTACCACCAAATCCACCGCCGAGACAGGGCTGAATCACCCGAATGCGCGCTGGATCCAACTCCAGCACCCGTGCCAACGCCCGATGCACATAGTGCGTGATCTGCGTGGACGACCACAACGTAATGCGACCGTTCGAGTTCGGCTGCGCCACCGCGCAATGCGGTTCAATCGGTGCGTGCGTGGTGCTGTGAAAACTATAGTCCTCTTCCAGCACAATRTCGGCRYCTGCAAGCTGCGCATCGACGTCACCAAACTCTAACTCCACATGCTTGGAAATATTGTCGCGACGTTTACGGCCTTCATGAATCGTGGGTTCCGGRGTGACCAGAGCCACTTGCGGATCCAGGATGGCTTCGAGGATYTCATATTCCACCTCGATCAAATCCAAGGCCTCGATGGCAGTATCTTCATCGACCGCTGCAACYGCMGCMACTTCATCGCCGATGAARCGCACCTTGTCGGTGGCTAATGCATTTTCATCGGGSGTCCATGGAATCACTCCATAACGGATGGGCAGTTCCGCACCGACCAAAACGCCGACCACTCCGTCTAAAGCTTCCGCTTTGGAAGTGTCGACCGACAWAACGCGCGCATGKGCATGTGGRCTGCGCAACATCTTTGCATGCAGCATGCCGGGGAGTTGAATGTCATCGGTATAAATGGCTTCGCCRGTCGCTTTGGCYAAGCCATCKACCTTGCGATTCTCYTTGCCGACGACGCGGAATYCCTTGCCCCAAGGTGCTTCCGTTCCATGTTGGTCGCGCGCRGCCATCAGACTTGTTCTCCCTTYGCWGCMARWACMACMGCTTCATAAATCTGGGTGTAGCCAGTGCAGCGACAAAGATTGCCGGACAGCGATTGCTTGATCTCTTCCATGCTCGGATCCGGATTCTTCGCTAAGAGAGCTTTTGCGGAGAGAATCATGCCGGGCTGACAAAAGCCACACTGCAAAGCGCCGCATCGGTCAAAAGCATCTTGCACCGGATCCGCACCTTCGCCACCGTCCGCCCGATGCGCCGGCAGAAGTCCCTCAATGGTGGTAATCACGCCGCTTTCGGCAGTTGCGGCCAGGCTGAGGCATGACAGGGTCGGAATGCCGTCGACCAAAACGGTGCAAGCGCCGCAGTCGCCCTTGTCGCATCCTTGCTTCGAGCCAGTCAGGCCCATCTTGTAACGCAGGACCTCAAGCAGGGTCCAGTGCTCAGGGGCCGCAACCTCGACGGTATCGCCGTTGACTTGGAGTCGGAAGACGCGCATGGAAGGCAGATTGTACTCTGGCGGGGTCGCTTATGATGGAGGAAGTCCCATTCGGGCGGTTCTAGTTCTCCTCACGAGATTGAAATGCTTTTATTGGCTTGCTTACTTCTTTCCACTCCGTGCCTCTTACAAACAGACGACGGTCCAGACTTTATGGCGCCTCATGTAGAGGCAAAAACATCGACCGCTTATTGGGCGAAATCCGAGGGAGATCTACGTTACATGTGGCAGCTTCCGGAGGATTATTCCGCAGACAGCCCGCGTCATATGACGGTGATTCTCCACGGCACCGGAGGTGATTATCGATGGGGTTATTACAACAACTTCACCGCGCATCACATGAAGTTGAATCCGTTGCGCAGCGAAGACATTCTGATTTCGGTCGATGGCACCAGTCCTGGACCAAACAACACTCGTCTTTTCTTGGGTGAGAAAAAAGATGTCGACGCCTTCCATGATTTCTTAGTGGAAATACGCGAGCAGTTCGCGGTCGACAAGATCTTCCTCTATGGGCACAGCCAGGGTTCTTTTTTTGTGGTTCATTTTGCTTCGCAGCACCCAGAAATGTTGGGCGGGGTGGTCGCCCATGCCAGCGGCACCTGGGGGTGGACCAAGCTCAGTCGCAAAATGAAGGACTTGCCAATCCTCTTTCTTCACGGGACCAAAGACCCCGTTGTGCCGTACCGCCAATCGATAAATGGACGCGACCGTTTTCTTGATCAAGGCTTGGATCTGGTCGCTTTACTGCGCATGCCAGGCTACAACCATTGGCCTAACTCCACTCGCGTCACCGAAGGCATTGATTGGTGCGAAGGGATGACCAGCGATGACCCGCAACGCGTACTGGATTTGGCAAATGCCTTAGCCATGCACAAAGGGGCCGATTCCTATCAATATGAGATCTCGCCGGCCTTGGCACTCAGTCGTCAAGTCACCCGACGTTTATTGGAAGATGGGGACCACCCTTTGGATAAGGTGCCTACCAAAATATCAAAGAAAGCTTCTAAGCTCGCATCGGCGATTGAGAAGCAAGGAGACAAGGTCATTGCGCAGCTAAGCAAGGCCTACAAGAAAAAAATCACTTTGGCGGATGACTTGCCGCTGGGGCTTCTGGTTGCAGCGAGAGAGGATTACCGAGGAGTTGATAGTGTGGAAGCTTGGTACAAGAAGATTGGGCACGACAAGCTGCGTAAAAAGCACTACAAAAAGGCAAAGGATTTTTATTCCGTTTGGTACGGATCGAAGAAGGAATCGGAGATGTATGCCGCGACGGTAGACCTCATGGAATCGTTCTTCCTCATCGAGGGGCTCCCGTGGAACATGAAAACCAAAATGGAAGAGTGGAATGCTTCTCCCGCTAGTCTGCGCTTGAACAAAAAAACCTTGGCAAACTATGAGTCGGTGGAGCGTTGGATCGACGGCTGGGAACTCGGTGACAAGGTGTATAAAAAGCTTTGGATGAAATGGGAGTGGAAGGACTAAACCTGAGTTTCCCTAACCCTCAATCTCTTTGATCGAGAATCGCATCGGCGCGTTCCTTAAACGCGAGACCTTCTGCTCCACGGCCAAGGGCCATCAAGCAGTCCCCTTCTAGATGTAAGCCTTTGGGCCATTCAGGACGGCCGACATTGGCTTGGTGGGCATAACGCAAGCCGGCTCGCGCATCACCGCGTTCCAGTTGGGTAACACCTACCCAATAGGCGCCTTCCGGGCTTTCAGAGTCGATGCCGTAAACCAGTAGAGCTTGATCGAAGGCATCGTCATGGCGCTCCTGCTCAAGTAAGAAGGCCAAATAAGCATTGCGCACTCCAACATCATCTGGGTCATCTAGAAGTGCGTCCAGATACACTTTGTCGGCTTCATCAAAGAGTTCCTGCTTGTTTAAGATTTTGGCCTTTAAACGCAGCCCCATCGATCCAGGGCTTTCATGGCCTAAGAGCTCAAGGGCTTTTGAATAGTCTCCTTGGCGAAAATAGATCTCAGAGAGCCCGATTCTTCCGTGACGACGCCATGCATATTTTGGTGACTGCATGAGTTTCATGGCAAGCTGAGTCGATTGTTCAAATTCACCAAGTTCGAGCAGAAAGCTCGACAATAGCTGCATGGCGTCATAGCTATCCGGCCAGTCTTCGAGGACGAGGTCTAGCAGGCGTCGGCCTTCTGCCTGGCGTCCACTACGGAACAAAACCCGTGCTCGCGCAACTTTGACAGCTGGCATCGTGATTTCATCGGCCATGGCCAAACAGATGCCTGACTGGCGAAATGCATCGTCGAAGCGTTCAAGCTCTACTAGAGTGGTGCACAGAGCTATCCTCAACTTAATAAGATTGGGATCCTCGCGAAGAGTTTTCATGGCAACATCTAAGGCTTCGTGATATCGCTTAAGCCGATTAAGCTCTCGAACTAACTGCATGACCTTGAGGGGAGATCCTGGCCTTAAGGCTAAGTAGGTTTTTAGGTCGGTAATCGCGGAGCTGCTGTGACCAAGTAGGATTTCATAGCGAGCCTTAGAAGCTAAAACCATAATGGAAGTCGGTTGTTGCTCAAGCGCCCGGGCTGCCAAGACTACCGCACCTTCTGTGTCTCTCATGTGTTGACGGCAAAGCATCATGACGTGAATGTCGCGAAATGAAATGGCTGTTTCATCAAGTTCTGCGGGAGAATTTGGAGCGTTTCCAAGCTTCCATTCACTGAACGATTTCCCCAAACGGTTGGCTAGGGAATGGTCTCCATTCTCTAGCAACAAGGAGTAATACTTTGTGGACCGAACGAAAGTACCCTTGTTGAAAAATCCGTCGGCAGCTAATTGGCAAACCTCAGTGTTCTCCGGACGGGCCAAGTTGTATTCATCGACAAAACTAATAAACGCACCCCAATCCTCGCTTTCAAAAATCTCATTGGCCTGTTGAAGTAAAGCCCGCGATCGCAAGATTACAGTGGAGCTTCCTTGGCGCTTGGCATAAAGAGAAATCCAAATTACGGCAGCAACCAGAATCAATAAAGTGGCACTGCCAAGTGCTCTTCGTGGTTGCAAGCGAATGCGTTGCACCAAGCGAGACATCGGGCCGCGGGCGATGGCGTGGACGGACTCAAAACGCAGGAACCGATCGAAGTCATTGGCAACGGCTTCTCCATGTGGGTAGCGGTTCTCYGGTTTCTTCTCGAGGCATTTTTCAATAAYMGCGCGMAGGTCRCGSGGGGCRSCCTTGCGATTCTTCCAAACGGGGATTTGGATTTTTACCGCTCTWGCGCCTTCGACGGTCCCTGCATCGGGGAAWGGAACTTGGCCATGAAAGGCCTCCCAAGCAATGCAGCCGAGCGAATAAACGTCGGAGGCGGAGGTCAGAATACCGCGTTCCAGTTGCTCGGGCGAGGCGTAACGCGGAGTGCCGAGGAATCCAATGGTTTGATCTTGCTSGTCCTCGACCCCACGTCGTGCAAGGCCGAAGTCCACTAAGTAAACTTCGCCCGCGCTGTCMAGTAGGATATTACTGGGCTTGATGTCTCGATGCACAATATTACGTTCATGTGCAGCAGATAATGCCGCGCCGACCTTTTGTAAAATTGGCACTACGAAAGGAAGCCATGCGCGCGATTGTGGATCTGGAAATCCGTCGGCGCGGCCCTGCAGGATTTCGCTTAACGAAGGGCCGGTAATCAAGTGCATAGCCACCCAGCGGTATCCTGGAATAATTCCGGAATCAAAAATCTCCACAATGTTGGGGTGGCGCAATTCTGCAAGTAGACGTGCCTCCCTGCGAATACGTTCCTCTCCGTCGGGGACTAAATCGCTGGATTTCAGAGGGATGAGTTTTAACGCCACCCGCCGATCGAGGTCGGATTGCATGGCTTCATAAACGACGCCTCCGCCACCAGCGCCAATCTCACGTAATAAAAGAAAACCGGCGACTTCTTCGCCAATACTCGGTGCGTGAGAGGGAGAAGTATCTTCGAAGTCAAGGAAGTCGAAGGCGTCTTGTTCCTCAGGGGTTAGGTTCACCCGCCCTCCTCTCGTAAGGGAACCCTGATCACGGCTAATGCTTTGCGGAAGCGTTTCGAGAACGCGCTTTCACTAATGCCTAATCCTTCCGCGGCCTCTTTTCCGGTTTTACTCTCGTAGATACGAAGCAGGATTGCTTCGCGCAACTCTGGAGTCAATCCTTCGAGAACTGCGTTGACCCGGTTTTCCATTTCCCGGTGCTGGATGTCGGTTGAGACTCCCGGTTGCGTGCGTGACAGAGCTTCGAAAAGTTGCGCACGTTCACCTTCTTCGATTGGAGCAATGGCAGATGCCGCAAACGGTAGGCGCTGGGAGGCGCGTCCGGCTTCCAAGAGTTTGTAGTGCAAAATTCCAGCAAGCCATCTTTGCAAACTGCCACTGCCACGGTATTCAAAGTCGGAAATCCGATGAGAGGCCTCAATCCAAACCTCTTGCAGTAAATCGTCAACTTCAAAATGTGCGCTGGACCGACCTTGCATRCGGAAGTGGGCCAAAACACGCAGCCGRGATTCGCATCGTTCGRGCAGYTTAATCCAAGCTTGYGGAGAAGACTGGTTGTCCGCTTGCACCTCCTCAAGAAGGTGCGCAGTGAGGTTAGGATCGAGGGTCAAAGGAGRGGGGAAGAATTAGGGCAGAGGGCTAGGTGRATWTTACGCACCGCCCYATCTTACTACTCAAAATCTACTGCGCAGGCCCACTCGACCCCATCTAASSYCAGCAAWGCYWTACGSAGTTCGGGGCTTGCAACTTGATCGAGTTGAATRGCATTAAAAGCCTTGTCRAGATCKRCGTCGCGGCCAAGCGCAAGGTTTGCAAGGTTGATGCCATGATCTGCGATAACTGCGGTGATTGCGGCGAGACGCCCAGGCTGGTCAAGGTTGCGGATGAACAGCATGGATCCCTTTAACTTGGTTTCGAGATAAAAGCGATCGACCTGCACAAGTTTGGGTTTGTCATGCCCAATCACCGAACCAGCAACCACACTCTTCTCACCGTTATTTACCAAACTTACCTTTAATAAGCCCGCAAATCCCACGGTGTCGGTGCCCTGCACTTCTGCAATGCTGTAGCCGTTTTCGTGGGCGACGGAAACAGCGTTGACCAGGTTGATGTTACGACTCAGTAAAACTTCCAAGAAGCCGTGTAAGACGGCGGATTTAATCGCAGCCATAGGAAGGTCCAAGAGTGCACCTGCGCATTCAATTTCGATTTTCGAAATGGAGCCTTGCAACATGTTGGCATGCAAGCGCCCGAGCGAAGTTGCTAGGCGCAGCCATGGTTCGAGTTTGATGGCAGTAGGGCCATCGACCGAGAAAGAATTCACTGCGTTGCGTACTACACCTTCCTTAAGGTAGGCCGACATTTGCTCTGCAATGCGAACCGCAACTTTCTCCTGCGCTTCATCGGTGCTGGCTCCAAGGTGGGGTGYCAGTACGAGTTTTGGATGGCTGCGYAACGGAGAGTCTGCAGGCAGMGGTTCCTGYTCGTAAACATCTAAGGCRGCGCCGGCGAGGTGYCCGGCATCGAKCGACTTCAGCATGGCGGCTTCATCGACYAGGCCTCCACGCGCGGCGTTGACCAACCGCAGGCCGGGCTTGCACGYAGCAAGGACCTYGGCGTTGACCAGGTGATGCGTGCGTTCRGTGAGCGGAGTGTGTAGGGTTAGGAAATCGATACGCGGCCAGATTYCATCGAGTTCTAAAAGCTCAATACCCAGTCCATCGGCAACATCTTGTGGAAGAAAGGGRTCGTAGCCCAAAACTTTCATACCGCATCCTTGCATGCGCCGGGCAACCGCTTGGCCAATGCGGCCAAGACCAATCACACCAATSGTTTTGTCGGCAAGCTCCACACCCATAAGGCCTTTTTTATTCCACTCGCCATTCTTCATGCGCGCATCGGCAGCTGGAATGTTGCGGCAYAAGCTGAGYAGTAAAGAAACCGCATGTTCCGCTGCCGACAAAGTATTTTCACCGGGYGCGTTCATGACTAGAATGCCGCGTTCTGTRGCSGCTTGAATGTCGATGTTGTCAACACCCGATCCAGCACGSCCAATCACCTTTAAGCCAGGGGCGGCATCCATCATGCTGGCATCGACCGTAGTTGCAGAACGYACGACGAGGCCCACMGCATCGGCGAYSGCYTYCAKTTTYTCATCGCTGGGAAGTCCTGGGCGGTTGTCGACCACRAAACCAGCGTCTTCYAAAATRCGGCCGCACTCTTCWGCGACGGCGTCTGCGAGGAGAATTTTCATGCTTGAACCTCAGCGCTGAGGGCGGCGTCGAAACGCGTGAATAGGTCGATGAGGTCATCCATGTTGTGTTCACCCATGTGACCAATGCGGAAAGTTTTGTTTTTGAGSTCGCCGTAACCGTTAGAAACCAAAAKGCCTTGYTGCTTWARMGCGKYCAAGGCTCCRGTGAAYTCCGGWCCYTCTCCGCGCGCGATRCAACTGACYGTGTCGGAACGATTTCCTTCTTGCGGAAACGGAATCCATCCATGTCCGGCAGCCCAAGTRCGCGTAGCTTCSGCCATTTCAGCGTGACGTTGCCAGCGTGCTTCCAATCCCTCTTCCTCGATGCGYTTTAAYTGYGCGACCAAGGCGTAAAGRTGTGCSGTCGATGGCGTGGTTGGAGATTGTTCCTTCTCATTACYCTTCGCYAGCTTCAGGTAATCCAAAAGCCAGCCGCGGTTGGGAACTTCGGCAGCACGTGCCATGGCGCGAGCGCTGACCGAGGCCATCGCCATGCCGGCAGGAAGTGCTAGGCATTTCTGTAATCCGAACAGGCAAACATCGAGGCCCCARTCGTCGACCAWGACCGGAATRCCAGCCATCGAACTAACYGTGTCGACGCAGAGYAAAGTGCGCGGGAAGTCCTGCATGACTTCTTGCAATGGAGCCARYGGAGTYACRGTKCCRGTCGATGTTTCGTTGTGCACAATCGTGACTATGTCGTAATCACGTTCTTGCAAAGCCGCGCGCAAACCAGCAGCGCTGACGCCTTCTCCCCAGGGGATGTCCAAGCTGTGCGCATCTTTTCCGTTCGCTAATGCGATGTCGCGCCAGCGTTTACTGAATGCACCATTCACCACATGCAAGCTTGATCCCGCAACCAAGTTCCGAATCGCAGCCTCCATCATGGCGGATGCCGGCGCGGTCAACATGAGAACCTCGTTTTCGGTGTGCATCAACTTGCGCAGTCCAGACCGTGCTGCGGCCCAAAGTTCCGCGCATTCTGGGGTGCGATGTCCGATGGCAGGGCGCGCCATTTGTTGCAGGATGTCAGGGTGGACTTGAGTGGGTCCAGGGATGAAAAGTTTCATGGGACGAGGTCGAGTTGCTGCTGTGCGGCAGCGAAAAGGTCAGGGTGAAGCGTTTCCAGTTCGGAAGCGCGTTCGGGTCCGGCAGCAAGTAGGGCCACACCGGCAAGTTCAGGTCCAGGCAAGAAGATGGGGGCTTGCTCACGCACCCGTTCGCGTGTCACCACACCGCCAAATCCTACAAATAATCCGAGCATGGGGGCGRCTTCCAGATCCGAAGCGCCGTCGCCTATCAGCATGGCGCGTTTCGGGTCGATTCCAAGTGTGGCGCAAACCTTTGCAATCACTTCTGGCTTGCCACCATCGCGCGCTAAGGGATGGGCACATGCAATGTCGATGGCGCGTGCCAATAGGTGCTTCGCCAAAGGAAAATCAACCGCGTGGATGGCGTCATCCGCCACCCCAAGGTGCCGTGCAAAAGGGGCAACCGCCGGATAAAGGCCACCAGAAATCACATGCACCGGAATCGATAGATCCAACAAGCTGGCGATGACCGCCTTGGCGTCGGCGAGTTCCGTTGCGAGGTAGCGGCTGACGACCCAATCCACATCTTCTACCCGAGGGGAAATCAATTCGAGGCGTTTACGGAACACCTCATCGAGTGGAATTTCTCCAGACATGGCGGCGCGCGTTAGGGCGGCCACGTCGACATTACGTCGAGCGGCTAACTCGTCGATGCCCTCAATCCCCGCGAGTGTGGAATCGCAGTCGAAGAAGACAATTTTKGCTCCTGGCCAGCCCTGAAAGAGGCTCACGGGAGGAATGCTAACAGTCCTGCATGGCACTTATGAGCGGTTTGGCGAGCTTTCTCGTTTTAGGATGACGCCCCGTGCAGCGCGTCCGTCGAGAAGCACTTCCAGCGGTTGCTCAAGCCGAATGTGTTGTACACCATGCGAAAAAAGTTCGCGCTCTGGTTGCTCGCGGAGCCATTCCAAATCCAAGCTTCCTTCTCCAGTGTGCGGATTCACAGTGAAATATCCGATGCGAAAGGAGGTGATGTTGTGAAAGAAGTGCGAGCCCTCCGATGGCGTGACTCGCATGCCCTCAAAACCCGTTTCCACCAGCACCTTCGCATGGCAGATGTCATTCCATTCCACCCCAATCCCAAGCCACGGATCCTGCGACCCCCAACGTCCAGGTCCGACTAGAAGATAGGGCCGACCTTCCTTTTTGAGTTGCGCGTTGAGTTGCGCGATTTGGTTTGCGGTGGCACCACTGCTGCTACGGTCGAAGTCCGCTGGGTCGATAAATAGAATGTCTTGAATCCCGCTCATACGACCATTGCCGAGCGCCCGGTCACTTTGGCAGAGCGCTAAATCCGCATCGAAATCGTCGATATCAAGATGAATTTCCGCTTCAGATAGGGCCATTGGACGAATCTGCAATAGACCAAGCTGTTGCGGTTCCTCTGGGTCGCCTTCCAGGTCCACGGCAAATTCCACCTCGACTGGGCAGCCCATCGCCTCTTGGCCAATGCGTAAAATCTGCTGAACCAATGGCGCCAGCGGAAAGGAGCCATGCTTCAAAATGTTGGCGAAGGTGACTAAGCGTTGTCCACTGCGCGAAACGCCATCGGTAATACGGTGATCCTCACTTTGATAGGTCGACGCCAAATGATGCAGCACCTGATCATGATCGGCCTCGGCGATGGGGTATTGGCAAGGGTGGAAGGGGTCCACGCAGGTCGCACCTTCGGTCATGTGCTGCTCGGCATCGGAATCTTGAAGTGGGAGTGCGTAGAAATGACGTTGCGCATTCTCCAAAATATCATCCACCGCCGAAAACTCGGGAAGACTTTGCGGGCGATGGGGACAAAATCGCACGCCTCCTTCACCGGCAACGAGAAAACGTCCTAATCCAAGTGCGACCATGCACACGCCATCTTCCGGGCCGCATCCGCCATAAGGGTAGTAGTTGTGGGAACGCGCGACGCCAGAGAAGGTCGGGTAAACCTTGCCATGATGTTCGCGTCCATAAACCGGCTGAATCATGACCGCCATTTTTTCCTCTTCGTGTCGATAAGCCGTGGCGTTGCGATAAGCGTGGGCGCGATCGGTATAGGTCGACGCGAACACTTGCTTCACTGCATCGCAGAGTTGGGCTAACCGTTCTCGCTCACTACCGACGTTGCGAATCATGACCGTTTCATAAATCCCTGCAAATGGCTGGTGATGCGAATCCTCAAGCAGGCTGGAGGAACGTACCGCAAGTGGGCCGGTCATGGCGCGCAGGAGGCTGCGAAAGTCAGAGGTCACTTTAGTGGGGAAGCGCCCATTCATAAACCGCTCGCGCCTTTCGGACTCCGTCAGGTCCATGCCTAAAGCCACGTGCTGTAATCGGTTACGTCGTATGAAGTGGTCAAAGACCGCGGTGGTGAGGACCACGGTTGGTGGCACCACGACTCTCACGTTGCTCAATTCTCCCTCCGGCGCAAAGGAGGGGAGTAGTCGATTTACAAATGCCAATCCACGGGCTTTTCCGCCGAGCGATCCCCGACCGATGCGCGCGAACTGAATCGTTTCGTCATAGGTTGCACGATGAAAATCCACGATCGCACCGCGCTGAACTCGGAATCGGGCACGTCGCAAAGCATTGAGCAAGTATGCGCGTAAGGCCTCGCCGTCTTCAAAGGAATCCGCCGGCTTCTCCTCAAGCGAGTCCGCCAAACGGAAATGGGTGCGTGCGCGCAGCCAAATGGAGAAGTGACCGCGTTGCGCGTGGTAGAGCAAGGAAGCACTTGGCACCTTGGCCACCAAGGTTTCAAGTTCTTGTAAAGAGTGCGCCTCGGCCCCCGGTTGTTCTCCATTGCGGTCAAAACGGAAGGTGCCAAATCCGAAATTCTCTAGCAGGAAGTCGCGCATTTCTTGGTGCAACAAGCTCGAGCCTTTTTGCACAAAGGTGATGTCCATGGCTTCGGCAAGCGCGCCATTTTCTTCGCGCGCAGATTGCATCATGAGAGGAAGCTCGGGTGCGACTTTGCGCACGTGCTTGAGGAAGTCTGCGCCGGCGGTGGCATCGGGTTTTTGCGAGTTGCGGTTGCGCGGAATGCCGACATCGGAAATGACTCCTAGCATGTGCTCGCGGTACTCATCAAATAAGTCTCGTGCGCTTCGATAATCGCGTGCAAGTAGCAGTTTCGGCCTCGCTCGAAGGCGTTGTAGTTTGTCGGGGAGATTTAAACCCTCACTAAGCACACTGCGCGATTGGCGTAATATTTCGGAATAGAGGAGCGGTAAGTAGGAGGACAAAAAGTTCAGCGAATCTTCAACTAGAAGAATGCATCGCACACCAACTTGCACGCAGTCATGCAAACAATTGGCACGGTCTTCAATCAAAGTCACGATGGCATTCAAAATGCGCGTGTCGCCAGACCAAAGGAACACGCCATCAAAGGGGTTCGCGTTCGATCGCTCGAGCAAACTTCGAGTTGCAGAGGCGTCGTATCCAAGAAGCACCACCGGGACGGCTCCCACATGTTGCTTTACTTGCTCGGCAAAATCGACCGGATCTAAGCCGCCCATTTGCGGCGTCACCATGACCAAAATATTGCGTCGCGATTTTGCAATATGCTGCAAGGCGTCTTCCGCGTCGGGGATGTGCACCATCTGTGGGGCATCACGCATGGCAAGTTCCCCACCCTCAAGCAGCAACTCGGCAACCTGGCCATCCTCCTGCAAAATAAAGGAGTCGTACAAGCTGGAAACCAAAACCACCTCCTCCACGCGATAGGGCATGAGAGTTTCAAAGCCCCGTCGGCCAGACTCGGAGTCCGACGGCAGGAGATGCGGCGATTCAGTCAAGACTTCTAGCCTAACGCCTACCGTGATATGCTGTTTTCATGTCTTTGGAAACCTTGCGCGGATTTGCTTWGGACCTGCCTCATGCAGAGGAGGGGACCTCCTGCAGCAACGTCGTGTTTAAGGCCGGAGCTAAGAACTTCTTTTTCATGGGCGCCAAGGACGATGTCATGGTTTTACGCTTTAAGTTGGTCGATAAGGTTGCCGAGGCCGAGCAGCTGGCGCAAACGTCACCTGAAATCTACAGTGTAGGCAACTCTGGCTGGACGACGGTGCGCTTGCCCTTGGTTGCACGCTTTCCTGGAAAACGATTTCAAGCTTGGATCAAGGATAGTTATCGGGCTTTGGTGCCTAAAAAGCTTCAGCAAAATGGTTAAGTTAATTTTTACTCAAAACCTGCTGCGGCATGTGCAAGCACCTACTCTAGATGTACAAGGCTGCACTGTGCGTGAAGTTCTACGCGCCTACTTTGTGGATTATCCACAAGTGCAAAGCTACATCTTGGATGACCAAGGCTCCGTGCGCAAACACGTCACCATCTTTCTAAATGGCGACATGATTACCGACCCCAACACACAATCCGATGGGGTCACAGCCGGCGATGAAGTTTTTGTCGCCCAAGCCCTTTCCGGAGGATGAGATGAATCGCAGTTTGTTAGTTGGCACCCGTAAGGGCTTATTCCGCATCTCCCGCAACCAAGCTGGAGTTTGGGCGATTGCTGGAAATTGGTTTTTAGGTGACCCAGTATCCATCGTCGTTCCCGATGCAGACGGCCAACGCATCGATGCGGCGCTTGACCTCGGTCACTTTGGGGTGAAAATGCAACGTAGCTTGGATGGAGGGGGATCCTGGAAGGAAATGCCCACGCCAACTTATCCGCCGAAGCCTGAGGGTGAGGTCGACATAGAACCCGGACGCGGCATTGATTTGCCGTGGACCAATAAGTTGGTTTGGGCCTACGCCAAAGGTGCCCCAGGGGAGCTTTGGTGTGGAACTTTACCGGGCGGATTATTCCATTCCACYGACGATGGCGCGACCTGGGRRATTGTGCGCGCYCTTTGGGATGACCCWCGYCGGCGCAAAATGTTCGGCGGTGGATTTGATTTTGCAGCCATTCACTCCATTCTGGTGGATCCGCGCGATAGTCAACACGTCACCATTGGTATTTCAGTGGGTGGAGTCTGGGCCACGTTTGATGGCGGAAAAACTTGGGACCTCATTGGCGAGGGATTGCGCGCGGCCTATATGCCAGAGGAGTTAATCTACGACCCACTAAGCCAAGACCCGCATTGCATCGTCCATTGTCCGAGCAAACCGGATCGATTATGGATGCAGCATCACAACGGGATTTTCCGCAGCGATGATGGAGGATTGAAATGGAAGGAGTTGGAAGACGTCGCCCCTTCAGCGTTCGGTTTTGCGGTTGCCGTGCACCCAACCGACCCAGATAAAGCGTGGTTCGTTCCCGCGGTGAAGGATGAACACCGCATTCCTGCCGATGCACGGGTTATCGTCAATCGCACCTCCGATGGCGGCAAAACTTTTCAGCAACTCAGCGATGGATTGCCAGAACCACCGGCCTATGACTTGGTTTACCGTCACGCGCTCGATATCGATTGCAGCGGCGACTTGCTAGCTTTCGGCAGCACCACAGGTTCTTTGTGGGTGAGTGAGGATCAAGGCGATCATTGGCAAATGGTGAGCGAACATTTGCCACCCATCTTCTGCGTCCGATTTCAGTAGGCTGGACGCGCATGACCGCCGCTCCCCCCGCCACCGCGCTGCTTGAGGTTCATAACCTTTCTCTGTTTTATGGAGAACGATGTGCCGTCCAGGACTTGAGTTTTCAAGTGCGCCGCGGCGAGTGTTTTGGATTATTAGGTCCTAACGGTGCGGGGAAAAGTAGCACTTTAGGTTGCTTGGCAGGCTTGCTGAATACTTGGCAAGGCGAACTCCAGTTTGGTGGCGATGCCATCCGCCCTGCAGACGATGTCTCTCTGCGTGGAAAGATAGGTTTGGTTCCGCAAGATCTTGCGCTGTATGAAGACATGACCGCCGTGGAGAACCTCATTTTCTTCGCTCGCATGGCTGGCTTGTCTAAGGCTGCTGCAAAAGAAGGCGCCGACCGCGGACTGGAACTAGCTGGTTTAACCGATCGCGCTAAAGATCGTGTGGACTCCTTTTCGGGTGGCATGAAACGGCGTCTTAACTTGGCCGTCGGCGATGTACATGAACCGCCTCTCCTTCTGCTCGATGAACCGACCGTGGGGGTCGACCCGCAATCGCGGAATCATATTTTCGAAACGCTGGAGTCTTTATCCAAGTCCGGGCGCACCTTGATTTACACCACACATTACATGGAGGAAGTGGAGCGTCTGTGCGATCGTATTTTGATTATGAACGAAGGTGTTGCGCTGGGTTGTGGCACCCACGCCGAACTCGCCACCAGCATCGATCAACCCAACGCCACTCTTGAAGAGGTATTCCTCAACATGACTGGCCGGAGCCTGCGCGATTCATGAAACTTGGCCCCGCCGCTTTACTTTTCGCGCGGAAAGACCTCAGCCTCTTCTTTCGCGACCGCACCGCCATGTTGCTCAGTTTTCTCATGCCGGCAACGCTGGTCACGATCTTTGGCTACCTCATGGGCATGATGAGTAGCGATAGCGACGGTGGTCCCATGGCGCGCGCCACCCTGTGGGTGACCGATGTCGACCAAACCGAGGACAGCCGCTCTTTCTACGCCAACTTACGCACTTCCAGCCTCCTTAGTGTGCGCCCTCGCTTGAATGACGATGGCACCTATTTAGACACTGCCTACACCGCGGAGCAATTGCGCGAAAAAGTCATCGATGGAAAAGTCGATCATGCACTCATCATCGGCAAAGGGTTTGCACAAGCGCTGGCATCGGCCGAACCCTTGCCGCTGACTATGGTGCGGGACCCTGGAGCGCAGATGGAAGGGCAGTTGCTGAACATTGCGGTCATGCAGTCCTTGAGTGCATCCACCGAAGGACGCGTCTTCACTAACCTGCTGGTGCAAAATTTGCGCGATGCAGGTATGCCGGATATTGCTGTAGATCAGATCCGTGCGGTCACCGAACAACAGCGCGAGTTGCTGCAACAATCTTCCGGCGATCAACCATTCAACATGATGAATCTGTTTAGTGGTCGTGGCATGGTGAAAATGGAAGATCATGTTCCACCAGAACGTGCGAATAATGTTTCGGCGATTCAGGCACAGGCGGTGGGCGGAATCGCCGTCATGATGTTGCTCTTCGGTCTCACCGCCGCGTCGGCATCGCTCTTGCGCGAGCGCGAAGGTGGCACCATGCGCAGACTCTTGAGTTTGCCGATTCCACCCGGATCGATTTTGCTGGGTAAAGCACTGGCCATGGGTGTTATCGGTCTCATCCAACTCACCGTTCTTTTTGTCGTCGGCGAGTTCCTGTTTGAGATTGGTATTTGGCGCGACCCCCTTACCTTGGGTGCCATCATCCTATGCACCATCGCCGCAGCAGTAGCCTTCGGCTTATTGATTGCCGCGTGGGCACGCACACCCAAACAAGCCGATGGCATGAGTACGCTGGTCATTTTGGTGATGTCTTGTCTCGGTGGTTCATGGTTCCCGCTGCAAACCCTGGATCTCCCTATGCCGATGAACGTGGCCATGCACCTCACCATCAATCATTGGTCGGTGAGCAGTTTCCAAAACCTGTTCTGGCGCACCAAGTCTCTTGCAGACACCGAGATTCTGCTCGCCTTGGGAGTTCTTTTGCTCTTCACTGTGTTGGCCTCATGGCAAGCATTGCGTCTATTCCGCACAAGATACCTCGAAAGAGCTTAGCCTAAGTTGCTTATTTTAAATGAGTTACGAGGACGGCCGACGGATCGAAAAAGTTTTTAGCAAAAACAGGTGCAGGAAAACCGGCATTGCATCATGGGTAGGTATATCCAAGGTCCAAAGCCTAATATTAAATCGAAAAACGTTCAGCTCCTGGAGGTGCTGAGCGTTTTTTTTCGTTTCCATGACGCATGGGAATCGGGGCAGTCAACACTTCGATCTGCCGTGAAAAAGAAAATGAGGAAAATGGTGGAGACTAGAATGATTGGCGACATAGGTAAGTAATGGAAACCCTTTACTGGGGGGTATTGGTTCCTGTCCAACATATCAAACGGAAAGCGCTCGGCTCCTAAGGGGCTGAGCGCTTTTTCCTTTTTGACTTAATACATCAATCAGCGGCCACCGGTCCCGTTGCGCACGAAGATGGCCTTGTCGAGTTGTTGGTAGAAGTTACGGTAGACGTCGGCGGTGAAGATGGTGCTGTCCGAGGAAGTGGATTGCCCGTATTGACCAGAGGACCGGTACGCTTCGACAAAACTCACCCGAATACGAGTGTCATGGAACTCCCAGGGCTCTACAAAAACGGAAGCGGTGGTCTGAATGGAAGAGGTGGTGGAGGCCAAAATCCCAAACAAGCTGGTGTTGTTTTGAGTTTCACCTGCCGCCGTAATCAAGCCGGTGTCGAAGTCGGCGTTACGTACAACGTAGCCGGCATCTTGTAAGACGCTGACACTCGCGTTAAATACGGTGCGCTTGTCGGAGTCCAACACGCGCGCCTGGAGTTCCTGCATTTCAAGGCTGGAGAGTTCTGGCTGAACCGCAGAGCAGGAGGCGGCCAATAGAACGGGGAGGAAGAGGGCGATTTTCATGATTAGGGTTGTGGCTAGGGTTAGAAAGAGGAATAACGGCTATCGAAGTCGTAGACCACATCGGCGTCATCAAAAGTAATAATGAGAGTGATGTTTCGAGAGGAGCTTTCAAATCCAGAGGAGCTTCCGCCCACCAGAATCACCGAATAGAAGGCGGAGTCACGCTTCACCTGTTGAGAGTTGCGTTCATAAACCCAACGCTCGTTGCCGACACCATCACGGGTGGTAATGTTTGGCGACCCGAAAGTATCGATGACTTCGGATTTGGTCGTAACCCCCGATTCCAGATACATCTGAACATTGCCTTGGGTTAGTCCGGAATCGTCCATAGTTGGAGTTGCCGTGGAGCATGAAATAGCAAGAAGGGGTAGCGCGAGGGCTAAGGAAGCTCTGATTTAGTCTGCCGGCGACTCCGCGGCCGAAATCGTATGCCCCAGCGTTACTTCATCTTGGCTGTAGCGACACTACGGCCTTCGATTCGTGCCTTGGGGCAATCGATTTCGATCCACGGCCTCTCTCGCCGGACTAAATCAGAGCTTCCCTAATCGAATGGAGTTGTGCATGCACAACTCGACGTGCGAATTCAAATTAAGTTTGGCCTAAGATTGCCAAACTTAATGCGCAAGATGCCGTACGGGCACCATTTACGCATAGCCATGCGAATCTAACTTGGAATATTTTTTTGATTCAGGTGAGAACTCAATATTCCAAAACCAAAATCCGCCATCGCTGGTCATCATGGTGCGCGTTTTCCAGTCAGAGAAAATGTCGCCGTATTCGTTCCAATCTGCACCAGGCAGAAAGCTGACATAGAGTTTGCGCTCGCCATCCACCACAATCCCAAAGACCTGGCGACGATAGCCGGACAGGCGCCCAAGGATTTTCTCGGTTTCGGAGGAAACGAACTGCGCACGGCTTTCTGACTTTCCAGACCATTCGTCGTAAAGTTCCGGATGCTCGACGGCGTCTTCCAAAGCAGCCTGCAAGCCGGCATCAAAAAGCGCGACATCGTCCGCGCTCGGACTCCAAAACCTCTGCGACTCGTGCCACCCAGGAAAACCCAATTCCTTGATCTGCCACTGATTGAAGATCACAAAGTTGTCGCCCATCGCACCGATGGGACGGGTGGGTTGCGGTCAGTCGAGGTGCATGCCGCCGCAGGAGGCGAGCAAGAGCGGGGCTGYAAGGACAATGTAGAAGGAGAAACGGTGCACAGGGAAACTACGACGGGAAGGGCTCATCCTTGGTCGAAATCCAGACTAAGTGTGCAGAATCGGCAAATCGGAGCTGCCGAGGAAGARATCATTACCCTTGTCATCGGTAATCAGAAAGGCGGGGAAGTTCTCCACCTCAATGCGCCAAATCGCTTCCATACCGAGTTCTTCGTATGCGAGGACTTCGACCTTGCGGATGCAATCCTGAGCTAAACGAGCTGCTGCACCTCCAACCGAACCAAGGTAGAACCCGCCATGCTTGCGGCAGGCATCGACTACTTTCTGCGAGCGATTGCCTTTGGCAACCATGACCATGGATGCTCCGTGCTGTTGGAAAAGATCTACAAAGTCATCCATACGCCCAGCAGTGGTTGGGCCAAATGCGCCCGATGTGAATCCCTCCGGAGTCTTGGCCGGACCCGCGTAGTACACCGGGCAATCCTTCATGTAATCCGGCAGCTCTCCGGTCTCTTCTAAACGCTCGCGCAACTTCGAGTGCGCCATATCGCGCGCAACCACCATCGGTCCGTTCAAGCTTAGGCGCGTACGCACCGGACACTGACTCAAGGCCTTGCGGATGTCATCCATCGACTGGTTGAGGTCAATCTCGACCACATCGCCGCCGAGTTCGGATGATTCCATGTCGGGCAAGAACCGCGCAGGATCTATTTCTAATTGCTCGAGGAAAATTCCATCCTTCGATATCCGGCCGCGCACCTGGCGGTCGGCTGAACAGCTCACACCTATGCCGATGGGTAATGACGCGCCGTGCCGTGGAAGCCGAATCACGCGGACATCGTGGCAGAAGTACTTGCCACCAAACTGTGCGCCCAATCCAATGTCGCGCGTCATTTGGTGAATCTTTTCTTCAAACTCTAAGTCACGGTAGGCATGTCCAAGATCATTCCCCTTAGTCGGCAAGGTATCCAGCTCACGCGCCGATGCTAACTTGACTGTCTTAAGGTTTTGCTCGGCGGAAGTGCCGCCAATAACCACGGCTAGGTGATAAGGCGGACATGCGGCAGTTCCCAAGGACTTAATTTTTTTGCGCAAAGTTTCCATGAGTAGGTCTTCCCGCAACATAGAAGGCGTGGACTGAATCAGGAAAGTTTTGTTTGCGGAGCCGCCACCCTTGGCCAAAAACAGAAAGTCATAGGTGTTGCCATCCTGACTATACAGATCGATCTGCGCAGGGAGATTGGTCTTGGTGTTGACCTCATCGAACATGCTGCGCGGGGCTAGCTGACTAAAACGCAAATTGTCTTTGGCATAAGTGCGGAATACGCCGCGCGACAAGGCTTCGCCATCGGAGCCCGTGGTCCAAACAAATTGGCCCTTCTTTCCCATAATGATGGCGGTTCCTGTGTCCTGGCACATGGGCAAAACTCCGCCGGAAGAAATATTGGCATTGTGCAACAAATCTAAAGCAACGAAGCGATCGTTATCCGAAGCCTCGGGGTCATCCAAGATGTCGCGTAATTGCTGCAGATGGCCAGGGCGCAAAAAATGCGCAATATCATGCATAGCCTCTTTGGCTAAGAGCTCCAGCGCTTCCGGCTCAATGCGCAGCACCTCCTCGCCATCGGCCTCGACCACGCGCACAAAGTCGGAACTCAACTTTCGCCACGGCGTCTCACACGGACCGAGCGGGAACATGGGCTGAAATTGGAAGGAGGATTCCGACATCTTGAGGTCCATCATAGGACTGCCAACACCTGCGCCTTTGCCGCGTAGAATCTCAACATGCGCCGCATCCTTTCCCTACTTGCGATTTCACTGGGCCTGGCCGCCCTCTCCACCTCGTGCACCATGCCTGATTTAGGCACCTCGCGCTCGACCAAGACTTCCTATCCAAAAATCGTTGAGACTCAGCAGGGATCCTCCATGCTGGGTGGCGACGAGGAAGGTTCCGCTTGGGGCAATGCAACCCGTGGCACGAAGTACGGCGACTAGGCAGGAGCACCGATTCGCGGAGGCCCATAGAATCTGGCATGGCCTTCTCCTCTCCTCGCGCCCTCCTATTTGCCGCCACCCTCTCACTTTTGGGTTTTGCCGCTTGCCAGGCTCCCGAAAAATCGGTCAAACCTGGGATCAATAAGCCCTTTCTGGAAGCGACTGCAGAAGATATTCAGGTTTTCGTGGGGATTTTTGAAGGGGAATCGCGTGAAATCGCCGCAGCGAGCGACGGCATTATGGCGGCGCTGAATATTCAGCCAGGTATGGAAATCGCCGACCTTGGCGCGGGCACCGGCTTGTATGAACCTCTGTTTCAGAAAGCAGTGGGGGACGATGGCAGGGTTTACGCGGTGGATCTTTCGCCAGCCATGATTGACCACCTGAATCAGCGCGTGGCCGATGAAAACCTAGATCGCGTGACCGTAGTGGAATGTTCCGCCACCAATTGTGGGCTGGAAAACGACTCGGTGGATTTGATTTACATCTGCGATACCTACCACCACTTTGAGTACCCGCAGACTTCCTTGCGCTCGATTTACCGGGCTTTGCGTTCCGGTGGTACCTTAGCGATTGTCGATTTCGAACGCATTGAAGGTGTGAGCCGCCCGTGGATTATGAACCACATGCGTGCCGGGAAAGATGTCTTCCGCGCTGAAATCGAAGCGGCTGGCTTCGAATTTATCGAGGAGCCGATGGTCGACGGGCTGAACGAAAACTACCTATTGTTGTTCCGCCGCCCATGAGCGATGCGGAATCACCAAGGCGCTTACTAGGGCCTTGGAGCGCGTCGGCGATTGTTGTTGCCAGCATGATTGGAGTGGGTCTGTTTACCACTTCCGGTTATGCCTTGGCTGATTTAGGAACTCGRCCGCGGGTSTTRWTSGCGTGGGCRGTSGGAGGSCTSGTCGCYWGYATSGGTGYACTTTCRTACGCTGCGATTGCTCGACGCTACCCAGAGTCCGGCGGTGAATATCATTACTTGGCGAAGATGCTGCACCCTTGYGCAGGCTTTCTTGCKGGGTGGATTTCYTTGCTYGCTGGATTTACTGCTCCYATGGCCGCCGCGGCTCTCGGATTCCAGGCGTACCTTGCACCTAGCTTTGGGTGGTCGGCGGATGGACGCGGATTGGCGACCGCCGCAATCTTGCTGGCCTGTCTGCAGCACGGTTTTCGAGTCAAAGCCGGTGCGCGGGCGCAGAATCTGATTGTCGGAATCAAGCTTCTTGGCTTATTCGGATTTTTGATTTATGGAGCGACCGTTCTGAGCAGTGATCCACTTGAAACCATAGATTCTGTAGCTCCTAGGCCATTTCCTGTCACGGCCTTCGCAGTCAGCTTAGTGTGGATATCTTTCGCCTACTCCGGTTGGAATGCCACGGTTTACATCGCCGGCGAGGTGCGAGATCCGCAGCGAAACTTGCAACGCTCCCTGCTCGGCGGATGCGTTCTAGTCACTCTTCTTTACCTTGCATTGAACGCATTATTCCTTTACTCCGCCCCGATCGAAGCACTCGCCGGCAAGGCCGATATCGCGGCCATCGCAGCAGAGCATTTGGGTGGAAGTTTTTTGCAATCCGGAGTGCGGTTGCTCATCGGACTTGCTCTGCTGACTTCCATCAGCGCGATGATGATGATCGGGCCACGCGTTTATGCGCGCATGGCGGAAGACGGTTTGTTCCCTGCGTTTTTCAAATCGCGGGATGGAAATTTCCGTCACGCCATCGTGCTGCAAACGATTCTGGCTCTATGCGTTTTATGGTGGAGCCAACTCGCAAGCCTGCTGGGTTACATCGGCTTTACGCTCGGACTTTCGACTGCGGCGACGGTTAGCGCAATGCTCATCCACCGACGTCGTGAAGATCCCAGCTTATGGCACATCGTCGGCTACCCGTGGCTGCCGATGCTTTTCATCCTCAGCGTACTAGGCAGTTCTGGATTCCTAGTTTTGCAGGCACCCACCCAAGCAATGTGGGGACTCATCACTGTGGTCTCTGGAATCCCAATCTACTGGTTTATGCGACGTCGTCAAAAATCCGCTTCCTCACCGCGGCTTTAACCCTGAGCAACTTTCACCAAGGTCCAATCGCGGTCGAAAAACAAACGCACGTATTCCGGTTGGTTTTCAATGTCCGACCAGTTGAAGGATGCGTTCTGCTGGATTCCGGTGGGGATAGAAATGTAAAACCCCCAGGCCTCTTGTTCATCCCAGGTCCAAGTTAAGACCACCTGCTTTTCATCTTCGCTGCGACGTACCGTGGCCGGTGGTCCAAGACGATCCAGGCATAGCGCGAGGTCCGCTCGACCAGGCTTCAGCTCCGATAACGCGGCTAAAGGAGGGGCGACATCGACCCTGCGATGGGTGGAGTTGTAGCCGGCGCAACTCCATGAAATGAGGCCCGCCAGGCTGAGCAAGCCGAGCCATCGAGCTCCGTACGGGACGGATTTACGAGCCACTGAGGTGATACTCCGCAGAATCGGCGTTTAGATTGTCGCCGTAATGGGTGAGGACGCCGTTCTCGTCGAAAAAGACCCAACAGCGGTCGAACTGAGTGTCTTCCCCATAGGAGCCATAGACTAGAAGCCATAAGCCCATTTGCTTGGTGTTTTGCGACTGATACAGCCACGCAGACTTGTTCCCAAGCTCGATGACCTCGCTTGGGGCGCCCAGGAGCATTAAAACATCGGCCGATGTGGATTTCCCAGCCTGCAATTGGGAAATCGCTTGGGGATCAAGGTTCTCATCCACCTTCAATTGGCCCATAAAACAGGAGCCTAGGCCCAGGAGAAGCAGCGGAGCGAGAATTCTTGGCATGTCGGCAGGATAGCGTCCGCTAAGGGAAAGAAGCAGGAACGAAATCCTAGAAACCCCGTCCCAGGAAATGGAATACACTTTCCTGTCTATGCGCGCCCTACCTCCCCTTCTGATCATGGTCCTTGCAGGCACCGCCACCGGTGCCTTCTTCGCCCTGTCCGTGCCGACCGAGGTGCAGCAGCCTGGAACTCAACCGCTGGAAGTGCTCGCGATTGAGACTTCCGACAACTGTAAGGGTTGTCACGGTTACTTCGATTTGGACACCGAGCCCTACCGCATCTGGAACGGATCGATGATGTCTCAAGCCGGCCGCGACCCACTTTTCTGGGCTGCCATGGCGATTGCCGAGCAAGATTTCGATGGCTCCGGAGATTTGTGTTTGCGTTGTCATTCACCATCCGGTTGGATGGAAGATCGTTCGACTCCAACCGACGGATCCGGTTTGGATCCAGTGTTGGATGGCGATGGCGTTGAGTGCATGTTGTGTCACCGCTTGACCAATCCAGATGAAAGTGAGCACCTTGGCGTGCAAAACTCGCCCTTCATAGCCAACACTGGTGGTCCAAGTCCWGAAGCRCAYTTAGGCAGTGGTCAATTTGTTCTGGCCRATGGCATCGACCGWTAYGGTCCTTACGGCACTCCTTTCTCGCCGCAYCCAAGTGTGCAGTCGAACTTTCACCGWAGYTCTGAGATGTGTGCCACTTGCCACGATGTCAGTAATCCATTAGTCGGTGACCTTGCACATAACAACGGTACCGAGAATCCTCTTGCGCCGGGAAGTTTCAGTGGTGTGCTTGGTGATCCWGTGACYACGAAAGCAGCCTTCCTGAATAAGCCGCACGGATATGGCGTAGTGGAACGGACTTCTTCGGAACATGCATCGAGTGGCTTAATTGATTTTCCAGTGCGTGACTACGCAATGCTTCCTTTGGAGCTGCAAACTGGAATCTTAGAGGAAATTTACACCGCAGCATTGGTCGCTCAAACTGGTGGCGATTATGAAGATGGAACTACGCGCAACTACTCTTGCCAGAGTTGTCAYATGCGTCCGGTGGAAGGRTATGGAAGTTCCTACCCGASTGCGCCTTAYCGGCTAGATGTSCCWACGCAYGACYTAACCGGYGGAAACACGCGCATYGGTGATTTGATCATCGACATGGATACGCGTGATCAACTGGTCATTGGCGGTGGCTTGGATAGGAAGGACATCAATGCGATTGGCTTTGCGCAAGTTCGTGCACGCAGCATGTTGGCCAGCGCGTCATCGTTGGAAGTGGTTGCTAATACCGTGAAGGTTTACAACTTGACTGGACATAAGTTGTTCACTGGATACCCAGAGGGGCGTCGCATGTGGTTGAATCTGAAGTGGTACGACGCAGGTGGGCAATTGATTCGTGAAGATGGGGAGTACGGCGACATTCCAATTACTCTTGGCTCGCGATCGGGCACGGTGCAGACCTTGATCGACCTGCATGACCCGAACACGCGCGTTTACGAAGTCGAGCCTGGCATCACTCAAGAATGGGCCGCACAGCTTCTCGGATTGGGTTCGGACCCTGCGACGCCACTCATGTTTGACCGCACCAATGGTTCGGTATCGGAAACGCTTGGTGGACTTGCTGCCATGGCGCCGGGAAGCGTGGAGCCCTCATTCCACTTTTCACTCAACAACAAAGTGATTTCGGATAACCGGATCCCTCCTTATCGCATGAAGTACGACTCGGCTTTCGAGCGCAACTGTCTACCCATGCCACCGACTTTGTACGGCAACCCCGGAAGCGGCGGTGAGTATGAGCATTGGGATGAGTTCGTYATGAATCCTCCGGTTGGYGCGGTCACTGCAGACATCTCCTTGATGTACCAAACGGTTTMTTGGGAGTACCTGCAGTTTCTCTTCCTAGCCAACGACGGCAGCGTKCCATTCCTTGCCGACACCGGRGTCAACCTGATYAAATCCTGGTATCGCACTGGGCAGGCACCGCCGGAAGTCATGGCGACGGCAACCTGGTAAAGGAAAYTTTGATTAAGTTGACCGGCGACTCCGCAGCCGCATCCGGGCAGGCGAAACCAGAGCATGCGTAGTTTCGAAGATTTCAGGCAGCACCTGTAAACTGTGCCGCGGAACATCGCGAGACCACTCATGAGCACCCAGGAAAGCCCGACGGATTTYGTCCGTAACATCATCAAGGAGGATTTAGCCTCCGGTAAACACGCGTCTATCGTKACGCGTTTCCCGCCWGARCCGAAYGGTTATCTKCACGTCGGGCATGCYAAGGCGATWTGYYTGGAYTTYGGTGTGGCYRAAGAGTTTGGMGGTGTRTGYCATTTRCGTTTYGATGACACCAACCCGWCGAAGGAAGAGCAGCATTATGCAGACGCGATTCAGGCGGACATACGCTGGCTGGGTTTTGACTGGGGTGAGYACCTTTACCACGCTTCCGATTATTTCAGTCAGCTGTATGACTGGGCGTGCCATTTGATTCGCGAAGGTCATGCTTACGTCGATGAGCAAACCGCAGAGGAAATCCGCGCCAACCGCGGCGATTTGAATCATCCTGGAACCGACAGCCCTTACCGCGAGCGTCCGAGCGCAGAAAGTTTGGACTTATTCGAGCGTATGCGCGCGGGCGAGTTTGAAGATGGCTCCAAAGTTTTGCGCGCCAAAATCGACATGGCGCACCCCAACCTCAACCTGCGCGATGCAGTTCTATATCGCGTACAAAAGAAGAGCCATCCGCGCACCGGCGATGCCTGGTGTATCTATCCAATGTACGATTTCGCGCACGGCCAGTCCGATGCCATCGAAAAGGTCACGCATAGTTTGTGCACCTTGGAGTTTGAAAATCATCGTCCGTTGTATGAGTGGTTTTTAGACCATCTGCCGATTCCTGCTCGCCCACGGMAGTATGAGTTTTCGCGTTTGAACTTGAGCTACACCATTACCAGTAAGCGCAAGTTAAAAACGCTGGTCGATGGGGGCCACGTTTCAAGTTGGGATGACCCGCGTATGCCCACCATTAGCGGCATGCGACGCAGAGGAATCACGGCATCCTCCATTCGCGAGTTGTGCAAGCAGGTTGGTATTACACGCACGGAAGGCACGGTCGATTTCTCCTTACTGCAATCCATTTTGCGCGATGAGTTGARTGACTCGGCCGAGCGACGCATGGCTGTCTTAGACCCAATCAAAGTGGTGGTGGAAAACTACCCWGAAGGCAAGGTGGAAATGGTGRACGCSAAAAACCAYCCTGGYGAYGARGSWWTGGGAACTCGCRAKATTCCTTTTGGTCGTGAGTTATGGATTGARCGCGAGGACTTCCGYGAAGAAGCGCCGCGCAAGTACTTCCGCCTKAAGCCAGGTGCAGAAGTGCGTTTCAAATACGCTTACTACCTCACCTGCACTGGATTCGATAAAGACGAGTCGGGCAACATCACCGAGATTCGTTGCACTTACGATCCAGRATCGCGCGGTGGCAACACCGAAGACGGCCGYAAGGTGAAGGGCACYATTCATTGGGTGCATGCCGACACTGCCATTCCAGCCGAAGTGCGTTTGTACGACCATCTGTTCCRAGAWGCCAAGCCGGAAGCCWGCGGCGATTTTCTCGACAACCTCAACCCGGACTCCTTAAAGAAGGTCGCCGCGGTTTTGGAACCTGGACTTGCCGATCTTCCGATGGGGGAGTCGGTGCAGTTCGAACGTAGTGGCTACTTCTGCAAGGACTCGGATTCGACGCMGGAGAAGTTGGTGTTCAACCGCAGCGTTGCCTTGCGGGATAGTTGGGCGAAGCTCGAGAAGAAACTGCAGGCGCAAAGCAGCTGAATCGATTCCAAAGYATGCCGAACAGGCTKGGCCGACGGTATGATTCTGCTTCCTTAGGGAACCCAAACCTCCCCCCAGRRAGAYTCATGAAAACCGCTTTCATCACCGGCATTACCGGCCAAGACGGCTCCTATCTTGCGGAGCACCTCGTKTCACTAGGCTACAAGGTTGTAGGCATGATGCGYCGTTCTGCGACGCCATCYACSGMRCGCTTTGCWTCGATYGAGGACCAAATCGAAATCGGTCATGGCGATCTSCTKGAYCAGTCGTCCCTCATGCGWCTGCTSGACGAGCACAAACCAGACGAGATTTACAACCTGGCCGCGCAAAGTTTTGTGCACTCATCCTTCCACGAGCCGATTCACACTGGCGACGTCACCGGCCTCGGCGTGATGCGTATGTTGGAAGCTGTTCGTTTGGTCTGTCCAAAGGCGCGTTTTTATCAGGCATCTTCGAGTGAAATGTTCGGTGAAGTGCAAGAGACTCCACAGCGCGAGTCCACGCCTTTCCACCCGCGCTCTCCTTATGGAGTGGCCAAGGTTTACGGACACTGGGCCACGGTGAACTACCGCGAGAGCTACGACATGTTCGCTTGCTCCGGTATTTTGTTTAACCACGAATCTCCACGTCGGGGTTTGGAGTTTGTGACCCGCAAGATCAGCGATCACGTTGCGGCGATTGTTTTTGGCGAAAAGGATCAGCTGGCCCTGGGCAATTTAGATGCTCGCCGCGACTGGGGTTTTGCCGGCGATTACATCCGCGCCATGCACTTGATGTTGCTAGCGGACTCTCCAAAGGATTACGTCATCTCCACTGGCACCACCGAATCGGTGCGCGAGTTTTGCCGCATTGCTTTTGAGCGCGTCGGCCTGGATTATGAAGAGTTTGTGGTGGTCGATCCGCGCTTCTTCCGTCCTGCAGAAGTCGAGTTACTACTTGGCGATGCCAGCTTGGCGAAGAAGGATCTCGGATGGGAACCGGAAGTGGAATTCCGTGGCTTAGTCGAAATGATGGTCGACGCCGACCTTCAGCGTCGTCTCGACATGTTCAAGGAACTTAAGCGTGGTTCTTTGCCCGATACCTTCAAGGTTTCCTAGTGGCCAGCATTTGGCTGACCGGGGCGGATGGATTCGTCGGCGGCTGGTTACGCAGTGCGCTGGAGCAACAAAATAAGTCATGGACGGCGCTTGGATTAGCTTCGCCAGGGGAGTCGGAGTTTGGCTCCTTCGCCGAGTTAGATCTCGCGGCGTGGGCAAAAGGGCCGTCCGCGGATTCCATCGCAGCCTGGGATTCCCTGCCGGAGCCAGATGGCTTGGTTCATTTAGCGGCGCTTTCTGCACCGCCGGCATGTGAAGCGAATCCAGCATTGGCGCAAGCRATTAACGTGGATGGCCCRCGKCRCATGTACGAGGAGTTTTTGAAGCGCTGGCCGCAGTGTCCGATTGTGCAYGTGTCTTCCGGACATGTGTATCGCCCGGCATCGGAGCCRTTGTCGGAGGACGAAGARTTGCAGCCGATCAATGTTTACGGCGCGACCAAACTCGACGGTGAAGCCATGGCYATGGMGTTCCGGGCTAAAGGGCATCGGATKACYGTGGTKCGYCCSTTYAATCACACAGGAGCCGGGCAACTWCCAGCYTTTGCGYTGCCAAGTTTTGCCATGCGCCTTGCCGGACTCGAAGCGAATGGGGGAGGCACCCTCGCCGTCGGCCGTTTAGATGCAGTGCGCGATTTCTTRCACGTGCGCGATGTSGTCAAAACCTACCTCGCTTTGTTAGAGCATGCAGGCAAGGTCGATCTACTGAAYATTTGTTCGGGSAAGGGCGTGGTCATCGGCGAMCTCCTMGATGCYYTAGTCACGCGCTTTCAAGGTGACATTGAAGTGCAGCAAGRAGCAGCGCGCCTGCGTGGTRCCGCCGATGCCAACGTTCTKGTCGGAAGCAACCGCCGCCTGCAAGATTTACTCGGTTATGCCCCAACTTTAGACGTCGATGCYYTGCTCGATGAACTAGCTGCCGATGCCCGGACTCGCGTTGCYGCTGGCGAAAGTTTGGAACAGGCCTAGTCATGAAAGTTGTCATCGCCCACGATTTCATCCGTCATGGCGGCGCCGACAAAGTGTTGGAGCACCTACACGCGATGTGGCCCGATGCCACCATTCACACCTTGCTTGCGGAAGAGTTGCCGCAATACGCCGACATGGATATCCGCTCTTCGTGGATGCAGGGCAAAGTACCACCGGCTAAATACCGTTGGCCGTTGCCGCTCTTTCAAGGAATCGTCGACCGCCTGCCGCGCAAGATTGATTGGGAGGGTGTGGATTTACTCATCTCCTCCTCCGTCTCCTTCATGAAAAACTTGAAGGCCCCAGATGGTATTCCGCACCTGTGCTACATCTACCGGCCGGCGATGTTTGCCTATGACCGTGAAGACATGTTCCTTTCTGGTTATCCACCGCTTTTGCGGCCAGTGCTGAAAGGAGTGACCTCGCGCTTTCGACGTTGGGATCAAAAGCATAAGAACAATCCAGATCTCTACGTTTCCATTTCAGATTACGTCGCCGACATGGTGCGGAGTGCTTATGGAAAGGAATCGAAAGTGGTTTATCCGCCGGTGGATCTGGAGCCGTATCGAAAAGCTGCGAAAGGAGTGGAGCCGGGTGATTACTACTTCACCGCGTTGCGTTTGGAAGGTTACAAGCGAGTCGATCTCTTGGTCGAAGCCTGCAATCGTCTCAACCTAAAGTTAAAGATTGCCGGTCGTGGCCCGATGCTCGATGCATTGCGCGAACAAGCTGGCCCAACCGTCGAGCTGCTCGGCTTCGTCTCCGATGAAGAAATGCTCTCCCTCGTCGCCGGATGTCGTGCATTCGTTTTTCCTGCTGAAGAGGATTTCGGGATTTCGCCAGTAGAAGCTCTGGCGGCAGGAAGACCTGTGGTTGCACTCGGCAAGGGAGGTACCGCCGAAACCGTCATCGACGGAGTGACTGGCGTTCACTTCCAGGAGCAAACCGTAGAGGCGGTTATGGATGCAATCCAACGCGCGGAAACCATCTCCTGGGATGCAGCAACCATTCAGCAGTCGGCCGAGAAGTTCTCCGAGAGTGCTTTCCGCAACGGATTGCGCACTCTGGCAGAAGAATTGGTCGCGCGCGGGTAGATTGTGACCTAGGAATGCTCTGATTTAGAGAGCATTGTCCTCAAAGGTCATCATGAAAATCATCCTCGCAGTTACTGCCGCCCTTGGTCTTGGTGTCATCGCCCAGGACCCTTTCGAAAACGCTAGCGCTGAAACCGCCTTGGTAGACGGCTCGGTGCATATGCTTACTGGCTTCGGTGGCAACATTGGTTTCAGCATTGGCGAAGATGGCGTGCTCATGATTGATAGCCAGTTCGCGCCGATGGAAGAGAAAATCCGTGAGGCATTGGCCAAGCTGACCGATGAAAAGCCGGAGTACTTGATTAACACCCATTGGCACGGCGATCACACCGGAGGCAATGCTGCATTCAGCACCGACGCCATCATCGTTGCGCATGAAAATGTGCGTGCGCGCCTAATGAAAGGTGGTCGCGGTAACGGACCGGYAGTTGCAGAAGCGCTGCCGGGAATTACCTTCGATCAAAACCTATCGTTTCACTTTAACGGCGAGCAGGTTCAGCTCATGCACTTACCAAACGGTCACACCGATGGCGATAGTGTGGTCATTTTCCATGGCTCAAAGGTGGTGCACATGGGCGACCACTTTTTCTCTGGCATGTTTCCTTTTATTGATCCCGCAAGTGGCGGAAGTCTGGAAGGCTACATGAAGAACGTGGAAACCGTTTTGACGAATACACCGAAGGATTGGAAGATCATYCCAGGTCACGGTCCACTTTCTTCTTACGATGACTTGAAGTCCGCACTCAACATGATGCACGCCACCTCTGCCATTGTGAAAGAGCGTGTGGCTGCCGGGCAAAGCAGAGAGGAGGTCATCAAGGCCGGCCTTCCTTCCGAATGGGATTCTTGGTCGTGGAATTTCATTCCCACCGATCGTTGGGTGGAGACTTTGTACGACGCGCACGCGAAAAGCTAGATGAGAGCTCCCTAAAGGAGCTCTACTTTAGTCTGCTCTTTGCACTCTGCGTTCCAACCCTTTTTGAGTGGGCGCAGGAAACTCACCTAAGAGTTCGGGGAGGAGCAGGTCCATGAGGTCGGTTAAATCGCGGCTGCGATGCACCGAGTCAATCGTGCCTTGCCACAAGATTTCGCCATCAGGTGCGCGGAAATCCAAAGCCAGGTGGTGTTGGAATGCAGGAACGGAACGGCCGGGCACTCGATAAGGCCGCGAATGAAAACCGCCTGATGAATGAACCATGGTAGGGTGAAGATTGCCGTCGCCGCCACGCACATAGGCGGTGCCGCTAAAGCTCCGGCGAAAATGCGGTCCCATCTCATAATGGGCAGGATATTCAATGGTGGTGCTCTCCGTTTTCGTTTGCACAGTTACCCGGAAGTCTGGGTTGGCAGACTCTACGAGGCCCTGTTGCTGCAATAAACTTTGAACGCGCCGATACATATTCTGATTGCGTAAAGCGTGAGTTTCATCGGCGGAAGCTTGGTAGTCAAAACTGCTTAACGCTTGCAGTTCTACCGATGCATTTGCAAAGGCTTCAATATCGGCACGCACGCTCGGTGCACCACAAGAAACCATCGATGCCAGGGCTAAAGCTAGCCCCAGCATTTTGAGATTGGCTTTGCCTAACCGCACGTTTCTGGATTCCACGCCGGCATTTWCAGCAGCATTTCCTTCGCGGCAACTTCCGCTTCGGCGCGCTCCATTTTCTGCATGCCCATAAAGTAGCCTTGAATGGTGCCTTCGAGTATTTCCTCAAAAGGTTTCAGCTTGCCATCTTCGGTGAGACAGTAGTTGCAGTACATATCGCCTGGCTTTGCATCGGCGAGTGGCATGCTACAGCTCTGGCAGTTTTCCATGGCTACTGCTGTGTAAAAAATCAAACGATAGCCACTTGGATCCATGATGCCGAAATCGCGCAAGCCATAGAACTGCGTTTTCGGATCGGTCGCCGGAGTGCCGCCACGCTGAATCACCTCTGCATGGAAGGCGTCGACGTCATCCACCATGAAGTAGAACATGGTGCCGACGCCCGGTTTATTGTTTTGCCATTCTTCCGCAACCGGCTGGCACCAAGCCAGCTCCTTGTCGTTGCCTTCGCACATGCCCGCAACTTTTTCCGGATCCATTGGCGCGCACATCATGGCGGACTGTCCATGAAGGTCGAGGCTCATCCACATGGGATCCTTTTCGCTCGGCCAAGCTTCTTTCAGTTCGAAACCGCAGACGTTGACATAAAAATCTATTGCAGCCTTCATGTCCGGGGCAGTCAACATAATGCTGTTGGGTGATTGCGAGGGGTTGCTCATACCCGCAGATTAGCACGCTTGCGCAGCCACAGGGTCTGCAAGATACCGCCAACGGAGAACACCGTGAGTGCGGCGTAGATTCCAGTGAAGGCGCCCCACCAAACGCTGACTTGTAAACCAGTAAGCGCGATGACTACATAAAGCGCAACCGCCTCGGTGATGCCACGCGTGCGTTTGGTATGCACCAGTTGCCCTTGGAACAAGCTTTGGAAGGCCTGATAGGCCGGCATAAACATGGCGAATAACAACGCAGTTCCACAAACCGCCATGAGATCTGGCTCCAATCGATAAATATCTCCAAGTAGCCATCCGCTAAGTGGCGTTGCTGCAAMMAGGATTARCAAKCCKGAGGTSGTKCCTGCAATGATGCACGCAAATCGGGTGAGAGCTTGTTTTGCTCCAGGCTGATCCCATTGSGCGACCACCACTTCATTAAAGGCAAATCCRGTGCWGCGCATGAGGAACACAATCGCATGCACGACCTGCCATGCTGGAAGGGATAACTCWGCRTTTGGCATGCGACTCATCGCTGCTGCACCGGCRGGGCCGATGAACAARGTGAGGAGCGGAGTCATGGCGAGCGGCAGGTAAAAGCGTAGAAAGCTTTTACGGTTGATGACATCCTGCGTGTRATCCTTTAAAGGAAGTTGTTCGCGCAAGATGGRGCCGACTGCCCAGCGCGCAAAAATAGCTTCGGCAATGACACCAGCAGCAATTGCAGTGGTGCCGACCACAATTCCCGAAGCACCGGTGGCGCGCATGACTGCGAGCGTGGTGAGTAAAGTRATTARGCGCAGGCCGGTGCCAATCATGACYAAGCGCGCTTTRCCAAACCGAATCATGAGGCCTTGCAAGAAACGTCGGTAAGCGATTGCTGCGGTCCATGGCGTAAGGATTTGCAGGCCYAAYCGTCCGGGCGCAAGAATTTCTTCGGGCACTCCAAGGAGGCTTCCGGCGMCGAGGTCATAGAGCGGCGTAAATGCAATCAGGATATGCAGYAGGGTGAGCGCTGCTGAGGCGGCATACATAAARCGTCGTACCTTKCGATACGAATCCCAATCACGACATAATGCGGTCGACGCCGCCAACAACATAATGATGGGGCCCTCCACAACCARCGCAATCGGAAASGCCACACTGCCRAAGGCSGCTARGTTGATTTTTTGGTCCACCATTGAGGCGATGAACCAGGTAAACAACGGRCCCTCGGCACCCATCAGTGCCCAGCTTGCCGCCAACGGAAACCATTGACGAAAAACTTTGGGAACGGTCARCAACTGCGGCTAGCGGTAGACAGCTCAGCGGTTTGAGCTTCTGCCACGGCAAGAATATCGTCGAAGAGACGATCTAGGTCTTCATCCTGCACATCGGGATTGGAAGTGACCAGGCGGACGACATCTTCCCCGAACACGTTTCCAAAACCAATCCAGGCCAAACCTTGATCATGAAGCCTTTGGCAAACCGTTGGGGCATCCATGCCATGGACCCGGAAGCAGACCGTGGTCGATGCTGGTTCTACCGCAAGCTCCAAGCGATCTTCCTGGCGAATGCGCGCGGCGGCTTTCTGCGTTAACTGGAGTTGCTGTTCAATGCGCTTCTCCCAACCTTCATCACCTAACTGCTGCCAGGCCGCCCAAAGTTTAAAGGTGTCATTGGTGCGCCCACATTGCAAATGTCGGGTTCCAGGATTGAGACGATCGTCATCGGACTGGAACAAGTAGTCCGCAGCCTCGTTGAGGTTCTGATGCATGACTTGTGCATCTTTSGTYARCARCATGGAGCACATGAGTGGAATRCCCATGGCTTTGTGTGCATCCCAGGTSARRGARTCGGCAAGTTCAATGCCATCTARYTTTTTGCGYSCCTCGGAATGYAGYAGCAARGTTCCRCCAAAGGCGCCATCGACGTGAAGCCAAATGTCRAACTCCTTAGCGACCTTGGCCARGGAACGGATGGGGTCAAACTCACCCATGACSGTGGTGCCRGCAGTCGCAATWATCGCACAAGGCACCGCGCCTTCTGCYAARTCCTTTTGGATGGTGGCGCGCAGRACATCGGGRCGCATTTTGCCYTTTTCRTCGACGGCGATTTTGCGCACGTTGTTGCGTCCGGTTCCGAGCACGCCAGCGTTTTTGCTAATGCTGTAGTGCCCYTCGGCAGAAACGTAATAGGTGAGGCGTTTGCCATTGCAGCCTTGGTCGCGAATCTCCGGCATGGCGTGATTGCGGCCCATGAGCATGGCAATGAGATTGGCCACGGAGCCACCCGGCATGCTGAGGCCATCGCCGTTGGGGAAGCCWGCGAAYTTGCACATACGCTTGGCAACTTCCTGYTCAGCGAGAATCATCGGACCAGCCACCTTGAGCGTGTACATGGACACGTTCATCATGCTACTTAACCAATCGGCGGAAGTCGCAATCGGTARACGRCCAGCAAASAGCTGGTYRKRKRMGSSHCGWCYASKSGYBWWKSGMRKTSYWYGAANGWCKKMRMSMAYCTTTTGGAAAACCTCTTSTTCCGAGCGACCTTGTGGSCGCAGCTCTAAGTCGAGTTCCTGGCGGAGCTTAGACTCCGCGGTCGTACTGAARGGGTCGGAGGAATCCTCCGAATCGCATAGCTCTTGAGCTARACGGACWGTAGCTTGGAAAGCAAAATYCATGGGGGAACCTTAACATAAYCMYGAATTYGCTTTTYCSATGYCKYGTTMGGATAGATGTATGTTCCTAAGCCTTCTTGCAGCCCCCCTTTTGGCTTCTCTGCAAAGCCCCTACGACCCTGACCCCGAGCAAACTGCCAGCCGGTGGATTGTGGTTTACAACACCRATTGGCCAGATGCCGATGGCAACGGAATCAATGATTCGGAGGAAGTTGCAGCGCATTGGGCGAAACGCCGCGGGGCTTCGGTCGACCGCATTGTTGGCATCGATTTTTCGAATGGAACTTCGGACCTCTATGCCGGGCAATCTGGCTGGGAAGCTTTTTGGGATGAAATGGTGGTGCCGTTGCGCGCTGCCGTAGTCGATGAATACAACGACCACGCGCTTGGCTTTTTGTTTGTTTATGGAGTGCCTATGCGCATTGCACCCCCTGGCTTTTCCACGCGCGGTTTAGACACCACTCTCATCCAACTATGGGACCTTGGCACGCGCGCGGTTCCCGTGTACGCGACTTACGGACACGCAGACGTCTACTTTGATGCCGCGCCAACGATTGGAGTGGACCCAGGACGATTCGATCCAACGACCCACCGCTATGGTTTACGTCGTACCTATCTGGTTGCGCGGATTGATGGGTTAACCAAAGAGCATTCCATGGAGATGGTGGACAGCGCTCTTTACGGCGATATCTACCTCTCTAATCAGCCAGGCCATTACACCGGTATTGCTTATTGCGATACACGTTATGGCGCGTACACCGCCGGAGATTTGGCCGGCTATCCCTTTAACCATTTCGTTTATGCCAATGCCGATAAAGACATGGCTTACGGACGTGATTGGATGGAGCAAGCGGGTTTCCAGTTGCAGTGGGAACCATTCGGTACTGAAATCGGTGAAGCCAATGCGAAGTGGGAGGATGGAACCCCAGCTCTCACCGCACCGAATGCGATGATGTACGAGGGTTGGTACAACTTCAACACTTACCACGATGTGTTCACATGGATGGTCGGCTCTATGGCTTGCGACCTAAACTCGAACTCAGTTTCGCGTTTACGTCAGGCAGACCCAGGCACCTTTCTCTCTGAGTCGTTGCACCTTGGACTTACCTGTGGAACCGGAGTCGTTGCTGAACCTTACCTTAATGGTCATCCGTATCCCGAAGTCTTCACTTATTACATGGCGAACGGCTATCCATTCGCCGAAGCCGCGCGGATTAGCGATTCCAAAGTTCGCTGGACCAATCTTTACTTAGGCGACCCGCTCTACCAACCCTTCCGAGTTGGCAAGGTCGATCAACTCGACATCGATGCGCCTCCGCCATGCAAAATGTTGCAAGCATCGTCGACTGTAGTCGCTGGTGAATGGGATCTAAAAACTTACCTCGAAACTCTAGGCAGCATGCCAGACCTTGGCACCCTTACGGTGGAATACGGAGAAGACTTAAACTTTGGCAATCAAGCGGTGGGGAATGACAACCGTGCGCGCCTCTTTCACACCACCACCCTCACAGGTTTAGGTACGGATCGGATTATCTACTACCGTCCGGATTACACCGACCCAGTCGGCAATGTTGGAGAAGGCAGAACCTTTGTACTTCACACCGGTCTAGAAACGCGCGATGTCATCGCATCGCTCACCTCGGATAATCTCAATGTGGTCGCAGGTCAACCATTCAATCTAGAATTGGCAGTAGGTACCAGCGATGGCCTTTCCGCACTGACTTCCTATAGCGTGACCTTAACTGCGACACACCTAGGATTAACTGGTGCCGATATCCTCCCACGCTTTTCAGGCGTCAACGCCAGCGCTTTCCACAGCGCCGATGAGACTCTTCGCGTGGTGCAACTGCAAGTCCCTGGAACTCTGTCCGCAGGCACCTACGTGTTTGATGTCACCGTGACTTCTGCACTTGGAAGCGAGACCGACAGCGTAACCGTCATCATTTCCTAGAACGACTGCTCTGCCCAAAAAGGAAACCCGCACTCCATGGCTGGAGCGCGGGTTTCTTTATGTAATGCAGACTACTTGCCTTTGGTGTTCGCACCCGTGACCGGGCCGTACTTCTTAGCTTTGCGCTCGCCACCCGTCATCGGGCCGAACATCTTGCGGCTCATTTCCATGGTGATCACTACGTCTTGTCCTTTCGACGCCGGCACGGGCGTCGGTGAAAGATTGCCACCTCATGATTCGCAGAACTTGCCTGCCCAGACTTCTTTTCCAGAAGCCTTATCACTCACCAAAATCTTTGGTGACTTTCCGCCTGGGTAGAAGTCGTAGTACTCTTCCTCGGCATTGCCGAAGAAACTTGGTAGGTTCACGGTGACTTCTTCGTCGCTGCTGCGGAAGGAGTCAAACTCGATACGCAGTGGGCCACCCCACTCAACGGTGCGCTCGACATTGGCCTTCACGGTTACCGGRCGCATCTTGCCGCGGCGGATGCTTACTTTCTCAGARCCCTTTTCGGCGGAACCACTCATGAAGCGGTATTCCATCGCTGGCAMCAACATGCCTTTCTTTGCGCCMGCGAGATCAAACGAGACCTTGCCGTCTCTCGAAGAGAAAACAGCTTGAGTCAATTTGCCCTTCGACTCGTAGCCGGAGAGGCTATTGAGAATTCCAGCATCGCCCTCRTAAGGAGTRATCGACATGGAAGCGCCGTTCTCAGTGGCATCGAAAAGGAACAGCTCGCCCTTCAGGTTTACGATGCGYGACAAGTAAGAAGCGGWGTTGCCGTTGCCRAYAATCATGGCGTCGACACCAGCTTCGTTCCAAAYGCCGTTGTTGTTCTGGTCAATCAAAGTCACGTTGACRCCGTGAAGCTTGCCACTCATGACTCCGCTGGAAGCATATTCCCARCCATTCGAATTCTTCTTCACGCGAATGGCGTAYTGGAAAGTYTKMCCTTCCTTGTYCTTCGCTTTYARAAYCGTCAAGCCGCCTTGACCTTTRATCTTGTCATCCGGCTTGCCGTTRCCATCGGTGTCGATGTTCAGCGAGTATTCAGAGTTGTCTACCAGGAAGCCATCGCCTCCTTGGTGTGYGACCGGAATCTTAAAAATGATTCCGGTGAAGGTCTCGTTAGGAAGCAGGGTGTCCCACTTCTTCACGGTYTTATATTTCAGGTTGGCGCTCTCCTGYTGRGGAGTCGCGGCATCAACCTGGGGCGAAAGCGCAACCGCAAAGGCGAGCGGCAGGCARCAGGTGAGRAGTGTCTTCATGNGMTWNGGTYGGGCTCARRYGAACCSGTGARAATTCAGGGTAACGGAATGTGCCCCTGAGAGTGTGGGAATTAGGCGGAAATGGGTGGATTGGGTTAGATTGTGGTCATGCTCCTGCCCCTCCTCGTTTTCGCTTTCGCCCAGGTGGAATCCGCCCAGGAGAGCTTTTCTGGTGAGCAGCTTGAATCGCATCGTGTAGAGGTGTCGTCGTACCTGTTCACCGCTCCTGGGCCGTTCCGCTCGGTAGGCTTTTGGTGGGAGGGCGATTTAGAGGGGGCAGAGGTGGCCTTGTTCGGCGTAAATGGTGAATTAAGCCCGTGGTGGCCTGTGGAGCTGGCTCATGACCTGAACCTGGACGATGGCGGGCTTGCGGGTTCATCACAAGTTTCAGCACTTGTGCATGGGAGGGTGGCGCAACAGACAGGTTTGCTTTTGCGTCTAGCGCCGGGCCAGCTAGTGCAGCAATTTTCGATTCTGTGGATATCCACCCTGCCCGCGATTCAGCCGGGGACAAGTTTGGCCTCGACAGCCAAGCCGGCGGTGTTTGATCGTGCCAGCTGGGGAGCGAATCCAGCGGTGTGCAATCCGACTTTTTGCACCACCACGCATGTAGCTATGCATCACACCGCTTCGGCATCGGAATACACCAGCCAGAGCTGGGCGGAATGTGCGGCGAACGTGAAGGCATCGCAGGTTTATCACATGGTGACGCGCGGTTGGTGCGACATCGGATACAACTATTTGATCTGCCCGCATGGCGACATTTTTGAAGGGCGCGGCGGGGGCGATGACGTCCGCGGCGCCCACGATGGCTACAACTGCGGGTCGATGGGCGTATCCATGATGGGTTATTTTCACAGCCCATATAACCAAATTTTGAACGCCGCTATGCAAGATGCCTTTGTCGATTTGGCGGCGTGGAAGTGTGATCAGCAGAACATCGATCCCTTAGGCAGTTCTTGGTATGCCGGATTTGGTGGAGTGAAAGAAAACCTATATGGCCACCGCGATGTCTCCGCAACCGCATGTCCAGGCGATTTGGCTTATGCGGAGTTGCCGCAGTTACGTCAGCGCGTGGAGCAGAAAATCCAAGGTGGTGGCATGGAAATCATTTTGGATAACCACCTCGCAAGCTTCACCGGTGTTTGGAATACCGGCAGCAGTTCGGTGGACAAGTATGGCGCGGATTATCGATGGGCAAGTAGCGGAACCGCAACTGCGCGCGCCTTATGGAATCCAATGATTACGCAAGCGGGTAATTATCAAATCGCTCTATGGTGGCCGCAAGGAAGTAATCGCAATCCATCGACTCAAGTGGGGTTGTTGTTGAACGGTCAGTTGTTCACTATTACGGTGAACCAACAACTGCAAGGCGGGCAATGGAATGTGCTAGGTACGGTTGCACTTCCAGCAAGTGCAAACACCACCATCGGATTGACCAACCAAGGTGCGCTCGGTTGGGTGGTCATGGCCGATGCCCTGCGCTTAGTCCTTCAGTAAATCTTGCGCGGTTGTTTCGCGGTCGAAACGGAGACTGCGCATTTTTTGCTTTGGCAAGCGCAAACTCACCGTCGAAACATAATCATGATGCAAGCCGGTAAGTAAATCATTGTGCAGTTGTTTACCTTCTAAAGACCCATCGACTTCGAGTTGGAAGTAAACCCAAGCATCGCGCAACTTGATATCTTTGCCGACCCAGGTAAAGCTTGCCGCTTCCTGCTCCGCATTCAAAATTGAAAGATGCGCTTGCAGGTAAACGGTAATCAACTCATCGATGTTTTCTTCCTTATCCAAGCGGATGGCGCGGCCATTCCATTGGGTTAAGCAAGTCTCTAAATCATTGGGGCTGAGGTGCAGCGCGATTTCAAGCGCACCACTTTCTTGATCCACTTCCATTTCCAGTTGCGTGGTCGCAACGCTGTGCCAGCTGCAGAACAGCAGCAGCAAGGGGAGAAGTAAGTATTTCACTTGCCTTCCTCAGCGGCTTGCATGGGATTACTTCGGTTCCGTTTCTTTTGCTTGAACAAGTCGAAGCGCGTAGGCTCTGCGGCTTGCGGTGGCCAAAAGTTATTCGATAAATCACAGTCGGCGGTTTCCAGTAGTGGGTCCAAAACAATGCGCTTCAATGGGCGTTCGGTCACTACCAAGGTTTTCACCTTTAGACTATTCTTGCGCCACACCTGTGCCGGAATCCGACGTATTTCTTCTCCGCCGTCTTCATATTCCAAACGCAGCAAAATCGGCATGACTAGTCCGCCGAGGTTCTCCACCTGCAAAACATAGAATTGCATAGGGGATTCCAACTGCTCGCGTTGCCAATCTTCCAACCCTTCCAGCAACTTCATGTACTCCTTTTGCTGCTTGGCAGTGGTGGCAAGTGGATCATAGCCATCGTAGAAATCGCGCAACTCTGGGAAGGAGTCGAAGCGCTTGACGAAATCGGCATTACGCTCATGCTGCAAGGTTTCTGGGGTTTCAGTGCGTTTGTCGGCAGCTAGTCCATTCACCTGATCTGGATCCTGTGAACTAATCGCATACCAAGCAACGTCGGTGAGTGCGAGGTCGACATGATCGGTGGTGTAAAACCAACCGCGCCAAAACCAATCGAGGTCCACTGCGCTGGCGTCTTCCATAGTGCGGAAGAAGTCGGCAGGTTGCGGATGCTTGAACTTCCAACGACGCGAGTATTCTGCGAAAGCAAAGTCAAATAACTCGCGACCCATAATGGTTTCGCGCAAAATGTTCAGTGCGGTCATCGGTTTCCCATAAGCATTATTGCCGCCACTCAATAACGAATCTCCAGCAGTCATGATCGGCACCTGCTCCTCCGACATCATGTAGTTGGTGATTTGCGATGGCTCGCCCCACCAACCGGCGTAGTGGTCATCCCATTCCACTTCGGCAAGGTGCTGCACGAAAGTATTTAAGCCTTCATCCATCCAAGTCCACTGACGCTCGTCACTGTTCACAATCATCGGGAAATAGTTGTGCCCGACTTCGTGAATGATCACACCAATCAATCCGTACTTGGTGCGTTCCGAATAAGTGCCATCTTTTTCCGGACGCGGACCGTTGAAGCAAATCATCGGGTATTCCATGCCGCCGATGGGACCGTTCACCGAGATTGCAGTTGGGTATGGGTATTCAAAGGTGTAACGCGAGTAAACCTCCAAGGTGTGGACCACCGCATGGGTGCTGAACTTACTCCACATCGGTTCGCCTTCCTTGGGCCAGTACGACATGGCTGCAACCATGTGGCCATCGCGTTTTTGTTCATCGCCGGAGTAAACGCCCCAGCAATCCCACAAAAACTTGCGTGAACTTGCCCATGCAAAGTCACGCACATTCTCAGCTTGGAAATGCCAAGTCTTATGCCCCGTTTGATGCAGCCCCTCATTTGCAGTGGCTTCCTCCAAAGTGACAATCATGGTCGGGCCATCGTTGCCCAACTGCATGGCTTGATCTAAACGCTCGCGCTGTACTTTACTCAGTACATCGTTTGGATTTTGCAACACTCCAGTCGCAGCAACAATGTGATCCGATGGCGCGGTAATGTAAACATCGTAATCGCCAAACTCGAGCGCGAATTCGGAACCGCCGAGGAACTGTTTATTTTGCCAACCGTCGACATCGTCATAAACCGCCAAGCGTGGAAACCAATGTGCTAGTTCGAAAAGCCAGTTGTCGTCTTCTGCAAAATACTCCGCGCCGGTGCGTCCGCGTACCACCGACGTATCGTTCACCACATAGTTCCATGCGATATCAAATTCAAAATGCGTTCCCGGCTTTAGTGGAATCGGAAGGTCGACGCGCATCATGGTGTCGTTGATCACATGGTGCAGCGGCTGCTTCGACTGGGTGACCCCGGTGATGTGAAAGCTGCCATCGAAAGCGGCCGCAATCTGGCGCTTATGCAAAGCCTCGAAGCTCATCCCCTTGGACAAATCCGGCGCACCCGATGTCAGGTTGCCGCCCGAGCTTGCCAGGAAACGATTGTTCTCCAACTGCACCCACAAGTAGGTCAGCGTGTCCGGCGAATGATTGTGATAAGTGATGTGCTCCTTGCCAGTGATGCGACGGTCGCGTTCATCCAAGTGCACCTCAATCTGGTAGTCCACTTTCTGCTGCCAGTAAGCGTGGCCCGGCGCGCCCGATCCAGTGCGGGTCTCATTTGCAGTCGGCAGAATTTCCTCAAGCTGACGGAAGGCGTCGGGCCGGTTCTGCTTTTCTTGTGCAGCGAAACTGGCCGGGCTGAGGCAAAGGGCGGCGAGCAAAAGCTGGCCGCAGCGGGATGTGGTGCTGGCGGAGAAAACCATGAGTTTGGGATTTTAGGGAAACTCTGATTAAGTCTACCGGTGATTCCGCAGCAGAAATCGTCCGCCCCTGCGTTGCTTCATCTTGGCTGTAGCGACACTACAGCCTTCGATTCGCGCCTTGGGGCAAACGATTTCCATCCACGGCCTCTCACGCCATACTTAATCAGAGCTTCCCTAGGAGTGAAAAAGAAGAAATGCGCCCTCCAACTCCCTTTAAACAGGGGTTTTTCGCATGGAATATGTGGATTTGGGAGGAATCTCAAAGAATTATGAAAAAAGCTCGGGAAAAAACGGTTTGGCGGCAACTACTTCATGACCAGTGATTTGCCCCACAGCTTCGCTGGTCATATTTCAGGATTCCTGTCTATCGGTATTCGGGAAATGCGGGTTAGGAGGTAGCACGCATTTCCCGGTGCCATTTTTAGAAGAGCATTCTTAGGGTACTTTTCTGACAACCCCCACGTGGTCACTTGCTTCGGCGAGTGGCCAGTTTTTTTTTGTGCCGCAAATGGATATGGTGAGGCAGAAGGAAACTCGGACACAATCAGAGGTTCCTAATGCTCCATGGCCAAAATCTTCCCTACTCTTCTGCTCGGCTCTCTGGGCGGAGGAGCCGTTTTCCTCGGCCTCAACGGCGCTTTTTCCGATGACCCTATGCTGTTACAACGCATCAGCGAACTCGAGCACGAGGTGTCGCAAAAGGAGCTGCAGCTGGATTTTCTGCGCGAACGTCGGCGCATTGCCAGGATTGAGGTGCTTGAGCAGCGTGAAGACGCTGGGCGTCCAGGTGGCATGGTCACCCGATTCCAGTTCTTAGAGCTGGACCCGTCCGGCAAGCCATACAACGAAGGCAAATGGTATGAGATTGATGGCGACCTCCTCTACATCGAAGCTTTGGTGATTAAGTTTGATGACAGCTTTGTCGAGAGCAACGATTTGCTGCGTGGCAGTAGCCTTTTGCTGTTCCGCCGACTGTTTGGCGAGCATCAGAATCCGGCGGATGGATTCGCCATTGATAGCGTTGGTCAGTTTCCGCGCGCGTACTCCCCGGAAGAAGGTGCGCCACCCTTTCATCGAGATTTGTGGAAGCGCTTTTGGGATTATGCACTCAATCCAGACATCGTCCGTGAAAGCGGGGTGCGCGCCATGCATGGCGAAGCGCCATTCATTAAGTTGGCGCCCGGCAAAACCTACGACGTGGAGTTGCGCACCTCCGGCGGGCTGACCATTCGCACGCAAACCGAATAGGCCACGGTAGCGCTCGGCCTCCCGCGGCTTAACGGATCAGGCTTCCGCGAGAAAAGAGCCCGCGCCAGACTGCAGCGAAGTTCCTTATGGAAAGCCTTTGCGCTTATACGGTGCGCGGTAAGTTTCTCGTTTATGGTGCTCTTCCACTTCAGAAGGCAGGGTTGGCTTCAAGCCATGATCCTGCACGGCCGCGCGGAAATCCTCAAAGGTGGTTTCGTGCAGCACGTGATTCACCGCATCTTGCACCTTGGCAAGTTTCTCGTGGAGGGCACAATTCACACCCACCCCGCAAATCCCTCCGCCAAAGGGGCACAGGTCACTGTCCTCTTCGCGCTCAAAAAGTTTGAAGACATCGTAAATGCTAATTTCGGCAGGATGTTTGGCGAGGCAGAAACCACCACCCGGACCGCGCGATCCATGCACCAGTCCCGCTTGGGAAAGAGTGGTTAACACTTTTCCCACAAATGGTTTAAGCAAATTGCGGTGGTGCGCAATCTGGACCGCAGAGAGCTTGGTTTTGCCGCCATCATAAACTTCAGCGAGTCTAGAAAGGGCGGCGATCGAACATTCGGTGGCTTTTCCGTACATTTGGGTCGTTTATTCTAGAGATATCCCTTTCGCGGAGCAAAAAAAAGCCCCTGACATCCGCAGATGCCAGGGGCTTTCTGAATAATCGGGGGGGGTTACTGGATGACGCCAGCAACCACAGCAGGCTCATCGGTCACGACAGGTTGCGCCACCGTGGTCGGATTTACCCAGCCAGTGAGAGTTGGAAGCGCCAAACCAGCTGCATTGGTCAAAGCCGTTTGCAGGGTGGTCGGGACGGTGTCGACGGAAGTCTGCATGAACAGTTCCATCTCTACAGCCTTGATCACGAACTCGGTTCCATCGGGTCCCATGACGGCACCATCTTTGATCGAGAACAATGGGTACCAGCGGTCGCCGAAGCCATCGCCGTTGGTGTCAGCCTCGTGACCTGGGATACCCCAAAGGTTGCGTTCGCCACCGTAGGTCAGGAAGATCTTCTTGCCATCGTGCTCGGCGCTGTCGTCAGCATCGTTTGCGGTGGTGTGGGTGTAGAAGAAACTAATCGGGCTATCGAAGGAAACTGGCGAACCTAGGAAATCAATCAAGGTTGCGTACTGGTTCCACTCGTTGTGACCGGTCTCGTAGAAGTAGTACTCGTCGAGGTTGTACATCTCCCAAGGATCAGTAATCCCAAGAGTCACTGGGTCGACGGCAGACATAGGTCCACTGTTCATGCCCCAGGTGTAGAAACCTTCGTCAGGCACTTCACCGCTGAGCAAGCCAACGTCGACGCCACCAAACTGCAAGGTCCGGCCGTCTTTTAGGAAGGTGTACTGGTATGCATTGTTTGGGTCGGTGATTTCGGTTTGGTAGATGTTTCCGATTTCCACATCGCCGGCGGTCATGCCTGGGCGCAAAGCCTCAGTCATGGCGTAAAGGGTGAGGCTGGTGCCGGCACCAAAGATACTGTCATCGCTACTTACGTAGTTCTGCTCGCGAACGGTCATGGCAGTATCGCCGCCAACAAAGTCGAGGCTTCCACCAAGAGCTTGGGACCAGAAACCGTAGTACTCATCTAGGTTGATGGTCAAGGTTTGTGCTGGAGTTAGGTCGACCCACTCCCAGGTGTCGGTGTCGCGTACCGAAACTTTACTGAAGGTGGTGGTGCCGTGGGTGTACTGCACCAAGAACTGATCGCCAGAGGTCCAATCCCAGTATTCGAAGGATTCTCCGTCCATCTCGGCAAGCGTAACCGAACGCTTGGTGACCTTGATGAGCTTGCCAGGGGCACGCAGAACGGTGTAAGGAACAGGGTCGCCTTGACTGTTATCGCGAGTGACGGTTGCGCCATGGGCGAGTGCGTCCGGGTTTGGAGTCCAAATGCCCCAGTAGTCAACCCAGCCAAACTCGGTGGTGCCAGAGTTGTCGAAGATGAATGGGAATCCACCTTCAATATCGACGCGTTGACCAGCAGTGTGGCCATCGCTGTCATCGGCAGCGTAGTAAAGGTTGTAGCCCCAAGTGTTGCGCACAAAGTTGTTGCGATCTAGGAGTACGGTATCGGTGCCATCGGAGCGTAGGAAGTAATCCGAGTTGTAGGCAATGGTGTAGTCAACCGTGCCTCCGGCGGAGAAATTTGGGACTGCCATGTGCGCAACGCCAGTGGTTTGGTCGCCTGAGGTTTGTACCGCAACGCGCGTGTCGTCGCCGCCAAATCCGGTCAGGTCTTCCATCATGAAGGTGAAGCCAAGCAAACCGCCACCAGGGTTGGTGGTACTCAAAGAGCCGCGAGCGGCGAGCGAAGAGTCGCTGTTGTTGACCATGCCGAAGTCGAGGTGGAAGTCGCCGTAAGGGTTGGTGTCGGTAGGCTCTTCAGAAATCGTCGCGCGACCAAAAATGGTTTGGATAAAAGATCCGGCAGGGCCAAAGTCTTCTTCATCGGTAATCCAAAAACGCACGACTTGTGCTGCAGAGGCAGAAGCGCGCGTGCTGTTCAGAATCCATGGCTCAAGCACGGTGGCATTTCCAGAGCTAGATTGACCAGCTGCATTTCCGCCGCTGTCGGCATCACCACCCACTTCCTCAACTAAGGCAAGGTACGGGCCGGTGTTTACAAAATGATCAGCCCGGGTTTGGCCGACCGAGGTCAAGATTTCGTTAATGATATTTAGCGGCTCGGTGGTTTCATCCCACATATAAGCGCGCACGATATCGGTGTGGAAATCGCTGGTGTTTGAAAAGACCGCAGCTGGGTTGACCGAGGCGCCTGCAGCAATCGAGCTACCAGCTGTTTCCTCTTCAATWCCAATCAGGTCCATAGAGTCTGGCAGCGAGAGGCCGACGATGGCTCCACCTGAGGAATCGGAACTCGATCCACAGGATGTCGCTGCCAGTGCAAAGGTGCCAAGCCAAAGGCACAGATGAGTGGGGGTTTTCATGACAAAAAGTATTCGGGGTTATGGGGGTACCGGGTGGTTTATTAGAAATCCGGATTCTTACAAATCGAGGATTCCCGTTGACCTATCGGCGCTGTTCCGRATACTTCTTGAGGATTACTTCTTAGAGGCCCCGAAATACTTTTCGCGCTCGAGAGTATCTCCTAACAATGCCTTGACCTTGTCTTTCAATAGTAATAGGTTCTCGCCCTCCATAACCGCCACGACAGCCGACAACGTTTCTTGGGTTGCAGAGTTCMGCACCGAGTCAGAGGCTTGTAGAGATTCCACAAGGAAGAGCAAGGAAGCGTTGCGCGAAAAACCAATCCCCAAAAGGACCGCCTGTTGCTGTTGCGGAGTTCCAGTCTTCAATGTGGAGGTCAGAAGCTTGGTCACGCTTTTTTGGCCGACTTGGCCTCCAAGCGCGAATAAAGCATTGCGGCGCAGATCCTCATCCTTTTTCGATTTGGCAAAGAGGCTGAGTTGCTTGCGCGCGCTGGAGCTATCCACGCCGCAAGTGCCAAGTGCACGGACCAAGCAGCGGCGGACATCGGCATTCTCCTCATTCTTTAGCGCTGATTTGAGTTCCTTGACCGCATCTTCGTTTGCAAGTTGTTCCAGCGCGACCGCAGCTTCTTGTCGAATCGCCGCGCTGGAATCACCGAGCTGGGTGACGATGGCTTCCCAGTAAGAGGGAGGCGAGAAAACCCCAATGCGATGAATAAGTTTGGCGCGGCCGTTTTGAAAACGCTGAACGGCTTCTTCGCCGCCGCCGCCGCCGCCGCGCCCACCATAAGCCGCTGCAGCATTTGCATTTTTCAGATCGCGAGCCACCATTTCGACGGCATCGGGATGATCGGTTGCGATGAGGGAGTACAAGTCATCCACTCGTTGATCAAAACGCTTGGAATTACGAATGCGTTTGATGGTGGCTTCCATTTCCTCCTCATTAAGCGGACGTATACCGTTATCGCCCATGTTTATCACGCCATCCATGACTAAGCGGCTTGGCGCACGCGCGCCTTTTACTGCGGGGAAATCCCCATCTGGGTACGCCTTCTTTTGCGCAGCACGGAAGCACCAAGCCAATTCCTTAGCGCTCACTTTGTAAGCAACCGACAATAGAACCACACCATTTTTATYCAAGAACACATGGTGCGGCGCAATCACTGAGCCACTTGGGCCGGGCTTCAAAATCTGCGCGCGCGCTTTGATATCGACCTTCTGATGATCACTGCACGGATTCGAACCAAAGCGCGGGCAGTTGCCGCTGGTTGCATGTTCGAAACTTGAGGCCACTAAGTTGACCGTCTCCGTGGTCAAAGGGAGGATCAGCTTGTGGGAATAGAGCTTTTTCGCAGCTTCCTCATTGGCGGTTTCGCCATCCATATTGACGGCAAGAAAAACGATGGTGTCGCGGGCTTGAGCAGCGGCAAAGGCAGAGTCATAACTTTCCATCCATTCCACCCCGGCGTCTGGTGTGGAGGAAGAGGGGGCTGTTTCGGCTCCAGGAAGCGTTAGAAGCAGAGAAAAACAAGCGAGGAGTTTGTACATGAGAGAATCCGGCTGGTGGGCGGAGGCCAATGCCTTTATTCTAGTGGAATGCCGGACCTAACCACCCAAACAGGGCATTCGGACTGCACGACCCAAGGAATCCGTGTTCAGGTCGCTGCAACCTACCTACCAGAGCACTCCGAGCCGAGCTTGGGGCGCTACCATTTTGCCTATCGGGTGAAGTTGAAAAACGTCGGGCATCGGATTGTCACTTTGCAATCGCGCAAATGGATCATTCGCAATGCCGACAATGAGGAGCGTATCGTCGAAGGTCCAGGAGTCGTTGGCGAGTATCCACGTCTTGCACCGAACGAGCGTTATGACTATGTCAGCGGCAGCCCAATGAACACTTCGTGGGGCACTATGGAGGGTTACTTCGTATGGGAGTACGAAGATGGAACCACTTTCCAGACCAAGATTGGCCGCTTCTTTTTAGCGCCCAACACGGCGCCGCTTTCGGATCTGGAATACTCCTAGGGAAACTCTGATTTAGTCTGACGGCGACTCCGCGGCCGAAAACGTCTGCCCCAGCGTTGCTTCCTCTTGGCTGGAGCGACACTACAGCCTTCGATTCACGCCTTGGGGCAATCGATTTCGATCCACGGCCTCTCGCGCCGGACTAAATCAGAGCTTCCCTAAAGCAGAGCTTCCTTAGCCGTACGACTCGAAACGAATGTCGTAGCTGCCGTCTTCGCGCGCTTCTTTACGCGCAACAAAACCGCGCTCCTTCACCGTGTCGCAGATGCTATCGACGATGGCACCAAACCCACAGATGTAGAAGGATGCATTCTCCGGAGTAAAGTGCTCGCCGGCTATGCGTTCGGCGGCATTGAGGCCATCGTCCCCGGGAACAATCAAAGTTTCCACGCGACCGGTGTGTCCAGTCCAGCCAGCATTCGTTGCCTCAGTGGGTCGACTAATGCTTGGCATGTAATGAAAGTTCCAATCTTTATGTCCGCCAGCTTCGCTCTCATCGGCAAGGCCCTGTAAGTATGCGTGGTAGCCAAGTTCTGCTACATAGCTCGCGCCTTGGCAGAGAATGATTTCACGTTTGCAGCCGGCATCTTTCAAGGAGCCGATCATGGAAACGAAAGGGGCAACTCCCGTGCCGCCACCAATCATGACCAGCCGCCGCGTTTCTTCGCTGCCATCTGGCTCGGTGTGATTGACCGTGAACGCGCCCTTTGGATCTTTGTAATCCATGGAATCGCCCACGCCTAACTTCCACAACATGGTGGTGAACAAACCCGGCACCGGACGCTCGGCCAAACGAATGTACAGCTCCATGCATGCCTTTTGCTCCGGTTTACTCGATATGGAGTAAGGGCGCCAAAGCGTTTTGCCCTCCTTTTCCGGGTGCGGCAGGCCAATGGTGAGGAACTGCCCTGGCTTGAAATCGGAAACACCACCTTCCAAATCGAACTCAAACCTGGCCAAAGATGGGGTCAGGTCTTCGCGCAGGGTAATGGTGGCTTTCAGTGGGGCAGCTTTCAAGATTGGGGTTCCAGGCGGTGCAAAAGGGAGTCCAGGAGGGGCCGATTTTCAGGGTCGAGCGGCAAGCTGTGGAGCAAATCCAGCAGCGCCTGGCGGGAGGCCATGCAATCGGGGAGAGCCTGTTTTAACCGCGCGCGAGGGGCATCGGGAAGCGTATCGAGCAGAGCTTGGGCGCGGAAATGGGCTATGAACACCTCACTTTCAAAATCCAGGAGTTGCTCTTTGGAGGCCAATGCGGTTTCATCGACCATCGGCAGATGCGGAAATCGATTGCGGATGGCCGCAGTGAAAAGGCCGTCGATGGCAGGCTCGAGCGGGTAGCTGCCTAGTGCACAGCTAGGGGAGCGCGCTTTGACTACGAATCCGGCGACATCGGCGGTGGCGAAGGCCTCTAGCTTGGTGGCCACGAGTAAGTGCAAGGCGGGGGTGAAATCGGTTTCACTGCGGTTGCCTAGCAGGGAGGGGGTGCCATCGTCCGCGAGCTCGATGCGGATGGTTTCGCGCGGCACCGGCATGCCCATTTCGACTTCCGGGCAATAGGGGAGTAGGTCGCAGCGCTGGTTCAAGTGCTGGGTCAGCGGGTCCGAGCGCCGATGGCCGCCGTCAAAGCGCACCAATTCGCCGACCAAACATGCGGATGTTGCAACGAGCGGTTTAAGCCGAAGAACCATGATTCCGGGCAATCTTATCTGGGTTTACGGAGATTTTAGGGATGAAATCGGGGACAATATTGTCGATAATTGAACTTGAGAAACGAGTCCCGTTTAGGATGAGTTTCGCCCCTCCAGGGTACTCCCCCCAGAATCCACCTCATGTCCCGCTTCTCAGTCTCAATCTTGCTTGTGGTCGTCGCAGGCATTGGCGCCTTCATTTATATGAAAGGCTTTCGCAACAATGGGCCCAAAGCGCCTGTCACCCCTATGGAAATCCAGACCGAGCGTATGGTTCGGTCCGAAGCCTTGAACCTTTCTTGGTCCAAAACAGGCTTCCGTAACAAGTTTGGGCAGGCTATCGAGAGCAAGAAGTTCCCTGGCCCCCTTTGCGATTTCTACTTTGCCGATAGTTTCGAATTCCAAGGCTTGGTCGAGGAGTTCCCGGAGTACGACGAGATCCTAAATGAAGGAACTGCTGGAGTGCGCCACTGGGAAGTCAATCCTGAGGTGGTGCGCGTGTCTAAAGATGGAGTGACGGGCACTGTTGCGTATTCGGATTTGAGTCTTTACGGGTCCTTGTTGGAGAATGTCGATTACTTCAAGTATGCCAAGCTGAAAGTGAACCTGCCTGTGCCTCAATGGCAAGATCCGGAGCTCATGCACCAGTGGAAGGTCTCCATGAAGTTTGTTGCCAAGGCGCAAATGAAGAACGGTCGTTTGGCAAACGTGAAAGGTTTCAATGAAGTGGTTTGGGAACTAGACCCTGAAGACTTCGATGAACGGGATCCAGATGAGCAAACTTGGCGGGTGATTAGTTGGAAGGTCAAGTCCTTAAAAATCACCGAGACCGATGGCTGGCTCTTCGAAGAAGTTTTAGATGAGCTCGTGCCGGATAAGGGTTCTTTGGAGCTCGCACGCCAATCTATTCATGAAGGCGTGGTGCGCAATTGGTTGCAGGGCATTCAAGATGGCGAGCCTTTCCCGAAGCCTTACCCATCGTGGCAGGTGGCGGCAGGTGAAATCCATCCAACCGTTGCGGTGGTCGATTTAGATCAAGATGGCTGGGATGATTTCTATCTTCAAGAGCGCCAAGGTCGCAACCTGTTCTTCCACAACAATGGAGATGGAACCTTCAACGAAATCGCCAAAGAGCTTGGCTTAGATTTTGACGGATTCACTTCCTCGGCCGCTTTTGCCGACCTGGATAACGATGGCGACCTCGATGCCTTTCTCGGTGGTAGTTTGCGTCGTTGTCTTTTCCTCGAGAACGTAAATGGGAAATTCGTTGACCGCTCCAACGATTGGATTACCAACGAGGACCTCCCTTTCCACGTTTCTGCCGTAAATGTGGTGGACTACAACGGAGATGGCCTCGGAGACATTTACATTTCCACTTACGCAGCGCGCTACGTGCAACAGGCGCTGGGGTCTTTACGCGGCCTGTACAAGAAGAAGAAAGGGTTGAAGGCGCAAACCGCACTGAAGCCTTTCTTGAAGCCTGAAGATTGGGCGCATTTGGATAAGCGCCTGCATGAAGCTGCCGAGAACTCCGAAATGCACACCAAGCGACCGGGGCCGCCTAACGTCATGCTTACCAACTTGGGCAACGGGAAATTTGAGGTCGCGCAAGACGCACAGAACTTGCGTATCTTCTACAACTCCTTCCAAGCGACTTGGTCAGATTTCGATAACGATGGCGACCCAGACATGTACGTGGCCAATGACTTTGCTCCGAACTTTATGTTCCGTAACGAGGGCAATGGCGTATTCACCGATGTGACGGCAGAAATGCAGGTTGCCGACATTGGCTTCGGCATGGGCGTTAGCTTTGGCGATTACGACAACGATGGCCTACAAGACCTTTACGTGGCCAACATGTTCTCCAAAGCGGCGCGTCGGGTCACGTCCTTCTTTACAGTCGGTCGCGTGAACTACGATAATGAGCTGTTGCAGGGCCAAGGCATTGACCCGGTCATCGAAATGCTTGGTCGCGGCAACTCTCTGTTCCACAACGATGGGGCCGGCAATTATTGGGAGAAGGTTTCCGATGTCGGCAAAGATTTGCACAGTGTGGAAACCGCCGGTTGGAGTTGGGGTCCTCAGTTCGCTGACTTCAACAACGATGGCTGGCTAGATATCTACGCACCTGCTGGTTACTACACCGCGCCAAAAGAYAAAAAGCGCGACGTGGACTTGTGAAGTACTTTCTGGCGCACGGTCGTGCGCAACAATTCRAAGGACATCAAGCGTGGTTCGAGCCTWGGYGTGGTCATTGAGCCGGGCAATCTTGGTTCTGGAGCATCCTTCTCGGGTARTGAGATCAATCACTTTTTCCTCAACAATGGAGGTAAAGAGTTYCTCGTACAGACCGGAATCTCTGGTGCRGACCACAGTGGCGATGCGCGWTGCTTYGCACTCTTCGATTACGATCACGAYGGATAYCAGGATTTCATTCTGGTAGGCGCGAATCGTCCGTACACCCAAGTCTTCCGCAATCGCATGGGGGATCTCATGCCGAAGGAGTTGCGCCTRCAACCGGTCATGTTCCGCTTCATTGGCGGCAATCGTTCGAACCAGCCATCCACGGAWTGGGGTGCGCGCGACGGCTTTGGTGCCAAAGTCATGCTCACTGCCGGCGACATGAACATCTTGCGAGAACATCGCTGTGGCGAAGGGCTCGGCGCCCAAAACAGCGCGACCATGTCGATAGGTATTGGCCGTAATGAATATGCAAGCAATGCACGAGTGGTTTGGCCAAGTGGAAGAGTGACTGAAATCGGTAAAGTCTCACCAGGTGAGATTGTTTCCGTTTACGAAAACGCAGCTGACTCTCCTAATGGCGATGGTTACGAAGTTAGCCGCATGACTCCGGTCGCTGGGAAAATTGCGTCGGACTCCGCGCACCGTGTTGAGGTGAAGAGTTTGGGTACCAGTCCTATGTTGGCGCGTTTTGCGAAAGGCAAAACCAAGGCCAAGTACCGCATGTTCACCACTTGGTTCACCACTTGTTCAGCGTGTAAGCGTGCCGGCCCTTTGGTCGAAGGCATAGCGGCGAACTTTGAAGACAGCGAACTTGCTGTGTTTGGATTTAACAACGACAGCGGCGACTCGATCACTGAGATGAAGAAGTACGCCACGGTTTACAATCCGTCGTACATCATGCTGACGGAACGCAGTAAAGATGACATCAAGGAGTTCAAGCGCCTGCAAGATGCCATCCTTGGTGAAATCAAGATTGATGGCGAAATGGAAACTGCTAGTCAGTTGACTCCTGGAACTATCATCACCGATGCTGATGGAAACATCCTTTACCTCGACGCCGGTGTTCCCACCTTCTCCGCGGTGAAGAAAATGATTCGCAAGTGGGAGGGTTACCACGATTTCTAGGCTCTCTGTTTCCGCAGCGCTAATCCTAGGACTACTCGGCTCCGGTTGCTCAGGCAAGCCGGAGCCGACTGCTATGGATGTGCTTGCCGAGCGCATGGAGTCTTCCGAAGCTTTGATCAGCAGCTGGAAGCGCGAGGGTTTTTTGCATGTGTTCGATACAGCGGCAGGAAATTTAGAGTTCCCATCGGCTTTGTGTCGGGATCGCTTTGAGGATCAAGTACGTTTCCGAGCATTCGGTGGATTGGATACTTCGCAAAGTGGATTATTGAATGCCGGCAGCGGACGACGTCGAGTATGGGAAGTCGCAGAATCGGTTGCCGAGGTTGCGCCGGAAGAACTTCATTTGTTCGAAGAGATATTCTCAGAAGTGGAGTGGTTGGAGCACCCGAAATTCAAGATTCATTTGCCGGTGCCGGTGTGGTTGGATCGGGAAGAGCGTCGGGAGTGGCGGACGACGCTTCAATTAAGTGCTAAAGCGCAAATGAAGAATGGTCAAGTAGGCCATCTAAGCGCCAAATTCGATGTCGATTGGCGTTTGCAAGATGGCTCGGATTGGAGTGACGAGATCCGCGAGCAGAGGTGGAAAATCTTCGCTTGGGAATGTCGCTCGATGGAATTTTTACAGTCCGACATCGCTCTGTTCGAAGAAGTTTTAGAGAATGTCATCCCGGATTTCGCCGACCAAAAACGCGCGCGTCGTTCGATCCACGAAGAAATGGTGGTGGAGTTTTTGGAGAAGGGGCGCAAGTGGAAGAAGCCTTACCTTTCTTGGCGTCCAAGTGCCGGCGAGGTGCATCCAACATGCTCCGTGGTGGATTACGACAAAGATGGCTTCGATGACTTCTATGTGCAGGAACGTTCCGGCCGCAACATGATGTTCCACAACAACGGCGACGGAACCTTTGAAGAAGTCGCAGGGGATCTAGGCCTAGATTTCGACGGCAACACGGCATCCGCTATGTTCGTGGACCTCGATAACGACGGCGATGTCGATTGCTTTCTCGGCGGTACTTTAGAACGCTGCCGGATTTTGGAAAACACCGGTGGCCAATGGGTCGATCGCACCGGGGATTGGATTGCGGAGGAGGACATGCCTTACTTCGTTTCCTCCTTGAATGCGGTGGACTACGACAATGACGGCTTATTAGATATTTACTGCTCCACCTATGCGGCAAACTTCGTCAACTTCGCGATTAACTCTATCCGCGGTGAAAATAAAAATGCATCGCGCCAAGAGGCGGAGTTTCATTTGAAGAAGTATTTGTCGACGGGTGATTTTGAAACACTGCATGGCCTGATGCTCGAGCAGGCGCAAACCTTGGAAGTCGATACCAATCGACCTGGCCCACCTAATGTGCTGTTGCATAACTTAGGCGGTGGAAAATTTGAAATAGCCAAAGGGGCCGATGAGCTACGCATCTTGCGTAACAGTTATCAATCCACTTGGGCCGATTACGACAACGATGGCGACGTCGATCTTTATTGCGCCAATGACTTCGCACCGAACTACCTGTTCCGCAATGAAGGCGATGGCAAGTTCACCGATGTATCTTTGGAGTTAGGTGTCATCGACGTCGGCTTCGGCATGGGTGCGACTTGGGGCGATTACGATAACGATGGTCTGCAGGATTTGTATGTGACCAACATGTTTTCCAAAGCAGCACGGCGCGTGACCAGCTTTTTCACTAAGGGGCTCGCGAACTACGATGAAGCTTTAATCGCAGGCGGTGCATCGCTCGACCCGATTTACAGTGCACTGGGAGCAGGCAATTCTCTCTTCCATAACGAAGGCCCGACTGCAGCATGGAGTAAAGTTTCCGGCATCGAACGGCCGGCGATTCCGGTGGAGGCCGGCGGTTGGGGTTGGGGCGCGCAGTTTGCCGACTTCAACAACGATGGTTGGCTGGACCTTTATGCGCCAGCCGGTTTCTACACCGCACCGGAAGAGGCGGCCATCGACGTCGACGTCTGAAGTAGTTTTTGGCGCTCGGTCGTGGACCGGGACAGCACCATCCGTGAAAGTCGCAGTGGTCGTTCTGCGGAAGCCGTAGTCGAACCCGGCGGTGTCGGGCGCGGCGCTTSTTGGAGCGGGCATGAGCGCAATCACTTGTGGATGAACCAAGCGGGGGAGGATTTCCTCGAGCTGTCCGGCGTTTCCGGAGCCGATGAAGCWTGGGATAGCCGCACCTTTTCGCTATTGGATTATGATCACGATGGCTTCCAAGACTTCGTCATGGTGAACGCCAATGCGCCTTATGTGCAGGTCTTCCGYAATCGATTYGGTGATTTGCTCCCGGAGGAAAAGCGCRGRGGAKCCATCTACCTTCGCTTGGAAGGCGGCAACCAAACCGCCCAGCCGTCTACCGAATGGAGTARTCGTGATGGCATTGGAGCGCGGATTAAGGTGCAGGCGGGGGAGTTGTCGATTCTCCGCGAGTACCGCTGTGGTGAAGGACTTGGCGCGCAGAATAGTGCCACGCTCAACATTGGTGTCGGCGCGCACAAGGGCATGATTTTAGTGACGGTATTTTGGCCGAGCGGCAAGGTGACTGGCCCGATGGAGGTGTCCGTTRGTGATTTGGTGTTCGCCAAGGAAACCGAAGCGGACTTCGTGGTCGGRAAGMTCGARCCYATGCGGSCKSGCACSGCCAGCACYTCAGCCAAAGACGTGCATCTAAARCCGACCAGCCCSGARYTGGCRCGRTTRCTGMAAGGCAARACMTCGGCMCCKGCGAATYTRGTGACCACYTGGTTCACCACCTGCGCCGCGTGCAAACGTGCACAACCGACTTATGCGGCTATTCGTAAAGCCTTCACCGAAAAAGAGCTCGGCCTGTTCGGTTTCAACAACGACAGCGGAGACTCCGAAAAGGAGATGCAGCGCTATGCCGATCGTTTTCATCCGTCCTACACCATCTTGTTGGAGCGCAGCAAAGATGACATCGTCGCCTTTAAGGCCATGCAGGATTCTCTTTTGCCGCCACAACGGGCACGTGGATCGAARGATTTGCAAGATGTCAGCAACATGACTCCCAGTTGCGTCTTGGTCGATGCTCAAGGTCACATCCTGCACTCTTGGGCCGGCGTGCCGACGGTTTCGGAATTGAAACAGCTGCTTGGCTCCAAATAATCCTGCGTGATACAACGGGTGCATGGAAACGAACTTCCTCCCCGCAGACCCCGACTTCGAGCAACGCGTACGGCTTAGTTTCGCAAGGCAGGAAGTCATGCGGACTCTGCAAGCAACCCTGTCGGATGTTTCCCCAGGATTTGTAGTTGCGGAGTTTCCGTTTCAACAACCCTACACCCAGCAACACGGGTTTATGCATGCTGGAATCGTGTCGACTCTCTTAGATAGTGCCTGCGGATACGCTGCCTTTTCACTCATGCCGGCGGGTGCGGCGGTGTTGACGGTGGATTTCAGAATCAATCTGCTAGCGCCGGCAAAAGGCGAGCGATTCCTTGCCGAAGCCCGCGTGGTGAAGCCAGGACGTACCCTGACCTTTACCGATGGCCAGCTGTTTGCCATGCAAGGCGAGTCGAAGAAATTGGTCGCTACTATGGCGTGCACCATCATGGCTTTGCATGACCGCAAAGATCTAGATTCTTRGGCGGAAGGTTCTCCCCAGGCTGGGTTCGGGCGAAATCTACACCCCCGGCGCTGAATGACCGATAAACGGGTATCATCTGGGGTCCGTTTTATGCGGTCCCCTCATGAATCCATGGCTGAACTAGTACCCGCAGGCATCGCTGGCATTGGTCACTTCGTCCCCGAACAAGTGATCGATAACGAGTGGTTTACCAAGACTCTGGACACTTCTGACGAGTGGATCCAGCAGCGGACCGGCATTGTTGAGCGCCGTTGGTTGCGCGATGACGAGAAGCCTTGCGATATGTTCGTTGGCGCCGGCAAAATGGCGATGGAAGATGCTGGTGTGAATCCAGAAGACATCGACATGATTGTCATTGGCACGGTGTCGGGTGATTACACCGCGCCGTCCGCTGCTTGCATTGTGCAGGCACGCCTCGGACTCGGGAAATGCGGTGCCTTCGACGTCGCCGCCGCGTGTTCTGGATTCATGTATGCATTGGCCGTGGGCTCGCAGTTCATCGAAACCGGCAAGTACAAGAATGTCCTCGTGATCGGTGGCGATGCCATGTCGCGCATGATCAATAAACAGGACCGCAGTACTGTGGTTTTGTTTGGCGATGGCTCCGGCGCAGTCGTCCTGCAGCCCCACGCGACCTGTAAACGCGGTTTGATTGAAGACATTCACATTGGTGCGGACGGCGAAGGTGCAAAATACATCATTCGTCCGCGCGGTGGTGCTGGTGATCCGATGACCCATGAGATCCTTGACGAAGGCAGCCATTTCATCACAATGGAAGGGCGCCCGGTGTATCGTTTCGCCGCATCGAAAATGATTTGGCTTCTCGATTGGGCCATGCACGGTCAAGATCCCGACAAGCTGGGGTGGATGATTCCGCATCAGATGAACCGTCGGATTTTGGAGCAGGCGACCAACCACCTCGGCATTCCGCCGGAAAAGGTGCTGCACAACATTTCGAAGTATGGCAACACCAGTTCGGCATCGGTGCCCATCCTCATGTCCGAGGGTTATCACAAAGGGCTTTATAAAAGCGGCACCTATCTGGTGCTCGGCGCCTTTGGCTGTGGCCTGACCTGGGCTGGCGCACGGATTCTCTGGTAGTCCGGCGCGCGCGGTGTGATTTCTGCGGCGGATCGTCGCGTGAGTTTAAGTCGCGCCCTACTCGCTAACCCGAAGATCCCAGCCCTGCATAGTTTTCATCATGGCGGCATCGCTCCAATTGGTGCGTAGCGCGGTCACCGTAATGTTTCCTTGATAGAACAGGGCGGTGTCGGAATTTTCCGGGTGGTCCATGTTGAAGCGCGGATGGGCTTGTAGCATGGACTTGCCATCGACCTCGTTTATCGAATAGCGAGGCACTTTTATGTAGATGCCGCCCATCGGCGCTGAAGCCACACCCTTGAGCAGTTCTCGGTCCGAGGTCGGGAGGTTGACGTTGTAGACCAAATGGGTCGGTGCATTTTCAGCACGAAGTTTATGCGCCAGCTCCACAGAAAATTTTGCGGCTAGAAGGTAATCGCCATCAGTGCCGCGCGGGACGTCTTGTGAAACCGCCATCGAAAGGACTCCATGCATGGACCCTTCCATAGCCGCTCCCACAGTTCCTGAATAATGCGCGACCATGCCTACGTTGTTGCCGTGATTGATGCCGGACACCACTAAATCAAAGGGCCGATCCTTGCCGAGGTGCACGATTCCAAAAGTTACGCAATCCGATGGGGTGCCATCGATAATCCAAACTTCTTTGGCGCCCTCCAGACTCCCTTTGGTTAACTCCGCTGGGCCAGAAAAAAGTTGGCTAGAGTGGCTCGCGCCGGAGCGATTGGCCGGCGGCGCGCAAACCGTAACTTCGCCCATGGTTGAAAAAGCCTTTGCCAGTTCTGCGATTCCAGCGCTGTCTACTCCGTCATCGTTGGTGATTAAAATGCGCAGCGGTTTGGTCGTCGGCGTGGGCGCTTCCGGCTCTTGGCACAGGCTGGAAATGAGAATGACCAGTGCGATGGCGCCGAAAACGAATGGACTGTGGAGAGACTTCATGGTTCAAGATTGCGTCGGCTTGGGATCGAAAAGCAGCACTTCTTCGAGCGGCTTGCGTTCGATGGCATGAGCAGGGACTTCGCAGCCGGCGGCCGGATAGCCTAGCGGAATCAACATGTAGGGTTTTTCGTTTGCAGGTCGCCCGAGCAGTTCACCGAGGAATCGCATGGGGCTCGGCGTGTGGGTGAGGGAACTCAGCCCAGCGAACTGAGCGGCAGCAAGCAACATGCCGGTTGCGATCCCAATCGATTCATTGGAATAGTAAGTTTTGCCTCCATCATCGGTGGTGGTCATGCGGAAGATGACGATTAGCCATGGGGCAATATCTAGGTACTCCTTTACATCGTCGGTGCCAAGCGGGGCGAGGTCGCGCAACCATTCCTCGCTGGCGCGTTCGGAGTAAAGCGCACGTTCTTCTTCCTCCGCGCCCAGGCGGATGGCATGTTTCAACTCAGGATTGGACACCGCCACGAAGCGCCACGGTTGTTTATTGGCTCCACTCGGTGCAGTGGTGGCCGCGCGAATAACCCATTCGATGGTTTCACGGCTAACCGGCCGATCGGAGAACGCGCGAATGCTGCGGCGTTGATTCAGCACCGTGAAAAAGGATTCCGCCGCTTCTTCGGGCGGGCAGCCGGGGTCAAAAGTCGGGCCAAGTGGGAGGAAGACCGGTTCGCTCATGGGAGAAACTAACATGGTGCAGTGAAATCGCGCACTCTCTTCTGGTGGACTTGGGCATTGCTCGGGATGCACGTGCTGTGGATGGTGGTGCGCTTTGGACTTGGCTTCCCGATTTGGGGCGATGAAGCCTTTGTGGTCAACAACTTCGCGGACCTCGGTTATGCGGAATTGTTTGAGCCGCTGCCGAACGGGCAAGTTGCGCCTCTGCTTTGGCTATGGCTGGAGAAACTATTTTACGATTTGGGCGATGGCTCGATTTACTGGCTTCGCTTTCCCGCGCTCGTGGCCGGAGTGGTTTCGACGTGGCTTATGTTGCGTTTTTGTTTGCGGGCCTTGCCGCAGCCATCGGCCTTGTTTGCCTTCGCGATCTTTGCAGCGGCCTACTATCCATTACGCCATGCAGTGGAAGTCAAACCTTATGCCTTGGATTTACTGTTTACTTTAGTGCAGCTAAATCTTGCTCTTGATTTGATTGCTGCGTCTGGAAAACGCCTGCGCAGAAAAGCGATCGCTTTGGTTTTGATCTCTGCGGTTGGTGTATGGGCAAGTTATCCGTCGATGTTCGTCAGCGGAGGACTTGCGCTGTATTTCTTTGCTCGGAAATCAACGCGTGTAAAAGCCGTTGCAGGATCGCTGGTGTTTGGGGTGAGTGCGGTTGCCATGGTGTTCCTGTTTGCCTTGCCACATGCACGTGCCGCATCGTGGTTGATGGAGATGGATATGTGGACACCCGCCTTTCCACCACTGGATCGCATTTGGACTTGGCCGTTGTGGTTGGTCGAGCGACATGCGGGCTATATGTCCGCATACCCCACTGGTGGGCGTGATTACGGCAGTTCGGTGAGTTTGGCGTTAATGGTGGTGGGGGCCGTTGGCCTTTGGCGCTGCCGTCAACGCGCATTTTTGGGTTTGCTGTTAGCTCCGCTGCTCTTCAACTTTGTAGCTGCAACAGGGAAGTTTTATCCATATGGTGGCAGCATTCGCGTTTCGATTTTCATGGCGCCGGCGTTGTGCCTATTGATGGGCCATGGCCTTACCTTGTGCGTGCAACGCTTCAAACCCACCGTGCAAAGATATGCCGCCCACACGATTTGCGTTTTACTTTTCGCATTCACAAGCATGGGGTTAGTTCGCGACATTCAGCAACCCTATAAGTCCGAAGGCGATGTTCGTGCCAAGGAGTTCGCTGCCTGGATGGCGGAGCACGTAATGGACGATGCCATCGTTCTCGGTTGGTGTTATCAGAAAGATGGCGCGCCAGACTTTCATGGCCATGGCGGTTCCATGGCAAGGCTACGCGTGCAACTACGCCAAGCTGGTATCCGTGTGGAATGGCTTAGCACTGGCGCGCAAAAAGTCATCGTGCAAAACCGCGTCGTGCAAAACCGTGCCGATGGGCAAGCCTTCTGGCTACTCGCCTATACCGATGACAATGACACCACTATCCCTTTTGCAGAAGCCGAGTTCCAAACGACTCTCCAAGCTTTCGACCTGGCCGGATTTTCATCGGAGCATTTCAATTTCCCTTTCTATAAAGCCGAACGTATCGATCTTTATCGATTTGAATAGGGCAAGTTAGGATAGGCGCATGGTCGCTTTACGCCTTCTCCTTTGTTTGTTTCTCGGTGCTCTCGCCTCATTCGGGTGCAATGCCCCAGGTGCTTCCTCTTCCAAGACTTACGCAGGCGCGCAGAAGTCTTCGCCGCAGGGGATCGGCCAACTTGCGGACTTCCAAGCTGCAGCGGAAGAACACGGCGTGGTGCTTGGGCTGGCGAAGCTGGATTGGTCGGCAAACACCATTGGGCCTGAAGTGGACCGAATCCTTGCTGGCACAGAGGCGGCACTCGATGCTATTGGTGCGCAAGATCCAGACTATGTGAGTTTCGCTTCTAGTTTTGCGGCCTTAGATGAGGCGGTAGACCCGGTGGTTTCGATTTTGAATCAGCTTTGGCTCATGAAAGAAACGCGCGTGGAAGATGAGGTGCGTGCGGCGTGCAACGTGGAAGTGCAAAAGCTCGATGCATGGATGGTAGAGCTAAGTTACCGCCAAGATCTCTATGACACTTGCCGCGCTTATTCTGATCGTTATCACAATGGCGGACGCGCTGCATTATTGGGAGAAGACCTCAAGTTGTTCGAGGACACCATGCGTGATTACCGCCGTTCCGGTTTTGATCTGGACGCTACCACGCGTGAAGAAGTTGCGGCTCTTCAAAACAAGCTGAATGGTATCACCAATCAGTTTGACACCAACATTACTGAAGCTGCGGTTTCTTTGTTTTTCACCAGCGAAGAACTCGAAGGCCTCCCAGCCAGTTTTTTACAAAGTTCGAAGCAGGACGATGGCACCCATGAAGTGCGGGTGACCGTGACCTCTGATTTTTCAGCAGTCATGGGGAATGCGAAGGATGCATCGGTGCGCAAGAAGACCAACATCGCGCGTTACTCAGTGGCGATGGAGGAGAACGGACCGTTGTTGAATGAAATGGTGCAGGTCCGCGCGGAGATTGCTCACAAGCTCGGTTATGAGAACTGGGCGGATTATAAAATCCAACCGAAGATGGCCGGTACCGCTGCGAACGCGATTGCTTTCTGTGAGGACCTGGTGGCTGGTTTAGAGCCAAAGTTTCRCAAGGAGGTCGCCACACTTACTCGGATTAAGGCAGAGGAGACGGGCAACCCTGCAGCAGAAATCATGTGGTGGGATTACAATTACTACACCAACAAGCTGATGAAGAATGAGTACGGCGTCGATCCAGAAGCGTTGCGCCGTTACTTCAAGTTGGACAATGTCATCGCCGGCATGTTCGATGTCTACCAAGGCATTTTCGACCTCAAGTTTCACCGCATCGAGCCACCTTATCAGTGGATTGATGACCTCGAACTTTACGTAGTGACCGACGCAACCACTGGTGAACCCCTCGGTTGCTTCTACCTTGACCTGTTCCCGCGTCCTGGCAAGTACAATCACTTCGCGCAGTTCGATGTCATCGGTGGCAAGCAACTTGCTGATGGCCGCTACCGCCGTCCGGTTGCCGCTCTGGTGTGCAACTTCACTCCTGGAGTGGGGGATACGCCCGCCCTGATGTCACATTATGAAGTGGAAACCATCTTTCACGAGTTTGGACACGCCATGCATGCGGTTTTAACGCGCACCCGTTACGGTCAGTTCTCTGGAGGCAATGTGCCGCGCGATTTTGTCGAAGCCCCAAGTCAAATGTTTGAAAACTGGGTTTGGGATGTCGACGTTCTCCAAGGCTTTGCCGCTGACTACGAAGATCCGTCCAAGAAAATCCCGGCGGAACTCATCGCGCAAATGAAAGCTGCCGAACTCGCAACTGCGGCACTTGCTTACCGACGTCAAATGGGACTCGCACTCTCCGATTTGCGCATGCATGTCGGCGATGTGACCGATGCCGGCGCAATTTGTAATGCGACGAACTCGGAAACTTTGTTCGCGATTCCTGCTGGTACTAACTTTGCCGCTTACTGGGGGCACCTCACCGGCTACGACGCTGGCTACTACGGCTACGGCTGGGCGGACTCGATTGCCGCAGACCTAGCGACTGCTTTCGAAGAGGCTCCCGATCGCTTTCTTGACGCGGGTGTTGGCATGCGCCTGCGCAAAGAGATTTACGAAGTCGGCGGTTCGCGTGCTGTGAAGGAGTCGGTTTATCAGTTCCTTGGCCGAGWKYCTGMCWWYNCGYKMMWWMKNGMGTMAGYWSGKANATSWRCNAWGWRYAWGKMMMKCGCACGGACTCGTGCGAATGCCTATCGCCGACTTGGACGGCGCTTCTTCCACGCCTTCTTTTTCACTTTAGGCTTGTCCTTGTCGCGTGGTACCGGAGCGGCGGTTTGCACCATTTGCGCTGGGCCTGCAGCAATCCACCCTTCAGGCGGCGTTTTCTCTTTCATCTCAAACAGGAAACGCGACGGATGGCATGGCACTAACCGCCCAAACTTCGCGCGTGATTCACAATAAGTAATGGTGAGGTCGTGCTGCGCTCGCGTAACGCCGACGTACATCAAGCGCCGCTCCTCATCTACATTTCCTTCCGCTGCCGCGCGTGCATGCGGCAAAATCCCTTCTTCCACACCCACCAAGTACACGCGACGGAATTCCAATCCCTTCGCTGCATGCAGGGTCATCAAGGTAACGGAGTCGTCGGCACCATCTTTATCCTTGTCGTTGTTCTCATTCAGCGACAATTCTTCAAGAAAGGTCGTGAGGGTCGGCTGCTTTTTTTTGCGCTGAAAGTTCTCGGCAAAGTTGAGCACTTCCTGCACGCCGTTCCAGCGAAGTTCGCGGGTGGAGTCATCGGGGTAGATGCGGTCGATTTCCGCGCGGTACTGCACCGCGGTCAATAACTCACGCAGGGTGCGGACTAAATCGCCTTCCTGCGCAATCGTATGCGCGAGGTTCAAGCTCGAACGCAAATCAGAAAAACCTTTCGCTGCCGAACCTCCAATCTCGCCGCTTTCCACCAACTTGCGGAAGGAAACGAAGGCTCCTTCGCCATCGGCAGTGGCTTGTGCAATCACTTTATCAATGGTGGTCTTGCCGATGCCCCGCGCCGGGATATTCACAATGCGCAAAAAGCTGGTTTCATCGGCCGGGTTGGCGATCAAACGCAAATACGCAAGGATGTCGCGCACTTCCTTACGATCGAAGAAGCTCATACCGCCGACCAAGTGGTAAGGGATATTAGCCGCACGTAAATCCGCCTCAAAAGCCCGCGGTTGCTGTGCCGTACGCACCAAAATCGCGATATCGCGGAAGTGCGCTTCCCCGACACGCACTAAGTGTTCAATCTCCGAGCAGATAAAGCTCGCCTCATGCGATTCATCTTCCATGCGCATAATCGCAACCGAACTGCCTTCACCTAATGCCGAACGCAGTTGCTTATCGTGACGTTTCGGGTTATTCCGAATCACCTTATTTGCCGCATCGATGATCTCTACCGTGGAGCGGTAGTTGGTGCCAAGGTGCACCTTCACCGCACCATGAAAATCCTTTTCAAAACCAAGGATCTTCGAGATGTCGGCGCCACGCCATCCGTAAATCGACTGGTCATCGTCACCGACCACGCACAAGTTGCGGTGATTCTTCACCAACTCATACACAATCCCGTACTGCGGGCCGTTAGTGTCTTGGTACTCGTCGACCATCACATATTGGTAGCGCTTTTCCAGCGCTAAACGCACATCTTCGTTTTCGCGTAATAAACGCAAAGCGAAAATGAGGAAGTCATCGAAGTCGATCACTCGCGAGCGACGCAGATGCTGTTCAAACTTCCCGTAAATATGCGCGACCGAAATCTCCCAGTCATCTTCCGCAGCATCGAGTGCCTGGTCGGGAGTGATGAGCGAGTTTTTGTACAGCGAGATCTTCGACTGCGCGGCGCGAGGGTTGATGTCGGCCTCGGCAATGCGCAACTCACGCAACGCACCCTTAATCGCAGTCATCTGATCGGAGCCATCGCAAATCCCGAAGCCTTCCGGCAGCCCCATCTTCTCCGCGTGTTGGCGCAGCAGGCGAATGCAAAAACTGTGGAAGGTGCCCACGGTGACATCCTTCGCCCGCTTGCCCGCCAAACCCACCAAACGTTCGCGCATCTCTCGCGCGGCCTTATTGGTGAAGGTCATCAGCAGCAGATTCTCCGCCTTCACGCCCTGGTCGAGCAAATGCGCGGTGCGCACCGTAATCACCCGAGTTTTGCCTGTGCCCGCACCCGCGAGAACCAAAAGCGGTCCTTCAGTGGTCTCAACGGCGCGACGTTGCTCCGGATTCAGGGATTCAAGCAGTTTGCTCATGCGGCTCCATTTTGAGGCCGCAGCGAAAAAATCCAAGGGGGTACGGGGGCTTGACTTCCCCGGAGGGTTTACTCCAAACCAATAATCTCGCCGTCTGGCATCAGATCCATGCGCGAGGCCATCGGGTCGCGCGGTAGGCCGGGCATGCGGAAGATGTTGCCGGTAAGAACGACGAGGAATCCAGCGCCAGCATTCACTACCACGTTCTTTACATGCACCGTAAAGCCGGTCGGCCGCCCAATCAGTGCGGCGTTATCCGACAGCGATCCCGGCACCTTGGCAATGCAAATCGGCAGATCGGCATAACCCATCGCGGCGAGGTTTTTCAAATCGCGCTTAGCGGCCGGAGCGAGGGCGATGTCATCGGCACCGTAAAGCTTCTGCGCCACCTGACGAATCTTCTCCTCTGGAGTGTCGGTCAATGCATAAACCGGAGTGAACGGCTCCGATCCACGTTCGACGGCAGCCATCACCGCATCGGCCAAGTCTAATGCGCCTTTGCCGCCCTCTGCATGATGGTTGGAAACCGCAAACTCGACGTTTAACTCTGCGCAACGGTTCCGCACCACTTCAATCTCGGCATCGGAGTCGGTGCCGAAACGATTGAGCGCAACCACGGGTGGCTTGCCCAAAGTTTGGATGTTCYCAATGTGCTTCTCCAAGTTCGGCAATCCGCCTTGAACCGCAGCGACATCTTCTCCATCCAAATCAGTCTTCGCCTTACCGCCGTGCATTTTCAGCGCCCGAATCGTGGCCACTAGCACCACGGCATCGGGGTCGAGCCCTGCCTGACGACACTTAATGTCGAAGAACTTCTCTGCACCCAAATCTGCACCAAAGCCAGCTTCTGTAATCGTCCACTCCGCAAAATGCATGGCCATGCGTGTAGCCAAGACCGAGTTACACCCATGTGCGATGTTCGCAAACGGGCCACCATGAATGAACGCAGGCGTGCCTTCAAAGCTCTGCACCAAGTTCGGGCTGAGGGCATCGCGCAACAGCGCCATCATCGCGCCGATACAGTCCATTTGCTTGGCATAGACTGGCTTGCCATCTAAATCATAGGCCACCAAAATCCGCTCTAATCGGGCGCGGAGGTCATCGACGTCGTTGGATAAACACAACACCGCCATAATTTCACTGGCCGCCGTAATGTCGAAACCGTTTTCACGCGGCACACCTTGGCCGGTGCCGCCCATGCCACTCACAATATTGCGCAGCGCACGATCATTCATGTCCATGACGCGGCGCCACAAAATCTTGCGCACATCTAAACGCAGCTTGTTGCCAAAGTGCAAGTGATTATCAATCATCGCGGCCAACAAGTTGTTCGCCGATGTGATTGCGTGAAAATCGCCGGTGAAGTGCAGGTTGATCCGATCTAACGGCATGACCTGGCTGTAACCGCCACCGCATGCGCCACCTTTTACGCCCATGCAAGGCCCAAGCGATGGCTCGCGTAAGGCCAAACACACCGACTCCTTTTTCGCATGGAAGGCCTGGGCCAATCCAATACTAGTCGTGGTTTTCCCTTCACCCGCAGGCGTAGGCGTAATCGCAGAAACCAAAACCAAACGCGCCTTCTCCTTGCGCGCGCGTGGACGGTTCAGAGCATTCAAATCAACCTTGGCGATCGCTTGACCGTAGGGCTGGAGGTCTTCAGGATTCACACCCAACGCATCTGCGATTTCCGCAATCGGGCGAGGTGTGAACTGACGGGCAATTTCTACGTCGGTAGCCATGGCCGAAGAGTTTAACGACCGGGCGCAATCCACTATCCTGTTTGACGTGGGAAATCCCCCTTTCGACCCATTTGGCACCGACCCTGGCATGGACGGTTCCTTCGCCCTGTCAGGCATGTTCCTGGCTTTTGGAATTTTCGTGGTAAGCATTATCGTTTTGGCAATCTTTGGCGTCAAAGCAGAGCGGAGACGAATCATGAGCTTTCATTTGTGGGCAAAAAAAGCAGGTTGGAGGTATTCTCCGGAGGGCAATCAGCAAATCCCGCGTAAGTACGCATTCTTGGATCGCTTTCAAGAGGGTTTTGACCGCGAGGCGCATCATGTGCTGCAGGGAACTTGGAGGGGGTACGACGCCTCCGCCTTCGAATATCAATACACCACTTCTACCACTGATTCCGACGGCGAGGAAACCGAATTCACGCATCACATCGGAGTGATTCTGATTGAGTTGGAACGGGCGTTTCCGGAGCTGCGCATCTACCCGGAGAATTTCCTTTCACGGATCGGGCAATTCCTCGGCGGCAATGACATCGATTTTGAATCCATCGAATTTTCCAAAGCATTCACTGTGCATAGCGATGACCGCAAGTTCGCTTATGATTTCTGCAATACCGGCATGATGACTTACCTCCTCCAGCATCGCAGCACCGCCTTGGAATTGGATCGGCGCACTCTCGCCGTGTTTCATGACCGTTATTTGAAGTTGGAGGACCTAGAGCTCATGTTGAATCATCTCGTCGCCATGCGTGAACAAATGCCGGAGTACTTATTCCAGGACTAGACATGCAAGGAATCCTCTACATTCTCGTACCCATTTTCGCTGGACTGATTTTCTACTTTGCATGGCAAGCAGAGAAGAAACGGCGCAGTGAATTCCTGCAGTGGTCCTTGGAGAATGGTTGGGATTATGACCATCGCCGCAATGCCACGGTTCGCCGCCGTTACGCATTCCTTGACCGCTTGCAAGTCGGTCATAGTCGGCGCGCAAGCCACCATTTAGAGGGCAAATGGCAGGATTACGATGCCGCCGCATTCTGCTTCCGTTACACCACGGGCACCGGCAAGCATCAGCAAACTCATTCCCTTGGAGTGGTGCTGATCCAAATCGAACAGTTTTTCCCCGAGCTACGCATCTACCCGGAGAACATGCTCTCCCGCTTTGGCCAGTTTCTCGGTTTTGATGACATCGACCTTGATTCAGTGGAATTCTCGAACGCCTTCACCGTGCGCTCTAGCGACAAGAAGCTTGCGTATGACTTCTGCAATACGGACATGATGACCWACTTCCTGAACTCCCGCTCGATCGCGATGGAGTTAGAAGGAAACACGATGGCGCTATTCGTGAATCGTTTTCTCACTCCGCCCGATGTCGTGGGCATGCTCGATCGCTTGGTGGAAATCCGTCGCCGGATGCCTGAATATCTATTTAAGAGTTAGGCTGGACCGCCAAAACGAATAGAATCGGGACATGGCATGGCTCATTCCGCTTGGCATTCTCCTCCTTGTACTGATGATTTTCATTGGTATGTACAACGGTTTGGTCTCCATTCGCAACCACTGCGATGAAGCATGGTCGAATATCGACACCGAACTGCAGCGCCGTTACGACTTGATTCCGAACCTTGTCGAAACCGCCAAGGGGTATGCCAAGCACGAGCGCGAACTTCTGGAAGATGTAGTCAAGCTGCGTGAGAAAGCAGCGGGCAATCACGGTGCAGTGGCCAGCCAGGCTATCGATGAGAACATGCTGCAAAATGCCTTGGGAAAACTCATGGTGCGACTTGAGGCTTACCCAGATTTAAAGGCGAGCGCAAACTTTGTAGAGTTGCAAAAGGAGTTGGCGAATACCGAAAACCGGATCCAAGCGGCGCTACGTTTTTACAACGGGAACGTGCGCGAGAACAACAACAAGATGGAACAGTTTCCGTCGAATGTGGTTGCCGGCATGTTCAGTTTCACCAATCGTGACTATTTTGAGCTGGAGAATCCAGACGCGCGGACGGCACCCAAGGTCGCGTTCTAGACACTTTTGGGTGCCAAGACACCCAAATCAGGGGGGGGGTCATGATTTACTGGCATAAACTTAAAATAGCCAAATAACCATGTTTCACCACCGTCTTGAATGCGTTTCCCCCTTGGAATAAAGACTTTACAAGGAAGTTGCAAAGAGATACAGGTGCCCTCCATTTAAGGTTTTCGGCTTATATACCGTATGAATTATCCTCAAAGTACTAGACTAGAAGCTGTTGCCTCGCTAGGGGCAAACACAATCGCTCATTACCATTGGGATTCAAAACCTAGGGTAGTGGGTAAACACCGAAAGGTGCCATCTGAGGGGATGGAGTTGCGGTCTCGGCGAAAGCTGAGGCCGCTTTTTTTTATGCCTCAGGTTCTACGTCTACCGCGAGGGAATCTGCAACCGGATTGGGATTCGCATCGCGTGCACGATCTGCGCGATCCGCCAAACGCGCACTGACTTCTCCGCCGAGTAATAGGACCAACGAAATCAGCCACAGCAGGAACATGAGCAAGAAGAAGCTGGCGAGTCCACCGTAGATCTCATCGAAGCTGCCCATGTGTTGCAGCCAAAAACGGAATAAGCCGCCGAGAAGCATCCACGCAATCACCGTCGGTATAGCACCGGCCAAGAGTGGACGGAATCCAACCCGTCGGCTGGGCAGGAAGCGGTACACCAGCATGACGAATGCGACCATCAGCAGCATGGTGACCGGAAGTTCCAGCCAAACCCAAATCACTTGCATGGTGATGTCGAGGTGGAACAGCCCGATTACAAAACTGCCAAGCTGTTTGCCGCCGATGAGCAGGGCGTAGGACAAGCCCATCAGGAATAGCCCCGATAGGGTTAGACCGAGATCCTGCAGACGGATGAGCACAATATTGCTTTCAGGTTTACATCGGAAGACGCGGTTTAAGCCTTTGCGTGCGCCCCGAATCCCACGGGAACTAGCCCATAGCGCTGCTAAGGTCCACAAAAGGAGTCCGCCGGAGGGGCGTCGGGTGGAAAACTCGCGCAGATAGTCGGAGAGCAGCTTGGCGATGTCATCGGGCAGGGAGCGCAAGCCACGTTCCAGGAAGAGGTCGATGTTGGCCTCGAGGGGCAGGGCATCGAAAAATCCGACCAGTAAAATCAGCGATGGAAACAGCGCCAGCATGAAGTAGTAGGTCATCTGCGCCGCCACCCCGGATAAGTCGTCGTGGGTGAGCTCCTCAATCACCCGGCCACCCATACGCAACAACCGACGCAGCGGTCCGGGAAGTTGGTCTAGGTTGACGTCGGTCATGGGGCCCGCGGAATGACATCGACCGCGGTTTGCCTTATCCTATCGCCGCYATGTTCTTCCCCGCCGACTTTGAATTGTTTGAACCTCGCTTTCAGGGCGATGTCGAATGGAATCAGCGCCGCCTCGATGTGCGCCATCGTTTGCAGGCCATGGGGGAGTCGACTCTGGAAGCCTATGCTGCTTTGGACTGTGGATTGGAGCGCCGCGAGAGTTTGCATCATCCGCACAACACCAATCGCAAAAAGGTGGTGCGTCAACGAACCATGATGTTCCGTGACAAGAAGGCACGCAAAAAGCTGCAGTCGTTCTTGGGCAAGGAGTTGGCTAAGGACTTAGATTCGGCGCGAAACAATGTGCACTTTCAGNTTTGCATCGACAAGGACAGTTGTTGGTGGGGGTTACGCATTGACGAAAGCGCGTGGTACGACTTGAATGTGTTGGTCAAGCGCGCGGAAGAGGGCGATGGCCAGGAAGAGTTGGCATCGGCATGTGCAGCTGCACCTGGTTTTGTGTTCGAGTTGGACCGTGCCGGTGCCCGCCCACTGGAGAAGTTCAGTGCTCGCGATTGGCGCGACTTCGCTGGAGTGGTGCAACCCGGTCAATCCCAGATCGAAATCGTGGCGCGCATGCCGAAAGCTGCAGTCATCGAAGCCGGCGAGGACTTCGCTAATGGAGTGGTTGCCGACCTAGAACGGCTGGCTCCCTTCTATAAGTTGGCGAGCTGGAATATGGATTCCCCTTCTGGCGTTTCGCGGTAGAATTCCCCCATGCAACCCAGCGGCCGCATTGTCATCGCAGGAGGAAGTGGATTCCTCGGACTGAATCTTGCGCAGTATTTGGATGACCTCGGATGTGAGGTCATCATCCTTTCGCGAAGTGCACCGAAATCCGCACCGCATATCCAACACGCGGCTTGGGATGGCCGCAGCTTAGGAGATTGGGTGAAACATTTAGATGGTGCCACCGCCTTAGTCAATTTGGCTGGTCGCACTGTCGACTGCATTAAGACTCCGGAACACTGCGATGAGATCCTGCGCTCCCGAGTCGAGTCAACCATGATTCTTGGAGAGGCGGTGCGCTCTGTAGAAAAACCGCCGCCAGTTTGGGTGCAAATGTCGACCGCGCACATTTACGGCGATCCTCCTTCGGTTATGTGCGATGAAACTTCCGCTTTCGGTTATGGACTTGCACCAACCGTAGGCAAAGCATGGGAGAAGGCCTACGCCGAATCGGTCCTGCCCGAAATGCGCCAAGTGATTTTGCGCACTAGTTTCGTGCTCGGAAAAACTGCCGGTGCATTTCCGCAACTCGCAACTTTGGTGCGCTGGGGGCTCGGCGGAAAAGCAGGCCATGGCCGCCAAGGTCTCAGTTGGATTCACGAAGACGATATGAATCGCCTGATGGTGCGCGGCATTGCTGACCCGAGTATGTCCGGCGTTTACATATCCACCGCACCGAACCCCGTTTCCAATGCGGAGTTCATGCGTACGCTGCGTAAAGCAATGGGGGTGCCGATTGGCCTTCCTGCCTTTGCATGGATGGTGAAGTTAGGCGCACCACTCCTGTTGAGGACCGACCCAGAACTCGGATTACTCGGCCGTTACTGCGTTTCGAAACGACTCCAGGAAGATGGCTTTGAGTTTGCCTTCCCGGAGTTAGCCGCGGCGCTGGAAGATCTACAGACCTAGGCTAAGGCAGTAAAGCGCAAGCATCATCGTCGGCAAGGACGGCCACATTTGGGTGCTCTTGCAAGCAAGTGGCGGGGCAATCCAAACTCGGCGCGCCGTGCATCATTTCGAATAGCGCTTTGGATTTGGCTTGGCCGTGCGCCAACACGACAATGCGTTTTGCATCGAGAATGGTCGCAAGGCCCACGGTTAAGGCACGGCTTGGGCCATCCAGTCCTCCAGGGAATCCTGAACGTTCGCGCGTGGACGATGACAACTTCACCAACCGAGTGCGACTGCCCCACTCCGCTCCAGGTTCATTGAAGGCAAGGTGTCCATTCATACCTACTCCAATAATCGCCAGCGCAATCCCTCCTGCGGCTGCGATGTCTTGTTCATAAGATTCGCAGTGTGAAGAGAGGTCGGTTTCCGCGATGGTGTCAGACAAAAAACCAATCTTCTCGGAACTTAAGCCCAACGGTCCAAACAATTCTCGCTGCATAAACACCCGAAAAGAGGCTTCGTTCTGCGCAGCGGATGGCCAGAATTCATCTAAGTTAAAGCTGCGCCAAGCCTCCAAATCCAAGGATCCGGCAGTGTCGCGTTTGCGTAATTCTGCATACAGCGGAAGCGGAGTCGATCCAGTAGGCAGTAAAAGCGCACCGGCGGCGCGGTTATGGGTGACATCGTCCAAATGCTGCTCCACCCAATGCGCAACCAGCTTAGCCGAAGCCAACGCGGACATTTGGAGCAATCGCATGGCATAGCCTAGCGACGAGGCGGACGCGCGTTTTGCGGCCACGGTAGAATTCACCTGCCATGGCCGTCCCCTTCTTCAACATTCATCACAGCTTTAACGATGGTGCGCAAAAGTCACTGCTCGCGCGATGGCAGCGTATTTTGCAGCATGGTGGTTTCGTCAATGGCCCCGAAGTGCGCGAGCTGGAAGCCGACTTAGCAACGTTCTTGGAGGTACCGGAAGTTATCTGCTGCTCCAACGGTTCGGATGCTCTAGTCCTCGCCCTTCGCGCCGCCGACATCGGCCCTGGCGATGAAGTCCTAGTCCCCGCATTCACCTTTTTCGCATCGGCCGGAGCCGTCTCCCGATGTGGCGCGACTCCAGTTTTCGTCGACATCGACCCGGTGACCTACTGCATCGATGCGGAACATGCTGTGTCCAAAATCACCGCCAAAACCAAGGCGTGCATGGCGGTGCACCTTTATGGTTATCCCGTTGACATCCTAGCGCTCGCAAAAACCCTAGAAAGTGCAGCTGGACGCCCTATTCCAGTGGTGGAAGATGCCGCGCAAGCCGTTGGCGCGGTACATCCGGCCGGTCCGGTTGGCGGCATGGGCATCAGCGCTGGGTGGAGTTTGTTCCCAACCAAAAACCTTGGCGCTCCAGGCGATGCTGGTTTTGCCACCTGTATGGATAAAGATGTCGCCGATCGTATGCGTCGTCTGCGCGAACATGGTGGCGGACGTCAGTACTACCACGATGAAGTCGGCTACAACTTTCGCATGGACAGTTTGGTCGCTGCTGGAGTACTTGAATTACTTCCACGCCTGGTCGAGTTCAATGCTGCACGGCGCGTGGGGGCGGAACATTACCGCGAACTCTTCACCGCAGCTGGCTTGACCGGTGCCATCGTCCTCCCCGAAGCGCACCCAGGACATGTGTATCACCAGTTCATCATCCGTGCCGCGCAACGCGACGCACTCAAGGACTTCCTCCACGCTCGCGAAATTGGTTGTGCGGTGTACTACCCACTCGCACTGCATCTTCAGCCGTGCTTTGCGGACCTAGGAGGCAAGCTCGGCAATCTTCCACACTCCGAAACCGCCACCGCCGAAGTGCTCGCGCTGCCGATCTATCCTGGTGTGACGGTCGCACAACGCGAAGAACTGGTTGCTGCTGTAGCTGAGTTTTATGCGCAGGTTGGCGCGGTCGGTTAGGCTTGAGAAGTTGTTTGGGTTGCGCACCCTAACCAAACAAAAATTCAGAATGTCGAAACAAAGAATATTTCAAATAGGTGGATTCCTTGCCGTTGTGCTTGCCTGCTTTGCCTTTTTTTTGTGGAGCGTGTCTTCTGACGGAGAGAACTTGTCGCTGAAGGGGGCTGTGCGAGAAGATTATTCGACAGGCATGATTGAGCCGGCATGGGACGACATAGAGAGAAAACGCCTTACATCCACCACTCCCTTGGAAGCTGCTGGGGAAGGCCCTGTACTCGAGATGGTGGAAAATCTTCGTTACGGATTCTTGGAAGGAATTCTACGCAGTGGATCGCTTGAAGATGCCGTTGGAGTAAAACTTCAGGTCTATTTGCATGACGCAGTGGGCATGGGGATGAGTGCAAGATCTGTCGCTGATTTCTCTACCAAGGCGAGAGGTCTCTTTGCAGCAAGGCTTCCCGTAGGCCATTACTTATTGGTCGCGACCCAAATCAAAGAACCGGTGTTCGACACTCCCGGTGGCCGCTTAATCCGTACCCAAGGAGCTTCCGTTCCTTTGGAGGAGTTTCATATTTTCGAAGATGCCGTGACCTCGTTGTCCGTAGCCTTGAACCAAGGCTACCTATTGCGGGGGCAAGTGGTGAATTCGGATGATCCAGCCTCGACGACTTTTATGCTCCGCGTCATTCGGGAAACGGATGGAAAAGCCGTTGCTTGGTCCTATATTTTTGGCGATTCAAGTGCCACGGGGTCAGACCAGGGCCCAGAAGATGGAACTGATTACGGGTATCAACATGGCTATTTTGTTTATCCCCGATTCCAACCAGGCGCCTATCGATTGGAGGTTTCACTTGTCACCGGTCCGGGGAGTGTTACGCGGAAGCCATGGACGAAATCCTTCCTGATGCCGGCCCGGGACTTCGATGTGGGCCTATCCGAAGTCTCTGCATACAAGCTTCGAGGTGGATTAGGGTCCACTCCTCCAGTCGCGCCACGCAGAATATTCCGCTTGGGTGGTGGTTTGAAAGGCCGACGCGTGATTAGTGGAAAGACACGTGAAGGCGAATCATTCGATGATTGGCTAAAACGAATGGCCATTGCCGAGGAAACCGACGGTTAGCAAATGCCCCTAAGGGTTCCCTTAGAGCTTCATTCAGCCGAGCAAAAACGCCTTAGTTCAAGCCAACATCTTTCAGATGCGCCTGAAGCCGCTCAATCTCACTTTCCAGGCGGTCGAGGAACTGTCCAGCATCGCCCAGGTCATTCGCGCGAGCTAGCCCTTCGAGATGGGTGGCCATCTCCAAGATGCCTTGTGCGCCAAGGTTTGCGCTCGAGCCTTTGATGGCATGAGCGCCACTGTCGACCAGGTCGGCCTGCTGCTTAGCAAGGCCTTCACGCATCACTTGGATACGGGTCGGGCATTCTTCGAGGAATTCGYCGTAGATCTCGAGCAAAATCTCTTTGTCGCCAAACAGTTCAGCGAGTTCTTCGACGCGGGCGGAGTCTAATGGGGGCGATTGGGTCATGGATGGTCCTTGATGGGATTCAAGCCATCCATTCGCGGCCGCTCCGGGGACCACTTCAGGAGAAATCTACGTTTTTTCGCTCAGGTCTTGCTGAGCCGCAAGGGAGATCCATCCGGCCGGATAAATCGACTTCGGAAAAGCGGACTTAGGCAGATCGCCCTAATCAACGCCCAAACTTCCACCACACCTTCCCTTTACCCTTCTCGGCCAGCTCGAACACAATCGGAGCCGAAAGCTGGAGATGGCTGGCATCGGCACCTGCGTGCAGCGCTTGATTGACGGCATCGACCTCGGAGGAGCGAAGCGCTAAGGCTTTAAAGGCGGGCACGTTCACAACTGATAAAGCTTGTTGTACGGCTGTTGTAAAGGCATCGACCTCAGCAAGGGGCTTAAAGGTGCCATCGTCCTTGGCGTGGTGCATCGAAACATAATCGGCGGGGAAGGTCTCCACAACACCGTCCAGGAGTTGCCGCCCAAAGGCAAGGGTGGTGAAAGCAATCGTGGAATCTGCCTCCGCTTGGGTGGCGCCTAAAGCTAACAGACCCGTGACCCAGCGCTCTTGATTGGCTTCGGGGATACCGTTCACCACCATCATCAAGTGGTCAAAAAGTTCTTGGGCGTGCATGAATCCCAATATAGCAGCGAGTCGAGCGGGCCTAAGCGACCGAGTCTTGGTCAGGCTTATGCATCAGCGCTTTGCGGAAGCACCAAAGGTTGATGCCAATCAACGTCGCCCAAGTAATCACCGTGATCAGCGTGCCGAAGGGGCTCAACTCTACTTGCGGAGAGGTGCCGGCGGCCGCTGCATCACTCACTCCTACGACCGGATCAGTTCCGGACAGGAGCACGAGCAAGTTCAGGTGGTACAGCAGCACTTCGAGCGACAACGGGGGGGCGGCAAAAAGCCAGCTTCAGTTGTACGTTTTGAAGTACTGCAATTTCAAGGGTGCACTGGGAAATCTGCAGTGCACCCTGCGAAATCGAACTACTTGTAAGTCGCGAACTTCCCGGCCTTCAGGCGAGCCCAGTAAATCTGCAAGTCCTGACGTACGCCACCACTCAAGATGGCAACACCAAGAATGTTCGGGAAGGCCATGCCTAGGATCATTAAGTCGCCGAATTCGAGGACGTTTTGCGAGTTAATGATCGAACCTAAGAAGGTGAATGTGAGGAACAAAACCTTGTAGCTCAGCGATGCGTTGTCACCGAACAGGTAAGCCCAGCATCGTTCGCCGTAATACGACCACGAAATCATGGTCGAGAATGCGAACAAGGCAACCGCAGCACTCAGCACATAGGGGAACCACCAAACCACACTGCCGAAGGCTTGTGAGGTGAGGCCGGCGCCGTTTGCATTGGTGAGGTATGGCGCGAACACGGCCTCGCCATCGACCAGAGTGCTTGGGTCATAAGCGCCAGTGATGACGATGACCAAGCCAGTCATGGTGCAGACCACAATCGTGTCGATGAACGGCTCCAGCAGAGCCACGACACCTTCGCGAACCGGGTACTCGGTTTTTGCCGCCGAGTGTGCAATCGCCGCCGAACCCACACCCGCTTCGTTACTGAAAGCTGCGCGCTTAAATCCGATGATCAGCACTCCAATAAAGCCACCAAAGGCCGCGTCGGGGTTCATGGCGCTGTCGAAGATGAGCGCGAAGGCAGAGCCAATCTCGCCCATGTTGGAACCCAGGATGTACAAACAAGCAAGTACGTAAATGCCGCACATGGAGGGGACAATCTTCTCAGCAGTGCTCGCAATGCGCTTGATCCCGCCAATGATGACGATGCCGACCATGATGGTCATGATGACGCCAAAGACCCATTCATTTCCATCGAGGAATGGAACCGTCTCTTTAATCGCGTTGAGCGACTGGTTGACCTGGAAGGTGTTGCCGCCGCCCAAGGAACCGCCGATACACAGAATCGCGAACATGGTGGCGAGAACTTTGCCGAGTCCACCCATGCCCTTTTCTTTGAGGCCTTTCGATAGGTAGTACATGGCACCACCCATAACCTGACCGTTCGGCCGCACCTCGCGGTACTTCTGACCAAGCGTACATTCGACAAACTTCGACGACATGCCGAGGAAGCCTGCGAGCACCATCCAGAAGATTGCACCAGGACCACCGGTGGCCACTGCAATCGCAACACCAGCAATATTGCCGAGGCCGACAGTTGCGGAGAGTGCTGAAGCTAGAGCTTGGAAGTGAGTGACCTCGCCATCGCCTTGCGCGTTAGGGTCGGTGTACTTGCCGCGGGTGACATCGATTGCATGGCGGAAACCGCGCAGGTTGATGAAGCCCATGCGCACGGTGAAGAACATCGCGCCTACGACCAACCACAGCACCACCAAGGGAACCGCCTCACCATCCGTGAACGGAATCGGCAGCGGCGCGAAGAACACGTAACTCAGCCAGTTGACTAAGTGGCCAGCGCCGACATCGATGAAATCAAAGGTTCCTGCTTCCGCTACAGCCTCGCTTTCTTGGGCAAAGCCCCGTGTGGCAAGAAATGGAAGTGAGGCGAGAAGGTAGAGGAGTCGTTTGAATTTCATGCACTGGGGTGGTGGGTCACCGGAGCGGAAGTCTGAGTTTGGCGGAACCGAGGCAATTGGGYAAATCAGTGGAGAAATTGGTTTTCGGCGTGTCGATACGGTCTGGATGACGTCATCCCCAGCGAGGTACTAAAACCATGAAAATCGACCTTTCTCAAAWTKAWKWCANNGRAGASMTCCGCTCGGTTCCGTCCGGCGAATACCGCTGTAAAGCTGCTGAAGTCCGTGAAAGCGAGAGTCCTGCGGGGCATACGCGCTGGGGCATTCGCTGGGAAATCACCGAAGGGGACTTCCAGGGCCGCACCGCTTGTTGGGATTCGCTGCATTGGTCCGAACGCGGGCTGCCCCGAGTGAAGTTTGTGCTGCAAGTGCTCGGCCTGAACACCGACCGCGAGCTGAACCTTAATCTGGAGGAATTGGAAGGGCTTGAGGCCATGGTCCAGGTCCAGCCCGAGGAGCGTGAAGATCCAGTGACCGGCATTCGTCGGGTGCAGAATCGGGTGCCTTTTGCTGGATATGCACCGGTGGCCCAGCCGGCCGACGCGGTTTCCTGATTCGCTCCGAATCCTTTCTCCGAAGCCCGGTTTCCCCGTGTTTCTTGTGCAAGGCCTGATTTAGTCAGGCCTTGTTGTGGAAGACCCGATTTCACCAGGCCTTCTCCCGGAAAGCCTGTTTTCACCGGGCCTTCCTTCTACAATCTGCCCCAATGAGTGGGGCGAAACCCTCTGCGGGGCCGGCGACTTTTGACCAAGAGCGTCGGCCCTCACCTTTGTTAGTCCAACGTTTGCGCTGGGGCAGCTTGGGTTTATGTGTGCTCATCGCGCTGTTGCCGCTGCTTGGCTTGGCGCCGTGGGCGGTGCTGTGGATCACGGCAGCGGTTTTGTTGGTGTTCCAGTGGTGGTTATTCGCCACCCGTTTCACCGTGCGCCTTAAGGACGATGTCCTCTCTCTGCGCATGGCTCCGTTTCCGGCGAAGAAGATTCCTGTAGAGGAGATCAAAGCGGCGGTGACTCACATGAGTTATCCGTGGGGGATAGGCAAACGCGGTTGGAGTATTCATCGTTCGCCAGGAGTTCAAGTTTTCTTCACCGATCCAGGTGCCGGTTTGGTGCTGGAATTGGAAAACGGCCAGGCAGTGTGGCTGAACTCGCCGCAGCCCGAAGCTTTGGCGGCTTTGTTGAAGCGTCGACCGAAGCGGAAGAAGAAGGCGGTGAAATCCGAGCCTTCTACTTCGTCCTAGTCGACCGGTTCTTCCGTGGAGTGGCCCAGCCCAATGTGCCGCCGGGGTATCCTGTATGTATGGACGATCGCAACTTGATTGCGGTTGCTGAACAAGCAGCTGCTACCAGTAAAGTGAAGCGTGGCACGCTCGAGGGCGCCACGATTTTGTTCGAAGACGGCCGCGTTTTTCTAGGTAGTCGCCTGGAATACGACGATGCCACCCTCGACCAAGATGCGGTATCCAACGCTCTGGCTGCAGGGCGTGTAGAAGGCGCTTATCGTCCGTTTCGGGTTGGAGTTTACGCTCCAGTGAGTGAGGGATTGCCGGAAGTCGCGCCGATTGCTTTGCGTCGTTTGCAGGAAGCTGGCAGACCGGACCTGGCCATCGTTATGTCCTCGGGGGCCGGCGAGCGAGTGGCGTTTTCGCTGAGTGATTTACTGGCTACGGCCGGCCTTGCATGAGCGATTCGATGGACCGCTACTTGGAGTTGCAGGAGCAGCTTCGGGAGTTGGAGTATGCGTACTACGTGCTCGCCGAACCGATGGTCGCCGACGCAGAATATGATCGTTTATTCCAAGAGCTGGTTGGCTTAGAGCGCAATCATCCGGAGTGGGTGAGCGAGGAGAGTCCAAGCCAGCGCGTGGGTGCACCGCTGCCGGAAGGGTCGAAGTTCAAGCGCGTGGCGCATGCCGTCCCCATGATTTCGATTGAGTCTTTGTTCGGCAATGCCGAGGTGGAGGACTTCGACGCACGCCTACGCAAAATGTTGGCGGTCGAAACCGAACGCGAGGTGGAATATGTCTGTGAACCGAAATGGGATGGCGTGTCGGCAAGTCTTATTTATGAACACGGAGTTTTTGTCCGTGGAGTTTCCCGGGGTGATGGCACCGAAGGCGAAGATCTCACCCGAAATTTACGTGCGGTACGTGGAGTGCCGTTGAAGTTGCGCGGTGCTGGTTCGTCCGTCGCACCGGATTCTCCCGGCACGCCCGTCGCGCCCACCGGCATTCCTTCTTTACTGGAAGTACGCGGCGAGGTCATGATTCGCCTCGATGACTTCGACGCCACCAATGAGAGAATGTTGGCGGCCGGCGAAATGCCTTTTGCCAATCCACGCAATGCCACTGCAGGAACGCTGAAGCGCTTAGATCCTGCGGTGGTCGCATCGCGCAAACTGCGTCTGATGTGCTGGGAAGTGGTGCGTTGTGAGTTTGGCCACACCGCGGATGCTAGTCGGCCCGATCTCGCGGCTAATTCCACCGGTCATGCAGTTCCTTTCGAAACTCATACCGAAGCCATGCAAGCGGCAAAGGCTTGGGGTTTTGCCACCACTCCTTATCGTGCCATGGTGGCGGATGCCGCCGGCATGATTGTCTTCCACGACGATCTAGAAGCCAAACGCGATGAAGTCTCGTTTGAAATGGATGGCGTGGTGGTCAAGGTGGATTCGCTGGAGCTCCGTCGCCTTCTCGGCTCACGTGCACGCACTCCGCGTTGGGCATGCGCGCATAAGTTTGCACCGCGTGAAGAAACCACTCAGCTAGAAGCGATTGATATCCAAGTTGGCCGCACCGGACGCCTCACTCCGCGCGCTCGTTTAGAACCCGTCGCTCTTGGCGGTGTGACGGTGCAGTACGCCACTCTGCATAATGCGAACTACATTTCTAGTTTGGACATTCGCATCGGAGATCGCGTTGTGGTGCGGCGTGCCGGCGATGTCATCCCGCAAATCGTCGGGCCGGTGGTCAGCGCGCGGAGTGGTGAGGAAAAGGAATTCGTTTGGCCGACGGAATGTCCATCGTGTGGAACGAGTGCGGTCGAGCGGGGCGAATATCGCTATTGCGTGAACATCGAATGTCCGGCGCAGATGCAGCGACGCGTCATGCACTTGGCATCGCGCGAAGCCTTGAAGATTGAAGGCTTGGGAGAGAAGGCGGTGGTGCAGTTTGCGGAAGCGGGTTTGCTAAAGAAGGTTGAAGATTTGTTCGACCTCGATTATGAGAAGGTGCTTGAGTTAGAACGCTGGGGTGAAAAATCGGTGGACGCACTCAAGGAGCAAATCGATAAGGCAAAGTCTCCAGAATTGCCGCGCTTCCTTTATGGATTGGGTATCCCGGAAGTGGGTTTGGAGACATCGCGCGCGGTGAGTGCCCAATACCGATCTTTGGACGGCGTGTTCGCGGTTGCGGATCTTCCGGAAGAGGAAGGCATAGCATCGCTGGTGGAGATTGATGGCGTAGGGGAGGAGGTAGCGAAAAGTTTGCTTAGCTTTTTCAGTGCATCGGAGAATCGTCATGCGGTGGAACGCATGGTGGAATTAGGTGTGCAACCGCAAGCCATGGAGGAGCAAGTTTTGCATGAACGCGAAGGCGTTACCGGAAAAACTTTCGTGCTGACCGGAAGCCTGAGCCGCCCGCGTCCGGAGTACAAAAGCATCTTGGAATCGTTGGGCGCAAAGGTCGTCGGCAGTGTGAGCAAGAAAACCGATTTCTTGGTCGCTGGAGAAAAGGCCGGTTCCAAACTTGCGAAGGCTGAGAAACTGTCCGTAAAGGTGCTGGATGAAACCGCACTGCGCGCGCTGCTCGGTGATGCCTGAAGCAGCCAGCCCGTTCCGCCAAATGCGCCCGTCTAAACTACGCACATGAAGATTGCCATTTTTGGAGCTGGAGTTATGGGCCGCGCCCTCGCCACTGGATTACGCAACAACGGTGCCGCGGTCGATGTCTTCTTTGGCACTCGCACTGAAGAGTCTGCCTCTGCAGTCACAACCGAAACCGGGTTTTCCGCTTCCGCAGATCCAGGAACCGTCGTCGCCAATGCCGACATTGTCGTTTTCTGCCTCAAGCCACACAAAGTGCTCGGCGTTTTCGATGCCATCGGTTCTGCCATGCCATCCAGCGCCATCGCAGTTTCGATTGCAGCCGGCATGTCCCTATCCAAACTCGCACTGCATCTTCCCGAAGGCCAACCCTTGATCCGCGCGATGCCAAACACGCCGTGCAAAATCGGTGCCGGCATGACTGTGTTAAGCGGCGCATCCACCGCAACCGCCGCGCATCTTCAAACCGTAGAGCAGATCTTCTCCGCATTCGGCGAAGTCCTATGTCTCGACGAAGAACACATGGATGCAGTCACAGGTTTATCCGCCAGCGGCCCAGCATTTATCTTCCTAGTCATCGAAGCCTTAACCGATGGCGGCGTCATGGCCGGCCTCCCCCGCGATGTCGCGCTAAAACTCGCAACCGCTGCAACCAAAGGCGCTGCATGTTTAGTCCAAGAGTCCGGCGAACACCCAGCCCAACTCCGCGATGCCGTGACCACTCCAGCAGGCTGCACCATCTCTGCACTGCTCCGTTTAGAAGATGGCAAACTCCGTAGTGTGCTTGCGCGTGGTGTGCAAGAAGCAGCAGAAAGTGCTGCGAAGTTGGGGAAGGACTAAGCCTTACCCAATCGGAACTCGGCAAGTAACGGCAAATGATCACTCGCCGCGCGCGCGACTTTGAGGCGGCTGACATGAATATTCTCCTCAGCCAATGGGCCGCGCCAAAAAAACTTATCTAACGCGCCGACCGGATTTGGGCTAGGGAATGTGCGCAAGGGTTTGCGTCGTCCGTGTTCGCTCCATGCATCGAAACCTGCGTCATCTAAGCCCGCGCCATGAAACAGAAGGTTGCGCCAATCATTGGTGTCACCGCCTAGGACGACGGCATGGCGTTTCGGTAAATGGCGCATGGTGTTGCTGTTCAACACGCGGCCGACTTGTTGAATGCGTTCCTTGGCCGACAATCCTAAGTGCCAATTAAACAGATGCAGGTTGGCGCGGTGCGGCAATTGCAGTCGGGTGTACAAACAATTACGGTTTTTTCTGCGCCCTTGTTTCAGATCCAATACGCGGCGTTTCACAATCGGAAATTTTGACAAGGTCGCATTGCCATAACTGCCTTGCTTCAAAACATGCGCTTCCGACCAGGTGTGGTAGGGGTATTCCATGGCGTCGGCAATGAGGTGATCGAGGTACAACTTTTTGGAGCGTGGCACTCCACGGTCGACTTCTTGCAGCAGCAAAATATCCGGCTGATGATGACGCAGCGTTTCTATCACCCGGTCCGGATCAAAGCGTCGGTCCAGGCCGATGCATCGGTGGATATTCCAGGTCATCAAGCGGAGTTGCATGTCTAAAACGCTTTATCAAAAATGCCAAAGAAGTATTCCAGAAAACGGCTCCACAGCGAGCGTTGTTTCCATTCTGGATAGGTATAGCAGCGACTTTCCAGAAACGCCTTCTCGAAATGATCCGCAAGACTTTGGTTGATTTCGGTGGCGAACATATCGACTGCAACCTCGTGATTCCAAAGGTTGGACCAGCGGTCGATGTTAGGCGAACCCACCATGCAAAGGTGATCATCGAACAAACAAGCCTTCGCATGTTGGAAGGATGGTTGATATTCGTAAATTTTGACACCGTTACGCAATAACTGCGCGTAATAGCGACGCGATGCAAAACGTATCGCCGGATGATCATGCATTTTAGGACCGGGCAGTAACAGCCGAACGTCTACACCACGCTTTGCTGCATGAGTCAAGGCTTGGCGCAGGCGGATCGGCGGAATGAAGTAGGCGGTTGCAATCCAAACCCTCTGTCGAGCTCCGCCGATGCGATGAAGCAGTGCATAGCGAAAATAAGACAGCCGACGTGCGCGTTGTGGAAGTACCCGGATCTGTTCGGCTTGAATTCCACGTTGTCCTTTTGGGACCAACTCCATTTCTGGTGTGCCTATCCACAAGGATTCGAAAGCTTCGCGAGCTTGGGCGACTACGGGGCCACAACACCGCACCATGGCTTCCAAAAACGGCGCCTTTGCATCTTTCCACCATGGGTCTTCGACGGCTAAACCGCCGGCCCACATCACCATGCGGTCAATCAACACCAAACGTCTATGCGTGCGTTGCATAAAGCGGCTGCGGAAATCAAAGAACAAAGTCTTCCAACGCAGCGGATGAAAAATTTTCACMTCCGCAACCGCCTCCAACTGTTCACGCAAGGACGAGGTCATCTCAAATGATCCGGCGCCATCCAGCATCATGCGAATCGAGGCGCCATTGGATTTGGCAGAGGTGAGTGCCGCTAATAATGCATCGGCCGCGACTCCGTCCACCAAGATGTAAGTCTCGAATAAAACTTCCTCGCGCGCATTTGCAATGTCGGACAGTAAGCGGTCCCAAGTTTCGGTCGCATCCATGTGCAGCTCGGTGGGACCAAGTGGCACGTATGGAAAAGGCGAGCGAAGAGATCTAGTCATGGGCGTTGCGGCGGGCGCAGTCGCTCTACGATACCCGGATGCGAGGCCCTTTACTCAATGGGCATGGAGCCAAGTAACGACGTGTTTCGCCATGATTGCGGCGRAAGTGCCGGAGAACACGTGGTCGGTTTCAGACATACGCATGAGTGTGCGCGTTGAAGTCGCTTGCTCCGCTAAACGCTCACTCTCTTCCGGTGGAACCACGGAATCAGCCTCTCCGTGGACTAGCAACCATGGAATGGAAATAGATTTGGCTAGTGGTTCCACTGACCCAATCACCATCATGTCATCCAAGAAAATCTGCGATAGGGGGCACTCCGGTTTCTCCCACATGAACGAAGCATCGGGCTCTTGCTCACCAAACTTTCGTTGCGCGAAATCGGCGGTATCAACCATGCCGCCTAATGACACCATACGGAAAATACGTACATCGGTGGATGCGACCAAAACGCCAACTGCAGCACCCATCGAATGCCCAACATAAGTCACTTGCCAATTTCCGGTAGCTTCTAAAACTGCGCGAAGGTCATCGGCCTCTTTACTAGGGCAGGAATCTTCAAACCGCCCTTCGGAACCGCCATTGCCAGAAAAGGAAAAACGCAAAGAAGCGATGCCGGCACTTGCTAAAGCATTGGCCAAAGTGATGGCCCATTCCCGATCCTTGTTCGCAGTGACCCCATGGCCGATGACCACCAGTTCTTTCCGCTCTTCTTCACCCGGAAGAAAATCGTACTCAAGCAATTCGCCATGAGGGTTGTGGATGATTCCAAACATTAGTCAAACTGAATCACGGAGCGGATGCCATCTTGCTGATGCATGAGATCAAAGCCTTTGTTGACTTCATCCAAGGTTAGACGATGCGAAATGAAGCCATCGAGGTCTAAATCGCCCTTTAGGTACATATCGACTAACTGCGGGACATGGGTGCGGCCACGCGCGCCGCCAAAACTTGCGCCTTGCACGCGACGTCCCGTAATCAAGAAGCGTGGAGTGATTTTCATCTGCTCACCCTTGCCTGCAACGCCAAGCATGGTGGCTAAACCCCAGCCCATACGCGCAGCCTCTACCGCTTGGCCCATGACATCGACCAGGCCAGTCGCTTCAAAAGTGTAGTCGGCGCCGAAGCCATCGGTCTCGTCCAAAACTTCTTGCACTGCATTTTCGCCACCGCAAAACACATGAGTCGCTCCAAACTGACGCGACATTTCGCGGCGCTGCTCGCTCGGATCAAACACCATGATCTTTTCGGCACCACGAAGTTTTGCACCAGCCACCGCACCAAGCCCAACCATGCCGGCCCCAAAAACGGCAACCGTGGAACCTTGCTCGACCTCTGCTTTCCATAAAGCAGCAGCAATCCCAGTAGTCGCGCCACAAGCCAGCAGGCAGATGGCATCGAAATCGGCTTCTGGGTTAACCTTTGCCAAAGAAACTTCCGGCATGACGGTGTACTCGGCAAAAGTGCTGGTGCCCATGAAATGTCGCAGTTCCCCGCTAGCGCGAGAGAGGCGCGAGGTGCCATCGGGCAGCAAGCCGAGGCCCTGTTGCTCTCGAACCGCCAGGCAAAGATTGGTTTTCCCACTTTTGCAATGCAAACATTCGCCACATTCCGCTGAAAACAAAGTCACCACGTGGTCACCAGGTTTCACACTGCGTACGCCTGCGCCAACCTCTTCCACAATGCCGGCGCCTTCATGGCCAAGCACGCAATCGCAATATCCGCTCGGATCGGCACCACTCGCGGTGTAAAGATCGGTATGACAAACCCCACACGCTTTCAACTTCACCAAAACTTCGCCAGCCTTAGGCGGAGCAAGGTCGACGTCTTGAACAACCAAGGGCTGCCCGAACTGTTCCAAAACTGCGGCACGGATTTTCATTCTGCCGCAAGTTTAACAGCCCGTGGATAAAGTCATTCCGCGCCACAGCGGCGCTTTTGCCCCCCAACAGCGTCGGCGGAACCCACCCCTATCTACGAATAGGGGCCGAACCCGCTTCCTCATTGGGAAACAAAATCACCCGCCGAGCCGCGAAAGCACTTTACCCACGGGCTGTTAACATCAGAAAACAGTCTCGATACGATTGCTGGTGACGCAAGTCGATAGGTCGATGGCTTGCATGCGCAGATGTCCTTTTGCTTGGGGCGGCAAGACGGATGGGCCAAGGAGAATCTCTCCATTTGCGTCGGCCGTTGCAACTCGGGCAACCCGCAGAAATCCAGGATGCAGGTCGATGATGGTGCCAGCGCAGGGGAATCCAAATGGAATCGTAATGGATCCGGAACGGTCATCCGACATGAAAATCGCCACCTGTGCGCCGGGAGTCGCGCCTCGGATTTTGATTTCCGTGGAGTTACCCACTCTTTCCGTTTGCCAAAAAGACATCACCTGATTGGGTCCAGGAATGTACTCCACTCCGCCAAGGATTCCTGGGTAGGTAAAGTCAACGAAGTTGCTGACGCCAGTGGTGGGCTCGGTGATCCATAACCCATAATCCAACAGGTAGAGCGTACCGTTGTCGCTGAAACACATGGACTCTGAGAGGTCGGTGTTGCCAGTGAACCTAAGTTTGACATCCGAAGTCTGTCCGGTGTTCAGATCTAAATGGTGGAGTCCTTTTTGACTATCCCAAACGTACATGTCGGTGCCGTCGAAATCCATGGTTTGGACCACGCCGTTTAGCCCCATGGAGCCAATGAAAGTGGTGGAACCTGAGGCTAGGTCTATGCTGAACAATTCATAATCTGGCGGTGAGCTCGAATAGTTGGAATCAATGGCTGCGAAAAGGACATCGTTGGGGCCAAAGGCGAAGGCGTTTATTCCCGTTCGATTGATTGTCGATAGGAAGGTGACCTGGCCAGTTAGGGAATCAACCTTATACAGATCTGAATGGGTGGTTTGGTTTGCTGGAATGCCAACAGCAAATACCTGAGATGATGCATCCGTTGCAAGGCCAGACCATAAGACCAAGAAGGAGCTTGAGCTAGAGACTTGAGAATAAGAACCGGTACGGCAATCAATAGAGAAAAAATCGCCATTGAGCTTGTCTACCGCAAGCAGGCTCTGCGCYTCCAAGTTGAGGCAAAAAACCAAACTGAGAAGAAGGCCGAGGACGATGCGAATCACACATCTAGTCTACGCGTGATTTGAGAATCCGTGTTCTGAGGTCGGGTCAAATCATCTGCGAACTTCTAACCACCGCATGCACCACCGTCTCCGGAGTAATCCGCGTCATACACGGGTGATTACTCAGCGGGCAAATCTTGTGGTGGCAGTTAAGGCAGTCCAATTCATCGCGGCGCAGAATGGTGGTTTTCTCTAGCGCATGCGCCGACCATTGCGGATGAGTTGGGCCATAAAGCACCACTTGCGGGGTGCCTAAAGCTGCAGCCATGTGGCGCGCGCCGTTGTCCATGGCGAGGATGACGCTAGCTTTGTGAATGAGAGCTTTGGCTTCATCCAAGCCGTGATCACCTGGCGCGGTGAGGCTTGCAGAAACTGGAAGACGCTCGGCTAATTCCTCCAACTCGGCGCGCTCGTTGGGGGAGCCCAATAAGATGGGGTGGAAACCGTGGACCTCCGAAAGTTGGGTGAGCGCTTGCACCAACATGGTTTGCGGATATTTCTTAGAAGGTCCGAAGGCCGCGCCGGGAGCGACTGCTAGATAGTGCTTCGATTCGGGAAGAGGGGTACGCGTTTCGATAGGCGCGACTAATTCAGCTGCTCCAATCTCGCGCGGCAAACCAAGCGCCGGTAGAAAGTCGGCATACAACTCGGTCATAGGTGCAGCACCTGGAATCGGCGGCAGGGCTTTGCTTAGAAGAACGCGTCGGCCTTGGTGACGTCGTCCAATGCGAAGTGGAATTCTGGCACGCGAGGCAGCGATTGCCGAAGACCAGGAATTGGGAAGGATTAAAGCCAGATCTGCACCGGCTTCGGTCAGAGCTAAATGATCGGGCACCTCACCATCGAGCGCAATAAAACGGTCGACGCTATCCAACCCCTCGAGCAATTTCGCGTACGGCGCCTTGCCCGCCGCAACAATCCGGGTTTTCGGCCACGCCGTTTTCAGCGCGCGCAATAACGGGGTAGCCATAACCACATCGCCGAGCGGATTCGGCAGGCGCACGAGGGCGACGGAAGGGGAGCTATCGGGTGACACGCTCGGCTAGGATACGCAAGCATGACCGCGCCCGAATCCCAGTTTGCGCAACATCCGGAATCCGATAGCGAGCCTTTCGCTTCGGAGTTGACGGTTGCAGTGATTGGAGCGCGGCGGGTGCGGCAAGGAACCGGTCCGTTTTTGGCTTTGCAGGCTGCGCGCGCTGGTGCAAAGGTCACCGGAGTCTTGGGCACGCGGCCGACTTCAGCGCGAAAAGCTGTGGAGTGGTTGCAGGAGCGCGGATTGCGCACCGCAGCCTATGTCGACCATGAACACATGTTGGCGGAGTTGCGCCCCGATGTAGTCATTGTGGCCTCTCCTTTGGGAACCCATCGCGCGTGGCTCGGCGCTTCTTTAGACGTCGGCGCGCATGTGTATTGTGAAAAACCCATGATTACTGCACCTGCGGGAGTCGCTTTGGATTTGCTCGAACAATTTGCCGCGGCAAATTTGGTGTTCGCGGAAAACTGTCAATGGCCGCAAGTTTTGCCGGCCTTTCATGCGTTGCATCCGCAAGTGGATTTGGAGCAGGTGAAATCGTTTCGCATGTTGATGGCACCCCCTATGCGCGGCCTCACTCGTTGGCATGAAGTTTTGTCGCACCCGCTGAGTTTGATTCAACAAGCGCTGCCCGGTCCCGCCGACATTGACGATGTCGTCTACCAAGAATCCGGCCCCGATGCTGTCGATACTCGTTTGCGTTTCACTTACCGCACTATGGATCGTGAACTTGCTTGCGAAATCATGCTGGAAGATATGGATGCCTACCCGCGCCCTGCCGAGTTCGCTTTCGACGACGCCCTCTGCCGCCGCGTCGTCGACGCTTCCGATTACTCCATCACCTTTGTCGATGGTTCCGACAACTGCACTCCAGTTGTGATTCCCGATCCGATGGAATCCAACCTCCGCGCCTTCCTCCGACGTGTTCTGCACGCCGAAGAAATCCATTCTGCACCTTTGGATGAATCCTTGGTGCGACGTCAATTCCTTCTAGAACATTTACTCGAACTCTATAGGGAGTCGGTGCATGGTTAAAAACGAACTTTCTTCCATGCACGACTTCACTGGCAAGTTGCTGCAACCTTCCACGCGTCCGGTGGTCTTGGAATACCTGACTTGGCGACGTGCGGTGCGCGCTGCAGCTGCTGCCGGCGAAGCTCCGCCCGCGCTGCCTGAGATTGGCCCGATTTCCATCAACTTAGATTTGACCACCGCGTGTAACTACGCATGTGATCATTGCATTGATTGGGAAGCGCTGAATATCTCGGTCAAGCATGAGGAAGAGGAGTTGCGTGCTTCGATTGTGGAGTTGAAGCGCCGCGGTTTGCAGTCGGTGATTCTTTTGGGTGGCGGTGAACCCACCCTTTACCCAGGCTTTGGTGATTTCGTGCGCTTCTTGAAAGGCATGGACCTGCAAGTCGCCGTAGTGACCAATGGATCGCGCAATGAGGCCATTACTGAAGTTGCCGATTGTTTTACCAAAGGAGATTGGGTGCGTTTGTCTTTGGATTCCGCCGAAGACGACACTTTCCAAGCGATGCATCATCCGAAGGGGCGCGGCATTCATCTCGATGAAATATGCACCCGTGCCGGCGAGATCAAAAAGAAAAACGCAGATGTTTCCCTCGGTTATAGCTTCGTGATTACTTGGAATGGATCGGAACGTGAAGCCGGTGCATCGGTGGTGGAGAACTTAGGTGAGATGGCGGCGGCGGCCAAACGTGCCAAAGATGCAGGCTTTGATTACATTTCCTTTAAGCCGTTTTTGACTCGTGCGGAAGATGGCGCCGAGGTCATGGATCCGAGTCAAGCCAAACGCGATCATGAACAGTTAGTTGCCGATATTCGCGCTGGTGTAGACGCCGCTATGCAGTGGGACGATGACACCTTCCGCGTGGTCGAGAGCATTAACCTGCGCGTTTTCCTTGATGGCAGTTGGGAAAACTACCGACGTCAACCCGGCGTTTGCCATATGCAGGCTCTGCGTCAGGTGTTGAGTCCGCTTGGGGTTTACAACTGTCCGGCGCACCGTGGTGTGCACAAAGCGCGCATCGGAGAAAAGGGTAGTTGGGCAAATGCCGGCGCCATGCAAGGCACCGCCGATATCCTCAATCGCTTCGATGCCTCCGTCGAATGCGCTGAAGTGACTTGCCTCTACAATTCGGTGAATCATTTCTTGGAAGGCATCGTGTCGGCAGAAGGTTCGCTCGATGCCCTGCTGCCAGAGACCAAGCAAAAGCTCGACACCTTCCTGTAAACAGGCCGCTGATCCATGGGTTCCCGTCCGCAAGAATTGCGTCAGGAGTATGAGTCGGAAGACCGTGCTGCGCATTACCGCAATAACCGATGGACCCGTTCTCCCCGTGCGCGCCGTACCGATGCTAAGGAGCAATCGATCGTCGAATCGTTTTTACACGAATCGATAAACGCGCAAATGCACAACGGAGAAGATCTCACCCGCATTCTAGATCTACCCTGCGGCACCGGACGCTTCCGCAACATGCTCGAACGCAACTGCAAACAAGTGTGGAGTGGCGATGCATCGCGCGAAATGCTCATGCAAACTCCGCCTACCACTGGATTGCAAATGTCAGCGCACGCAATTCCATTGGCGGATGATGCGGTAGACCTCATCCTCTGTTCACGATTACTCCATCACTTCGAGCATGCGGAACAACGCATGACAGTCCTGCAAGAACTCGCACGAGTCAGCCAGCGATGGATCGTACTCAGCTACTTCGATTCCGCTAACTTCCAGGCATGGCGCAACCGCATCCGTGGGGAATTTCGCGGACGCTTTCCGATGACGCAGAAAACCTTTGCCAATGAAATCCACGCTGCCGGATTGAAGGAGCATAAACGCGTGTACATCGCACGTGGGGTGAGTGAGCAGGTTTGGGTGTTGCTGGAAAAGGGCACGGTGCATTAAAAGTAGTATGGAGAACAACCGCACCATCTTTGCGCAAAGCCGCACCGTCCTGGTGGAAAAGTTGCGTTTAGAGGACGGTCAAGAAGTGGTGCGTAAAACCTATTCCTTCCCGACGACCAAGGACCGGCTTCGCGGTTCTTTCCGCGGCACGCTTCTAGGCCGCAATAAAGCGCATCGGGAATACGCCGGACTCAAATACTTAGAGCGCGCAAATATTCCTGTGGTGCAGGCACTAGAGTGGACCTGCAAACGCAATCGTCTCGGTTTTGTCACGGAATGTTGCCTCACTACGCGCGTATTCTCTGGGAATGACCTCGCGCATAGCCTGAAACACGAAGAGCATCCTGTCGCCGAGCAATGGGCAAACATCGGCGCAAGCGTACGCAAAATGCATGATGCCGGAATCTGGCATCGCGGATTAAGTGCGCGGAACTTAATGATTGGCGGAGGCAGCACGGAGCGAGCCAGTTCGGCGCAAGCTAAAGTCAACATCGCATGGCTCGACACCACCAAGAGTAAAACGTACCCACCCGGCGGCATGGCGGATGAAAAGCGCGCCTTCGACTTACTGCGTTTTTGGACTCCGCTCATGCATCACACGACGCCCGAGGAGAAACGAAACTTCGCGGACGCCTATGGGGAAGACATCGACCTCAAAAAGTGGTGGAGTCACATTGCGAATTGGAAACGGGCTTCCTTCCGCCGCGAGTTGCAGCGAGAAGAAGCCCGTTTCGAAGAACGCGGAAGCTAAACGGCCGGAGAGGCAGGAACTCCGCGCACAGTATTTCGATTACTGCTCGATTTTTCTGAGCTCTTCGGTGAGAACCGGAAGAATCTCATTCAGATCGCCAACGATGCCGTAAGAGGCGTGTTGGAAAATCGGAGCATTGGCGTCCTTGTTGATGGCAACAATCACTTTGGAACTGTTCATGCCAGCGAGATGCTGAATCGCACCGCTAATGCCCACTGCAATGTACAACTCAGGAGCGACGGTCTTGCCAGTTTGACCAACCTGCTCACTATGCGGACGCCATCCGGAGTCGACCACGGCGCGCGAAGCACCTAGAGCCGCACCTGGAAGTGCATCGGCGAGCGCTTCAAGCAAGGTCCAGTTTTCAGCGGAACCAAGTCCGCGACCACCAGAAACTACGCGGTTGGCTTCGGCGACATCGGGACGTCCGCCGGTTGCGGCACTCACCGCAGTGACCAGACCTTTGCCAGCTTCACAGCTTACCGATGAAACTTCTGCGCTTGCTTCACGACCTGCAGGCGAGAAAAAGTTCGGGCGCAGGCTTGCCACCGTGGTGGAGCCAGAAACCTTCACTTGCAACAAAGCTTTGCCAGCATAAACCGGACGCGTGAAAATCATCGTGCTTGCATCCATGGCGACACAGTCGGCAGCAAAACCGGTGTCGAGCAGAGCAGCAATCCGTGGAGTGACATCGCGGCCGCGCACGGTGGCGGATAACAACACGACATCGCAGCTTTTTTCAGTAGCGAGTTTGGCGGCAGCAGCTGCGGCGCCATCGGCGGAGTGTTGTGCGGCATCGGAAACCAGAACTTCATCGGCACCAGCAGCACCGAGGAGGGCGGCATCGATTTCGCACTGCTCAGGAGCGAATGCGATGACCGAAGAACCGCGAGCATCGGCCAAAGTGCGCGCGGCACCTACGGCTTCGAGGCTAGCAGGACGAAGAGCACCCTCGCGGGTCTCAAGAACGACAAGAATGTTGCTCATATTAATATTCTCCCTACAGAACTTTGGCTTCTTCGCGAAGTGCGCGAATCAATTCAGGAACCGCAGCTGCGCCTTGGCCGACAATGCGGCCTTCCGGGCGTGCGGGTGGCATGTCCATCGAAATCACTTCGACGGCGGGGGAGCCAAGCTCCACTTCAATGACATCTAACGGCTTTCTCTTCGCCTGCATGATGCCTTTCAGACTTGCAAAACGTGGCTCATTCAAACCTTTGGTGCAAGTGATCGCGCAAGGCAGGGAAGCTTCGATGGTTTCAACCCCACCTTCCACTTCACGCTCGGCAACGACTTTGCCGTCAGTAATCTCCAACTTGACGACTTCGGTAATGCAAGGAATGCCAAGACGAGTTGCAACTCCAGGGCCAACTCCATGCTGATCGCGGTCGACGGCTTGCTTGCCGAACAATAAAAGATCAAACTCGCGACCTTCCATGGCAGCAGCAAGTGCGCGCGCTGTGGTGGCAGCATCGGCGCTTGGCGCGTCATCGTTAGTTAGAAGAACTGCAGCATCGGCACCCATCGCGAGGGTGGTGCGCAACTCCTTCTGCGAATCGGCGGTGCCAAGAGTGATCACGGTGACGTTGCCATCGCCCGCTTTCTCTTTTAGTTGCAGGGCTTCCTCGACGGCGTACTCGTCGTAAGGATTGAGGACGAACTCGACGCCAGATGGGTCAAGTTTGTTGTCCGCAACGACCACATTCGTGGTGGTGGAAGGGACGCGTTTTACAAAGCAGATGATGTTCAATTCTGTCTCCTGGACGGGAATTTGGGCATTATTGTAGCAGCGAGACTGTGTTTGGAGGGGATTTTCAGGGCTTGCACCGGGGATTTCGCAACATGAGTGGAAATATATTTCCAACCACAGAAGGTGAGAGCGAAAAGGTTCAAGGCTGCATTTAGGAAGCCGCTATTGCCCTGTTGACCGCACCCAGCGGTTGCTTCCCATTCCCCAWCCTAATGAAGAGATTCCTCAAACTCGCCACTTTACTGGTGGCGTCCCCTCTAGCAGCTCAGAGCCCCGCTCAAAATCAATACACGGGTGTCCAAGAGTTTCTAAGCGTAACAAGGCTTGATCATTCCGCGTTTCATTTCAAAATGAACCGGGTCTCCAATGCCGGAGATACTAACAATGACGGCGCAAATGACTACCTCATAGGTACTCCAGGCTCGAACTCCGACGCGGGTTCGGCCTTTATTATTTCCGGGAAGGTYGCTTTGAAAGGCGCTCCTACTGCCCTCGAGATTTTCCGCGTGGAAGGTAACCTTGGCGATGGTCTCGGTTCCGGACTGTGCACTCTTGGCGACATCAACGGTGATGGTCATGCAGACTTTGCAGTTAGCGCCAGTGCAGGGCARTACGTAAACCTTTACTCCGKTAAGGATGGCAGCGTGCTCGGCACCATCATCCCGGATTCTGCAGAAGTGGGTGCGGACTATGGCAAATCGCTCACTACCGTTGACTTGAATGGCGACGGCATCATCGAACTTGCGGTGGGTGATCCTTCGTTTACCGACGATGGCAACAATCACACTGGCTCGGTGCAGATGTATGAACTGCGCACCATGAGCGACATGAGTGTGCAAATCACTACGCTCGACCGCATGGTTGGCGTAGGTGAAAACTGGTTCGGCGCCGACTTAGATCGGGTTGCATCGGGAAGTTCCTCCGACTACTTGTTGGTGGGATCTCCGCGTATGACGACCACGCCAACTCAAGATGCAGCAAGCGGCACGGTCATGTTGTTGCGCGATGATCCAAGCACCGCTGCTTATGATTTGCAGTCGGTGTTGGTCATTGAAGACACCACCACGCAAAATGCGGCCGGCCAGTTCGGCGTTTCGGTGGCCTCTGTTGGCGATATCCGCGGGTCCGACGGCGTTGATGAGTTCGTCGTCGGTGCTCCGGCTCTAGACTCCAACGGAACCGGCGCAGGTACTGCCACGGTTTACGATGTCGATGGCAACATCATCCTCACCTTCACCGGCACCACTTCCCAAGATGGACTCGGCCTAGATGTTGCAGCCATGGGGGATACCGATGGCGACCTCATTCCCGACTTTCTAGTTTCGGCTCCCGGCCTAGTCGGCGGTCCAGGTAGCGTTTACATTTTCTCTGGCGCTGATGGCTCGACCATCGACACCTTGAGCGGTGGACGTATCGATAATCACTTCGGCATGGCACTTGCTGCCGCCGGTGACGTAGACGGAGATGGTTCGCGCGATGTCCTCATTGCCGACTTCGATCCCCGTCCAGGTTGGTCCTCGGTGCGCATCATGCGCCCGTTGCACTCCCTGCCTTATCGCATTGCAGTCAGTGCCACGCCGAACGGTACGCAGTTTGCCTCCGTGCACGGTGTAAACCACGGTCCACTGCACAAAGGAAAATGGTCGAAGCGTTTCGATTTGAACCGTTTCTACTTCACTAACTTTGAGGGCGACTTCTCAAATCGCTATTCTGACTTAAAGATTCCAAACTCGCGGATCAGCTCCGAGGGTATTGGTGACTTGAACTACTTGTGGAAAGTCGAAGATTTGGATCCCGCAAATAGGGTTCGAGATTACTCGGTGCCGATTGCGGAAATGGCGAATCTTGACAACTATTCGTTCCGTCAAATGGACGAGCGTATGGATGCCGTCGACAACATGCTTGGTCACGACAGCATTTGGCGTGTTGGTCACGATAAGGCAATCAATCCGGACACCGGTGAATGGATGGTGGGTTTCAATGAAACGCCTAATCATGTTGAAGGATTCGCTGAGGTGGTTTCCGGTGTGATGAAACATTACAACCAGGGTTGGGGGCGTGCTTTGCCGAATAACCCAATCCGCTATGTAGAACTTTGGAACGAGCCGCACCTGGAATCTTTCCTGGGAAGCGGAGCCGAGTTCGCCGACATGCATATCATGGTGTTGGCTTCTCTGGACCGTGAACTTGATCAAAACGGCGACGGCCTGGCCGATGAAGTCACCTTGTTGACCCCGGTTGCATCCGGTCTTGTGGGTGGTTTTGCCGAAGACTTCCTCACTACCCTGGATAGCTCTTTCGATCCAGCCAATCCGCAGAAGACTCGATTGGATGCTGTCGTTGGGCACTTCTACAGCAATGATCCATCGTCTTTCTTGACCACGATGGAGTATTACGACGACCTCTTCCGCAGCATTGAGGACGATCGCGATATCTTCAAAACCGGGCCAAACATGCAGACGGAGTGGCCTGAGATCTGGGTTACGGAGTGGAACCGAACTCTAGATAAATACTCTTTCTCGTATGCTTCGATGCCATACATCATGAACACTTTTTTCTACATGAACCAAGTTTGTGCAGGCGAAGTCAAGCGTCATGATGGTCGTGACTTGAAGGTTGAGTTAGCAGGAGCCCAATTCTTTGGTCCTAACCACATGTGGCGCGCTGGTATCAACCCAGGCACCGGCCAGATGGACAACTTGGCTGGACACGCTGGTTTGGCATGGGAAGTTTACGGCAAGACTCTGTATCAGGACGCAACCAACCGTTTGAACGTGTCCGGTACCTTCCACGAAAGCCAGATGGGGGATAACACCAACCCAATCAAAGACTTCACGGTCATGGCTGGCCGTTCGGCGACCGAGGAGTTGGTGGTATTGGTTGTGAGCTCCATGTACTTGGAAGATAGTTCGGTACACCCGAACGATCAGGATCTGAGTAAACGCCTGCCTTATGTGATTGATATCGATTCTCTCGGCTTCGTGCCACAGAGCATTGAACGTCAAGTGCAGAAAACCGATCGGATCGAATTTCTTACTGGTGAAGGCGCGCTTTTAGTGTCTATCCCGGAGTTCGGATCCAGTGAGTTTCCTTACACCAGTTGGACCAGCAATGTTGGCGCTGACAAAGTGACCGTGTCGGTAAACGACATGATTGAGAACACCTACGAGGTGATTGTGATTCGCGGAGAACCTGCAGCTCCAGGTCCAGACGCCCCAGGCGATGACTCGGATAGCGATTCTGGCAGTGATTCTGAAGGAGACACCGCTCCACCTTCTGAAAACGATAATCTGATCCCAATCGTTCCGCCAGTCGGAGTGGTGGTAGACCGTAATCAGATCACCGACCTAAACCGCACCAATAACGCAAGTCAACCGGTGCAGGCTTCGACCAAGGAGGTGGCATCTAAGAAGAAGGTCACCAAGAAGAAGTCTAAGGCGAAGAAGCAGCGCGGCGGCAAGAAGAAGTCTAAGGCTAAGAAGGGGCGCGGCGGGCAAAAGTCTAAAGCTACGAAGCGCCGCGGTGGTAAAAAGAATTCGAAAGCCAAGAAGAACCGCGGTGGGCGGAATTCCAAGGCCAAGAAGTCGCGCGGCGGGAAGAAGTCGAAAGCCAAGAAACGTCGTGGCGGGAAAAATTCCAAGGCCAAGAAGTCAAAAGGCGGACGCAAGTCGAAGGCCAAGCAGTCGCGCGGAAAGCGAAGCAAGAAAGCTCGTCAGCGCAGAGGACGTCGACGTTAACCCAGTTCGAATCGTTTCCCTAAGTACACCTTACGTACTTGGGGATCCGCAACAAGGTCCTGCGCCGCACCCTCGGCCAGGACCTTTCCTTGTGCAAGGATGTAAGCCCGGTCGGTGATGTGCAAAGTTTCGCGGACGTTATGGTCAGTCAGCAAAATGGCGATGCCACGATCGCGTAAACCCGAAAGGATCTCCTGGATCTCCTCCACCGCGATGGGATCCACTCCACTAAAAGGTTCGTCCAACAAAATCAATGTGGGGCGTGATGCTAAGGCGCGCGCAATCTCCAAGCGCCGACGTTCACCGCCGGAGAGAACTTCACCACGTGATTTATACAGCTTCGAAAGGCCAAACTCTTCTAGGAGTTCCGCGCATCGTTCGCGTCGTGCACTGCCGCTTCCGCCTTGGAGCTCAAGCACCGCAAGCAGATTGTCCTCTACGCTTAGTTTGCGGAACACCGAAGGCTCTTGCGCCAAGTATCCCAAACCAAGTCGTGCGCGGCGATGAATGGGAAGTCGGGTGACGTCCTGCCCATGAAATTGAATAGTGCCTTCATCCGGCGCAATCATGCCCATGCACATGCGGAAGGTGGTGGTCTTGCCGGCGCCGTTTGGGCCCAGCAGTCCAACGATTTCACCCTCACCAACTTCCAGCGCAACATGGTCCACTACGCGACGCCCTTTGTAGGACTTGCACAACCCTTCAGTGGAGAGCAAGGCAGTCATGATTAGTGCACCAAGCCCATGCGCACCACCGGAGCAAACGGTGGCACTGGCAAGAAGACTGCGATGGCGCGCCCAAGTACATAGTTGCGAGGGACCAAACCAGCAGCGTTAATCAGGTGCTCGGCACTTTTCAATTCTTCGTCGGTGAAAGTGTAGAGTCCGCCGAACTCATCGCGGAAAGTCATAACCGTGCGGTCATGATTCCAACGCGGGTTATTGAACATGGAGTCGGCACCACCGACCATGCGGTCGCCGCGCAACTTGGTCACGCCATGCATCGGAGGATCAAACTCCAGAGTCTCGGAAGACCAATCGCGGCTATCTAAGGAGTTCTGGGTGTTGTCGCCCATSMYGAARTASKWSYCTTCSGGRATYTGMNNCAWTGGNGCCRTGTTGCCGCGCGGAGGAAGGTAATGAATGTCCCGGTGCACGGTTGCCGGCCCAAGTTTCCAGCCAGCATCGTCGGCGTGAAAGCTCAAACGATTGCGATTCACTTTCGCAGCATTCAAATCCAACTCGCGGTATAGAACTTCTTCACCGTTCAATGCGAGACGCACAGTGTGATCCCAGAAAGACAAATCAACCTCTACCGTGGAGGCAAAGTCGGCCTGGTCTTCGAAACGGGTGCCATCTGGGAGTTCCAAGGTGTAGGTGCTGTCGGAGTGCACAGCGAGAGCCAAATCAAACACGCCTAGTTCCATTTCACAACGGAAGTCGCCCTTCGCGCCATCGCGGGTCAGCGGAAACTGCAGGCGCAGATCACTGACTTTCTTGCTCGATCGGGTCGCCGGGTTTGGCATGCGGAAGTAAATCTCATCTGGGTAGCCGTGGAGATAGTTGTCGCGAATGCTGCCGCCGTATTCCAATGTGCCTTTGCCTTGGAAGGACATGGTGCCATCTTGATCATGACGCACATCTCCAGTTGGACGCCAGCTTGGCCACTTGTTCGGGTCATCGCCCACGCCGGGCAACACGTGTTTCCAAATATGCTTCTGAACTTTCCAAGGCTTACGTTGAATCGTCCAGTCGTCAGCGCTGTCAAGCGGGCGCGCATAAATGTCACCAGCTTCAATCCACAGTTCTTCACCCGGCATGCCAATCAAGCGCTTGACATAATTGTTGTGGGTCAACAGTGGATAGCGAAAAACCACTACTTCCCAACGCACTGGGTCGCGGAACCAGTAACTAATCTTGTCGACCAAAACGCGGTCGTGGAGACCGCCATTGGTGGACTTGGTGATTGGATCCAAAAGCGGCGTGCCCATGAGCGTAGGCTGCATGGAGCCGGTCGGGATCTGATAGGCCTCGACTGCGAAAACCTTCAAACCCATCGCCATCACAATGGCAAAAACCACGACCTCAATATTGTCGCGGAATGGGTGCTTGGACTTCTCCTTCTTTTCCTTTTTGGCGCTGGCCATCGAGCAAGATTCTATCAGCGCGGCAGGGTTCAGCCTGCATTGGGTAAAAGCTGAATTCTCTGCTCAGCATGGGATAGAATGCGACAAATGTTTGCAAAACGCGCCTTGTTCGCTATTGGCCAGGCCATTTGTCACCCCAAACTATGGGTTGTGGCCTACGTTGCGCTTGCAGTGGCTGTGCTCTGGCGCACGCCGGAATCGGCAGGCGATTTAGGCACATCCGACTCCATTGAATACGCAACATCGGCCAAGCATTGGGTCGATGGAGAAGGGCTTACAATTATTACCTATGGCGAAGTTCACCCCTCGCGCTACCCACCTGGCTATGCAGTTCTTTTTTTGGCGCCCATCTATGCCTTGGGTGCTTCGAGTCTAGGGGCTGGAATCTATTCCGTGGTGGCGACCGGTATCGGCTTGGCCATTCTTCTGTGGATATTATGCGCTCAATTTTTGCCTTCTCGTCAAGCAAGTTGTGCCGCGGGAATCACCCTTGGAGCGACTCTCTTTATTTGGCAGTTTGATTGGGTTTCCAGAATGATTATGTCAGACATACCTGGAGTTTTTCTATTTTTCGTAGTGTGGACGGCGTGGCTAGGCCGCAACAAGAACCCCAATCTTAGTTATCTTATTGCCGGAACGGCAACTGGCATTGCCGTTTCCTTGCGCCTGACCCATCTCGCCTTTTGCATTCCGCTATTGGTTGGTTTGTTCTATGTCCGACCGATGTCACTTTTCTGGCGACGCGCTTCTCTTTTGCTTGTTCCGATCCTGCTTTGCATGGCTTGGCAGATGTTTTACTATCACCAAGTTTTCGGAAGCCCACTTTTTACCGGGTACCATTATTGGTTGCCTCCTTCGGCTTACTCTTTGAGCTTGGAAAGTGTCGGAGAAAACCTTCTGGGAATGCTGCATATTTTTTCACCAGAGCATAAGCGTACTGAGCTTTGGCAATGGGTGATTGGACCAGCTATGGTCGCCTGTCCTTTATTGGCAGCATGGGCCTGCCGAAGGTGGCGTCCCGAGCATTGGGTTCGCACCAAAGAAGCCCGGGTTGGACTAGGACTGGTCGCCTTACCCATTGTTTTGTTTTATGCGTGCTATCCTTTTCAACCAGTGCGTTTCATGCTATTTCTCTATATTGCTTGGTTCGCATTAGGCGCAGTGTGGACCCTATCTCTTTGCGACCGTTTTCCCAAGTGGCTCCTCTTAGCAATTTTCGGCACCCTTGTTTTTCAAGTTCAAGATTTCTTCTGCACCAAGAGAGCCATGGAGTCTTCTTACCGGCACACCCTTATGGTCCAATCCGACGCGCAGTTGCCTGAAGACGCTTTACTGATTGGGCAGTTTTCAACCATTTCAGCGCAATACTTTTTCGTGGGTGATTCTGCGCGAACTTTTCTTCCGATTTACTCGAAAGGATCGGCACACTTGGTCGGCGCATTTGGCGAAGAGCGTAGGCCTTTAGCTTCCAATGATATTAGCCGCAATCCTGAGCGTATTGAAGAAGCCTTCGATGCAGGCCGCCGTGTTTTCTTAATGACCGAACTTACGCATTGGCGCACGGATGATGTCATCCTCGACCAACTATTAGATAAATATCATGTGCAACCTTCCTTTGCCATCATTCGAAAACCTTCTGTTGTAGAACTAACGCGCAAGTAAGGCCTAAATCTAGGCTGCTCTTCGTTTAGCGAGGCACCGCAACCCGAAGCTCATGCACCGTGTCGCCAGTCTGCAGGGTCCAACGCCGTACCTCTTCGGCCTCAGGGCGTACGCCTGTGATGGGGTCGAGGCGGTCAGGATGAGAGAACAAAACGAGAATGTATTCGCCGGTCGTCAAACCCCGAATTTCTTGCACCCCGGATGTGTCAACACCGCGGTTGATGCCATGCGTTCTGGCCCAGGAATTCGGCCGGGAGTGCCCGGCTCTGGCAGGTTTCTGAGAGAGCTCCATGAGTCGAAGGGATAAGCCGGATTGCTGAATCGGAAGTCCCTCTAAATCGCGCACCATAAACCGCAAGCCTGCCGATGGAGTGGCGACAGCGCGGAAATCTTTGCCCATGGCCTGGGATGAAATCGTCCAGGATTCGGACAGCCATGCGGAAGATTCCGGTCGCACGGAAAGTTGATAGGAATCCGCCGAAAGAATGGATGGAAAAGCAAAGCTGCCATCTAGACGAGTCATCGCGGCACCCCAGCCTTTGCTGTTTCCATTCACGCCTAGGGAAAAACGCGCCTTAGAGATTGGCWCGCCATCGGGACCCACATACTTCCCCGCGAAGCGAATCATCGGAGCTGGAATCTGATAATGCAGACTCTCCTCGTGCGAAGTGAATGCAACGGTTAGAGATTTATAATCAAGTGTGTGGATCCCTGGGAAATTCATCATGCGAAGATCCCACTGGCCATCGGCCAAGCGCAAGGTGGCTTCACCGTTGGCATCGGTTTGAAAATAATAATGGGCGTAGGGGAGGAGGATGTCATCTAACGATGAGAAATCGTCTTCCTCAGATGCCTTTACATTTGGATCATCGAGCTTTATGGGGATTGCACCCACGATGACTCCGGCAGCCGGGGCATCGTTGCTGTCGGTGACTTTTAGCTGGACCACCGACATGGGGACTACGCCTAGGACTCCAACATCGGTCGCATCGTCCTGCTCGCCGTAAAAGTAAAGTAAACCGTGGCCTTCTGATTGCTCTTTCAGGCCGGGGGAGTACATCAGCCACTTGGTCGGCTGCACCGCAAACACCCACGCGCCGTTGGGAATCTGATCGAAACGGAAATGGCCGTTTGCATCGGTGGTAGTAGTGAGAATGCCGCCACTCCAATCGCGTAGCCCTCGATTCTGTTTACGTGGAAACACATGAATAGAAGCATTTGGAACCGCTTCCCCATGGTGGTTGACGACTTTCCCAACAGCCGATTGCGCAGGTGTTACATAAAGTAAAGCAGAATGCTTTTCACCGTTTAGGAATTCAACACTTTGTTCCTCCACCGCAAAACCTAAACCGCTTCCTTGCGGCGGGATACAGGTAATGCGATCGATCATCACCATCCCAATAAACCTAATCTCCACACGACCGTTCTTATCTAGGCTCGTTGCTCGACTTGCGCTTGGGCCATCTAGCGCGCGCCGATAACGCACCAAGACTTCCCAACCTTGACAATCCTCCGGCGGATGCCCCGCCTCTCCTTTCAACGTCGTCACTTCCACCAGAACCCTTGGCAAGGAAATCGAATTCGATACCGTTTCCGCCCAAGCGCGTTGTCCTTCATCCATGCCATCAAGTTCGGTGCGTTCCACTTCTTGAATCACCGATGCGGCCGCCGCAGGAATGTCCGCCTCAATTTCCGATGCTGGAGTATCCTCACTTTCGAGGTCCACCACATCCGATGCCAACATCCACGCCAAACCGCAAAGTAAGCCGATGGCCAAAGCACTAAGAGCTATGCGCGTATACATTCCTTATTCACCGACAACTAGCGTATGCGTTTTCGGTCCTGTTTGAATCGTCCACCGTTGCCGCTCATACATATTCGGTTTACTTCCTGACTTCGCTCTGTAATTAGGCTCCGGCAAACTCAAAGAAACCTCATAAGTGCCAGCCGCCAAGCCGCCCAAAGTCACCGTGCGATCCGGAACTATATTCACGCGCCGACCCTTCCTCATTTTCCACCAATAGGCCTCTAAATCAACACTTCCTTCGCTCTCCGGTGTCCAAGATTCCAAGCGGAGGACGCCAAAGGCAGCGCTCGCAGGTTCTTCGCGCATCTGCGTGAAGCGTAAGGAAAGAGTCGCCCCAGATTTCAAAGTTAAGTGCAAGGGACTTTGTAAATCGGCGGCGGAAAAATGCCATTCATCGGGTAGCAAGGCGGTCGACTCTGGCCAAACACGTACCTCATAACCACCGGCTGGAATGACCCCCATAAATTCAAACTTGCCGTAGGCCGCGGTTTCCATTTCCATTTCTTCCACATTGCGCCTCCCGGACCAAGTGAAGCGAACCTCTGCATACGGACTAAAATCACCCGGCGCAAAAACCTGGCCAGATATTTTCTGTAAGCGAACCGGCAGCTGATACTGAACCTCAGCTTCGTTGGTGTGAAATTCCATTTCTGGAGTCTGCGAAGCTTCGCGACTCATGCCCGGCAAGGATTCCATCCACATTTTCCATAACCCCGGCACCAACTTAAGTTTTACGCGGCCCATTTCATCCGCAGTAAACTCCTCGCGGTAATCACCCACGTTGATCAGGTCTGCACCCAATGCGCGACCCTCAAGCTGCAATGCTTCTTGATCGTGACTCGTTGGTCTTAAGTATCTGGCATCGTAAGTCATGGGTTCCACCTTGAGCATGCCGTAAGAAATAGGAAGGCCAGTGGAATCTACTAAATCGACTTCCACCGTATTCAGTGGCACGCATTGCAGCTCTCCAATATCGACCGCATTGCCAATGTGTTCCTCAAAGTCCACGGAACCAAGGAACTCACGCTGTTCGCCGTGCGCCGGATGCACCATCAGCCACTCTTCGGGCTCGACTGCAAACGCCCAGTTTTCGCCTTCATAAAGTTGCGCAAATTCAAAGCGCCCATTGGTGGAAGTGGTTGCGGTCATAAATCCGGCCACCCACTCATTCAGTCCATAGGTCCAGTTGCCCTCATAAGCATGGACGATGGCACCCTCAATCGGCTGTTGGTTTTGATCGACCACTCTTCCATAAGCGAGGCGCGCAGGACTCAGCGGCAGAACCGCAAGGTATGCATCGCCCTCAATCAGGTCGGTATGTTGCTCCAGAAAGCTAAGTCCGTAGCCAGAACCCTGCGGTGGTAAGCACGAGACCCAGTCAATATGCACATCGCCGGGAAACTCAAACTTGGCGATTCCCTGGGCATTGCTGATGGACTCAAAACGCGGCGTGGTACCAGAAAGCTGATCCCAAGTTTGAATCACCACGGTCCAGCCCTTTACATTCTCCGGCGCACTTCCTTCGATGTCCTCCTCAATCCGAATCTCCGCGCGCACCAACACCGGCTCGCTCTCATCCTCTGCGCKCGCCAGGTCATCTAATCCGCCGTTCACCGCAGGATTCACCTCCGTCCGCTCCACCACCCCTTGCGCTGTTCTCCCGCCCGCCGGCCGATCCAAATCCGACGCACTTTCTAACTCCACCGCATCTTCCGAACGAAACGGCTCCCATACATCTTCCGCCTCGCCGCCGACAGTTTGGAAGTACATCCAAGTCACCGCCGCAAGTGCAATCAGCAGGAGAGGGAGCGCGGCGCGTTTAGGTTTTGGTGAAGCCATCCAGGAGTTATCTAGAACAATCCCAGTTTAGGTAACTCCGACCCAATCAGAGCTTCCTTTAGCGGTAACTCCTCAAGCTGCCTAAGGAGTGATTTTCAAAACAACAGCGTTTGAAAGGCTCTCCGGCACAAGCGGAAATCCACCATGGGTGACGGCTGCAAAGTGCATGCTACGCCCAACAAATTCTGCAAGATAAAAACCTTGGTCCAAAGTAGTGGATGCATCTCCATTGGCATCTAGCACGCCATGGAAGCCAAAACCGAAGGCGGGCACATAACCGCTTTCCATGCGCGAGAACAGCAGGTCGCGGCCCATTGGGGCATACTTGCGCTGGTTGCCGAGGATGGCATCGTAACGCCCGGCAGCGGAAACCAACATGGTGTAGCCACGACCTGCTTCGGAGGCTGGGAAGTCGATGTCGAGCACCACAGAAGATCCACCGCTTGCACTTAGCTCGGTTGCGGAAGTGCTCAAAAACGGCCGCATGAACTGAATGAACGCTTGGCCATCATCGTTGTAATCAAAACCACTCGACCCAACATGTGGACGGATTGCATGTCGTGGACGACCAATTAGGAGATCCTCGAGGCCATCGCCATTCAGGTCGGGCAAGCCACTAAAATCTTCCGCAAACTGATCCGGCATCCCGTTCACGCGGCGCATGCCCAAGATTGTAAAAGTTTCCCCAGTGGCACCATCTAGGATGCGAAGAAACTGCGGCACGCCAAGGTATCCAATGGTGGACCCAATCTCGGGAATGCCGTCCTGGTTGTAATCGCCGACTAAATGCGTGTTCACTCGAATCTGAATCGCCAGAGCCGGGCGATTCATCGGGTCGGACCACAAGGCGGAGCCGTCGGCACCCGAATAACATTGCATGTCACTGGACGACAGAGAGGTGACGATGTCAGGAATCCCGTCTCCATTTACATCGCCGGTAGAAGTTACAAACTGTCCAATCGGACCGGTCGTCCCATTTCCGCTTTTCGACCACAGCAAACTGCCGTCAGCTCCTGAAAAAACCTCCACTTCGCCAAATGGACCTTGGTTGCTACTCCCTGCGATGTAATCCTCAAATCCATCCAAGTTCAAATCGCCGGCCAACCCAATCGCAGTGCCAAAGTTTTGTCCTGCAAGAGATCCGCGATGCTCCCGTAAGAGCGTTCCGTCAGCGCCCGACAGAATTAAAATCTCGCCACCGCGGAATATGGATCCGCCCATTCCGTCCGGAATGGTGCTACCACTCAGCAAAAGATCATCGATGCCATCGCCGTTGATGTCGGCAAGATTCTCCATACGCTGACCAATCTCTTCCCCATATACGCGTGCATCAAAGCGCCACAGCTCCACTCCGGTGGCTCCAGAGTAAACGATCACGCCCGAACCGAAGGGTCCCAGGACCCCCCAATCACCAGTCCCAGCAGCATAATCGCCGAAACCGTCACCGTCGACATCGTGAATGCCGAGCAGGAAGGAACCAAGAAAGAAGCCTGCAGGTCCGAAGTCACGTCGAATCAAGCTTCCATCCGCACCCGAGCGAACTTCGACCATGCCGGTGTCGGGGCCGCCCACAGGGAGCCCTAAAGCCCCAATGAGCAAATCAGGCACGCCATCGCCATTCACGTCATCGGTCCAGCTAGCGCCGGCGCCGAGACCAGAATCGGTCGTGCCGACAATTTCGAATCCGCCGTCATTTTGAGCGGCGAGAGCTAGTAGCAAGAGGGAGATGGAGAGCATGGGTAGTACTGAATGAACCCTAACTCTATTTCATCCACCATTTTTCGGGGAATTTTCCCCAGCCAAACCCTATTCGTCAGTCGAAAGCACCGCCAAGAACGCCTTCTGCGGAACCTCGACATTGCCGATGCTCTTCATGCGCTTCTTGCCTTCCTTCTGCTTGGACAACAGCTTGCGTTTACGCGTGATGTCACCGCCATAACATTTGGCAGTCACATTCTTGCTCAAAGCCCGAATGTTCTCGCGCGCCATAATCTTGCCGCCCACCGCAGCCTGCAAAGACACCTCAAACTGATGGCGCGGAATCTCCTTACGCAATACTTTCAGCACCGCACGACCGCGACGTTGACAAACATCGGCGTGGCAGATGACCGAAAGTGCATCGGCTTCTACGCTCGAAACCAAAATGCGCAGCTTCACCAAGTTCCCAGCTTCGAAGCGTGGCTCATCAAGGTTCATGGTTCCATAACCCTTGGTGCCGGACTTCAATTTGTCATAGAAGTCATAGATGATTTCTGCGAGTGGCAAATCCCAAGTCAGCATGACCCGGTTGGCCGACAAATGCTCTTGGCGCAAAAACTTTCCACGACGCTCCGAGCACAAGCTCATGAGCGCGCCAATGTTGTCAGAGGGAATGAGAATGTGGGTGGTCACAATCGGCTCCTGAACCTCGGTGAAGAACACCGGGTCCGGAAGTGCGCCAGGAGAGCGAATGTCCTGGATGCTGCCATCGTTCATCACAATCCGATAAGGCACCGAAGGGGCGGTTTGCACCACGTCTACGCCCGATTCTCGTTCCAGGCGTTCCTGCACAATTTCCATGTGCAACAAACCGAGGAATCCACAGCGGAATCCAAAACCGAGCGCGTCGGAGGATTCTGGCTCGAAGATAATCGAGCTATCGTTAAGCTTTAGTTGGTTGAGTGCGGCGCGCAAGTTTTCAAAATCGCCGGAACTCACCGGGTAAATACCACACCAAACCATCGGTTGTGGCTCGCGATAGCCGGTCAGCGACTCCGCTTGCTCACCCTTAGCCATAGYCRTGGTGTCGCCCACGTTCACATCTTGCAGCTTCTTAATGTTGGAGATGAAATAACCCACCTCGCCAACCGAAAGGGTTGCGTGGGGGACTGGCTCTGGCATGAACTTGCCAATTTCCACTGCTTCATAATCGGCACCGGCACCAAGCATGCGGGTGACGTCGCCCTTACGCAGCGTGCCGTTGATGATGCGCAAGTAAACCACAATGCCGCGGTAGTCATCGTACTTKGCGTCRAAAACCAARGCCTGYAGSGGYGCGTTKGGGTCGCCYTYMGGKGCCGGAATYTCATCCACAATCGCGCGAATGATTTCCTCAACACCCTGRCCCGTTTTYGCSGAACAACGCAAAACATKGTCACRCTCCAACAGCAAAGTGTTCTCCRASTMTTYYWYRAKWTMTTCMKRNCRCSMAYRSKGCAANGTMRWTCTTNNGKWRAAYAMCGKCNACGATGGTCATTTCCTGCTCCATCGCGAGCATGGCATTGGCCACGGTCTGCGCCTGAATGCCCTGCGCGGCATCGATTAGGAGCAGCGCGCCTTCACAAGCCTGCAGAGATTTTTCCACCTCATAGGCAAAGTCCACGTGGCCCGGCGTATCGATCAAATTGAGCAGATATTCCACGCCATCGACATGGTGGGTCAACGAAACCGCCGCCGCTTTGATGGTAATCCCGCGCTCACGCTCCAAATCCATGGAATCGAGCAGCTGATTCTTGCGCCCACGCTCGTCCACAGCGCCCGTAATCTCCAAAAACCGATCCGCCAGCGTAGATTTACCGTGGTCGATGTGCGCAATGATAGAAAAGTTGCGGATGCGCTCCGGCGGGAAGGATTTAGCCATTTCTGAAGGTCCAGCAGGGGGGGATGAGGCGCCCGCCGGACCGCGCATCATAGTGCCGCGCGGCCTTTTATGAGTGATTCCACCACCACGGCCACCGGCCCATCTAGTCACCAAAGCCGCGACAGTTCCCCACCCATCTCACCACCAAAGCCGCGACCGATGCCGTGCAAGCTCCTCCTCATCCAGGCTCTGCACCCGTCAATCCATCGATTCCTAGCGAGGCTCGATTTTGCCAATCTGGCGCGCAAATAACCGAAGCAGCACTTCTTCCTTTTCGAAGGGGAACAGCTTCTCAAAGCTAAAACCCAGTTTCTCCAAAAGCTGTCCTGATGCCTCGTTACCTTGGGCAGTAATCGCCACAATGCGGGTAAGTTGCAACTCATCTTTCGCATATTCCAAACATCCCAGGCATGCCTCGTAAGCAAAGCCGCAACGTCGATGCTGCTTCAGAAACCCAAAGCCCAAATCCACGTCCTCGAGCGAATCCCGGTTGATGAGACCACATATCCCCAAAAGCGTCGACGTGGATTTCTCCTCCACCATCCACAGTCCGATGCCGGTTTTCTCATACGCCGCGTGAAAACGAGAGCGAATAAACCCTTCTCCATCCGCAAGAGTCTTTAATCCTGGATCACCCACAAATCGAATCCAATCGGGGTCCTGAGTGAGTTCCAGGATGATGGCGGCATCGGACAATGCAATGCGACGCAAACTGAGCCGCTCGGTTTCTAAAACATGCATGATTTCTTTTCGTACTTCCTTAACGCAAAACCGGAAGGAAACGTCCCATCTCGTAGGTGAAACCAAAAACGAAAAGGTAATCGTCGGCGGTATCGTTGAGACCCAACTGCAGTGCTGCTTGCAGTTCGATGTCATCAGTGACTTTATATCCTGCGCCACCGCCGCCATACCAAGCGGTGATCGAATCGCGCGGTTCATGTACCATCGAGGCCTCTATAAATCCGCGCAAGTTGGAATGTAAACGCATGGTTGCGGCCAGCACCGCCGCATGTTCCACCAAAAGAGAATCGCGCCCCGCTTCACCCAGTAATCCTAATTCATAAGTGCCAACCAGTGAATATTTGCCGAAGGATTGACCCAAACTGGAAATCAAAAAGAAGTCGGATTCACCCTTTGCGCCGGCAGATCCGACATCACTGGTGGGAAGGCGCACTTCGGTTTCCAAAATGCCGCGCAGATCGCCTTTGCTGCCATCGGCGAATTGATATTTGGCGACAATGTTGACGTCGCCCACGCCGCGTCCCGCGGGACTCCCGTTGGAGTGATACGGCTCAATACTCAATCCAAGCTCAAATCCAGGGCCTAATCCCAAGTTGGCCTTCAGAATACTCTTCACCCGTTCGCCCGGATCGCTTTCCACCAGACCTTCCAACTCAAAGCCACCCTGCTCCACCACTCCAGTGCCGGTGGTCCGGCTGATGTACGGCGTGTTGACGTATTCGCCCGACGTCGACGGCAAGTATGCGCAAGAAACGCCGGCGAGCAAAAGGAAGGGTAGAAAGTTTCTCATCGGTTAAGCTGGCATCTTAACCAAGCCCCGCCTAACTATGCACCGACGTCTCCCAAACCCCACTTTAGCTGAAATCAACATCAGCCTTACCGCGATATGTTCTTACGTTTTTGGCTTCCTTTTTCTGATCGTGCCGCTGATTCTCATGCCGCTGCCAGTGGTCGGCCACATGTCCGCCGCCGAGGCCATTCAAGTGGAACGGTTCTGGGGATGGATTGCCCTGGTAGCGATGTTGTTTTCGATTCAGTTGTTCATGCAAGTGATCAGCGAATTCCTGCGCGGACCGCAACGACGCTTCACCACCATGGCTTTGGATTTACTTGCCGCCGGCGTACAGCTTTACCTTTGGTATGGAGCCAGCGCCACGCAAAAGCTCATCAGCCAAACGATTTTCTAAACCCGCGCCCGCCAACCCGCGCCCGCCAACCCGCGCCCGCCAACCCGCGCCTCACCTAAGCCGAAGTCGCTTCTGGGCCAAGCAACTCTGCAAGCCGCACGCGCAACGCACCCACCGCCATTCCCCGATGGCTCACCTCGGCCTTTTCCGCAGCGCTTAACCGTGCAAAGGAAGTTCTGGATGGCGCGTGAAAAAACAACGGGTCATAACCGAAGCCGTCGACGCCATCCGCTTCACGCAATATTCGCCCACGCACCGACCCTTCAACGGCAAACAAAACTTCACCATTGTGCACCACTGCAATAGCGCAGAAAAAAGCAGCGCCCCGTTCCGCATCGGCAACGTCTTCCATCGCACGCAACAACTTTTCATTGTTCGCTCCATCCCTGCGGACGCCTTCCGTTCCCGAATATCGCGCCGAACGAACCCCTGGTGCTCCATTTAAGGCATCCACACAAAGCCCCGAATCATCCGCCAATACCCATATTCCCTCACCGCCCGCCGCACCGCCCGCACCGATCAGTGTGTGGGTTTCGTCGATAAACAGGATAATTGGCACCGGACTGGCCTGCACTTCTTCGATCACTGATTTCAGGCGATTTTCAAACTCGCCCTTCATC
>NVWJ01000020.1 GCA_002746235.1 Planctomycetota bacterium
GCGAATCGAAGGCTGTAGTGTCGCTACAGGCAAGATGAAGCAACGCAGGGGCAAGCGATTTCGGCCGCGGAGTCGCCGCCAGGCTTAATCAGAGTTTCCTTAAGCAATAGAATAAATTTCAGCAACCTAACTGGTCTGCCAAATCCGCGAGATCGCGGGCTTGGTAGGCCAGTTTCAATTGAGTCGGTGCGGTTTCTTGGTCGCGCGCAACAAAGGCGACATCGAATCCAAGGTGGCGTGCCGGGATGAGATCATAAAAGGCATAGGCGCTGACATGGAGCACGCGCTCGGGGGGGCAATCCAAAAGGCGTAGAGCTGCTTGCCAGTGTGCGGCGGCTGGTTTGTAACTTTGGATAGCCTCCGAGGGGACTAGGAGTGGCGCCTCGAGCCCTAAAGTTTCCGCTGCTGCATGGCGCAGAGCGGCAGCATCGCAGTTGCTCAAGAGACCAATCGTGCRGTGTTTGGCTAGGCGATGCAGGGCATCGGCACTGTCCGGAAAGGCGGGCCATCCACCCTGAGCTTGACTGAAGCTACGGCAGGACCCGGCAGATAACTCAATGCGAAGCAGCTTAAATGCTGCATGGCGCAGGGAATCAGCCAGGATTTGGTGATAAGGACGCCATTCTCCAGCCTGAATACGCTGTTCTTCCTCCATGCGTATGGCATCGAGTTCCGGAAACCGGTGTTCATGCCCCTGAAGCTCCGGCAGTGCCGACAAACTTATTCTTTGCCCACGGCGCCAATCCATCAACGTTCCGAAGCAATCAAACGTAAGGGCCAGGTAAGGGAAGTCGCTCATCTCGGTTGATTCTAAGCCACGTTGCAGCGAAGATTCAATCCCACGTTCCTCCAACCGTCCTACTACTTACATCAGCATGTCCGAAACACCTGCCGTCGTCGTCAGCGGCCTCAAAGTTCAACTTGGAGGGAAGCCCATTTTGAAGGGTGTGGACATGGAAGTGTTCCCCGGCGACTTATTCGGTTTGCTCGGYCGYAATGGTGCCGGAAAGACTACGGCCATGCGYTGTTTRTTGGGCTACYTGCCTTATCAAGGCGGYACYTGCTCYATGTTTGGGGTATCCAGTAARGARGTRCACAAAATCRASCAGCCKTATGGTGTRGCGCTYGATCCWCCGGGCATGGATGACACCTTGACCCTTCGTCAAAACTTGGAGGTCGCCATGATTCGCGGCGGCATTCAAGGCGGCAGAGGAGTGGAAGATGTGTTGSAGTTGGTCGGGTTAAAGCATCRYCAAMACAAYCGTGGYGATCGGCTTTCTCWTGGCCAAGGRCGACGTGCTGCTGTCGCGCGTGCCTTGCTCGGAAACCCGCARCTCCTAGTGCTCGACGAACCGCTTTCGGGCTTGGACCCTGAAGGGGTCGAGCGCATGCTGACCTTGTTCCGTGAGTTGTCGCATGAACAAGGTGTTACGGTGGTTCTGTCCAGCCATCATTTGCGCGAGGTGGAACACGTGTGCAATCGTGTTGGCATGATTGAAGATGGTGTCACATTGCTGCAAGGTGAGGTCGATGGCTTACTCACTGCGGCTGGTGACGGCCTTTTGATTCGCGCAAAGCATGAAGACCGCGTGCGTGAAGTGCTCGCGCGTTTAGATGGCGTTGACGGAGCGCCACGTTCGGTCGATGGCCAACTACAAGTGCGCATCCACCAAAACTTTGATACCGCCGCCGCCCTGGTCCAACTGGTGGAACATGGCGCCGGTGTAGAAGAATATGCGCGCCAAAGAGCTGGCCTCGTCGATGTCTTCCACCAAGCCTTAGAGGGTATGGAGGCCGTGCAATGATGGGTTTCTGGCGTGCATTCCGTGGTGAGTTGTATTTACTGCGAAAGCGCAGAACGATTCGCTGGGTGCACCTTGGCGTGTTCCTTGTCGCAGCACTCTTTGTTGCTGGAGCACGTTTAAAGCTCGGTATCTTGCATTCCGCGGGCGCTGGCGGCCCCGATCAAGTGGGCGCATGGAATTTTTGGCCACAGTTTGGCGAAGGCACGCGTGCTGGAATGTTCTTGGTCGAAATCGCYATTTTGCTGTTGCTCGCAGGTGGGCTGCCGCGWGAAATCCGSTCYGGYGCGATTCGYGACCCGCTATCGAGGCGGATTTCCAGAACYGCCTACACYAGCGCGCGATGTTTGATTGGRCTSATTCTGCCGCTAACGCTTTATCTTTGTGTTTTGCTTGGCGCRGCYTTGTCGGCCGCGATYTTCTTCGACGCCGGCGACATCATGGAAGACGGGGAAGTYTTGCTTTCCATCGTCGACGATAAGGTCGCGCACCATTTGTTCCGYTCCATGCTGCATGCCATCCCGCCTTTGTTGGCATTAGGATTGTTYAGCGTMTGGATGTCAACCGCMTTCCGCACCGGYGTTGCTGCGGTGGGAGTCGGRCTKGGTGTCATCTTGGCACCGACGCTGCTGCAAAGTGTGCTTGGTGACCATGCCCCATGGCTGTTCACCGACTTGCTACCTGCKCTCGGACCCGATTCTTATCTGGAACGCACCGCAGGTTTCGCTGCTGGCTTCTCCGATGCCTACCCAYACGAGTTTGATGAAGTCGTCAAGCTCGGTTGGATCACTCCYTGGCCCGCCTTCTTTCTTGCAGGYGTTTGTGCCATCCTGATGTTCCGTCGTAAACCGGTATGACCCCCAAATCACTCATCGCGTGTGYMCTCCTGTGCAYGGCAAGCTGCTCSTTCAACCGAGAGCCTTTGCCTTTACCGCCTTCTTTCCAGGCATTGGCTTCCGCAACCGAGCAGGGCCCCGCACACAGTGCTTTCCTTGGCTTGACCACAGAGCTGAATCAATCGGAAGATGTCTTCTCTCTAGAGATGCCGCCCGGCGTGCGAATCACTGGAGTGGATGCGGGCAGCCCCGCAGAAGCTGCCGGTATTGTTGTAGGCGACATATTGTTGCTCTTYGACGGTAAAGCTACCGATGACCCACAACGTCTGCAAACTCTGCTCGAGCAGATTTCCACCGCGCAATCGGTGGTGCTACGTTTGCAGCGCGGCAGTGAAGTGGTGGAAACCGATGCCGCACTGACTCTTCTCGACACTCGCCGCGTGCGCCATGTGTATCACGTGGATCGCGGTTACTTACGCGCAGCTTTCCGCGACAACGCTAAGGGACAACCGCAAGTGGTGGAGTTAGTGGGGGAAAGTCCTTTGGCAAAAGCAGGAGTGCGCCCCGGCGATGTTGTGCTTAGTTTTCAGGGCCAAGACCCTGGTTCCTCCGCGGAGTTCATTCGCCGTGCGCAACTTAGCCTGCGCCCAGGAGACTCGATTGCATTGACTGTGGTTGGCCCACGTGGTTCGCGGCGTGAGTTGGAAATCGCAGCATTCGACCCCGGAACTGCAATCACTCAGTTCGGCATTTGGCCCTTGTTCATGTGGGAGCGCGAAATAGGAAATGACCGCGGCGAATTTCGCATCGGGCGTTTTATCATTACCGACTTGTTCCGTTACGCACGCGATGGCGAAGAACGCGAGTACTCCATCCTGAGCTTGATTGAATGGGAATCCGGTGAACTTGTCTTAGAAGATCACTTAAGCTCCAACTCGGAGTCGCAACCATGATTCTTGGATTAGCCTTCGCCCTGATGCAGGAAGCCGGTCATTTGGCCTCGTTCGTGCAACCCTCCGGCAAACTTTTAGATGCACGCACTTTTGCCGATTACGACGGCGATGGTGACCTGGATTTGTTCCAGGCAGTCTTGGATAAGAACGGTAAGCGCTATCTCGATGTGCACATGCAAAAAGATGGGCATGCCTTTTCTGCTGCACCCGATTTACATTTAGAAATGTCGCACCAATTGGTGGCGTGGAATGTCGGTGATTTCTTGCAAGAAGATGGAGAGGAAGGTGTAGAGATTTTATTGTTGGCGAGCCGCGGAGCTTACTTGCGCAAACATTCCGGGCGCCTGGTGCGGCTTAATCAAGACCCGATCAGCATGTTGCTGGATATGCCATCGAGTCAGGCTCTTCCGCTGTGGGAGCCAGTCGCGGATATCGATGGCGACGGATTCCCTGAAGTTGTAGTCGCGACGGGCAATGGTTATCGCATCTTGGATCACGATGGAAAAACGCTGGGTGATATCAAGGTCGGCGTGACCGATGACCGCGCACCGGTTGCAGCAGGTAGTTACYTRGGTGGMTTAGTGCGCACCACGATTGGSAGCCAGGAGCTTGGAACGCTGTTCGTGCCCAATGAAGACCTCGGAGTSATTKCRCGCCCYCCCGCGYTGTTCACGGCAAACTAYYTGCCTTCGCCAGTCTGGGCCGAYGTCGACGGCGATGGCCTGCTCGACCTCACTTATCTACGCGATGCCAACCTCAGTTTGTTCATTCAAAACGAGGACGGCMGTTTYCCAAAGAAAGYATCGCAAGTGATYGAGYTGCCRGACAATGGAGAGTCRGATTTCGAGCAAGTGGAATGGATGGATCTTGGTGGGGGACCGGCCGCAGATCTTCTGTTTGTRCGCAGTAGCGCGGACATCCTTAGTCAGGCACGTCCATGGCAGGTYCGCTTCTACCTCGACCCTGCGCAAAAGGAAGATTTGGAATAYTCCGACGCCTTCCTCAAAGTGARCTCCACCTTTTTGTGGGTTTTCGCGATGGACCTWAATAACGATGGCCAAAARGATGTTTGCCTTTCGAACTGGAAGTTAGATTTRGGTCTACTCGGGCAGAGCTCGCCGAAAGTGCAACATGACATCACCGGTTTYTTGCATARAGATGGCTCCTGGGACAATCGACCCGCCTTYCTTTGGTCACGCACTTACAAGGTCGAGGATTTTGATTCCTTCGTGTCGCTGAGTTCTTTTCAGGCGGACCTMACTGGCGATGGCCAGCCGGATTTTTTGGAGCGATCAAAATCAGGCAACTTGGAGGTACGACGCTTCAAGGGAAACGGCACCCAAGTTTCTGTCGATGATCATGTCGTCGCAGAAATCCCCATCCAAGCTTTGCAGGCCTCAATCGAGGTTATGGACCTCAACGCCGACGGTATCGGCGACTTCATCATCCAGCGCGATGGCAATCTTGAAATCCACCTGTCCTACCGCCGATGATAACTTGCATCCTCTACGCTCTTTTGCTGCAGGCTCCAGTTCCGATGGAGGAGGTCAGCGCACAAGATCTGACTAAGCTCGATTTCGGAAAACCCTTTGAGCATATGGCGATTGCCAGTTTAGATGGCACTTTGGTGGGGCAGATGTTGGCCATCGATGGCCGCAAGGTTCGCTTACTGGAACAAGAAGATGCACCGACCCTTGAACTTCCAGGCGAGGCCACATTATGGACTATGGCCGACCTCGACGGCAACGGCCTTGAGGAGTTTTGGGTGCTCGTGGATGGGAAAGAGTTGCGTCGGCTTGAGTTGAAGGAAGGTGTGTTTTCCCTTTCCGATCCGATTATTGGAGGACTACGCGGAGTTCCGCCACGTGGATGTCATTCCGGATCCTTCTTACGTGACCTAGACAAAGACGGTCATCCAGATTTACTCCTTCCCATGGGCGATCGCCTCCAGTTGTGGATGGGGGATGGCTCTTCGTTTCAGGAAGGCCCCGATCTCGGATCGATTTCGCGTCTTGAGTTGCGCACCGATGGCGGTTTATTGGGAAAGGTCGGCCGCAAAATCGTGGTGCCCCAACTGTTGCCGGAAGACATTAGCGGCGATGGCCGGCCCGACATCACGGTGAGTGATGGCTTGCAAATTCGTCAATTCGTTTTGGGCCCCGATGGATTCCCTAGTGAACCTACGCGCAGTTTAGATTTGTCACAGTTCCGCGCCGACATGGATGAATTCGGTGTCGACCTCAGTAATTTGACCAGCTCGATTCGCTTTTTGGTGCAAGATAAGTGGGCCGACCTAAACAACGATGGCGCGATGGACTTACTCATTCTTGCCGACGGCCGCATTCGCGTGTTCCTCGGTGGTGAAGATGGTGTCGACCTTGCGCGCGAACGCACTCGTCTGAAGGTGCGCGGCAATGTGTTTTATATTTATCCAGCACGCATCGACGCCGATGACATCCCCGATCTCGTGCTGGTCAGGGTTGAGGATTTAGGTATCGGCAAAATTCTGCGCGCGGCTCTGTTTTCCTGGGAGATTGAGTTCGACTTTCTCGTGTTCCGCGGCAAAGGCGATGGCGATTTCGAAAAGCGTCCTTTCCGCGAACGTTCGGCAAACCTCAAGGGAGGTTCCTTGGTCCGGGTGTTCAAAGGCGAAAAGGATCAGTTCGATAGTTTGCGTCAGAAAATAGTGCGCATGTGCGATTACGACGGAGATGGCATTCGCACTGACCTAGTCACCCTTGGGGCAGGCGGTCGTTTGCAAGTTTGGTTCAATCTCGTCTCCGATGAATCGGTTCTGCATGGCGCGATCGAAAAATTCTTGCAGCAAACCCTGGCCGGCGATGGAGATTTAGACATAGGCATTTCCACTCTGACTCAGTGGACCTTGGGCCGCACTTCGGCCATGACTTCGATGACCAACGGTATCGAGCCCGACCTTGATATCCGCTTAGAAAACTGGGCCGAACCGCATGCGCTGACCATCCGCGATTTGGATGGAGATGGGCGCGAAGAGGTTTTGGCGGTGCGTTTACTGACTCCAGAAGAGGGCGAAAAGAGCCTCATCGGGTATCTGCTGCGCTTTTAGAGCAACTTCGGCACGCTCTGATTTCCTCAGAACGTACTTAGTCTAGTTGCGTCCACAAAGCCTTTAGGTAACGGCCTTCCGGGAAGTCAATGCGTACCGGGTGGTCGGGCCCAGCGCCGGTCTCGCGCAGCACTCGAATGGTGCGTAGACGCGCGGCGCGGCGGATGATTTCCTGAAAAGTGAGTGGTTCCAGCAAGCCACTGCACGAGCAACTAATAAAGAAGCCACCTTCCTTCACCAAAGGAATCGCAAGCTTGTTAATGTCGTTGTATTTCGCTTTGCCTTCCTCGAAATCACGGCGGCTGCGAATGAATTTCGGCGGATCGACAATCACAATGTCGTACTCCTGTCCATTGCGTTGCAGTGTACGCAGATAGCTAAAAGCATCGGCGTGAGTGAACTTGATGTTCTTCAGATGATTGATGTTGGCATTGCGTTTCGCCTGCGCAATCGCTTTTTCATCAAGGTCGATGCCACGCACTTCACTGGCTCCAGCCGCCGCTGCATTGAGTGCAAAGCCACCGGTGTAGGAACAAACATCCAACACGGTGGGTGGATTGCCGGCATCGGCCAAACGTTTGACCAAAGCTGCCAAGCGCGCGCGGTTTTCGCGTTGGTCGCAGAAGAATCCAGTCTTATGCCCTTCGGCTTGGAAGACCTCATAGGTGATGGCGCCTTCTTCAAACTGAAAACGCGGCGGACATCCGGCAGAGCGCTTTTCAAAGGGGATTCCACCTTCGGCACGTGCTGCAGTTTCGTCGTAGACCACGCGGTGCTCTTTGGTGCCAAGCACTTCATGGAAGGTTGGCAGCACCATCTCGAAGATTGCGGCCATGGGTTCGCTATAGGCTTCCGCGACCAAGAGCTCGCCATAGCGGTCCATGGTTAAGGCCGGGAAGTCATCGCCCTCTGCATGCAGGATGCGGCACACTTCATTGGGAATGTCCGGATCAGACAAACGTCGTTCTGCAGCAGCACGCGCGCGCTCATGCCAGAATTCTTCAGTGGGCTCCGAGTTGTCACGCGTGACCAGGCGTACCGCAATCCGCGAGTGAGGGTGGTAGAAACCCCAGCCGCGAAACTCTTCGTATTGATCATAAACCGCGACCATGGTGCCAGCTTTATGCCGTTCCGAGGTGCGGTCGACATCGCCGGACCAAACGCGGGGACCGCGCATGGGGCCGCGCAAACTGACCCAAGGCTCCATGCGGTTTTCTGGCCGCGCAGTCGAGCGCTGGTGATCACGTCGCCATTGTCCGCCGTCGCTGCGCCCGGAAGATTCATGACCGCGAGCACCATGGCCACCGCGATCATCGCGTCCATAGTTGCGTTGGCCATCGCGTCCGCCACGGCGGTAGTCATCGCCATCGCCACCTTCATCGCTAGAGTCGCTGCTACCACGGTCCTCGCGGTCCCGATGATCATCTCGTTGTCCGCCTCGATTGCCGGCGCCTGCGTTATCCCAAGGACTGCCCATGACTACTGACCTCCGATCTTTTTGAATTTCTCGAATTGAGTTTTATTCAACGGCATGACGGAAAGCCGGGTTTGTTTGACCAAAGCCGATTCAGCCAAGGTTTTGTCTGCGCGTACGGTGGCTAAGGAAACCGGCTCAGCGAACTCCATCTGCACTTGCAAATCAACCGCAGTCCAGTCGCCTTCCTGAGCGGTGGGGTCTGGATAGCCCTCCTTGACAACCTTCGCTGTGCCCATGGCCGACTTGAGCTTGCCGGAATGGTAGAACACCACGCCATCGCCCTTTTTCATCAAGCGCAGATTGTTGCGCGCCTGATAATTACGCACTCCATCCCAGCAAGTGCTGCCATCTTTGAGGAACATCTCAAAGGTGTATTTCGTGGGTTCTTCCTTCACTAGCCAGTAAGCCATGACCTAATTCTAACGCGGCTGCGAGGGCTCATGAAGGGGGGGAAGATAGACTAAGCCGCATGGGTGAGCGCCACGAGGATTACGATCGACTGAAGCTTGAGGAGCTGAATTACAACAGCTACTTGAGGATCCCGGAGTTGACCTCTTTGCAGGAGCTACGCAGCAAGCCAGAGCACCACGACGAGATGTTTTTCATCGTGATTCACCAGAGTTTTGAGCTTTGGTTCAAGGAAATGCTCCACGAGGCCGGTTTCATGGTCAAGTGCTTCGAGCGCGACGATATCGGCCATTCACTCAAGGTCTTGAAACGGATTCAGGCCATCATCACTTGCCTGACTCAACAGATTCAGTTGCTTGGAACCCTGACCCCCGAGGAGTTCGCCGGTTTCCGCGAGGCGCTTGGCACTGGCAGTGGATTCCAGTCGGTACAGTTCCGCGAGATGGAATTCGTTTGCGGCCAGCGCGATGCTTGGTTTTTCCAGTTCTTCGAGAATCAGGCCGATGAACTCGCGCGTCTAAAGGCCCGCTATGAAGCTCCAAGCCTCTACGACTACTTTCTTCATGCCATGGCACGCGAAGGCTACCCGGTGCCGCAGGAAGTTTTAGACCGCGATGTGCAGGCCACGCACACCATGAACGATGACCTGGTTCTGGTCTTCCGCGATTTGTATGAAAACCCGGGCAAGGATTACCATTGGGTTTTGGCTTGTGAAGCCTTGTTGGACCTCGACACCATGTGGTCCAATTTCCGTTCCGCGCACATCCTCATGGTTTCGCGCACCATTGGCGGCAAAAAAGGCACCGGCGGCTCCAGCGGTGTCCCTTTTCTAGAGTCGCGCCTACCACTTCGTTTCTTTCCAGAGCTCTGGGAAGTCCGCAACGCCGCATGGCACGTGAATCGATAAGAAGATGACACTTTCCCAATCCCTACAAGGCCGCCACGCATTGGTTTGTGGTGCAAGTTCTGGTATCGGCCGTGAGATTGCTTTGGCGATGGCGGCGCAAGGAGCACGCTTATCCTTTTTTGCGCGCTCCGCAGACAAGTTGACCACGTTAGCCRAGGAGTGCTTGCTTGCCGGCGCGGGCACAGCAGAGGGCTTTCCGGTTGACCTAGAAAACCACGATGCCCTGGCCGTCGCCACTGCCGACATGTTGAATCAAGCCGGCCCCGTGCACGTTCTYATCAAYAACAGTGGTGGYCCTCCAGGCGGCCCCTTGCTCAGTGCCACCACCGATGATTTTTTAGCGCCCCTGCGCCGTCATTTGTTTGCCGCGCACTTCTTGGTGCAACAGCTGGCMCCGGGKATGGARAGCGAGGGTTATGGGCGTATTYTRAACATYATTTCGACTTCGGTGAAAGAGCCKATYGCMGGATTGGGCGTTTCGAATACGGTGCGYGGCGCAGTGGCGTCGTGGGCAAAGACCTTGTCCAAAGAATTGCCGGCATGCATCACCATCAATAACTTRYTGCCMGGYTTTACKGCMACCAACCGTTTGGAATCYTTGCGYGAAACCGTAGCCGGCCGCCAAGGCATTTCTGGGGATCAAGTCGAAGCGAATTGGTTGGCCACGGTCCCCGCAGGCCGTTTGGGCGATCCACAAGAGTTAGCTGCKCTCGCCGCATTCCTTGCTAGTCCGGCGGGCGCTTTTRKRYGMKGGYRATCNATTKNTGKCSAWGNCRGYYGSYTAMANGGAATWKASKTSKYAGNCMWGYAWYYCKMSATNTTCTTCTCTATTTGCCAAACCCCAGTGGCAGGCTTTGCGCCGGATGAAGCMACCATGTTTCGCAACTTCTTTGACCAAGTGAAAGTGGCCGATGCCTTGGGTTTTGGATGTGCGTGGATTGCAGAGTCGCATCTTTCTACCGAAGTGCAGAAGAGCCATCGCCGTCCGGTGGTGCCACACTTTCAGGGGGAGGTGGGGTTGAATGTCGACATTACCCAAATCGCGCATAAAGTTTTCGCTTGCACCGAAAACATTGAGGTGGGTGCCGCGGTCATGAACATCGTGTGTAATGGCGGCCCGATTGCCGCTGCAGAACGCTTGGCTGCTTTCTGCGCATTGCACGGATTAGATGCGGAAGAAACCCGGCGCCTKCGCATTGGATTTTCCATGGGCCGCTTTGAGTTYATGAACCGCGCCTATGGTGTGGATTTCCGCGATGCCGTCGAAGAAGCKGCGTGGCCKGCCTACAAAGGACAAATGTTYCGCGAGGCGTGTGAGATTTTCCTSCGTCTCCTGCGCGGCGATGTCCTCGATAGCAGTCAAACGCCCGAGACCACCCTGACCCGCGCSAACTTCCGCTCCGATGAAGATTGGCTGCGCGTGCAGCAGGCGTGGCAAACCCTGCATGGTGAAGCCGCCCCCGATGTCATTCCTTTTGCCAAGCGATGGGCATTTGAGGCGGTCAAGATTATCCCTCAGGATTGGCGCCGCGAATTATTGGACCTTATTGTGGGCTCGCATGACCCGGTCTTGCAGGAGCAACTGAATGCGATCACCCCGGTGAAGGTGTTTAATCTTTCGATTACTTCGGAAGAGATTATTCAGAAGACCCACGATCGTTTGGCCACTACCTATCACGCTGATGGAGGACCTTGGCAGCGCGAATACATGCCGCGCACCGTCATGGTGTTTATCAATGATGAAGCCGGCCTGACTCCCAAGCAGCRATCGGCTGCTGCGCATGATGAAGCGAAAGCGGGCTTGTCCGAATACTGGAATGCCCTCGAAGGAACCCTAGATCCGAACAAGGTGGCTGCAGCAACGGAAAACGCATTGGTCGGTAATCCTCAACAAATCGCGGTGCAAGTGCAAGAGCGTTTTCACCCGGATGACCGCCTCATGTTGTGGTTCGATTTCTACAACCACGATTCCGCGCGAGTCATGCGCAACATGGAGGCCTTCCAGGAGCAAGTCATCCCGGCAATTCAGGGGGTTGTGAAGTGAGCGCAAACTCCAATCCTCCTGCTCGTCCACGCGATGCCATGTACCCCGCATCGCCGCTGGGGGTGCGCGAAGAAGGCATTCCAACTGGGCGCGATGTCGAATGGGAACCCTTGGTCGACTTTCGCCGCGCCGGAGTTTCGGAAACGACCATTCATGGTGCGGTTGCCTGGGCGCATGGCAATGAGATCTTCCACAGCTTTGGCGGCAACGTGTTGTGTTATGGCCGCAGCATGATGAAGCCTCTGATGATGAAGGTGTTCACCAAGGAGTTAGAGGGTGATTTAGATTGGCGTCAGCGTGCGATTGCGGTGGCATCGCACAACGGCGATGCGCAGCATGTAGAAGCCGCGCAATCCATCCTCGCAGAAAAGGATTGGGGACTGATGCAGACCCCTCTAGATGTGCCGTTAGTGCAGTTCGGACGCCAAGTCCGTCGTCCGCGTCGTTGGTTTCACACCTGCAGTGGTGAACACTCCGCCCTCATCCGCGGATGCCAGCTCAAGGGTTGGGAAGAGGTTGGCTATTTGTTGCCGCAGCACCCTTTCTTTCACGCCTACGTCGAGCAAATCCGCCGCTACCTGGGCAAAGACTGGCGGCCACTAAGAGTCGCGCGTGACGGCTGTGGTTTGCCAACCTTGTCAAACACCGTGGTGGAGTTGGCGCAGCTTTATGCCGGCATCGCCCGCGACCGTGATGAAGATTGGATTTGGGAGGCCATGCAGCGCTACCCSGATTTAGTCGGAGGCTTCAACCGCCTAGATTCCACCATATTGAAGTCTGGAAACGGCATGGTGTTGGCCAAAGAAGGTGCCGATGGCCTGCTTGGTCTATCGATTGTGCACCCAGATTATCCGCAGGGTCTTGGCATCGTGGTGAAGATTGCGCATGGATGGAATTCGCAGGCCACTTGGTACATCGCGCGCGGATTACTCGGCGTGCTGGGGATTGAACTGCGCAACCCATATGCCTTGCATCGGCAGAAAGCCTTTTTAGTGCCGGGCATGGTTCCGGAATCCCTGCTTGGCAAACTTGCTGAGATTCCGACTTGGGATGAATGGGATCCCGACCGCGAACGCTACGACTTTGATTGGGAGCCTTACCTATGAGCCGAACCACAGACAACTGGATTGATGGAGCCATGTCCGCGCCGGACAGCGGGGAATACTTGGATAACATCGACCCGAAAACCGGGATGGTGTGTGGCAAAATCGCCCGTAGTGGTGCTTCCGACGTCGCGCGTGCGATTGCCGCGGCTGAAGCAGCACCAAGGCTCGCCGTCGCAGAGCGCAGTGATTTGCTTCTTGCAGTGGCCGATGCCGTCACCAAGCGCATCCCTGAGTTCGCTGCGGCAGAAGCTGAAGATAGCGGTAAAACCCTCGCAGCGACCACCAACGGGGATATTCCGCGCGCTTTAGATAACCTGCGCTACTTTGCTGCGGCGATTCGCACCGACCAAACTGCCTGCCATCAAATGGAAGATGGGCTGAATTACACTTTGCGTCAGCCGCTTGGCACCGTCGCCGCGATTACGCCGTGGAACTTTCCACTGCATCTATTCACATGGAAGATTGCGCCGGCGATTGCCATGGGCAATGCGGTGGTGGCTAAGCCAAGTGAWATGACGCCATCGACCGCAACCATGTTTGCACAAGTCTTTTCAGAGATTGGCGCACCGAATGGATTGCTCAATGTGGTGCATGGATTGGGCGCGGAGGCCGGGGAGCCTTTGGTGACCGACCCGCGCATTAAGGCGGTGTCGTTTACCGGCGGAACCGCCACTGGGAAACGTATTGCCAGTCAAGCAGCGCCGTTACTGAAAAAAGTGAGCTTGGAGCTCGGCGGTAAAAACCCAAGTTTGGTGTTTGCCGATTGCGATTTAGAAAAAGCTGTTGCCGGTGTAGCGCGTGCTGCGTTTTTCAATACCGGACAGGTTTGTCTCTGTGGCTCGCGCCTTTTAGTCGAAGCTTCGATTCACGATGAATTTGTAGAAGCCCTGGAGCAACAAGTGAAGAGCGGAGATTGGACCCCAGGGGAATCCATGGGCTCGCTCATCTCCTTCGACCATCGCGAAAAGGTTGCTTCCTACGTGGACCTTGCACGCCAAGAAGGTGGAACCGTAGTCTTTGGCGGCAACAAAGTTGGAGTGAAAAAAGGTGCCTTCTTCGAACCGACCCTGATTACTGGCCTAGCGATTGATAGTCGCACGGCGACCGAGGAGATTTTCGGTCCAGTGGTGACGGTGCATCCATTCACCAGCGAACAGGAAGCCCTGGAAATGGCCAATGCCGTTGAATACGGGCTAGCATCTTCGATTTGGACCAGCGACATCACGCGTGCGCATCGCCTAGCCGCCAACATCGAATCCGGCATGGTGTGGATTAACACCTGGAACAAACGGGACTTCCGCGTGCCTTTTGGTGGCATGAAACAAAGTGGGGTTGGCCGCGAAGGTGGACGTTACGCCATGGAGTTCTTCTCGCAAGACCGCAACATTTGCATCCAACTTTGATGATGAGTGAGTCAGGAAAAATTGTAACTGGATGCTTGGCCCCACATCCGCCGCACTTGGTTTACGCTTCGAATCCGGAGCAGAATGAACCGAAATCCAGCGGTGCAGGTGCGTGGAAGACTTTGCTCGATGGCTACGCTAAATTGCGCGAGAGCATCAAGGACAAGGAGTACGATGTCATCATCGTGCACACGCCACACTGGAAGACCAATATTGGACATCACTTCCTTGGTGTCGAACATTTTGAAGGATTGTCAGTCGACCCCATTTTCCCCAACTTGTTCCGCTTCCATTTCGACCTGAATGTCGATGTAGAGCTTGCGGAAGCTATTTGCGCTGAAGCGAAGCAAGAGGGTCTGGTGACCAACATGATGCGTAACCCGGAGTTTCGCGTCGATTACGGCACCATTACTTCTAGCTATTTGGTGCGTCCAGAGTTCGATTTGCCGATTGTCGCGATCAGTTCGGCGCGTACTTATTTTGATTACTCCGATGAAGCCGGCGAACGCGAAATGCTTGCACTTGGCGCTGCCACCAAACGTGCGGTTGAGAAAACCGGACGTAAAGCCTTGCTGCTTGCGAGTTGCTCCTTGAGCCATCGTCACTTCACCGATGAGCCCTCCGACCCAGAGGATCCAAGCTTTGAACACATCTACAATGAAAATCAAAGCAAGTGGGATCAACATGTCATGTCCTTAATGCAGAGTGGGCAAGCCGCGCGTCTGCTCGAAGAAATGCCCGACTTCATTTCCCAAGCTAACGCCGAAGTGCGCGATGGCAGCCTTACCTGGCTACTCGGCGCTATGGAAGTCCCAAACCTTCCCGCGAAGATTCATGCTTACGGCACCGTCATTGGCACTGGAAACGCCATCGTCGAATGGGATTTACTGGCTACCGAGGTGAACGCATGAGCGAAGGCCGCGTGATTGGTGCCTACTTAGTGCCCAACCAACCATTGCCGTTGTTGGCGCCGGAGCAATCTCCTGCTTGGCAATCTCTGCACGATTCTTATGCACAGGTGCGTGCGGAAATAGAAGCCTCCGATGCCGACTTGATTCTGATTTTTAGCACCCGCTGGGTGAGCATTATTGGGCATCAAATGCAGGCGGACCCGGAACCCGATTTCTGGGTGGTAGATGAAGACTTTCATCAGTTCGGCAGCATGCATTACAAGCTCAAAATCGACGCTGAGTTTGCTGCTACTTATCGTGATTGCGCCAAGGCACGCGGACTCGAAGCGCGCACCGTGGCGTATCAAGGCTTTCCGATTGACGTCGGCAGTATCAGTGCTTTGAAGATGCTGAATCCGGACAATCGCATTCCTGCCGGTATTGTTTCGTGCAATGTTTACTCGGACCGTTCGGAAACTTTGGTGTTGGGCAAAGCTGCAGCCGACGCCATTAAGAAAAGTGGCCGCAAAGTCATCCTCTTGGGCGTCTCTGCATTGTCCAACCGCATGTTCACCGAATGGATTGACCCTAAACAAGATCGCATCCATTCGCTCAAGGACGATGAATGGAATCGAAAGATTCTGGAGTTGCTTGGCGAAGGCCGGTTGGAAGATGTCTCCCAACTTTCGCGCGAATTTAGTCGTCAAGCGAACGGCGATTCGAAGATGAAGGCGATTTGGTGGATGGCCTCAGCTATGGGGCAGAACAATGATTACCGTGGCACGGTTTTCGATTATCAGCCGGTGTGGGGGACTGGAGCCGCGCTGGTTGGACTCATTCCTGCAAGCAATCTGGGTGGTGGTTTGGAGTACGATGAAGACGACACTGAGTTCTATCGCGGCGACCGTAATGTGCTTGCCGCTGCCAAGAAAACGAATGTGAATCCATCATGAGCGACCCCATCCGCACCAACAAAGCTCCCGATCCGGTCGGCGCCTACCCGCATGCCCGACGTCACGGCGATTTACTTTTCCTTTCCGGAGTTGGCCCTCGCCAAGCTGGCACCAACGCCATTCCTGGCGGCCCCATCCACGATACGGAAGGCAAGCCCAATGACTATGACATCCAGGCGCAGACCGAAGCGGTAATCGCCAACGTCAAAGCGGTTCTGGAAGCCTGCGGCGCCACCCTCGATGACGTGTTAGATGTCACCGCTTATCTGGTAGACATGGATCGTGATTTTAAAGGCTACAACGAAGTGTATGCAAAGCACTTCACCACGGTTCAGGCTGCGCGCRCCACCCTTGCCGTCCGCGCTCTTCCAACACCCATTGCGGTGGAGTTCAAAGTGATCGCTAAGGCGCCGGCTGCAGAATGATTATCGACATCAGTCCGCTGATCAGCCCTCGGCTGGGTGTGTGGCCCGGCGATACCGAGTTCACGCGAGAAGTTTCCATGGATACTTCTCATGGCGACAACATCACCCTGAGCGTGATTCGCACCACTTTACACTTGGGTGCTCACGTCGATGCTCCCAATCATTATCGCGCAGGTGCAAAGGCCATGCATCAGCGGAACTTGGAACGTTACTACGGTCCATGCCAAGTGATGGCGGTGGAGTTGCCGCGCGGTGAACGGATTCGCGTGGAACATTTAACTGCAGCCATCGCAGCGCCGCGTTTACTTTTCCATACCCAGAGCTTCCCCAATCCGGAAGCCTGGAACTCCGACTTTAACTCGTTAAGTGCAGAACTGGTGGCGCATTTGTTTGACGCCGGCGTGCGCCTGATTGGGATCGACACACCTTCGGTGGATTTGCAGGATGACAAGATTTTAGAATCTCATCAAGCGATTGCCGATCGCGACATGGCCATTCTGGAAGGCATCGTCCTCACCGACGTAGAACCAGGGCTGTATACCCTTTGTGCCTTTCCACTCGCTTTAGAAGATGCCGATGCTTCTCCAGTGCGCGCCGTTTTGATCCGCGATGTTTCCTAGGGAAACTCTGATTTAGTCTGACGGCGACTCAGCGGCCGAAATCGTCCACCCCAGCGTTGCTTCATCTTGGCTGTAGCGAGACTACAGCCTTCGATTCACGCCTTGGGGCAATCGATTTCGATCCACGGCCTCTCGCGCCGGACTAAATCAGAGCTTCCCTAGGCAAACTCGCCCAGGGCTGCTCTAACTTTCAGACTTTTCGCGCCACAAACCGACCACTCGTTGCATGACTTGGTCGAAGTCAGGAGGTAAATCGGCGGCAGTGGGCTGATCGGTGATCTCACGGACCTTCCGATATTGTTCCAGGTAGTTGCGTCATGGGGGACACATCCATAGGTGACCGCGTGAAAGCATGCGTTCCATAAAGGATTGCTCCCTATCCAAGAAACGGTCCAGCTCCTCATAGAGGCTGTTACAGCGGAGCAGGAGGTTCTTGGATGCCATGGACAACCTATCTTCGCAGCGCTCAGTCGCGTGTGACAGAGTTTCCATCTTGAAACTGCCTGACTCGCGGTTATCCTCGGCTTAAGGAAACTCTGATTAAGTCTGGCGGCGACTCCGCGGCCGAAATCGCTTGCCCCTGCATTGATTCATCTTGGCTGTAGCGACACTACAGCCTTCGATTCGCGCCTTGGGGCAAACGATTTCCATCCACGGCCTCCCGCACCATACTTAATCAAAGCTTCCCAAACTCACTTCCATAAGGAGTCCAACATGAAACTAAAAGCCTGCCTGTCCTTTCTGTTCTTAGTCCTCGCCCTAGGTGCTTGTTCTGGTGATTCTGCAGAGGCCACAGAAGAAAATGCAGAAGAAATGGTTGAGGAGCTAGATTACTAAAGCGATAAAACGCTGGGGAAACTCGGATTTCGTCTGACGGCGACTCCGCGGCCGAAATCCTCTGCTCCAGCGTTGCTTCATCTTGGCTGTAGCGGCACTACAGCCTTCGATGCGCGCCTTGCGGCAACCGATTCCAATCCACGGCCTCTCACGCCGGACGGAATCAGAGCTTCCCGAGGGTTAAGCCTGTTTTTAGCAGGAAATCAGGGCGCCAGGTTTTTTTTCTGTCAACGAACCAGGTGTCGTCCGTATGCTTCCACATGTGGCCGGCTCCCTGGCCCGTTAATCAAGTAAGCAGATGAACACTCCAAAATTCAACCTGACCCTCATTCTCCTGGGCCTAGCAACGTTTGTTGCAACTCCTTCCATCTCATACGCCCAAGAAGAACAGGGCAAAGAATCGACTCAAGGTGTTGAAGCCGGCGAAGCCACTGGCACCGTTGAGAAAATYGATCAAACCACCGGCGATGCAGAAGAGAAAGCCGGCAAGAAGAACAAAAAAGGCCAAGGTGGTAAAACCACTAAGGAGCAGCGTGTGCTCATACGCGAAGTCGCTTCYGAAATGGGCAAGCACCGTGCAAACACCGCTCGTTTGAAGCAGGCGCGCAGTGTTGGCGAAAGAAAAAACGATACCGAGCTCATCAAGAAGGCAGACGAAATGGCGCCAAAGCTGGAAGCTCAGCACAAGGCAAGCATGGATGCACTTCGTGCCAAGTATGGTGAAAAAGAAGTTGCTACTGTTGTCGAACGTCTAAACAACCAGTCCCGCGCTGATGTAAAGAAGCGCRGTAAATTTGCAGAAGATGCCACTAAGAAAGGCAACAAGCAAGGGAAGGAAGTCAAAGGCAAAGGCAAGAACAAGCAAAAGCACCGCAAAGGCAAAGACGAAGRCTCGGATTCTTAATCACCCCTAAACTCAGACACAATGACYAAACTCTTGACCCTAACTTGCCTCTTTGGCGCACTCACATTTGCGAGCTGCTCCGGCGAAGAGGAATCTGCTGACATRACCTCCGATGAAGGCGAAGCCGCCGTCATCTCGGTRGAAGAAGCCACCTCCGAKGCTGAAGCGGAAATCACGGATTCTGAATCCGCGAACGCTGCTCTAGACGCAATGATCGACGATTAGGCTACGACTCTCAGCGACTACCACGCCCATCGCGTTGTTTGCGTCGCTCTTTAGAAGCTGCAGTACCTTCGGGTGCTGCAGCTTCTTCCTTTTCATTCTCGGCTTTGAGGGCATCGGCGCCGCCTTCCAGGCCAAGTTCGGCCCGCACATCGATCGGTCCGCGGTAGAGGCAATCCATAGCTTCACTCAAGGTATCGGTGAATCGTGGATCCGAATCGCCGAGCAACTTATGCATGTGGCGCAGGTATTGCACCGTCATGCGTGCCACGCGTACAAAGTCGCCAGGAGCGGCACTGGTGAAGCGAGAGATTTCCGTGAAAGGCCGTCCCGAGGCGTATTCGTAAATTGCAGGGCTCATGGATGCATCGAGTTGCTTGAGCGTGCCAGCTAATCCGCAATCGGTTTCGCAATTAATCGCATAATCCACRACCCGAGTGGCATGGCTAAGTACSCCCTTCATAGGGCGTAAGGCTTGGCGGGGGAATTCATCGCGACGACGACCTTCGTGGATGACCGCTGCAATCAAACCGCACAAGGCGGGCGCATCGATGTCCTCAAARACKCCCTCATAGAGCATCTCGGTGAGTTGAATYTCATAACCAAACAAGTGCAGGCAAGTCCGACCACGCGCCAGGATCTCACGCTCCGGTTTGATGTAACCCATCTGCTCCAAAAACTGGAAACGTTTATTCAGTAGCGCGCGCACCYGACGTCGGTTGTGCTCTTCACGTTTCTTRGAATGCTCRCGTGCTTGRAAGGCCGCAAAACTGTTCTCCCAGATCTCGGAAGCATATTGATTGCCCGCGATGCCATGCAGATGGACTAAAGACGCGTAATCTAAATTGAATCGCGATGTAATCGGCTCCACGCGTCCCGCTTGGATGCGGTTGATGGGGGCGTCCATGACATCGTCAAAATCAAGCACRGAGTAGACCAAGCCTTCTTCGTCCATGCCGAGACGTCCAGCGCGACCTGCCATTTGCAGGTAATCGCGGGTGCGCATGTAATCGAAGTCGATGCCATCGAACTTGCACAAGCTATCGAAGACCACCGCGCGTGCCGGCATGTTAATGCCGAGCGCAAAAGTTTCGGTGGTGTAAAGCATGCGCAGTAGGCCGGTGGCGAACATGCGYTCCACCATTTCCTTTTGCAGCGGCAACATGCCGGCATGGTGATAACCCACGCCGCGCGCCAAAATRCCACGTAAGGAACCCATCGGGCCACGGCTGTCATCGAAGCCAAACTCGGCTTTACCMGCATTCCACAGCTTCTCRAATGCSGTCACGCCTTCGCTATCTAACAAACGACGCGAGCGSGAAGTCTTCAAGGCTTTGCTTTCGCATAACTTGCGCGAAAAGCAAAAGTAGAGAATCGGWAGGCGATTCTCTTTCACCAAGTCGTCGACCAATTCCGTGTCATCGCGACGTTTCCAATCACGATCCTTYTTGTGCTCCTTAAAGCGTGTACGAACGCCCTTCAAGCGACTCGGCGGAAAAATTCCWGCNTTCGGGTGAAACAAATAATGCTTCAGCGGTACCGGACGTTTGGTYTCTTCCACCACCGTCAGCGGACGTTTACGCACCCGYTCTAACCAAGCGGCGAACTGCCCRAGRTTATCWATGGTTGCRGACAGTGCCACAATGACCACGTTYTCCGGCAGGAACATTAAAGTTTCCTCCCACACAGAACCGCGTTCCGGGTCATCCATGAARTGCACYTCATCGAAAACCACTACGCCGACATCGTTCAGCTGGCTAGAGTTTTCGACCAAAGTGTTGCGCAAAATCTCAGTGGTCATCACCATGACCCGGCCATCTGGATTCAGAGTGATATCGCCGGTACTGAGTCCAACACTGTCAATCTCAGGGTCTTCGGTGAAGTCGCGAAACTTCTGATTGCTCAAAGCCTTAATMGGGGCGGTGTACAAMGCCCGCGTACCCTTTTTCTGCGCGAGGTGGATGGCATACTCGGCCACCAATGTTTTGCCAGCGCCAGTTGGAGCCGCCACTAACACATTGTGATCGGTGTCCAAAGCGGCAGCTGCTTTCCGCTGGAAGGTGGAAAGCGTGAATCCTTTGAATTTCGTGGGGCCCTGACCCGTCATAGGCATAGCATGGGTGGATACGGAGAGCGGGTCAAGGTAGAACAAGGAACATGGACCTCGCCTCGCGTCCTTACCCTCCGCAATGCTTGCTGCTTGCGGCCCTTTCSATGCTCTTTCTGCCAGCGTGTGGAGATACTGCTTCGGTGGATGCGCCTCGCGCGCTGTCTGCCTACCGAGTGGATCAGGTTCCGCAGATYCCAGGTGGACTGCCACAAGCTTGGGCGGARCGCTTCGACCAAGTYTTGTCCGAGGCTCCMGCCGTGCGTCTCGGCGATGCCCTCGCTCCGCAACTCATCCACGACCTACTGACCAAGGTGGAGTGGATAGATCCYGCGTCGATTGAAGTCCACATGGCGCTTCCAGAAGGGGTACGGGTGAACTACCTGCCAAAGATTCCAGTGATAGCCGTCGCCCGGGGGCAAAAGCCGGTGGCCACTTTGGCGCGCGATGGCACCCTSATCCCCAGCGGKTTCAGCGAGGCCACYATGAGYRGCYTGCTTTTTGTWTCCATGGACCATGAGGTTGATTTGCCTGAAGTAGGCAAGCGTTTTTCCGACCCGGTGGTGCAGGAGGCGCATCGTCTTTGGGTGGAAGCGGACACGGTTGCGCAGGTCACGGGATTGCCGGTGGTCTCCATCCAACGGCGCGCGGATTATCCGAAAAATACTCCGGGCATCGCCCCAGCCATGTCCTTTGTTTTGGCTAACGGAGTAGAAATTAGTTGGGGGAGAGCAAAGGGGACTGCTGACCCGGCGTCGGTCAATCGCGACAATAAGCCGTTGACTAGCGAACGAAAAATGATGCGCCTCGCCCTGGTGCTCAACGAATATCCCATGCTGCAAGGCGTCGGTTATTTGGTCTTGGACGCCCCGTTAACCAAAGCCTTCGACCGGAACGGCAAGTTATTGCCTTTGCCTGAAACCATCCGTTGAACACCAGCACACCCGCCCCACGCGGTTTTTTGCTCGCTCGCCTATTTGCGTGTAGTCCCTACGCGTTGGCTGCCGTGTGGGAGGAGATGGCTCCAACACAAGCACTTTTTCTCGCTTGCTTATTGGAGCTGCTTCACCCTAAAGGCACCCTTGCACTGCGCCTTGGCGTTCGCCACCTGGCATGTTGGGGGACCATGCTCTTCCTGTTGCCTGACCCCTTCCAATGGTGGTTGGCGCCGGCATGGGTTCTCGTCATTGCCGGCACGCACCCTTGGTGGGTGAAAAGTCCGCGCGTGGCCGCAGTCCTCAGCGCCGTGCTTTTGCTGCCTGCCCTGGTCGATGTCATCCAACGTATGGATCCTGCAGCATCCGTAGCCACGGCGGGGGCTAGGAATCCGTGGGTGGCACAAGGGAGCACGCAAGACTTCGGCAAGCGAATGGTGTTGCAGGAAATCAGTTTTGTGGTGCCATCGACAGCGGCTCCCTACCCTTTGCTCGGTAATTGGAAGTCCCGCAGCCGAGGATTCGGTTTACTTGCCATCGCCCTCAGCTGGGGCCTGGTCCTTAGTCGTCGGCAAAAGCGCCTTTGGCTTGGTGTTGGTCTCATTCCGGTCGGGCTGGCGTGGATGCTGCTGCCTCCGCCGAGCTCCCAAGACCTTTGGCTCCAAATAGACAAGGCGGACTGGCAGATCCTCTCTTTTCAATGGCCTCAGGACGATGCCGCCCGCCTCAAAGTGGTCCCGCGCCGCCCACTTCCGGGAGAATCTCTGCCCACCGATGCCATCGCCGTGGTGGAACGTGGCCCGCTTTTAGCCCCCAAAGAATCGGGGGATGAAGGTATCCTGCCGCTCTTACGCCACTGGGCCGACGCCACAGCGGACCCCAATCAGGAWTTTGCACCCTYAAGTGGGGCACTCTCAGCAAACTTTCGCTGGGAAATAGATTCTCAGGGTCTTCTTGTGCTTCGGGCCTTGCCGTAAGTGCTTGGCCGGCATAGAATGCTCGGCCGATTGTGCGGATTACCGCCCGGAAAAGAAGATGCGTCCCAAGACTCCACATCTCAATTCGATGACCATTGCCCGTGAGTGGCATTTGGTTGATGCCGAGAATCAAATCCTCGGTCACGTCGCCACCCAGATCGCCATGATCTTGATGGGTAAGCATAAGCCTACCCACTCGGATCACTACGATTGCGGTGACAACATCGTCGTTGTTAACGCCCAGAAGGTCGCTGTGACCGGCACCAAAGCCGAGAACAAGACCTATCGYCGTCACACTGGTTATCCAGGCGGACGTCGKGAGGATCGYTATCGCGATTACCTCGAGCATCATCCTGAGCGSATYATYCGRTTGGCTGTGCAGCGCATGCTTCCTAAAACTAAGCTTGGTCGTCAACTGATYAAGAAACTTCACGTGTACGGTGGTGCGGAGCATCCTCACACCGCTCAGCAGCCCCAGCCACTCGCCTAATCGTTAGCGATGGAAGATAAAGATAAAACCGYAGAAGCGAACACCGCAGTTCTCACCCTAGGCGCTGAAGATGGCACCAAAAGTGAGGAGWCGGTAGAGGAGCTTCCAAAGATTGACCCTCTTGGTCGCCTCGTCGACCTCACCCCAAACACTTATCACTGGGGCACCGGCCGTCGTAAGAACGCCGTYGCTCGGGTCCGGGTTCGCCCAGGCAGTGGTCAGTTCACCGTCAACGGCAAAACCCTCAACGATTACTTCCCTCGCGGAGTGGATCAGAGCGCATGCCACGCACCTTTGGTTTCGCTTGCCGTGATGAAGAAGGTCGACGTGTTTGTGAACGCTCATGGTGGNGNTAAYACCGGCCAGGCTGGCGCAGTGAAAATGGGTCTGAGTCGTGCGCTTTTGGCACTTTACCCAGACGCACATGGTGTGCTTGCAGAAGCCGGTCACTTCACTCGTGACCCACGCATGGTGGAGCGCAAGAAATATGGTCGTCACGGCGCACGTCGTGGTCACCAGTGGGGCAAGCGCTAAATCGCACTTGTTTTCCAATCAAGACCGCCGGTTTTTACCGGCGGTCTTCGTTTTTATGGGCAGCAAGGCTTTGGCCGCACCTGCCGACTGTGTAATCTGATAGAAGAAGTTCGGACTCGAACCCCTTAAACATGGCAGGCCACTCTCACTGGGCAAACATYCAGCGCAACAARTCGAAAGTCGATGCGAAGCGCGGGAAAGTTTTTAGCAAATGGGCAAAGCTCATTATGTCGGCGTCGCGCACTGGTGGCAGCGATCTCGCCATGAATCTCCCACTGCGTTAYGCGGTMGATCGCGCCAAGGCAGACAACATGCCCAARGATTCGATTGAGCGGGCRATTAAGAAAGGCGCTGGYGAGCTCGATGGCAMCATGATGGAGGAAGTGGTTTACGAAGCCTATGCTCCTGGYGGAGTRGCGATCATYATTGAGGCRCTTACCGACAACCGAAATCGCACCGCACCGAACATCCGCACCATTTTCACCAAGCGTGGTGGMAGTATGGCMACGTCGGGGTCGGTTGCGTTCATGTTCAAAAAGCGGGCCTTGTTCGCGATGGAACGTGGCGACATCGGCGAAGACGAAATGATGGATTTTGCATTGGAGAATGGTGCTGATGACGTCATCACCGATGATCCCGAAATCTACGGCATCGATGGACCGCCGGAAGAGTACATGAATTTAATCACCGCCTTTGCTGCAAAGGAGTGGGTGCCGATGGATGCTGGATTGCGTTACGTTCCAGATAATTACATTCCCATCGATGCCGAAGCCGCTGAAAAGCTGCAAACCATGATTGATCTGCTCGAAGACGACGAAGACGTTCAAGCTGTTCACCACAACGCCGAGTTCCCTGAGTAAAACCATGCCTGCCCGCTCCCTGACCATTCTTTCCGCTGACGCTTCCACCGTTTCCGCTTGTCAAGAAGCTGCCAAGATCGCCGGCAACGCGGTCGGCGAAGTGGCGCATTACGCCGACTGCACCGCACTCACAACCGCCGGCACCATCGACGGCTTGGTAGTCGTCGACCCATCCTTCATGGCTCCATTGAGCATTCAAGAATGGGCTTTAGGCTTTTTGCGCGAGCACCGTGTTTTGTTGTTTTTGCTCACTACCGGCAACGATGCCGACGCCGATGGCCTCGCCCGTTTCGTTGGTGCGCAAGGTGCGTTAGGTTTGCCAGTGGAGGCAAAGGACCTCGCCAGTTATCTCAGTTCCCCGTTTGGCATGCCCAATGCCATGCGTCCTGAGAAGTTGGAAGTCCCCGACGCAGCCACCCTCGGCGCAAGCATCGGCGAAATCCTAAAGGGCCGCGAGCCAGAAGCCCGCGAGCGTTTTCTCTCAGCGGTGGCCGATTCTGAAACCGGATTGCACACCCCAGAGTTCTGGGAGCATCGTCTCGAGGAAGAGTTCAAACGCTCCTCCCGTTTCCGTTTCCCACTGGGTTTAGCAGCCTTCACCTGGGAAGGCGAGGTCGGTGACGAGGCCATGCTCGATCTGGCTGGCATTCTCCTCCTCGACACCCGCGATGTCGACGTAGCCACCCGCATTGGCCCACGTACTTTGGTCGCCATGTTGCCGCACACCGGCCCCGAAGGCACCCGCCTCTTTGCTGAGCGCGTGTTGCAAGGGATTGATAGCCGTGGTTTACGTGACCTGCTTGGAGAATCTTTGGAAGTCTCCACCGCGGTTGCCGTCGCCCCAGACAGCAATCTAGCCAACTCTCACGCTTTCCTGGCAAAGGTTTTGCCGCAGGAAAGTGAAATGAGCGCTTAGTGGGCTCGAGTGTTAGAGTGAAGGGCATGAAACGTGCCCTTCTCTGTGCAGCGGTTCTTGCTTTCGGTTCGGCCGAGGCATCCGCGCAAATGCCTGTTGGTGCTAAGGCACCTGAAATCCAAGCTAAGGATTGGTTTAACAATCCTGCTGGTACCTCTCTAGCGGAACTCCGTGGCCGTGTGGTCTTCGTGGAGTTCTGGGCTACTTGGTGAGGTCCTTGTACCGCAACCATCCCGCACCTCGTGAAGGTTTGGGAAGAATACGCGCCGAAGGGTTTAACCATCCTCGCTCTTTCCGATGAGGCTTCCGGCACGGTCGAAAAGCACATGGAAGAGCATGGCATGACCTATCCGATTGGAACTGGCGCAAAAGGCAGTCGCGCTTTCGGTGTAAAGGGAATTCCTGCGGCATTCCTCATCGACCACACCGGCACCATTGTGTGGCAAGGTCATCCTGGAAATGCTGGTTGGGAAGACATGCTCGATGGTGCTCTTGAAAAGGCCGCGCTCATGGCTGACCAGTGGACCATCCCCTCGCCTCCTGCGGTTTTGAAGAAGGCTGCGGCTTTGGCGCAGAAGGGCGAAATGGGTAAGGCATGGAAGGAAAGCGAAAACCTTCTGAAGCGATTTGTAGAGGACCCATTAAAGCTGGCCGAAGTGCGTACCTTCCAGGAAAATTTTGGTGTTCGGGTTAAGGCACAAAATGATTACATCGCTACCTTTGGTGGGGATGGTTGTTATCAAGAGGCCGCGAACTACGTTGGCGATCGGATTAAGGTTTACAAAGGTTCTCCTGCCGCTGATGAATGGACTGCCATGTTGAAAACTTGGAGCAAGGATGCTGAAATCAAATCCCTAATGAAGTTGGACAAGAAGCGCTTGGATGCCATGGAAAAGGCGTTCGCCGGAGATGCCGACAAAGCCAAGAAGAGTCTGCGTGCCTTGATGAAAAAGGCCAAAGGCACTCGGATTGAGGCTGCTATGGAAAAGGCTTACGACTTGGTTTCTGGCCTGTAAGCGCTAGGCGTTACTGCGCCCCTAAATCGCGGGCTTCCTATTCCTTCGGGGAACGGAAGTCCGCGATTTTCCATTCGGTGCCGAGATGGAAATCGCTGATGTCCGGATCACCGCCGAGACTGCGTAACGCCGAATCCGAAAGGTCGAGGATCAAATGCCGCCCCTGCAGTTGCAGGAGTTCATCGGGGGATTGGCTAAGAATGCTCCCGGTGCGGCGGCCGTCGGATTCGGTGACGTCGTAAAAATACTGTGGCAGCATGACTAGCCCCACGATTTCGCGTTCGCCAATGCCCCACCAAATCAAAGTTCCGGGTTCGGCTTGCTCCACGCGCAGTGGTTTCAAGCGGAAGGCTTGGCCGGCGGTGGTGCCGATTTCTTCACGGATTTGCGGGCGCGCCAAAAGGTACAGATCTAGGGTGGCGCCGTAACGGTCCTTCAATGGCTCGCTGAGGCATTTATATTCGGCTCCGGCGTCATTGCAGGACATGGCCGCAAAGAAGCTGCGGCCGGCATTTTCCGCATTGTGGAAGTCCGGCGCCAAAACCAAGGCCTTGGTGGCGGGTGGACAAACCTGACAGGCTCCAGGAACTAGAGCTAGCAGCAAGAGAATCGGCAACGGGACACGCACCCACGTATATTGGGAAGTTACCGATGAATAGGCAATCCCTTCCAGCACGTCTTTTTCAAATGCTCGCTCTCCTTTGCTTGAGCTGGACGACGTCGTGCTCCGAGCCGCCCGCGCCAGAAGGCCTCAGCTTCCTGCAGCCGGTCGTGGATCTCGGTGAACTTTGGGCTGGCGAGGTGGTGGCTCTGGAATTCCCATTCCGGGTCACTGGCAGTGAGGTGCGGATTGATACGGCACTGCCTGATTGTGGTTGTTTGCGTCCACGCCTTCTGGTTGATGGCCACGAAGTTCCACTCGGCAGCGTGTTGGCGCCTGGAACGCGCGGGATTTTGGCGGTGGATTATCACACTGCCGGATTCCAAGGGCGTAAATTCACCGGCGTGGACCTCACTGGCAGCGGCATCGGCCTTCCGGCAAAGCTTGAGGTGCAAAGCTGGTTGCGTCCGTGGTTCGAGCTTACTCCGCGGGTGGCTGATTTTGGTCAGGTGCAGGGCGACAAGGAGCGGGTAGTGCAGATCACCGTGGTGGGGCAGAAACCATTCCAGATCACCCAGTTGCTTGGTGCAGCACCTCCTTTGCGTGTGCGCGGGCTGCCAAGTTCGGAGAGTCGCAAGCAGCACACCTTCCAAGTGGTGCTGCCGCCCRCCACTTCGGAAGGCCAGCACTATGGGGTGCTCAATCTAGGGACTGACCAGGATGGATACGCCTTCACCGTGCCGGTTRGCTACCAAGTGGCGGGTCTTCTATGGACTAATCCCGATGAGAAAATCCTGCTTGGCGAGCTGAGCCAGGGGGTGGAGTTCTTCACTCAGGTGGAGGTCGGCGTGCGCGCGGGAAGGTTGAAAGTCCCTCAAGTGGTCACTAAAGGGCTGCCAGGTGCGGTAGTTCGGGTAGAAACCGTGGTGGCAGGCAGCCGTTATCGGGTACAGTTAGGACTAACCCCGGGGTCTGAGCACATCGGTGGGGAGCTTATCCTCAGCCTGCCCTATACCGACGCCGCGGGGAAATCCGAGGTTCTTGAGCGCCGTTTACGCGTTTATGGAGCTGTAAAGAAGACCGAAAAAGATGAAAATCCGCCACCTGATTAGCTTAGCCCTTTTGGGATCCTTGCTCATTCTGCCATCGTGCGGGGGAGAGGCCAATGGTGCCACCCCAGGTGCCACCCCAGGTGCCACTACGCAGGCCGACCCACACGCTGGTCATGACCATGGCCCCGATGGTGAGGAGCCACTCGAGCCTTTGGTCGGCGGATCGAAGTCGGACTTGAAGTTCGATTATCTTGAAGTCGATCTGGGCAATGTATTCCAACATCACACCTACCCATTGGAATTTCCATTCTTGGTGGATGGTCCAGATCCAGTGGTTCTTTTTGAGTTAGATACTTCTTGTGGATGCACCTTGCCATTCACTCGTCCCGACTGGGATTTGGAAGTGGAGGGACAGGAGTGGCCGCTGAATAAGCCAATTCCTGCTGGTGCGCGCGGCGCGATTGCCGCTACTTTTGATGCCGGCCGTTACAAAGATGACAAGGCGTCGACGATTACGGTGCGTGGAAACTTTTTGTCGCGGCGGATTACGCTAAGTGTAAAAGCTCATATCACTCCGGTGTTTGAAATGAATCCACGCGTGGTGCAGTTCGGCGAAGTGCTCTCTGGAACTTTGCGTGAGGAAAACCCAAGTCAAGTGGTCAAGGTTACGGCTATGGATGCATTTACGGTCACACGTTGGAAGCGGACTCCTCCAGGTGTTTTGATTGAGCAGATGGAAGGCACGGAGAAACTGGCGGATGGCCGCGTGGTGCAATCGTTCAAAGTCATTGCTGGTGCAGACATGACCGAAGGGCGTATGTCGACTAGCTTTATCGGTGAAACCGACCTCGGCATTGAACTGGAGTTCATGGTCAACGCCGATGTCCTCGGTGCAGTGAAGTACGCACCTTCCAGCCGTGTAGCCTTTGGAATCTTTGATTACGGTTCGGCAAAGCGTCGCACCATCAAGATTGAGGCCACCCGTGGCGCCATCAAGCTGCCGATTCCAACCTTGGAAGTGGTCGGCGATGCTGCCAAAGTTATGCATGCGGAACTTGAAATCTTGACCATCGACCAGCATTACAGCGTGAAGTTGTCGATTGCCGATGATGCACCCGCAGGTAGCTACAACGGTGTTCTACGCCTGACCTACCCAGAAGGTTCTGGATTAGCGCAGAAGGAAATCAYGCTGAATGCACGCATTCGGTCTGCGCGTTGAGTCGAGCGCAGCAGCTTTCATTCACCGCGGCCCTGGCCTTCGCACCGGTATGGGGGGTAGCTCTTAGCTGTTCTTCGGGACCTGAGGAGGTTGCGACGGTTGTCATGAAGGAATTTCAAGCTCCGCTAGTGCCTGGCGCAATCCTGTTTGAAACCAAAAGCGTAGACCTTGGAGAGACCTTTCAGCACCATCAATATGAAGTGCGCTTTCCTTTTACCGTTGTGGGGGAGGACGCTGTTCGGGTGAAGGAGTTGAATACCGGTGTTGGGTTTACTTTGGCGTACTTGGAGCCACCCTTATTGTTAGGCGATTGGATTCATCCCGGCACTCAAGGAGCTGTCGTGGTGACCTTCGATGCTGGGCGTTACAAGGCTGATAAGACAAGCACTGTTCTTGTGCGTGGTGATTTTGAATCGGAGCGCGAGCAATTGTCCGCGGAGGCCTTCGTCATTCCGGTTTTTGAATTGGAGCCGCGCGTTCTTCAATTTGGGGACATAATTCTTGGAGATGCGTATTCGCAGAAGCGCAGCTTGGTCGTCCAAATCACCGCGTTAAAAGAGTTCCAAGTCTTGTGCTGGAAACGGACCCCACCAGGTGTTTCTATTGAGGCGATAGAAGGCGTTGAAATCCTTGAAGATGGTCGTGCCGTGCAGTCTTTCCGCGTCACTGCTGGGCCCGAAATAGCCGAAGGGCGCATGTCGACCAGCTTTATCGGAGAAACCGATTTGGGAACCGAGATCGAGTTCATGGTCAACGCAAATGTCCTTGGCATGGTCAAATATGCGCCGAGTTCTCGGGTTGCCTTCGGCATTTTTGATCAAGGCAAGGAGAAGAAGCGTTCCATTAGAATTGAATCCGTGCGTGGTGCTGTGGATGTCCCGCTCCCAACCTTGACCATCGAAGGTGAGGCGGCAAAAGTCATGCAAGCCGAAGTGCGGACGGTGACTTCGGGGCTGCATCACAGAATCACCCTAAACATCGGGAAACACGCCCCTTCGGGAAGCTATAACGGCGTACTGCGCATTACGTACCCCGAGGCATCGGGGCTGGCGCCGAAAGAAATCATGCTGAACGCCCGAATTCGGTCCTCCCGTTGAGGAAATTACTAGGTGAAATCCTGATCGCTGCCAAGGCGATCACCGAGGATCAATTGCGTGCCGCCTTGGCACTGCAGAACCAGCGCACCGTGCTCATCGGTCAGGCTCTGATTGAGCAAGGCGCCACCGATGAAACTACCGTGTTCCGCGCTCTGGCCAAGCAATCAATCCTGCCCTTCGTCGACGTTTCCGAGCGCACTCCGCCGGAACGCCTGACTGGTTTGCTCGACGCCAAGGCCGCGTGGGAGCTCGAAGCTTTGCCGGTGGCAGAGAAGGATGGCAAGTTGGTGGTCGCGGTAGCCGATCCGCAAAAAGCGGTGGTGGTCGACACCCTGAACTTCCTGCTCGACCGCGAAGTCCTGCTTGCCTTAACTACACCCGCTGGGCTCAACACCGCGCTAACCAAAGTCTATGGTGCATCAGACATCGGCGGCGGCACGGTCAAAGCGGTGCGCCTCGACGGCTCAGGAGAAGAATCGCCCATCGTTCGCCTAGTCAACAAAATGTTCGATGACGCCCTCGACCAACGCGCATCGGACATTCACATTGAGCCCTTCTCCGACCGCATGCGCATTCGCCTGCGCGTCGACGGCAAGCTGAAAATCTACGCAGAGCACCCGGTCGATGTCTTCGCACCACTCATCAGTCACCTCAAAGTGACCGGTGGTTTGGACATTGCGGAAAAACGTCGTCCGCAAGATGGTCGTCTGGAACACACCGCCCTCGGCCGCAAGTTAGATGTGCGTGTATCCATGTTGCCGACCAACAATGGGCAGACCTGCGTGATGCGTTTGTTGGATTCAGAGGCCAACCTGATTTCGCTGCCCGAATTGGGTTTGAATCCAGAAGCGCACGAATGGTTCCGCAAACTCATCGAGCGACCGCACGGCATCTTCCTGGTCACCGGGCCAACCGGTTCCGGAAAGACCACCACGCTTTATGCGGCACTGCAAACTCTGAACCGGCCGGATAAGAAAATCCTCACCGTAGAGGACCCAGTGGAGTATCGGATTCCGGGCATCAACCAAGTCCAGGTACACCCACGCATTGGCCTGAGCTTCTCGCGGGTGTTGCGCGCCTTTTTGCGCCAAGCCCCTAACGTCGTCCTCGTGGGTGAGATTCGTGACCGCGAAACCGCGGAAGTGGCCATCCAGGCTTAACGGTGGCGCCGGGGGCTGGGCCGCGGGCAGCGAGACGACCCTCGACGAGGTGTTGCGTCTGGCGGGGCTGACCAACCTGGCGGGTTCCCACGGCCAGGTGGGCCACGGCACCATGACCTTCGAAGAGCTGCTGGCCCTGAACCCGGACGTGTTGGTGGTGGGCGGAGCCGCAGATGCACAACAGGCCGGGGGCACCGCCGCGTTTCTGCGGGAGAGCGCAGCCCTGTCCGCACTCAACGCTGTGGCCAACGAGCGCATCGTGGTGCTGCCCTCGTGGCTCTATACGACCACGTCGCAGTACGTGGTGGACGCCGCCGAGGCCCTGGCCAGACGGACCGAGCCCTGGACCGCGAGGGCCGCTCGTTGAAGGGCCGGCTGCGATCGCCGAAGTCTCTGACCCTCGTGCTGGCGCTGGTCCTGCCCCTGCTCTTCGCGCTCTCGCTGCGGGTGGGCGCGAGCGGCCAG
>NVWJ01000021.1 GCA_002746235.1 Planctomycetota bacterium
ATGAGCAACCTATGATCCCAGAGGATACGTTAATTTTAGGTGCTGATAATGCCCGTACAGCAAGGCACTATGGAGCTATTCATGATTTAGATGCCACAGCAGCGGTTCAGTATTTTCCTAAATCTTGGACGCAAGAAGATCCATCAGTACGATTTGTGATGTTGCAGTCAGCGCCCCTAGTGATACCACATCAGATTGATGCGTTTATGAGCGTTCAAGCGGTTTAATCTTGATTGTTTCTCATTTTAAAGCGGTTGATAGTAATACGCAGCTATGGGATAGCGCCCAGCAAAAAGAGGTGTTGGGCAACAATATTACTTGGGAGAATACTGCAAATGGGCAAGCCATTGGCTTTGATGGCACAAACTCACACTTAGACTTTAGTAAGAATCCGCTATTTTATAACCCAAACTTTGTAATATGGGCAGACATTGTTCCAGGCAACAAGACTGGAATGCAACACGTCTATGGTCATATAGGTCGAGATAGTGAAGACTTTTGGTGTAACGCACAGCTAACATGGGATGCTTCCAATGGCACACTTAGCTTTAGAGTGGGAGCAGAAGGGGTTTATGAAATTGTCCAGGCAGGCTTTGCGCCTCAACAACGTTACTTCATTATCGGTCGTTGTAATAATCAGAATTTAGATTTATGGATTAATGGCCAACAGGTGGGCAGTTTATCTATGCCAAAGCCAATGCGGCCTGGCTAGTCCCGGTTTGGGTGAGTTTCACAGCATTCTGCGCGAAACCGCACACAGGGCTTCCCGGGTGCACCGATTGTAGGTGCCCGGGAAGCCTGGGTAGCAGAAGAATCGACCCATAAAAGGCCTTCTTCCCCTATAGTCGCCAATAAAGCGCTAGGGAAACTCTGATGAAGCTTGGCGGCGACTCCGCGGCCKAAATCGCTTGCCCCTGCGTTGCTTCATCTTGGCTGTAGCGACACTACAGCCTTCGATTCGCGCCTTGGGGCAAACGATTTCCATCCACGGCCTCCCGCACCATACTAATCAGAGCTTCCTTAACCGCGAAAAGCAGTTCATTCMCCTKGYCCGCGAGCTTATAGTCCTTGCGTCCCCTCGACCAAATAAAAATCCTTCCTGGGGAGCCTGCAATGTCACAGCTGATTGAYGAACTGAAATCGGATCACGTAAATCTTTCTTCCGCACTGTGCGAAATTGAAAAACTKGGCRTCACTACAACGCAGGGKCAAATCGTGCTTGCAGGTGCAAAGGCCGCCCTCYTGGCTCATCTGCAAAAGGAAGATGAAGAAATGTATCCGCTCCTAAGAGAGGCCGCTAAATCCGACGCTARCCTGCAGGAAAAGTTGGACAACTATGCCKCAGATATGGCWRACGTAAGCCAAATCGTCYTAKCYTTTTTYGMGAARTAYGAARGGAACSAACAAAGYCAAGATTTTGRAAAAGATTTTCGCRGTGTGTATTTAGCTTTGACYARGCGGATKATCAGCGAAGAAAGCAAACTCTTCCCGGAGTTTAATCGCCTTGCTTCCGAATCCTAGARAGTTTTTGGCAATCACCTGGCGCCGCGTTTTTGCYTTTAGYATCGACTGGATAYTGATTGCCGCATGGGGCGGATTGCTTTTCGGCCTGGTCATGTTTTTCACCGATGGGAACCCACAAAAAAGTTCGAATCCCTGGATCGGGCAACTTCTCGGCTTTTCGGTCATGACTTTGCCGGTAGTTCTGTATTTTTCCATACTGGAATGCTCTTCCTTACTTGCGTCGGTGGGAAAGCGAGTCATGCGACTCCAAGTCTTGGACGTCAAGGGGCAGAGCCTGTCGTTCGGAGCTTCCTTGAAACGTAATGCGGTGAAATTCTTGCCCTGGGAACTCGGCCACCTCGGGGCGCAACAACTTTTCTATGCTGGCGATGCCGCTCCACCGTCATGGGTTTGGGTGCCGCTCATCGCCGCCAATGTGATTCCGGTTTGGTGGTTTCTTGCACTGCTTAAAACAGGCCGCTCTCCTTATGACCGCTGGGCGGGTGCCGAAGTGAGTCTGCGACTCCATCGTTAGGCGAAGTAGAATGGGGCCATGAATGACATCCTGGTGGCCGCGTTCTACAAGTTTGTAGCACTCCCYGATTTYGAGGAAATGCAARYYCCGCTWTTGGAGGTGTGCAGRAAKCAYGAARTSNAAGGGNANCCTTTNTGCTYGCYTCGGARGGYATCAATGGAACSATTGCCGGAACSGTSGATGGSRTCCGRGCRGTGGTTGATTTCTTGCGCCAGGATGAGCGATTCGCCAGCTTAGAAACCAAGCAATCCTTCGCCTCAACGCCGCCGTTTCATCGCATGAAGGTGCGTTTGAAGAAGGAGATTGTGACCATGGGGGTGGAGAACATCGACCCGAACCATATTGTGGGTACTTATGTGAAGCCCGAGGATTGGAATGCACTGATTGAGGATCCAGAGGTCATTCTCATCGACGCGCGCAACGATTATGAAGTGGCGATTGGAAGTTTTAAGGGTGCGCAAGATCCGTTGTTGAAAACGTTTCGTGAATTTCCGATTTGGCTGCGCGAGCAAATGAAGAACCGCGACCAACCTAAGGTAGCCATGTTTTGCACTGGCGGGATTCGGTGTGAAAAATCGACCGCTTTCCTCAAACAAGAAGGTGTTAAGGAAGTTTTTCATTTGAAAGGTGGGATTCTCAAGTACTTGGAGAAGATTCCGCAAGAAGAGAGTTTGTGGCAGGGGCAGTGCTTTGTGTTTGACCAACGTGTTTCGGTGGGCCATGGCCTGGAAGTTGGCGACTATGAACTATGTCGTGCTTGCCGCAATCCCATTTCACCTGCCGACAAAGAGTTGCCCCAATACGTGNAGGGTGTGAGTTGCCATCARTGTGAACATAAATCCACTGCGCAACAAAAGGCAAGTTTCGCCGAGCGTCAAAAGCAGATGGAATTGTCGATCGCACGCGGTGAAGTGCATTTGCGMGATGGTGTTCCAGTGTTAGRCCCGGCGCAGTAACTTGRCCGATGWCMACCTCCCTGCCGATTCTGTTTAGCTTTCGCCGCTGCCCTTATGCCATGCGMGCGCGWTTGGCTTTGGCAGTCAGTGGTCAAACGGTTGCCTTGCGTGAAGTGGAGTTGAAGAACCGTCCGCCGGAGATTTATGCGGTTTCACMGAAAGGCACGGTTCCGGTTTTGGTKCTTGMCGATGGCACGGTTCTYGAAGAAAGCATYGAGATTATGCATTGGACCTTAGSRCGYAAAGATCCRCTTGCTTGGTTGGGYACTTCTRAAGCGCGGAAAAATGAAATCGACSYGCTSATTCAACGWTGCGATGGCGACTTTAAGCACCATCTAGATCGATACAAATATGCCAATCGCTACGCAGATGTCGACGCCGAAGAGCATCGTGCGAAGGCCTCTGAATTCCTATTCCACCTGCAGGAGCTTCTGGAGCAGCACACCTTCCTCCTGGCCGAGCAAGCCTGCCTTGCCGATATGGCCTTGGCTCCCTTTGTGCGTCAGTTCGCGTTTGCCGACCGTTCTTGGTTCGATGCGCAACCCTGGCCACAACTACGCGCCTGGCTCGACGCTTTCTGCGCATCGCCTCTTTTTGCGCGCATCATGCCCAAATTTGAGCCGTGGACGCCTGATGCTGAGCCTATTGAGGTGAGCTGGGCCTGAAATGCCTCCTCACCGCATGATGTAAAGAATTCTTGACACCCGCACGGTGTAAAGTAAACTTGACATCATGCTTAGTTCCACATCGTACGAAGAAAAGAGCGTTTGGATTCAACTCCTTACCATTCTTGCCGTGCTTGGCGCCTACTTTGCCCAAGCCCTTTCCATGCTGCTGGATGGAAATCTAGATCTAGCCGCCTATACATGGAGCTTCCTTGGTTCCTTGGTGGTTTTGGTCATCGTGCAGGTGGCTGGCCATGTTTTTACTGCTCTCATGGCGAAGCCTGAACAAGCCGATGAGCGCGATTCCCTTATCGCATGGAAATCAGAAAGCCGCTCCTCTTGGATTATGGGCGTAGGCATTTTGTCAGCTATCAGCGCGATGCTCTTAGAGGTTGAAACCGTTTGGGTAGCCCATCTTCTGTTGCTCTCGCTGTGTCTCTCCGAAGTCTGCAAAGATGTTCTGCAAATCGTGGCTTATCGCCGGGGAGTTTGATTTTGGCCAAGCCAAAAACCTTAGTTCAAAATCGAATCCGAGAGTTGCGTTTCGAGACGGAAGCCATGACTCAACAGGATTTGGCCAATGCGATTGGGGTCACTCGTCAAACGGTCAACGCCATTGAAGGGGGAAAGTATTCGCCGTCCTTGGAGGTTGCCTTTCGCATTGCAAAGGCCTTTTCAAAGCCATTGGAGGAAGTTTTCCAATTCCATGAAGCTGGCGAGTAAGATGCAAAGGTCATGGAGAAGAAAATTAAAGATGGAACCTTGGGGCTCTTCACTGGTCAATCGGTTTGGTTTGGTATCGCTTTCATCGCAGTTTGCATGATTGGAGCTGCCATGACCGATTGGGATTTCAGCGTAGGATTTGTCATGGGTGGCCTGCAGATTGGCATCGGTGCAGAACGCAATCGTTGGATCCGCGAAGCGCAGAAGAAAGAAACGGCTCTCTAGTCGAACCCTAAAGGGCGCAAGTCCGCGTAAATGGGATAGTGATCCGAGCCGACGGAATCCAGATTGTCGAAATCGGAAACACCGATGTCCTCGGAGTGCAAAATGTGGTCGAGCGGTATCCACAAGAAGAACTGATGCACTGGCCATGTCGGCGCCCAGCCATGCGCCGCGGATTGCAGTGAGCCGGTGGCGCACATCGCACGCAAGGCGGGGGACCAACTCGCGGCATTGAGATCGCCAGCTACCACCACTGGAGTTTTGCATTCTGCTGCGAAGGCTGCAATGGATTGCAATTGCGCATTACGACTTCGCAACGCACGTTTACTGATCGGCGGCATGGGGTGCGTCGCAACGATGGTGAATGGTTGTTCGGTGCCGAGAGTTGCTGCGATAGACGGTAAGCGGGAATCAAAGTAACGGACCTTGCCGTCTAGAGGTAGGCGACTCCACATCGCAATGCCGAAGTTGTCGCTACGCGGATGGGAAATGCGATATGGAAAAGATGCCTCTAGAGGTTGCAGGGCATCGAGCCACAGCTGACTGATTTCTACAAGAATGAGGACATCGGGATTGGTCTCGTGGACCACTTCGAGGAACTCGGCATAACTGGTGTTGCTGGTCAAGACATTGCTGACCATAAGGCGGACATCGTCCTGATGTGGCTCGAAGCGAGCATGCCCAAGGAAACTGGGCGCTAGGATGAATCCATGTGCGCAACAAGCGAGCGCAAAAACAGCAGCCAGCCGCCGTTTTTTCCAGCACAGTGCTACTGCAATCAAGTTGCAGAAAAATAGCTGCAAGTGAAAACTAGTGAGCGGTCCAATCCACCAGAAACGGAAGGGGAGGATGGTCAGGCAAGAAGCCATGAGCAAACAGCAAAGAAGAACCAGGACCAACTTGGAGGACACGCCGCCATCCTAGCTCTTTACTCTGGGCGGCGCATCTATCATGGGCTTTCATGGTGCACGAGCAATGGAGTTGGCAAACAGAATCTTCTCAAGCGGGGAGGGTGCTGGCTTTTTATCCATTGCGGAGCGGGCGAGAAATTACTTTTGCCGATGCCATCCAAGCTCTGCAAGAAGATCCACCTTTTCGCTCCGCTTTGATCCAAGTCATTGCAGATTGTCCATTCACGGCTTTGCGTTGGGAAACTCCTCAGGTCACTACCAAGACTCTCCAGCGACGATTCGAATTTGTGCTACTGGATAGTCCGTATTTAGATGTTCCTGCGAACCAGAGGGATTTTCAAGAATACTTTGAATCGGCAGGTTCCACCCAAGCCGTTGCCTTTTTGAACTTGGGAGGGGATGGCATCATGATTGCTCCGTGCCCGCTTAGCGATGCTTCTTGCTACTCGCACCTCGCCGCCTTTTCGCGTTTCGCCGCAGAACCACAGCAACACGAATTCTGGCAGTTGGTTGGCAGCACTCTGCAGCAACGCGTGTCGGAAAAACCAGTTTGGTTAAGCACCGCAGGTGGCGGCGTGGATTGGCTCCATGTCCGCCTTGATGATCGACCAAAGTATTATGGACACGCACCTTTTCGCACGGAGTGATTTACGATGCAGAATAAACAGCGCAGAATCCTTATCACAGGAGCATCGGGCCTGCTTGGCCAAGCCCTCACCAGAACTTTTTCCGAAAATGGCGATGAGGTCATCCCTTTATTGCGCGGAGAGAGTGATTCGGCAGGCCCCATATGGAATCCTAATACTGGCCATATCGACCTGAAAGAAATCGGCGCACTCGATGCTGTGATTCATCTTGCTGGCAGCAATATTGCGCAAGGGCGTTGGAGTCCTGAACGCAAGAAAATCATTCGCAATAGTCGCATTGCCGCGACGCAGCTCCTGTCCCAGGCTCTTATTGAGCTTCCGGAAAAACCTAAAACCATGATTTCCGCGTCGGCGGTGGGTATTTACGGGAACTGTGGCGATGTGACCGTCGATGAAGACACTCCAGTCGGCCAAGGTTTTCTCGCCAATCTCTGCGCGCAATGGGAAGCTTCGACGCAAAGTGCCGAGGCCGCAGGAATACGCGTCCTTCATGCGCGTATAGGTGTGGTTTTAGACCACCAAGGCGGAGCGCTGAAGAAAATGTCGCTGCCGTTTCGCCTCGGGCTTGGCGGGACACTGGGCAAAGGGGCGCAGTTCATGAGCTGGGTGAGCCTGCGCGATGTCGTCGGCATGATGCAATTCCTCATCGACCATCCAGCCTTGTCTGGACCGTTCAACCTGGTTTCGCCGCACCCCGTCACCAACCTTGTATTCACCAAAGCTCTAGGTCACGCCCTTCGACGTCCGACAGTGTTGCCGCTGCCATCCTTCTTCATGCGCCTTCTGTTCGGTGAAATGGCCGATGAGCTATTCCTTTCCAGCACACGCGCAATGCCACGGAGATTCCTTGATGCCGGCTATTCCTTTTGCGATCCCGATCTTGCTTTGTTACTCAAAGAACAGGTCGCATCTATTTCTCGCTAGGAAGGAGCGCGGACATTAAGCGTTGGAACTCATCCTCTCCTGTTAGCAAAGGATTTTTACCTGCGAAATCCCATGCGCTCTTGCCAGCTTGATTTCGCTTGCTTTTGTCAGCGCCGGATTCCAARAGGAAAAAGAGAGTCTTAGTGTCGTCGTTATTGCGCGCAGCACTCAGCAAAGCAGTGAAACCTTTTGCATTGGCGAACTCAAGATCGGCTCCCGCAGCCAATAGTAGTTTAACTACGGCAAAGCCCGATTTTTTAGCAGCCGCAAAGAGAAGCGCAGATTCTTCCGTTTCGGTAACGGCGTCTACGTCGGCGCCGCCATCTATGAGAGCTTGAGCAACTTCAGAATTTGGATTGTCACGGCAGGCGAACATGAGAGGGGTTGCGTCGGGGTGAGCATGTCCGAAATGAGTGCGTGAATCGATGATGGCGCCGGAAGCCAGGAGTTTTTTCACGATGTGCGGGTTTGGGTTACTTTTCGCAGCGAAATGCAGAACGGTAAATCCGTCGGATTCACGGGTAGTCTCCATGTCGCAACCGGCGTCAAGGAACACTCCAAGGACCTCAAGGCTACGATTTTCGGCTGCCGCAATTTGAAAAGCAGTACGTCCAACGGAGTCAAGGATACCTATCTGTGCACCGGAATCGAGGAGGAGTTGAACCAGGTTCGGGTCGGTGCTCTTACTTGCAACAATCATCAGTGGAGTCATGCCGTATCGATTGAATCCTTGTGGCCGCGAGCCGGCGTCGAGCAAAARTTTGATGCGATCGTAATCCGGCAAAGTTTTACCAGTCTCATCGAATAATCCATCGGCGGCAAGGAGCAAAGGAGTCCAGTTGGAGCTAGGATTCACGTTGGCACCGGCAAAGACTAGAGTTTTACAGACCTCCAGGTTGGAGTTGAATTCTACCGCGGAAAGAAAGGGAGTCATGCGGTCTGCGCCTGTGGCTTCCAGTTTGGCACCCGCATTTAATAACACGTGGATTACTTTTGGGTTTGGGTTACTTTGAGCGGCAAAACACAATGCGGTTGTGCCACTGAAAACCCTTGCATGCACATCAGCTCCAGAATCGAGCAACAATTGGTGAACTTCCGGGTTGGGGTTGGAATAAGCAGCAAGCGCAAGAGCCGTCCAACTTCCTTCCTCGGTCACAGCATGCACATTGGCCCCAGCCTCAAGTAAATGTTGGATAAATGCGGGCTCCTTGCGGCTTTTTGCCGCCCACAGCAGCGGAGTGTAGCCAGCAGAATCGCGAGCTTCCAAATCCGGACCTGCTTGTAACAGGGGAATAAGAACATCTCCGTTCGGGTTCCATTGGACGGCGGATTCAAGGATAGAGTCTCCATGAATGTTGACGCTATCAATCATGGCACCTTCCTTAATCAGGTAGGCCAAAATCGCGGGTTCTGGATTACTTGCAGCAGCAAGGTGCAAGGCGGTCCACGCATTAACGTCCTTAGCTTCTAGGTCTGCGCCAGCCTCAAGCAATGCGGATAGCACTTCAGGGTTGGAGTTGCTTGATGCAGCAAACATCAGCGGGGTTCCTTTGGTGTCGGATGGCGCACGCAAGCTGGCTCCAGCAGCGAGCAGGTCACTCACGAACGCCGGGTTGGTATTTCCTATCGCTGCATAGTGAAGGCTAGTCCAATTTTCCTGGTCGACCGCATGCACCTCGGCACCCGCGAGAATCAACGCCGCAAAGATATCTGGATTCTTACCCCAAGAAGCTGCGGCCATCATCGGGGTCATGCCACGCGCATTTCTTGCGTGAATGTTTGCACCGTGGTTGAGTAAAATCTTTGCTGCTGCAGGATTAGGGTTCGCTACAGCGAAAAAGAGTGGAGTCGATAAACGAGTGCTTTTCGCTTCGATGTCCATGCCTTGCGCAATAAGCCAGGAAACGACTTCTGGATTGGGGTTGTATTGTGCAGCAACAGCTAAGGCTTCCATCCCGATATCGTTTCTCGATTCGAGGGTAATCCCCGGCGCAAAGTTTTCCACGGCAGTTTGCACTTGCTCCAAACTGCCAGATTTATAGGTCTCCCATTCTTGCCCAAAAGCCGGCGTGCGGCCAATCCAAGTTAGAAGGAAAAGGATTCCGATTTTGATGTTCATGTTCCGACTAAACCTTGCAGCCATTTTTGAAATTCAATGTCGAGTATTTCCAAGTCATCGCCAAATTTCCGATGAAACAGCTCCATCGCAGGTGCTTGATTCGATGCCCAAGTATTGCCTACTTCTGCACCCAGAGCACCGCCATGACATTGGGATTCCCACTCCAAAAACTTTTGGCGTATCTTTTTGTCGGCATCCAAGCGCATGAAACGCATAAATGCCCAAGACTGCACATAAAAGCGCAGCGCTTTATCGCGATCCTCTGCAAATAGGCTTAAGGCATCGGCGGAGAACAGGGCGTCGAGCGTGAAACGGTCTGTTGGGTTACGCAAGGATGCAATGCGATGTTCTGCCATCAGTCCACAGGTGGTGAGCGTGGTGCCATCCCATTGCATAGTGCCCTGGCCGGCGAAGTATTCAGCAAATCCCTCGGCGTACCAGCTTGGCATCACCGAGCGCGAAACACTCATGGTGTAAAGGTGGGTGAGTTCATGCAGGGTTATGGCATAAAGCGCATCGATATCGAGCCCTTCCATGCAAACGACTGCGGTGAATCCATTTCTTTGCGCGAATCCGGTGACGGCCTTCAACTCCGGTTTTCCAATCGTGTCGATGTAGGCTTCGTAGGAAATGCGGTCTGGGAATAGGAACAGGTTGAGTCGCACACCTGGGCGTGCGTGCAATGCTTGTTCAAGCTGCGGCATTAATGCCTCCGCCAACTGGAATAGCTTCTGCGTTTCTTCAAGAGTGAGAGTGGAGCGTACCCGCAGAGCCTCCGACTCCACTTGTTGAATAGCATCGATGTCAGGAATGAGGCTGAGGAACTCATCGCGCAAATAGAGGACATCGTTAATGGCCACGGCCCGGTCATGGAAATTCTGCGAGATCTCATCTGGGATCGACTCACCAGCGATTTTTAATTTGCCATTCTTGTCGAAATCTAAAGGCTCTGCACGTTTACGTAAGATGGATTCATATTCCATCTCCGCTTGCTCGGGCATCTTTTTCTTCCAGGCATACTTGGCAAGATCGAGCCGCCCTTCTTCATCTTTGGCGTGCATCTTTTTCGCTTTCTTGGCATACGCTGAAAAAGAAGCGCGCTTCGGAGTCGGCCGGTCCTTCCAAAAAGCATCTCCGTAACCCTTCATTAAACTCAGGACGCGATTCGCCGGAATGTATTTGCTCTCGGAAGCTTCCACTGCCGCATAGAATTGAGCCGAAGCTTGCGCATCGAGGCCACGCTTCCGGCACCACATGCCTAATTCCAGATGGCGCTTGCCAGCATCTGCAAAGGCTTCCATTCGCTTCTCTTCAAAATCGTTTTGCGCGTGGACTTCGGAGGATGCGAAAAAACACGTGCAAGCCAGAAGCAGCGATAAAGGAAGTCGGTAGGGGCAATCCATAATCTTAGATAGCCTAGCACGTTCAAATGCTCGACTCCCCGTCGCAATCCGCGTATCATTCGCAGCGGAGTCAACCCCCTCATGGAACAAATCTTGCTGGAGCGATGTGGTGCAAAGTGCGAACTGTGCGCTGGTACCGAAAACCTCAACGCACTCCCCGTGCCGCCGGACGCCGATGGTGCTTCCGATCGCCATGTCATGTTGTGTTTCATTTGTACGGCCCAGGTCAATCAAGAATCCACCATGGATCCGAATCATTGGCGCTGCCTGAATGATTCCATGTGGAGTGAAGTGCCAGTGGTGCAAGTTCTGGCTTGGCGTTTGTTGCGGCGCCTGAATCAAGAAAGCTGGGCCCGCGATTTGACCGACATGCTTTACCTCGATGAAGCCACCCTTGCATGGGCAGAAGCGATCTCCGAAGAAATGGAGGAAACTGTTGCCGTTTATCATGTCGACAGTAACGGCAGCGCTTTGCAAGCAGGGGATACGGTCACCTTGATCAAAGACCTCGTGGTGAAGGGGGGCGGATTTACTGCCAAGCGCGGCACCGCGGTTCGTGGAATCGCGTTGGTTGCTGACAACGCCGAGCACATTGAGGGACGAGTGAACGGCCAAAAGATTGTGATCTTGACCCAGTTCGTAAAGAAGTCTTCGTAAGCTAGAGCGATGTCTGTTCTTGCTCATCTCGCTTCTGCACAAGGCCGGCGTGATGAAGTGCCGAATGTGCAACTCGCACAACGCTTGGTTGCAAAGGCTGACACCAAGGGTATTAAGGAATTGGTTGGAGCTTTGCACCATGAGAAGAAAGCCATGCGTCACGATGCCCTGAAAGCCCTGTATGAAGTGGCGGCATTAGAGCCTGTTTTGGTGGCTCCCTATGCGGAAGATTTACTCGGCCTTTTAGGCCATAAGGACTCCCGTATGGCTTGGGGAAGCATGACTGCATTAGGCAAAATCGCACCCTTGCAAGCCAAGTTATTAAGCAAACACTTCCAAGTTATTTGCGAAGCCATGGAGCGCGGATCGGTGATTGCGTGTGATCACGGTGTGAAAGTCTTGGCCGCAATTGCTGCACGTTCTGGTGGTAGTGGGCATAAGATTTTTGACTATCTATTGGAGCATTTGCGTACTTGTCGTGCAAAGGAAGTGCCTCAACATGGCGAAAGTACTTTTGTTGCAGTGCGTGCAAAAAATGCCGCAGCCTTTAAAGCTGTATTGGTTGCACGTCAAAAAGAGTTCACCCCACCTCAAGCGCGCCGTATCAAAAAACTCCTACAGCAGACCGTGGAGCTCCTATGAAAAGTATGCACTTTCGCGTAGCACGACCCACACAAGATTTAGAAGCGGTGATCCATTTCTATAAAGTGGGTTTAGATTTTGAAATCTTAGGTGGGTTCGAAGAGCACAGTGGCTTCAGCGGCATCATGCTCGGCCATGAAGATTCTGCATATCATTTAGAGTTCACCTTGAAGGCGGGAGAGGCCATGAGCCCTGCTCCGAGCAAAGAAAATTTATTAGTGTTCTACCTACTGGAGGATTCCGCGTTTGAGCAAGCGCTGGCAAGGATGAAACAAGCCGGCTTCGAACCGGTCCAATCCTTCAACCCCTACTGGGATCTGAAGGTCCGCACTTTTGAAGACCCCGATGGCTACCGAGTGGTTTCCCTAGTTGGCCAGTGAATCCTTAAGCCAGGACGTGCATTTGCGCGCTACTTTGATCGCAAGGTCGGTGGCATCGACCGTATCGGAATTGGAGAGCACGATGACGGAGAAGTGATGATCTGGAAAGCGGATGATCTCCGAGTTGAAACCTGACCAGGAACCACCATGCCAAATCATCGGTCCCAAATCGGTTTGCTCCTGAATGCTCAAGCCAAAGGCATAAGTATTCAGGGAAGGCTTCAGCATGAGTTCTAGCCAAGCCTGGTCGCCCACGGTGAGCGTGTAAAAGTTTTCATCCCAACGGGCCAAATCCAAAACGTTGGTGAACAGGCCGCCATCGCCGATGTGCGCCAATTCAGTATCCCAGTTCACCCAGCCGCGAAACAATTCTTTTCCATAACCATGCGCACCATGCTTTACCTGGTGTTGTGGATCAAAATGGAAGTGGCTGTTGTTCATCTGCAAAGGCTCAAAAATCTCCTGCATGGCAAATTCGTGAAACGGAATCCCCGAAGCCCGAGTCATGATTTCCGCCAGGAGGAAATAATTGGAATTGGAATATTCATACTGCGTCCCCGGTTCGAACCGAAGTTTGCCTCGTTTGCGTAAGATCTCCATGGATTCCTGCGGAGTAAAGAAATCCTGGCGGTGCAGATCCAAGTAATCTGGAATCCCCGAAGTGTGGTAAATCAAATGCTGTAACTCCACTCCAGCGGCCCAGTCGGAAAACTCTGGGAACCAAGTTTCCAGCGGAGTCTCCATGCTCAGGTTCCCGCGTTCGATAAGCAGGGCGATACAAGCCGCGGTGAACTGTTTAGAAGTCGACGCAATGCGGAATACGGTTTGTGCTCGGTTCGGCCGGCCTTCCTCAAGGTCAGCACTGCCAAAGCCACGCAAATAAACGAACTGTCCATGGTGGAGAACTCCAACCGTCATGCCCGGGCTGGTGGCTCGATTCCAGGGTTCGAACAGGGCATCGACCTGCTGAGTCAACTCTTCTGGCAAGCTTGAGCCAATTCCTGCCGGCTGAACCGTGCAGGAAAATGAAATCGAAAAAAGCAGGAGCGCGACAGCAATTTTGATCATGGGTTTTCAGTATAGAATGCACTTCGCATGAAGAAAGCATTCACCTACCTTCYCTCGATTACCGCCCTGAGTTCTCTTTTGGCAATGCCCGCKGTGGCTCAGGAAGATGCCGCGCTTCAAGCCGAACTGCAGGAGAAGTTTGACCACAAAATGGAGAATCCGTTTGTCGCTCATGGAAATTGGCTGACCGATTACGAGCAGGCGCGCAAAATTGCGAAGCAGGAAGGGAAGTTAATGTTTGTTTACTTCACCCGCTCCTATGCGCCATGAGCGCCTTGTGTAGTCTTGGAGAGCGGTGCGCTTTCCGAAAAGAGTTTCCCGGCCTTCAGCGAAAAGGTTGTTCCTTTGTTACATATCACCACGCATATCGAGGGTCGCCCCAATGACGACTTGCTCGCACAAATGGGTGGGCGTGGTTTTCCAAGCCTGCGTTTCATCGATGCCGATGGCAATGTCCTAGGCGAACCAAGCGGGCACAGTGTGGCTGAATTTGAATCGACTTTGGTGGCTATCGTCAACATTCAAGAACTCGAGCAACGCATCGATGCTGGCGAAGAGGATTTGGAAGACGATCTTTTCCTTGCGAAACTTCGCATGGGGGTCATACCTTTTGTCTTTGCAAAAGCCAAAGTTGCAAGCTTGAAAAACTTGAGCGAGGAGCAACAAGCGGAAGTCGCGCAACTCATCATCAATCTTGAGGTCACCTCGTTGCTTGGTGGGCGCAAGACCACCGAAGGATTCCAATACGCAACCCAGCGCTTTCTCGAAATGATGCGCGTGGAGACCATGCCGATAGGGGATGTACTCGGCGATTTTTGGTACCACCTCCATCAACATGCGGAAAAGCAGGAAGACATTGCCCTTTTTGCAAAGAGTTTGCAAGGCATGAAAGATGTGTATGGGGTCGATGAAGGCACCAGTGGGTTTTTCGACCGGCAGGATGCTCTCCTAAAAGCTATGAGGAATCAGGCGAAGGCCGCAGATTAATCGCTATGCATTGGGAAGATCAACTGCCCACACTCGAGAGCGAGCGGGTGAGCCTGCGCTGGCTGACCGAGGCCGACCGTGATGATTTATTCGCGGTTTTCAGCGACCCTGAGGTCATGCAGCATTGGAGTTCTGCCGCATGGACGGAAGCTGCAGAGGCTTCGAGTTACATTGCCTCGATTCATGAATACTTTGGGAGCAAGGAGCTGTTTCAGTTCGGAATTTGCCTGAAAGAGTCCAATACCATAGTTGGCACTTGTACTCTGAGCGATGTCGACTTCACCCAGAAACGGGCTGAGGCTGGCATCATCCTTGGCCGGCCTTCCTGGGGCATGGGACTCGGCACCGAATCCCTCGAAATCTTGCTTGCCTGGGCCTTTAAGGAGCTTGGCCTCATGCGGATTGAGGCGGACATCGACCCCAATAATCCACGTTCCTTGGCCCTGTTTGAAAAGCAAGGATTTCAGCGCGAGGGGCTTTTGCGCGAACGGTGGCGGGTGCACGGTGAAGTTCAAGACACAGTTTTTCTTGGACTCCTGGTACGGGAATGGAAAGGGCGTAGTTAACATATGGCCCCGAAGTCCTTGAGCATCCCATGACATTCTCAAATACGCCTTCCACCCAGGCGCCGTCTTCCCCAGGATCCGGAGCCGCCTCGCTGCTCGGTCGGATTGCAGGCCTGGTTGGCCTGCTGTTTTTCTTCCTGGTTTCGATTAAGCTGCTCGAATCGGGCATCAAGATTCTTGGCGCGGATTACACCGACAACCTTTTTCAGGGTGTCTCGAATCCATTGGCTGGCCTCGCCGCAGGCATCTTGGCCACGGTGTTGGTGCAGTCTTCTTCGGTAACCACCTCCACTATTGTGGCCCTGGTGGGTTCCGGAACTTTATCTGTGGAGCTCGCGGTCCCTATGGTCATGGGCGCAAACATTGGTACCACCATTACCAATACGCTGGTTTCCCTTGGCAGCATTGGACGACGTGCAGATTTCCGCCGCGCCTTTGCAGCAGCCACGGTGCACGATTTCTTCAACATCCTTGCGGTAGTTATATTCCTACCCTTACAAGTGATGACCGGATTTCTTTCGACTTGGGCCGGGTGGATGGCACATCAACTTCCGGTGGGCGATGCTGGCGGAAAGTTCAATAGCCCGATTAAAACCGCAGTCAAAGGATCGGCGGATTGGGTGCAAGGGCTTCTCGAATCTATAGGGGTGTCCGGCGGATGGTTGTCATCGACTCTTTTGATTGCTGGCCTAGTTTTGATTTTCATCTCGCTGACCACCATCACCAAATTGATGCGTAAGGTTATTGCCGACAAGGCAGAGAAAGCGGTCAACAAAGCGCTGAAGAAGGCAGGCATCATCGGCATTATTATTGGCACGCTGATTACTTTTGCGGTGCAGAGTTCTAGTATCACCACTTCACTCATGGTGCCGTTGTGCTCCTCGGGTGTGCTGACTCTGGACAACGCATTCCCGGTCATGCTCGGTGCCAACATCGGCACCACCATTACTGCATTCCTTGCTTCTTTGGCGACGGACATCAATGGCCTGCATATTGCACTGGTTCACGTGTTGTTTAACCTTTGCGCGACCAGCTTGATTTACCCGATTAAGTTTCTGCGCAACATCCCCATCCGCATGGCTCGCGGTCTTGCGATCCGCGCGGTCCGCAACAAAATGATGGTGGTGGCTTATATCCTCATCATGTTTATCATCACTCCACTCCTCACTCTGTTCATCCTGTAAAATCATGTTCGACTGGCTCAAACGAATCCAATCTAGTGTTACTTCCGCCGAGGAAGTTCTCCAATACTTCGAGCAGATGCTTGAAGACGGCCGTTACATGTTTGAAACGGCATCGAACACATTGCTTGCTGGAACCGACCCGGAATTGGTGAAAGAGGATCTGTGGGCGACGGATAAGCGCATCAATAAGTTGGAGCGCCGCATTCGCCGCCGGGTGGTGACTCACCTCACCATGCATGGAACCGGTGCAATTTCGAGTGATCTTGTGATGATGAGCATTGTGAAAGATGCAGAACGGATTGGCGACTACTGCAAAAACATCTTTGACCTTTCCATGATGGGGAAAGAGGTGGCCCCAGAAGCGGTGAAGGATTTGTTGGAGTGCAAGTCTTCTATCACGCGATTGCTGGCCAAGGCGCGCAACGTCTATAAGTCCGAGGATATGGAAGACGCCAAGGTGTTCATCGCCAAGGCCGATGCCCTAGCGAAGCATTGCGATACTGCTGCGACCTCCATGGTGAAGCGCGAAGACAACGACGGCCGCTCTGCGATTACTGCATTGGCTTATCGTTACAACAAACGGATTGTTGCGCATGCACTGAACATCATCACCTCTCTCGTAGTGCCGGTCGACCAACTCGACTACTACGATGAAGATGAAGAAGGTCGCGAGTAGGGTTTAAACTAGGCCCTGATCCAACATCGCGTCGGCGATTTTGCGGAAACCCGCGATGTTGGCTCCATTCACATAGTTCCCAGGCGTGTCGAAYTCCTCGGCTGCCCCRGAACATGCRTYATGAATRCTYTTCATRATGCCCYGMAGTCGCGMRTCGACCTCTTCACGCGTCCACGACARRCGAGCRCTRTTTTGCGCCATTTCTAGCCCAGAAACTGCAACACCGCCKGCRTTTGCRGCYTTRCCAGGGCCAAAAAGGACACCGCCGTCAATCAAGATGTCGACGCCATCCGCAGTGGTAGGCATATTGGCGCCTTCGCTGACAAGCTTGACACCACCYTTCAGGAGGTTCTTGGCATCTGCCGCGTTAATCTCGTTYTGAGTTGCGGAAGGGAAGGCGCAGTCTGCAGGAATCGACCAAAGAGGATTGTGGTCCAGYGTGCGGTCCACTTCTTGGTAAGTRCTGCCAGAAAACTGCACAACGTATTCACTAATCCGTCCACGTCTCCCATTTTTCAAATCCATAATCCAGGCCAACTTTTCTTGATCAATGCCTGCYGGATCATGAATRAAACCTCCAGAGTCGCTCATGCTGATGGCTTTCCCTCCRAGTTCSGTAATCTTCTCCACGGTGTATTGYGCGACGTTKCCAGATCCTGATACCAAGCAAGTYTTGCCATCTAGGCTGCTTCCATKCGCATGCGCCATTTCGGAGGCAAAGTAAACCGATCCATATCCGGTGGCTTCCGGGCGAATYAAACTACCGCCCCAACCYAAMCCTTTGCCGGTRAGYACGCCGGTGAACTCATTGCGCAGGCGYTTGTATTGRCCAAACATGTATCCAATCTCGCGACCACCAACTCCGATATCACCGGCAGGAACATCTGTGTTCGGTCCGATGTGGCGCTGTAGTTCGGTCATAAAGCTCTGACAGAAACGCATGACCTCATTGTCGGATTTGCCCTTTGGGTCGAAATCCGAGCCGCCCTTGCCGCCACCCAGAGGGAGTGTGGTCAAGCTGTTTTTGAACACCTGCTCGAAACCGAGAAACTTCAAAATCGAAAGGTTTACACTCGGGTGAAAGCGCAACCCACCCTTGTAGGGACCGATGGCACTATTGAACTCCACGCGAAATCCACGCTGCACTTGCACTTCCCCAGAATCGGTCATCCACGGCACGCGGAACATAATCACGCGTTCGGGCTCTACAATTCGCTCCAAAATCGCCGCATTCTGGTATTCCGGGTGGCGGTTCAGAATGGGGGCTAGCGAATGAGTGACCTCACGCACCGCCTGTAAAAACTCAGCTTCATGGCCGTTTCGGTTCTCGACACCGGTGAGGAAGCCCTGGATGTAGTCTGACATGCCACCTGTTTAGCGTGAAAACCGAAAAGGTACAAGAGCTTATTTGAAAGCGCGGCTAAATTATCCACGCGAGACAACTTCTCCACCCACCAAAATGTTTATCCCCTTCAAAGGTCGCGGACTCGTTCTCCTTCTCATTGCCGTCGTCGCGGCGGTTCTGGTGAACCTTGGGGTGGATTATGGGCCCTCTTTTATGCATGGCATCGATGACAATAACCGCACTTTTGTGGTCATCGGCATCGTCGCTGGAATCTTCACCTTCCTATTCTCGAAATTTGCCTGTCCGCGAGAAGAGCAGCGCTTGATTGATGAGGACACTGGCGAATCGGTCATCCTAAAACAGAGGCATTCGCTCTTTTTTATCGAGGTGAAGTATTGGGTCGTTTTGTTTCCCGCATTCACTTTGCTTGCTCTGATAGATTTTCCAGAAACGGATAGCTGGAGTGGTCATCGAGATTTACGTCGCGCCTTTCGCAGTGAAGTCTCCACTCAAGCGGAAGTGTTTTGCCCTGAACAAATTTCAGATGGCATGTTTCAACGCGACGCAGCTCTTTCCTCCGACGGCACTTTATTCCTTTACACACTTCAGGCTGGGCGCAGCAGCCGCATCATGTTCAGCGAAAATAGGCTGAAGGAGTGGGGCGAGCCAACCCCAGTTTCTTTTGGCGGTACATGGCGCGATTTAGAACCAGCATTCCTTCCTGGAACCCATCAACTTTATTTTGCCTCGCATCGGCCATTGCCAGATGAAACGTTAAGTGGCGATGCAAATTTATGGCGCACCGAATGGAAAGATGGAGTTTGGGCAGAGCCGGTTCCGTTAAACGAAATCAATACCGAAGGGGACGAGTACTATCCATCGTTATCCTCCGATGGAACGCTTTACTTCACCAGCAAAAGAGAAGCGGCCACCGCGGGAGAAAATATCTGGATGGCGAAAGCCACAGGAGACGGATTTGCAATGCCCGTCGCTTTAGAAGGTGGCGTGAACACCGATCAAGATGAGTTCAATGCCGCCATCAATCCCCAAGGGGACTTGCTCATTTTCGGTTCGGTGCGGAAAGATGGCCCAGGCGGGGGAGACCTCTACTTCAGTCGCCGTAACGCCGACGATGCTTGGAGTGAAGCTCATCTACTTGGAATCGAGATCAACACCGAGCGTCTCGATTTCTCACCGTTTTTTGATCCTAGCGGCGACGTCTTGTGGTTCACCAGCACGCGAATCGGTGACCATGACACTTTTGAAGGCGGGCTAAAGACCATTCGGAAAACCTCCAGAACAGCCGGCAATGGTCAGGGCGATCTTTATCGCATTCGCGTGTACTTTGATGACATCGAGCAAGGCTGACGGGCTCAATTTGACCAAACTCAGATTTGAGATATTCTCTTTGCATGCTTAAGTCCCTCCTAACAGCAGCCATATCGCCACTCTTTGCCGTATCCCTATTCGCCCAAAGCGGCGATGTGTTGCAGCGCCTGGATGGCCAGCAATTGAATCAGGCCTTGGGCGGATCCATGGCGAACATCGGCGACATCAACAGCGACGGCATCGATGACTTTGTGGTTGGCGGTGACCAGTACATTTCTTTCGGCTCCTCGCTCGCCACGGTTTACTCCGGCGTCAATGGTTCGATTCTTTACCAATGGTCAGGATTCAATTATGCAGAAGCCGTCGCCAATGCCGGCGATGTGAATAACGATGGCACCAATGACATCATGATTGGCTCTCTTTGGACCAACTCAAGTGCCGGTCAAGTCAAAGTCTACTCCGGTGCGACCGGAACTTTGCTTTACACCTTCGATGGTGCAGCAAGCAGTGATTACTTTGGCAACGCAGTCGACGGCGCCGGCGATATCAATGGCGATGATTATGACGACATGCTGATCGGAGCATGGGGCAGTTCTGTTTCTGGTATTTTTGCCGGCGAGGCTTACATCTACTCTGGCTTCGACGGTTCTTTGTTGCGCACTTTCTCAGGCCCCAACAGTTTCGGCTCTTTTGGTAGAGGAATCGCCGGCGTTGGCGATGTCAACGGCGACCTTATTCCAGATCAAATCATCGGTGAGTACTCCAATGATTCTCTGGGGTCGAACACCGGTGCGGCATACCTCTACTCCGGCGCCGACGGCAGCCTGATCCATACCTGGATTGGCGCCCATGGCAACAGCCGTTTTGGCGAATACATTGCGGTCGTGGATGACCTCGATGGTGACGGTGTGAAGGAATGCATCATTGGAGCTATTTTTGAAAACCCAGGAACTGGTGCCGCACACGTTCTTTCGCTCGGGACCCTGACCACCCTCTTCGTGTTGAAGGGTTATGAGTACGAGGTCTTCGGTCGTTCTGTAGCCGGCTCCCCAGATATCGATGGCGATGGCATCCCAGACCTACTAGTCGGTTCCGATCGCTTTTTCGTGAGTGGTGGATACACCGGATTGGTTCGCGTGTTCTCTGGAGCTACTGGCCAGGAAGTTCAGCGCTTCCTCCCAGAATTGCCAACCGGTCGTGTCGGTCTTTCGGTTGCCGGTCTTGGCGATGTGAATGGCGATGGTTTTGGTGATTACGCAACAGGCAGCCCCGAGGAGGACCTCGGTTTCCGTAACTCGGGATCGGTTTATATCGTGAGCGGCGATCGCCAAGGTGTGCTGTTATCGGTTGAGAACTGGGGCCCTCTTGCTACGGCGACCTTCCGCATCCAAGGTGGCACGCCCTTCGGTAATGCCRTTGTTGGTTACAGCCTTGCAGGCCCAGGTCCAACCACCACTGCATTCGGAATCGTTGAGATGTCATTGCCGATTCAAACCTTGGCTACCATTAGCCTCGATGCAAATGGCATTGGCGAGCACCTGCAGCCCCTGCCGAGCGGAATCTTGGGTTTGACCGTGTGGTCACAAGCAGTGGACCTTAGCTCGGGGCAGTTGACCAACCCCAACCCGATGTTTACCAATTGAGAAAGTAGATTCCGGATGAACTTGAAGCGGGTTACATCGTTATCCAACGATGGCCCGCTTTTCTTCTAGAATCTGTTTGTTCCTGCTGGTCGGGTGCACTGCGCCCAAGGCAGAACAGGATCTGCAGGAGACCTTGACTGTTGTGGACCTTGCTGCAGAGGGCCCAGAAGAAATGGGTGATGTTGACACGACTAGCTTTTGTGAAGATTGTTGGGCGATTGACTGGAGTTTTCGTCCCAAGACCTTTGTTCCTAAACCGCCTCCCTTCCCAGCCCATTGAAAAAGAGCAGAAACGCCCGGAAAGCTTTAAGCGACAACAGTCGCGATACTCCGCTGCATGCCGCGGTTCGTTTTCTCCTTGGCGACGCTTTCCTGTTTGCTCTTTGTGGGTCTATGTTGTTGCCGGGCACGGCCCCTTTCTGGGGAGCCTCCGACTACTTCTTTAACCCATTGCCGGAGATCCCCATCCGCTTTATTTACGGTATTTCTTATGGCTTGTTATCGGCAGTGGGTGCCTACGTAGGYATCTATATGGCRTCGCAAACTTGGCCTGGCCACAAATACCAGGCYTGGGTCTTTGTGCTCACGGGAGCGGTTGCAGCAGGATTGCGTTATGGCATGTGGCCGCACGAACGTCTCTTTTTTGTCTATCTGTGTCCTGCAATCCTTGGATGGATYGCAACTTTTCTCATCCGRCGTTGGAAAACGGACCAGCCAGAGTCGCTCTGAGTACTACTCTAGGATTTCCCAACGGCARCTCATGCCGGGGAAAGAGCGCGACCATTCGCCAATCAACAAAGACGGCTGTGCGGTGCTGCTATCGACTTCTTTCAAGCCTAGTCCATTGCCGACGATGTATGCCGGAATGCCTTCTTGTTCAAAGGCAARACTCTGGTGGATGTGGCCATGGAGCAATAAATCGACATCTAATRCGGCGAAGCACGATGCCAGCCAATCGCGCTCGGCCTTGGAACCAAGAGCATGTCCATYTTCCTCATACCCTGGYCTGGGGTCGTCCAGCGGGCGATGAGTAAAGACCACYAGTTCSCGMGCCTTGGAGGTTTGGTCGCTCTTGTTTAGCAATCGTTCAAGCAAAACGCCGCGACTGCCAGCATCGGCCGGATAGGTGTCRGCGGCGGTGTCTAGGTTTAAGAACTGYACTCCGCCAAAACGGAAYTCGGCATTGCGCGGGCCGATGAGCTCGRTGAAATCCCTATGCACCAAACGCAAGCCATCGTGAAAATCATGATTGCCGATGGCKACGTAGGTYGGAATCCTAGCCATGTTCAAAATCTCGGCAGCATGCGTAATCCCATCTTCTTCATATTCGAGATCGCCAAGATGCAATAAGAAATCGACTTCGAGAGCTGCRGCGCGGTYCACAGCTCTTTGTAATTCTTCGCCGCCGCCGGTGTCGCCAATCGCTGCAAAACGAAAGGTCTCCTGATCGGAGGGGAAGCGCGGCATGATGAGCAKGCCTTGGCCTGGCGTGACTGGGATTTCATAACGGCGGGTGAGGCCGAGCWTGGAGACGGCGCCAATCGGGCCTGCGACCAACTTCGGTGACAGGTTTTGCAGGTTGACCTTGGCGGTCACWGCCTCTTTGGAGGTGATGACCAAGGTTGGTTCCGGRACATAGGCCCGGAACACCATGGTCTCTCCTTCATGACGCACAAAGTAAGCGCCATCGGCTTCGACGAAAAAGTTCTGCGTCGCTGATTCGASCTGGGTGGGGCGCTCGGCAGGTTCCCAYTGGATMGGCGGTAAACGTAAACCAAAGGCRAACCATCCGAGTCCCAGAAAACCTCCGATACCCACCCCCAAAACCAGCAGGGTCTTGCCGCGCCAACTCCAGCGACGTCCTAACTTCATGCGTTGACGGGTGTCTCGACCAGCGCCTGCATCTGCGCAATGATTTGRTSGGTGCCGGAMARMGCCATRTCGAGCARYTCATCATGAACTGCTCGAGTAAAAGGTTCACCTTCTGCAGTGCCTTGGACTTCGACCAGCTGGCCGTCGGCAGTGGCGATGACATTCATGTCGACATCGGCGGTGGAGTCTTCGGAGTAATCTAAGTCGAGCAAMACTTTGTCATCGACGTRACCCACGGAAACCGCACCAATCCACCGACGTAGTGGCCAGGATTGCAACTTGCCRCGCGTGTCTAAGACTTTSAGGGCATCGTGMACTGCAACCATGGCRCCGCAAATAGAWGCGCAGCGGGTRCCGCCGTCGGCTTGSARSACATCGCARTCRATGTTGAGGGTGCTGTTGGGGAAGCCGCGCATGTCWAGAGCYGCACGCAGAGCGCGGCCGATCAAGCGTTGAATCTCTACACTGCGGCCATCGCGCTTTTGAAACTCGCGACGCTTACGTCCGACCACCGAGCCCGGCAGCATGGCGTATTCTGCGGTTAACCAGCCCTTGCCGGAACCTTTGCGCCACGAAGGCACGGTATCGGTAATCGAAACCGTGCAAAGGACTTTGGTGTTGCCGGCACAAACCAGCACAGAGCCTTCGGCATTGGAATGGAAGCCGCGTTGGAATTCCAGCGGGCGGAGTTGGTCAGGTGTACGTCCGTCGTTGCGTGTCATGGCTGCAAGGGTTCCAGGGTTGGGATCCAGCCTAGCGGGCGGAACTCCGAATTGGATTCCGATCCCCAGCGTAGGCCCCTGGAAGCGGAGAATTCTAACAGCGGCCCCTGCCTTTGGTCGCGTGGATCTTGAACTCCGTGTGGAGCCCAGCGTTTTAGGTTTTCAAGGAAGGCATGTTCGAAAGCAGAGGTGCCGTGAAGCACATAGCGGCGTAAGCTGGCCTCGAAATCCCAGAGCCACCGGCTGAGGAAGGCTTCGATACTAGGGCAAGACTGGTCATCCGGTATGTGATCAGCCAGACAGGTGGTGGGGTAAGGCACGAGGTCGGAAGGTGGCGCAGCCGCGAGATTGCAGCCAAAGCCGAGCAGGAGGGTGCCATCGCCCGCCGCGGGTTGCTCGCCCAAGAAACCGCACAGCTTGGCGCCATGCAGCAAGATGTCATTCGGCCACTTGATGGCCACCGCTTGGGGTTGTCGCGTCCACCAAGCGACCGATTGGCTCAGCGCCACCGCACCAAGTAGGCCAAGGATTTCTGGTCGCACTCGGTCATCGCGATAGGTCAAAGTGACCGCAAGATTACTGCCCGCCGGACCCGACCACCAATCCCGCGCGCTGCGCCCACGTCCGGCGGTTTGTTCCCATGCAATGCACAAGGAACTTGCCCCAACCGGGTTGGTTTCGAGCAAGTGCTTGGCTTCTTGGTTACTACTTTTGCACGAAGCAAAGAAATGCACCTCACGCGCCAGCCATCGCTTCGCGAACAAATGTCGTTCAAAGCGGGCAAGGTCGAAGGAGGTCAAACCAGACTAAGCCGGGAACTGCTCTTGATCTTTTTCCAAACGCTGGCGCAAACGTTTAATAACGTTGGAGCGAATCTGACACACACGCGATTCGGTAATCGAAAGCTTTGCACCAACCTCGGCAAGGGTGAGCCCTTCCAAGTAGTACATGTGCAAAATACTGCGTTCTTTCTCGCTGAGCGTGGAGGTGAGAACTGCCACCAAATCGCCTCTATGTGCGAATTCAAGCGGGTTTTCCTCGCTGGACTCACCTAAGGAATCCATCGGGCTTTCGCCATCCATGGTCGGTGAGGCACGACGGTCACTCAAGTTATGCATAGCGCGAGGAGATAACTTCGCGACATCTTTGAGTGGTACACCGAGCTCCTTGGAAATCTCTTCATCGGTCGGGTCGCGGTGCAGCTTGTTCTGAAAGGCCTCGCGCATCTTGTTGATCTTATTCGCCCGTGAACGCGCCAAGCGCGGCACCCAATCTTGATGACGCAAAGAATCCAGAATGGCACCACGCACGCGCGTACTGCAGTAAGTCTTGAACTTAAAGCCGCGCTCAGGCTCGAACTTTTCGATGGCATCCATCAGGCCAAACATGCCTTCCTGGATGAGGTCATCGACATCTACCGAACGTGGCAGCTTGATCGACATATGCTCGGCCAAAAACTTGACCAGCGGCTGGTAGCGATGAACCAGCTCTTTGCGGATTTCTAAATCCGCCTTCTCTTTATATAGGCGCCACAGTTCCTCGGTTGGGATAGGCTCCTCGGGTGGGAGGGATGCCTCCGCTTCTGTGGAGTCAGGGGACGTGTCATCGACCATCCCCTGATTCTAGTGTCCGCCTAAGCTGCTTTCTCCACCTGAGTTCAGGAAGCTCTCATTTCGCCTGGCAGTGACTCGGCTGGCAACTAGTCAGCGAGGTTGAGCAAGCTGCGCGTGTCTAAGCCATGGAGCTTTTTACGTCCGTCAAGGAAGCCAAGCTCGACCACAAAAAGGCAACCGACCACCTCGGCTCCGGTGCGGCGAACCAACTTGACTGAAGCTCCGGCGGTGCCTCCGGTGGCGAGCAAATCATCCACTAAAAGCACACGTTCACCGGCCGCGCTGGCATCAGTGTGGATTTCGAGGGTGTCTTGACCATATTCCAAGTCATAGGACTCGGCGAAGGTCTTCCACGGGAGCTTGCCGGGTTTGCGGATAGGAAGAAAGCCGATGCCCATTTTGATGGCCAGTGGTGCGCCAAAAAGGAAGCCGCGCGACTCCATGCCGGCGATGTGAGTTGCGTCGAGCCCCTTAGCCAGATCCGCGAGATCCTCAATGCAGGTGGCAAAGGCTTTCGCATCTTGGAGCAGCGGGGTGATGTCCTTGAACATGATCCCCGGCTTGGGGTAGTCGGGGACATCACGCAGATAGTCGGCGTAGTTGAGTCGCGGGGAGTGGAGAGTGCTCACATTTCCTCCGGTGCCGGCACGCCGAGTAAATCCATGCCTAGCTTCATGGTCCGACGCAACATGTCGATGACCGCCAGGCGCGCTCCACTGAGCGCATCGTCGTCGATGCCAAGTACGCGGTTTTCGCGGTAATAGCTATTGCCGGCGGCGGCGATCTTCAGAAGCGCCTGCGCCACAGTGTTGGGCTCGCGTTTTTGCGCGGCTTCACGCAGAGCTTGCGGCAGACGTCCGGCCGCTACGAACAAATCTTTTCCACCAGCCAAGAGCTTGGTGTCAATGTCCTCCAACGCCGGCACTTCCCGTTCGGCCTTACGCAGGATGGAGCAGCAGCGTGCGTGGGTGTACTGCAGGTAGGGGCCGGTGTCACCTTCAAAGGAGAGCACCTCTTTCCAATCGAAGACCACATCTTTTTGACGCTGATGCTTAAGGTCGTGAAAGACCACCGCGCCGACGCCAACCATTTCTGCAACTTCCGCTTTGGTCGCGAGCTCAGGGTTCTTCTTGTCGACTGCTTCGCGCGCTAATTCCACCGCGCGATCCAAAACCTCTGATAGCGAGATGACTCGTCCAGCGCGGGTCGATAACTTGCCTTCTGCCAAACGAATCATGCCAAAAGGGATGTGCTCCATCTTCTCCTGCCACTCCGCACCGCACAACTTCAATGCAGCCTTGAATTGTTGGAAGTGCAAAGTCTGTTCAGCTCCCACCACGTAAAGCATTTGATCAAAGTGGAATTCCTCCCAACGCGATTTCGCAGCAGCGATATCTCGGGTGGCATAGAGGGTGGTGCCGTGCGCAGTTTTCACCAAGCAAGGGGTTTTGATCCCTTCCGAGGTCAAGTCAATGATCTGCGCGCCAGCGTCTTCTTTCAGCACGCCGGATGCATCGAGCCAAGTCAGGATGTCGGCAAGTTTGTCTTCATACCATGACTCGCCGCGCACAAAATCGAACTCAATGCCGAAGCGCGCATACACCGACTCAAACTCGTGCATGGAGAGCTCGGTGAACTGCTTCCAGGTGGCGCGGGTTTGGTTGTCAGCGCCAGATTCCAGTTCTTGGAAGGCTTTCTTCGCATCAGCGGGCAAGGATTCATCTTGCTTTTCCTCTTTGTGATAACGCACGTAAAGAGCCAGCAAATGGGCAATCGGGTCCTGCTTGAGTTCCTCTTCGGAACCCCAGCGTTGCCATGCAGCGACCAGTTTTCCAAACTGCGAACCCCAATCGCCGATGTGATTGATTTTAATCACATGATGCCCGAGCCGCGTATAAAAACGCGCCAGTGCGGCACCAATCACCGTGGTGCGCATGTGTCCGACGTGCATCGGCTTAGCAATGTTCGGCGATGAAAATTCCACCACCGTGGTGCAGTCTTCCGTGCCGCTGGCGAAGTCATCGCGCAATGCACTCTCCAAAACCACCGATGCCAAGCGTTCTTCTTCAATCGAGAAGTTTAAGAACGGCCCAGCAGCACTCGCTGTGATGTGCTCCACCGCAAATCCCTCGGCCAAGCTCGAGGCCAACTCGGCCGGATTTTTWCCYGCAGCTTTRGCGAACCGAAAACATGGCAAAGCGAATTGTCYTAAGGCCTCGTTGCGYGGCCGCTCCAATTGCAARGTRGATTCYTCCACTCCCAAWGTGGCAGCGAGTGCCGCRCGRATSGGTGCGGCAAAAAAGTCGAGCCCATTGGGCTGTGCAGTAGCGAGTGGCGTTGGCATTTCAGGAAGCCCGGTATAGGGGGGCAAGCAAGTCGTCGAGCGAGAATCCTAAGGCATCGCTGATTTCAGCGGCTTGGGATTCGGCAAGTTCCCGRGCRCGGGTMAGCCACSGCGATTTGCCATAGCGYTGATCYAAATCMMGRTGRCGSTCMGCCATCGGAACAATRGTGGTGTGCTGGACACTGGAATCGGCCACGCTGAGCACRCTGTCGGCCAAATCCCAATCRGGGCCGAGGGCTGCAAACGCGGAATCTGCCAAGGACGGCTCCCAAAGTTCACTTTYCGCGACCTCGGCATGACYGCGACCYTTTAGCCAGTGAGTGAGGCATCCGCGACCGGCGCTGGCATAACCTTCACCTTTGAGCAGGCAATAGCCACTCCAGCCATGCAGCGCACCATGCGTTTTCGAGCGCCCGATGTCATGCAATAAAGCACGCACCTCCAGCAACTCCAAATCAAAATCGGCACCCGCTTGTTGCAGCGCCGCACCTAAATGATGTGCGACTTTGGCCACCTGATGACAATGCTCCACCCAAGATTCGGTGGGCGAGGCGCGGTCGAGTAGAAGGCATCGGGCTTCATGCAGGCTTAAGGAGCTCTCACTCACCTCGGTTCTCCTTATGCACTACGCGCAAACGATTTGCAGCACGGATGAGAGTCCGCCGCAAATCGGAAAAACCGAGTTGTTGGATGGCATCGTGCTCCGCCAACCAAGCGCAGGCTTTGTGTTCCGTTGAAACCGAAACCGCGCTTTCATCTACCGGCCGCWRCGCNAGGAAGTAGACCACGCGCTTCCAATCTTTAYCATTGGGTTTGTAGATGGAAGTATCCGAAAACACCGGATCGAGYGCGTCSKCTGGMAAARCAACCCCAGTTTCCTCCTCGACTTCGCGYAACGCCCCAGCAAGCAAGTCTTCGCCWGGCTCCAAATGCCCTTTGGCGAAACTCCAAGTGSCATGGCGCGCGTTTTGCAGAAGTAAAAACCGCGGCTCRGCCAAGCTTCCYGTCCACAGCACCACTCCCGCAGCGAGCACYGGATTYTCMGCGCTGCCGAGGTCTGGAAGGGTGGGAGAGGGGTCCTGCACAGCACGATTCTAACGCGTTGAAAGAGGTACAATCTGKGGATGGTWGCCGTGGAACAGGCCGGTTTGAGTGTGGTGGGCAGYGTKGTYGARCAGCGCATGGTCGGSCCCGAYGCCTTYGTATTGGARCTCGAAGTCCCCAACATGCCAAGCTCCATGCCGCCCGGCGCTTTCGCCATGTTGTCGCCRGAAGATGGCAGCGGMCCGGAAATCCCTCGTCCATTCAGCATTTATGATCGCCTAGCCGCCGATCGTTTCACCTTTCTAGTGCAAACTCTCGGTCGTGGCACCAAAGCGATTGAGCGAGTGAAGGTCGGCGCGGAAATGCGCGTGACTATGCCGCTCGGTAATGGATTTGAAGTTGCATCGGCCGAGCGCACCGTGGTCATGGTTGCCGGCGGAGTTGGCAGTGCGCCCTTCCTGCTTTACGCCAAGGAGCGTGCTCAAATGGGGGCAAGCTCCAACACCCACATGCTGTTCGGCGCGCGCTCCATGGAACGGCTTTACGATCGCCAAGCTTTCGAAGCGGTCGACGTGGACCTTCACTTAGCCACCGACGATGGCACCCTCGGATTCCACGGTAACGTCATCGCTTGTCTGGCCGATTTGCTCGACCGCGACAAACTCSMMSYCGACNNGMCCWAGTTGGGCTTCGAGCAAGAGCCACTGGACAAGTTCAAGGAGTGCATTCACCGGCCCTACGGGATGTGCCTGGTGACGGGCCCCACGGGATCTGGCAAGACCACGACGCTGTACTCGGCGCTTTCGGAGCTCAACTCAGAAGCGGTCAACATCTCCACCTCGGAGGACCCCGTCGAGTACAACCTGGCCGGCATCAATCAGGTGCAGATGCACGACGACATCGGCCTGAACTTCGCAGCGTCCCTGCGATCGTTTCTGCGGCAGGACCCCGACATCATCATGGTCGGCGAGATTCGTGACTTTGAGACGGCAGAAATTGCCGTCAAGGCCGCACTCACGGGTCACCTGGTGCTGTCGACGCTGCACACCAACGACGCGCCTTCGACGATCAACCGGCTGCTCAACATGGGGATCGAGCCGTTCCTCGTGACCGCGTCGGTCAACATGATCGTCGCGCAGCGGCTTGCGCGAAAAATCTGCGCCGCGTGTCCGGTCCCTGACGACCAGGCCAATGTGCAGGTGCTGCAAGAGGCCGGTATGAAGGCCGCCGAAGCTAAAGTCTGCGAGCCCAAAAAGGGCGATGGGTGCCGTGCGTGCGGCGACACGGGGTACAAGGGCCGGGTCGCTTTGTATGAGGTCATGGTGCTGAACGACCAGCTCAAGGATCTTGTACTGCAAGGGGCAACGACGGCCGAGATCAAGAGCGAGGCTATTCGGATGGGGATGGCCACGCTGCGCCGGTCGGGGCTCAACAAGATCGCGGAGGGCGTCACCACGGTCGACGAGATTCTGCGCGTCACGGCATCGGATTAGCGGGTCGCT
>NVWJ01000022.1 GCA_002746235.1 Planctomycetota bacterium
AAAGGTCTCTGCCTCAGCTGCAAACCCAGGCAACAGCAATCGCATATTCACGATTGGGTCCGCGACATTGACCCCAACGATTCGGATGTTTTCGTTCCCATCGTCCGGCGTCCAGGAGACCTCAATCTGTCCTTCAATCTCACTCACTACCGGGCCAAAGTTGGCAACGGAGATGTTCGTGTTCGAAGTGCCGTTCCACCCCCCATCGCCATCAAACTTGAGGGTGTAGGTTCCACCAGGCCAGTTGATCGCCTGATTGGATGCAAACAGAAACGTCACATGCTGATCTGCCAGCAACGATGCCGGATAACCATTCTCGTCGACGTCGATTGGGCGCCCGGCATCCCAGGTGCCTCCGCCAGACGGTTGATAATCAATCAACCGAAGGCCACCCTTCAACACATTGGTAAAGGGGATTGCTCGGCCCCAATAACGCAGGGCTTCGAGGTTAATCCCTGCCTTCTTCCCGACGTTGCGGTAGGCCATTAGCTAGGAGTGACCGTAACCCGAATCCAAACGATGTCGTTAAAGAAGCTGGTAGGTGCTCCMGTGCCCGTGAATWCGAGCTCMATAACGTCGCCGGCATTGATGACTAGGTTCGCAGGGGTTGCATGAGCGGCACCAAGGTTTTTCTCGACGCCCTTTACAAGCTCGCCATCGGAGTTCGTGTTGTACGGAGCTGCCAATAGGTCAGCATTCGCATTGGTCTTGTTCTGGGGCATGATGCCCCAATGGTTTGAAGCGTCGGAGGTCGTTCCCTTTTGGCCAACGAATCCGGCTGACACGAACGTTCCCGCGAATGGAAACTGGCCGAATAGATTCGTGACGGTGGCTGCACCCGGGCCTTTGCCGACCGCCATGAAGAAGTCGACTGAACCACCTCCGCCGGCGGCGGGTGGATGAGCGATTCCCTCTGTGGTGGTCTCCAGCCAAACTGCTGCGCCAACCGATGCGTCTGTGCAGCGATATGACTTATCAGCCACGTAATCAACCCAAAGGCTGTCCACTACATAGCCACTTCCTGAATCATCGCCGACAACTGGAGTGACAATCGCATCAATGTTGTGCTGGAGAGAGAGGTCGGCAATGAAGAGAGCCTTCTGCTGGCGCAGGGTGTATTTGCGCAAGCGAGCATTYGCTGCTCCCAAGGCAGCGGCAGGGTCTTCTGCCCATTGCGTGTGGCTCAGAACTGGAGCGGTKGGCGTGATTTCAGATGGAAGGGTCATTTCTTCTTCCTACTGAACTGCGGTTTTGAATGTCCAGACTACGCCGCCGGCAAAGGTGCCTGTAAAGGTCTGCCCACCAGGGTCCATGGGGAATTGCGATCCATCGATGAAGCCAAGAAAGGGGCTGTCGGAATCATCGGTGACATGCTTGTAGAGCACGAACCCAATGACCTGCCTTGCGCCATCCGCCATGTTTGGCCAAACCGGGTCGTCTGCATGCAGCTCGACTTTGTTTGAGCCTGGGACCTCCACCAGGGACTTCCCGCTCAGTGTTTTCCGACCGGCAGTAGTCAGCTCGTCCAAAGCTGTAAGGCTAGCGACAAACTCAGCACTGATTTCGGCTGGTGCGGTGCAGTTGGCCATAACTGGAATAAGGCGCAGGTCGTCATTTACAACGGCCAGCTGCCCCGAAAGAGCCATGGTTTTGGACTTGATGGATTCGACGCTCATGGTGATGGGGTGCCCTGGTGGGCATTGACTCCCCTTTATCACAAGCAATGCTTACATGCACGAGAAGACAAAATTCTCAACCCACAAGCAGGGCAATAGCGACTAAACCTTCTGGCGTTCTCGTGTGCGAACAAGAAGGTCTCCCACTTTCCACCCCAAAGCATTCATCATCCTCACTAGTTCGTCATAAACGGGAAGTCCACCAATGGAATCTTCACTGCGAATAGTGAGAATAAGCAGAACATCTTGCGCGATTTTGCTTGGGTTTTCTGACCGATCTACTCGGTCCAGGAAGAACCTCCAGTCTGCTCCTGCCGGCCCTCTTTTGAAGTTTCGGTGATACAACTTTATTGGAGACCATTTGTGTCCAGCCCTAATTTGGCTCTCCTCCAATCCGCTATCGGAAGTCTTGGGGACCGAATCGACTTTACGAGAATGCCTCATTGTCCCGGATTCTGCATCAACGGAATACGTGCCGAGAGATGCCTTGACGTCGCTTCTGCAATATTCGAACCCAAACGAACTATCGAGTGGGCAATCGTGCGCCAGCGTCATGAAGATTTCTCCACGCAACTTCCCTGTTCCTTGCAAGCATTTAGGAATTGGAAATGGGAATTTTTCGAACAAGCCCTGCGCCAGCAAAGGAATCTTCAGGATAATTGTCGCTGAGGATTCGGAGCACTCAAGAATTTCAGAAACGTTTCCAGGAATGCCAAGCCCTCCATAATAAACGGATTGCATGTCTTCCGGCACTCGTTTCTGAAAAGCAGAATGAACCAATAACGCTTTGACGAGAAGAGGTGACACCTCCTGGTTTCCGGACTCCAATTCATTCCAAACCCCGGCCGCAATCGCGGAAACCATCGGCGTCGAAAAACTTGTCCCGACATTTTCAACAAGCCGCCCGTCATCATTGATGGAAATCACACCTGATTGAAGAAAGGTGCCGTTTTCGCAACAGTTCCCACCGTAATGGGACAATTCTGGCTTCCAAAGAAACGCTGGGGCAGGCCCACGGCGCGAAAAAGGGGATGGATGCTCCTCTCCAACAATCGTTGATGCCGTTGTTTTGTGGGCAATCGCTCCTACCGTTAAGCCTCTTACGGAATCTCCTGGCGGCGAAATCTTGTCGTCGTCAATAGTTCCGTCGGGAGGCCAAGATCGCAACGGAGTATCTCTATAGTTGCCTGCCGAAATCACAAAAAGTACACCGTGAATTTGAGAACGCTCGTCAAGTGCGGCAGCAAAACTAGAGAATTCCGTGGCGCTACAACTTGAGTTTAAGTTGAGTGATAAGTTCCACACTTTAACGTGAGGGAACTTCTTGATGCTCCGATCTATAGCATTCAATAGATCGTCTTCCTCTACCTGTCCATTTTTGTCAAAAACCGCAACGTCGACGATCTTGGCAGTTGCATCAGAAAACCTGTCGTCGCCATGGTTCAGACTTTTTGCCCCTGCAATTAATCCAGCCACAAAGCTCCCGTGGCCGTGTTGTTGTTCAATTCGCGGAACCACGTCAAACCGGTCTTCGACCCAAGCTTGAATATGAGCATTCGAAGGATCTGTTCCAGAATCAATCAGGCCAACAACACCATATGATTTCCCCACTGTTGGCGGAGGTAGTTTGTCAGCAGTCAAAATCCCTACTACGTTCGCAGACGCCTCAACAACCCCATAGGAAGGGAAGCAAGTCAGGCTTTGGACGCCTACAAAACCAGCAACTTTATTGAGCTGCCGAGCTGTCGTTGCGGGCACAGAAAACACAACAGAATTTTTAGTGTAAGGAACTTCGGAAGCTCCATCCTCTAAACCTAGATCTTTGAGGATGCTTAAAAACCTCACGCGTACTGCCCTGTTTAGGGTAGGGTCGCTATGACGAAACAACTCGCATCGAACAGCGGGTGCTTTACGCTTCACAGAGTGGCGTGCGATTTCCAATACCGGTTCGTCACGTAAAGCATCAGATTTAGTCCACGGCCTGATAGATTCGATAGCTGAAATATTGGCCACCAATTCTTTTGTCGTCCCCTTGCGGATGTCAGAGTCAATCCCACTAATCCCTTTGGGGGTGACGCTAACCAGCAATTCCCCGGCATCATCAACTCCGATCACAGGACATGACTGTTCTCGAAAGAGACGATTCGGTCTGTGCGATTTAGCTAAGGCATTTTCTCGGAGGGTGACGCGCGCGACCGCAGGAACATCTGGGTTCGCTTTAAAGGCGGCGCTAAAGTGCGACTTCACCGAATCGACTTGGGAGGCTAACTCAGAACGAAGTTCATCGGTCACGGGAACAAATATTTTGCTCTTCTGAGGCGCGGGGCGAGGCCCTCGATAATCACCAGTGCTAGGAGATACTACTTTGATTGGAAGCTTAGGTTTATTGGTCATGCTTTATCTTTTTTAAGACTCGAGAAACATATGTCTGGTTCTTTCCGACGAGACGCGCAAGCTCTGCTTGAGTAATACCACCATGACCGGCCTCGTGAAGTGCAGCAAGCCTACCAGCAGAGTCTAGTTTATGCCACGCAAGACCATTAGGACGGCTTAGTCCTATTGAAGAAAGAAAGCCGCCTAAATCAATTTGGGGAGAAGAACTTAAAAGGGCTCCCCGGATGGCTTCCCGGGACATCTCCAAAAGCTCCCCACCAGAAATGCCCTCCGTCAACAGTGCGAGTACAGGTAAGTCCCGCTTCTCGACAAAGTTCCCAAAAAACTGCGACAACAAGATTTCTCGATCTTCTGGGCCGGGATAATCTAGCTTGAACTTGTGCGCAAAACGCCGCCAAATAGCAGGGTCAAGAAGATGCTCGTGATTTGTTGCGGCAATTAATACATGTTCAGGCCCCATCGCATCAATATTTTGAAGCAAGCTAATTACAACACGCTTTAGCTCGCCGAGCTCCCGATCATCGTCCCTCATTTTCCCAAGAGCATCAAACTCATCTAGGAAAAGGACGCATGGCCTGGCAATCGCATGCTCAAAAAGAAGACGAAGGTTTTTTGCAGTGCTCCCGAGATAAGAAGAAATCAAAGAATCTGCTCTTGCCGTCACTAGCGGCAATTCAAGTTGCTGTGCAATTTGACGCGCGGCCATGGTTTTGCCGCAACCTGGCGGTCCATAAAGCAAAAGTGAAGCAGATATGCCGACTCCATTAGCGATAAAGCAATCCGCTGCGCTTATGTAGCTAACGAATTTATCCAGCCCTTCCTTGACGTACTGGGGCAAAACTGGGGTGGTTTCTAACTCAACAACATATTCCTCGTCTGCCAAGGGCATTCGTGACTCGCTGTCAACAGGGAGCGCACCCCCACCACCCTGAGAAAGACTCACAGGGCGCGCAGAATTGCGGCCCAACGCCCTCTCAAGCCGTCTTGCGGCCACGACCTCTCCTGCTTCTGTTAAGCGTCCGGCAAGATGTTCAGCGTAGGACCTGACCCTGTCTGGATTAGGCGCAAGGGCACCCTCAACGATTTTGGCAATATCAGAGAGGAAGTCACGCACTGGAGCCTTGTATTCGTCCTTTTTTCTTGTTGCCACTGAATAAGAGTAGCCATTTTCTGAATATTTCCTATGGAATCCTGAATATTTTTTGAGACAATTGAATCGCGTGCTCCTCAACTCGGCCTTAACTTTTCGGCAAATGATCTCTCAGAGAAATCAAGATTCGCGAAGGCCCACGTCTTTGGACTTGAAAAGAGAATGCAATTCCATTGCTTGCCTAACAGCATCAGCTAGGGCGTGATGTGGCTTTGGTCCGAGTTCGCCCTTCAAAAACCGACGACCTTCCTGAGGAGACTTTTCGCAACGGACTGATAGGAAATCCAGTGCCGTTCGGTGGTCACGCTCTCGCCAAAACTCAATTGGCTTTACTCCGAGGTTCTCCATTGCAGTCGACAGAGTCTTTGCATCGAACGACGGGCCGTTTGAGTAGACCAATGCATCCTTTGGCACCCAATGCTTGAACGCCATTAACGCGGCTCGCACCTCAGCTCGGTCCTCCTTTCCCGTCAACTCCACCAACGCCCCTGGTGACCCTTCAAGCCACCAGAGGACTGTTCTAGCGTCCACGTCCATGCCGGCATCAAGACAACTCCGGAGATCGATGCGCTGATAAAACGTGTTCGATTCATCAGGACCGTCCTGCAGAGTGAACAGGCATGCGCCAATCGAAACGATTGCAGCATTCGAACCTGTGCCAAGAGTCTCGATGTCGAGCATGACGTGAACTTGGTTATGCATGCATCAGCTCCTTAATTTCTTGAACAGGAACAGGCGTCTCAAGAATGCGTGTCAATGCAACAACAAGAGCAAGCTTCGGATCTAAGTCAGCCAAAGCAATCGCAGTTCCGAGGGTTCCCATCCTCCCGTGAATCTCGAAGCCTGTTGCACTGTGGTCAGACTGGAGCATCCATCCAATCTCAGCTAATACCTCCTTCGCTTGCGATGGGTTAATGCACGGCTTCCAAAACTCCTTCAGATAGGTTCGCTTGCCATCGCTATCGATAAGCCAGCTCTCAGGTTGCCCCATAAGGCCTCTTCCAACCCTTTGCTCTCCCCAGAAGAGAACAGCCTCGGCGCAGTATTGGTTAATCACATCATCATGGAGATCCTCCCAGGCTTTGCAGGTGGATTCGTGTGATGGTTTCATTTCGGTTGTCATGTTCAAAATTGGTCTTGTGTTAAGGCCGGAGGGATTTCGAAGAAAGCCAAGCATGGAAGCTGAGCAGGTCGACGCTTGGAGGAATCCCCCACCGCTTTCGAGGCAGAGGTCAAGGAGGATTTGGCGCGCTGAACACATGTCAGCCCAGAAGACGGTTTCGCACCCCCACGGCACGTGAAATTAGTTCCAGGCGCAGCATTCAAAGACGAGTGGTGCGTTCTGGTCATTCCATTGCAGCCTGAGTGGCTGATTGTTCTGTCAAAGACATGGATGCCCGCTTGTAATCGCCTGCGAGAACGTGGCTCCAGAAGAACTCGGGCAGGCCAGGCAAAGCCAGCGGAGCTTTGCCGATGGCCTCGGCCTCCAATGCCTGCTGAACCCATCTCGCAGTGATGCCGCGCTCTTGAAGCTCCTTTGTTTCCGAGCGAAACAACGCAAGCAACAGGTTCGCGACGTCCGCAATCATGCAGCGCACAGTCAAGCGTCCTGCTAGCGCCCGTGTTGCATGCAATCGATTGCGCTGCTGCTCGAACTTGTCTTGGCCTGGAGCGCTCAGCATCCAGCCGGGAATGTCTCCAAGGCAACTGGTTGCTTCATCGGCTGCGCGGTCAAGCGATGCAGATCCACCGGTGTTTCCCGCCGAAGATGCCGACGGCGGTGCACCTTGAGACTCCGATTGCTTCCACGCAGTCGCGCGGTTTTGCGGTGCATAGCTGGATTCCAAGCCAAGCGCTGCAAAGGTCGCGACCTCATCGCATCGCAACACCGCCACGTGCAGGGTTCGTTCCTTCGCTGACTTCGATTCAGGATTCCAGCCTTGGCGGCCATAGCCGCGGAGGTGCGCATAAACGAACGCGCCTTCGCTTCCGGTGCGAACGCCCTTCGACTTCGGATGCGTTGCGATGGCGATCCACAGCAAAGCGCTGCGCACTGGCCATCGCCGTTGGTATTCACGAAGCAATATCTCCGTCGATGCCAAGCGTTTTTCTTTCGCTGCAGTCGGCATCCACCACGGCTGGCGCAGCAGGCAATCAAGCGCGTCTTGAAAAACCTCGCCCTCGGGCGAATTCACACCGGCGCCGGCAGGAGCCGTTTCGCCTCGGCCATCGGGCGGACCATGTGACCGATTGGAATTATGTAATTGTGTTAATTCTACAAATTCTCTTCTTGTTCTATTAGGAGGGTCATTTTGCCCGGGTAATGAGGGTCGTTTTGCCCTGTTACGATTTCTATCAGGGTCATTTTGCCCTGATACATCTGGCCTATCAGGGTCAATCTGCCCTGTTACGGGTTCCCCTATCAGGGTTGTTTTGCCCGGGTCAGGTTTTCTATCAGGGTCGATTTGCCCTGATAGGTTGGAGCTATCAGGGTTGTTTTGCCCGGGTACGGGAGTTGTATCAGGGTCATTCTGCCCTGATAGAGGTTTCTCTATCAGGGTCGTTTTGCCCTGATAGGTTTCTGTGTTCGAAGCTTCGAGAACACGGTCAAGCGCCAATTCCCAAACAACAACACGGTGCTTTCGACCTACTTCTCGGACCAATCCAAGCTCGCGAAGCTTTGCGATTGCGCGCCGGACGGCTCTGTACTCAACACCTAGGTTTCTTGCGAGGCCCTCTTGGCTTGGTCGGCATTCACCACCCCTGACGCTGTCGTGAATGCGGAGCCCTTGCCACACAGTCATTGTGACGCCAGTCACTCCGAGGGCACGTAATCCACGAATCTCCGCAAATGTTAATTTTGCAAAAAGGTTAATCATAGAATTAATTCCTCCAGTGAGTGAGCATCAACTGTAGAGTGATTATTGTGAATGCAGGCGCAATACCTGTTTCCCTTACCCCCAACCAATATTCTCGAATTCTATGAATTCTGATTCTGGCAAATCTATCCCCAAAGGCGATACGCCTGCTGACATTGATCCCGATGAATTCCCCACAGGAGTGTTCAAAACACTTTGGGTGATTTTCACGGCTGGAGCAATCACCCTGGAAGAGTTCGAGGAGAAAAAGCAGGAACTCCTGGAGCAATCCTAATCGTTTTCCCGTTCTTACCGTCCAATACGCATGCAAAAACCTGCCGCCGGCATAGCCAGCGGCAGGAAAGAAACAACATTCCAACAGCTTAGGCAACCCTTCCGTTAAGGGGGACACCATGGCTCCTATCGGTAAATTGAGCCGACAGGGCTGCGTATTCTGGTTGGGTTCCTGTGGGGGTCGCGAGAAGGCCATGCCCGAAGGCTATGACGATTGCAGTGCTAATTCAAATTTACCAACACTGGAACTAGTCCCCGAGGGCTTCGATGGCATCGTCAATCAACGGGCCAGCAAGCCACAGTGATCCATTGCCTTGCCGGATTCGTTGAATTACGCCATCAAAATCCACACCCAAAGCTTCGAGACGACGCCTTATTGCATATGTCTTCCGGCCAACAGCCTTTGGCGACTCTACTCCGAGAACGATGCACACTTCAGAGGCATCAAGCCCTTTCGGAGATTCCTTCAAACGCTTGAGAAGGACCTTAAATAGGCCATCGAACGCTGTCGAAGGAGGCTTAACGTACCGAGATTCAACACTAATAGAAGCCTGTCCCGCGTACTTATCCACAAACTCCAGGGCCTCTTCTACGGAGCTGACGGTCACAGTAATGCTAGTTACTGTCGTCTTAACTTCGATCGGGATGGAGTTGGTGTCTTTGGCCACGTAGATATTTTAGGAAATCTCGGCCCATTACCTTGCCATTGGCAATCCGCAATGATACCACTGTGCTACTTCATTACGGAGCAGTACGCATGACCACCCAAAAACAACAGCTTATTTCTCTCCTTGCCCGAAAATGGGTCACCCCCATCACCGCGTTCGAGGAGGCGTCTTGCATGCGCCTAGCTGCCCGCATCTCGGACATCCGAGCCGATGGCTATAAAGTTGAGTCCAAGTGGATTAAGGCCAAAGGTGGCGGAAACCAGTTCAAGGCCTACCGCTTAGCTTCTGGCCAACCGACCAAGAGGTCAGCCTGATGCCCAACACCATCCCATTCGGTGGCGCCGTTGGCCGACCACCCACCAAACTTCACCTTCACCTGAACTTCCCACGCATCGATGAGGCGTTACGGAAGACAAACCAAACAGCCTCAGATGTCCGAAAGGCTGCACAGCGCAATCTTGGCATCACCATCCGCCTGGATCGCCTTCGCCGCAGAGGAAGGCCAAGCGTTGAGGTGCTCTATGCACTCTCCGCAATTCTTCACACACCAATGCACGAACTCTTGATGGTTGCATGATGAAACTCCCACGCAATATTTTCTTCGCTGCCGGTATCGGATTAGGCCTAGCACTCTCCCACCCCGCCATTGCAGCTATGGCCATCACTGGCACTGCAGTAGTTCTCACGATTGGCTGGCTGATGATGGGTGCGCCTCACGATATCCCAGAAGAGGGCTCAGAGTCATGAACCCCTGGCTTGCCCTTATCTGTTTCGTGGCAGTCTTGCGTTGGCTGCACGTAGAGCGTCGTCTTCATATCGCAGCGCCTAAGGCCGATAAATGGGAGCGAGGCATGGAAAGCCTACTCAGGGCACTCCGGAGTGATTCGAAGTGAAGGGTAGCTTCCTTGCCTTGCTCATAATCCTTGGCGCATGGGGCATTCTGAGTCTTCGCGTCCGTGCGCGTCGCCGGCGTGACCGAGAACTCTTCCGCGCACGCCAGAACGCGCACTTCATTGCTGACTCTGTAGGGCACGATGGTTGAGCGCAGACTCTATTCGTACAAGGAAGCTGGTGTGCTTTGCGACTGCTCCTCGAAGTCGATTCAACGCGCTGTTGCAAGGGGAGAACTAAGRGCAATCCCCTGCCCTGGCACTAGTTCCTCTCAGGGGCTTCGAATCAGCATGCGCGAGATTGACCGATACATCCAAGAAGCAGAGAAGGCTGTTCCAACCATGGAGCAATGGAAGAAGGCACGTGATGCCAACGAGAAGAAGCGGAAGGGTGAGATCGCGTGATGGGTTACCCCGCACCAAGAGTGAACCACAGTTGCTTGATTGTCGTGGACAGCAAGCAGCCACCGAGAGCGCGTGGTGCCATTCGAAATAGCGCCATCAAAGTCGGAACCTTTTGCTGGGTCCTATGGCTTGATTCGAGCGCACTGGATATGGCTCGCGCTCGGTATCGAGTGCTTTGTGGTGTCAAGATTCCAGAGCATCCGATTGGAGTTGCCAAGGTGCTGCGCAAGGCGTGTGAAGAGGAGATTGGAATCAACCTTGATTCTTTGCGCTATGAAATTAAAAAGCCACTAGCACGGAGAAACGAATCAGTGCCTACAGACTCGAGTAAACAGGAATCCTCGATGTTCTGTTAGACTAGGGATTAAGCCACAGTTGACTCTATAAGTTGATTATGGTGGCTCAGCGCCGACCGTGGGGGTTTGGCGCTGGGCCTTTTTTTCTTTGCGGGWTAAGCGTTTGGAGAAGATTGGGTCAAGCCTGGGCGCCCCCTAATACATAATAGTTTTGGTAAATAGCAGTCAGGAGTGACGTTACAAGGAAATCGTATTTACTAGCGTCGTGCGGGGTCAAAACCGTTACTTGCGAACTTTTACTTTTTGCATGTAAGAGTACTAAATCTTGCTAAGGTCGATACGTGTCCATCTTTCTGCATTCCTTTTCAGCTGCAATGCTGGTGTCTCTTGGGATTACCAAAATATTCTCTGGTCAGAGTTTATTCGCGTCCCCCTGGGGCAAGGCAGCGTTTGTGGCCGGAATTATAGAGGTGGTTCTTGGATTGCTGATTTTTAGTTGGAAGAGTAAGCGAGCCTTGCAGGCAGCCTTAGYGTTTTCGCTTTGTTTGTTAGCATTNAGCGTTTTGGGCCCTGACCTGCCTGAGTGTTTCTGTTTAGGGACATTCGGGAGAATGACCCCAACTGGTAGAACTTTGCTTTCCCTTTTTATGGTTGCACTTTTCAGCGAAACGATTCGCTTTCGACAATCAATGGTTTTGAATAAATGATTTCTAATAGAACATTTTCTTCCTTGGGCCTTTTGGCTGGCGCAGTTCTCATCGTAATCTTGGTCTGGATTTTTCGATTACCTGAAGCAATACCCTTTGTATCGCCGACTTTAAAACCAAACTCCAGTCTGACACCAGCAGAATTCGCAGGAGTTCGTCGTTCTCCTGAATCCTCTGTCGCAAAAACAACATCTTCGGAGACTTACCCTTTTCTTTCAGGGAAGGTGCGTACAGAGCAAGGGGCTGCTGTAGAGGAAGGCTGGATCGATTTCGCTCCTAACCACGTGATTTATTCTGATATTGGCGCCTTGGGCAAGGAAGTTGCCACAAGAGTTGCAATCACATCAGGGGATTTTAAGTTTCCATCATGGTGGATAGAGGACGGAGATTTGATGTCTGCAAGTTTTCTAGTTCTTGATCCTAATGGAATCCCCTCCCAGGTGCTCAAGGCCGAGTTGAATATAGATTTGGATTTGTTGTTGGTCGTCGGTAAAGGAAGGTCCTTTTCATGTCTTGTTCAAGATATTGAGGGTGACCCCGTCTCGGGGGCATTCGTTCAGGTGTTTGCGCCTTACCCCTTAGAAGAATTGGGTGGCTTCGCTGACTCAAATGGGGTGCTGAATGGGACCGTTTATGGGGCATCCTCCAAGCTCGGGTTCAGAGCTTTTGCCGATGGGTTCGCCTGGTCTTCCAGTGCAGTCGATATTGAACAGGAGCCCACCTTTGTAATTGAGTTGCAACCAATTTACGCGGCAGTTTTTCTTGTTCGTGACTGGGTTGGGATAAACTTGATTTGGGGACTAATTCCTGGTGATTTGGCTCACAATTGCTCACGTTGGCCCGGCATGAGGTACATTCGGGAAAGGATTGTCCGAGATCTTCCAGCACCTCCAGCTGGAAGCCGATATGAAGTTCGACTTGCTAAAATTGATAGCCCATTAGGGACAACTATTCCAACAACATCCCTAGGCTTTTGGGGTAATTCATTTGACACTATGAGGGCAGTAAAGGCAGCTATGGTCAAAGTTACGGATGGCACCCCTGAAGTTGTAGTGGTTGAATCAAAAGCCTATCCCAAAAACATTTTGCCAAGCTTACCTGTTGATATCACCATTGAACCTCAAACCGCTTTTCTGGCCGAGGCTCCTATGGAGATTTCGTTGCCCTTCGTAGGCAAGAAAAACGAACACAACGTCATCCGAGTTGGCAAAAAGATTTCGGGAACGACTTATCAGTTCTTTTTGCCGGAGGGAGAGTATGAGGTTACGGTAGGTAATGGTGAGTTGTTGGATTCAGACAAATACACCGAATCTTTGCCGAGATTCCTTGCGAATGAAACGATYGAGGTCACTTTTAGTAATAATCGCAAACAGGTCGTGAATCTTCACCCGGGAGAGAGATATATTCGCTTTGATGTTCGGTTTGCTGGGGTAAATAGAACAACAAACATAGCAGTAGAGCTGGCTCCCAACGATGGAGTCGCTCGGACCATATGGCCCTCCCTTGGCACTCTACCTCAACCTAGATTTATTCGCCCTGGAACATTCAATCTTCACTATATCAACCGACATCAACCCTCGAACATTGCCGACATGTTTCAAATCCTTGTTGGCGATCTCATTTGGCCAAGCCCTGTAAAGCTGGACGGGACTTGGATTATCGACATCCAAAAAGAAATTTTGGAGCCTGAATCCTACACAGCTGGATAACAATAAAATGATAAAACCTACCCATTTAACTCGAGTCTCTGCAGTCGCCTTTCTCTTCGTCTTGATTGGATTTATACCAGCAAGAGCTGACATTTTTCCGCGCGCCGCTGAGGACTGTTTTGAGAAAGGAAAAATAGAATACGATGCTCCAAAGCCAGAACTTGTCTGTAGTCCCGCAGCTCCCTGTCCTGTTGCTGATGGCGCATGCGTGGGGCGAGTCTGGACTCTCCCTAACGGCAAAACTTTAGAGTATTGTGATTGCGCAAATAGGCCAGCCGTCGACCCCCGAGAAAAGGATGCATGTGGAATTTTAGCGGCGTTTAGCTCCTCAGGCGCATTCTTGGATAAAGGCTGTGGCGCTGCTAATTGTGATGATGGACAATCCTGTGATGTGCTTGGTGTTCCAAACGAAGCAACTCAAGAGGAGTGTCGCTGCGAGTAAGGATGTTTTCGGGTTTAGCTCAAGAGATACCAAGGTCATTGATCGTTATTGGCCTTGGTGTCTATTTCAGAGGTTCACCTGCAATTCCTGAAGGTAACTAACCCCTTTTAAGTAGGGATATTGGGGTGGTGCTTGCTAAGAATGAGATTTTTCGATAAGGTTGATGCCTCTCGGGATTTCAATCTTCAAATGGTGCACCCCCACAATGCATACGCCACTAAATTTGGATAATGCCTCCTCATGGGCATTTCTCTTCCTTTTTTCTATTGCAGCCTGCACCACTGCGCCGGCTGCTGAGTTCGCCCAAACGGCACCAGGTCCAAATGACTTCCAAGTCCACTACATTGACGTAGGTTCTGGCGACTGCATTTGGATTCACACTGGAGACGATGGCATTCCAGGCAACGGCAAGCTTGAGGGCTACAACATCATCATCGATGGTGGCGACGCTCCCTCATTTGGACATGTCGACGGCTACGCAACGGCACTCAAGTATCTGACAGAAGATGACAAGTTGCCTAAAGGGTCCACCATTGACTGGATGGTTCTCTCACACCCACACTCGGACCACTGTGGAGGCCTCGACAACTTCTTGGATGAATATGACGTCTTGAACATCCTGGACCCTGGTGCGGACGAGGTTAACTCTGACGGTGTGCCTAAGTCCCAACGCCCCCTCACCATGTATGGCAAGTTCTTCCTGAAGGCTTCTACTGAAGTCGTTAACGGTGCAAAGGCCAACTACATCTGGGGCCTCCCTGATGACCTCGTTCTCGATTGGGGCTCTGAGCTTGAAGTGAAGATCCTTCACTCCTCATCTGTCATTCATGGAACGCATGTCAACGACACTTCCATTGTCTTCTCTCTAGGGTTTACTGACCCAGCCGATGGACCAACGTTTCTCTTCACTGGTGACGCGGAGAAGGGCGCAGAGATTGAAATGCTTGCTGAACACGGTGCGGCGCTGAAGGCTGATGTTCTTAAGGCCGGTCACCATGGAAGCAAGACCAGCTCTACTGATGCATTCCTGAGAGCAGTGCAACCGAAGCACTTTGTCGTTTCTTCTGGGAACAGGAAGTTCAGCGGCACGATGCTTCCCTCTCAGAGCACTTTAGATCGAGTCATGGCCATCTCTGCAGAGCTTGGGCTTGGCAMCACGATTTGGCGGACAGACCGCGGCGATAAGACTCCCACGATGGTTCCTGAGAAGGAGGAGTCCGGCGACGACACGGTTATTGCTTGGATTCACGGTGGCGTTTTCTCGATCAATTACTTTGACCTTGCCGGCGCGGGCATCGGCGATACAGACACTAGCGACAGTGCACTTGATTCGTTGAGGTGCCAGGCAATCACTAATGCTGGAACCCAGTGCAAAAGAGCTAGGCCAGATGGTGAAGACTTTTGTTGGCAGCATGACTAAAATCGCAACCCACAGTAGTTTTTCATTTCAATTCCCTAACCGACGATTCTCATTTAGATCCTCGCTCAAGGATGTCGAAGACTGCGCCACGCAACCCAACGTCTTTTCCGCTGAACTTGCTGTAGCCTGAATCTTGATGCGCATACATGCAATCCCCCACTTGAAGCAATAAAGCATCTCTTACCTGTTCATTTCTAACTCCAGCAACAACAGACTTGAATGAACGGAGGGCTGTAGCTCTGTGATTGTTGACCGTTTTGTTGTGAAGTTGAGCAAAGTAATTTCTCACGCAAACGCTTAGCATCATTGCAGCACCACCAAAGATCAGTAACCGGCTTAAAAGGAATCCTATTCCCTCTGTCGGGGAGGCATCAGCATCAATCTTAAAATTGAATGGGAAACAACTATGTAGGTTTAAGAATGCCAGAAACACTAGCGCAACCAATGACCATATTGCACGAATAAGCCATTTGTCCGAAGCCTTTCCAGCATTTTTCGCCTCTATAGAGAATTGGTTAGAATGCTCTTCGATTGCTTCTGCCTGGGCATGTTGCTGTGCGCGATTACGAGCTTCCTGCGCCTCATTCCTAAACCCAATTGCCTGATCCCGAGCATCTTCTACATTCCCCCGATAGGCCAAAATTTGGTCGTATTCCTGCTTACAACTGCTTACATGCTGCTTAATGGTTAATAAATCTTCACTTTGATTTGTTGCCAATTTTTGAAGACTTTTGTTTTGCTCACCAGTCACGCTCTCCAAATCGCTTACCTTTATCTCAACTTCCGAAATATGCTTCCATAAATCCTTAGGATACAAAGGGCCAATGGAAGCCAGCTGCCAAGCGATGGGATACACTTCTCCAAGTTGTTTTGAGAAGTCAACAAAGAACTCCTCCCAAGGACGACTAACACCCTCGTGCGCATTAAACTCATCAACAGTTTCTGTTAACCGCACAAATGCAACCATTGCGTCATCGATAAATGGCATAGGGAAAACGATGTGAGTCACATCAAGGGGACCGCCATCTCCACTCACTTTCACCAACTCTCGGATATGATCATATTGCAGCTTGCAGTGAGAAAGGCGTCCAGTGATTGCCGGATTATGTGAAGGATTTTTTGGAATTAAGTCTGAAAGGCCACGTAGGACTTCCTGGAATTGCCTCCATGGTTCTCCGGGAACTACCCTCATTTGATTGGTCCCGAAAATATTGGTGGCGCTTGCCAATCGGCACACTTTGCCTCTTGGAGAAAAACTGGATGTATGCTGTTCATTAGATTTTCCGAAAGTTAAGAACTAGGAAACCAGAGCTCCCTTAAAAATATAGTAACGCTCCTCCCAAAAACATTTCACCCTTACTGCTCCTACTTTTCAGCCTGAAAGTATACAGGGTAAGATTCTCAATCAACGGAAGGCCGTGAAAGGAGCATCACTCCGAAATCCTATTCAAGATCTCCCGATAATGCTCAAGGCTCGTGTGGTCGTACAAATCAGCATTCTTAACCGACGTGTGCCCCAAAATCTTCCTTGCCGCATCGCTCTCTCCCATCTCATGGAGCTGCGTAGCCACCCTGGAACGACACTGGTGAAGAGATAAACCAGTGAATGCCGGATGCCTTTTCTTAAAGACCTTCCAGGCATAGAGGCAGGTAGCGGAAGGGAAAGGCCCCTCATCTCCCAGCAACCTGCGCCTTTGAAGCATCCTCTCCAATCCCTTATGAATGGGCTTCAACTTCTCCCCGCCCTTGTTCCTCCGAGGAGACCGCACCACCCACACCATCTTCTCAAGGTCAATGTCCTCTTCCCATCTCATCCGATAAGCCTGCACCGATCGCATACCGGAAAGCCACAGAGCCGTCGTTAGGTCGGCCAGGAGTTGCGAAGTGCGTATCCAATACTGCGAAGCCTCTGGGTTGTCGCGAAGGCACAGGAACGCTTCCTGGAGTGCCTGGTACTGGTCTTGCGTCCATGGTGGCTTCTGCTGAGGTTCGGCAAAGGGGACGTCGGAAAGCTTGACCGGATTCTTCCGTGCCATCTCCTCCTCCACCATCCAGTTAAAGAGCATCCGGAGGGCGCCAAATCTCTTCTTAACCGTGGTCGGGGCAAGATGAAATTCACTTTGCATCATGTCCAAGACCAGCCTGATGTCTGCAGAGGTCACATCGTCTGCCAACATCGAGGCGGGCGTCACAAGCATGAGCTGCTTAACGAAGCTGCTGTACTCCGTGACCGTCCCTTTGGTCAGCGCTCGCAATGGCCTTGCCCGATCTGCCAGCCACGCTTTTGCCCCCTCATGCAGGGTGGTCGAACGGCTCCGCGGAAGCGCTCCTTCCACCAACGCCTCGGCAATAGCTCTATCGAGGGCAAGCTTGGCCACGGGCTTGCTCTTCGTTTTAAGGCTCATCTTCCTTGGCTGCTTCTGCTCTTGCCAAGCGAGATACCAAGTTCCGTTCGGGTGTCTCCAGAGGTGGGGAATCGGGTGAGGGCTGGCCATGGCGCCCACAGACTTGCAAAATCCTTGCAACCTGTCCAATTCCCCAAAAACTACCTACTCAAATTTGCGCGAATAATGGCGTTAATCGCTACTTTTTAACGCATAAATTCCGATGGCATTTACGGATACGTTATCCGCCGGTCTTTGTGCCGTCTTCAGGCAGGAGATTGCCAGATTTCAGGATTGCGGCCTCGAGATCTTGGTGCGAGAGGTCGGATTCGTCGTGGTAGCCGTCAATCATGGTGTCGAGCTCAATATTGCGCGCGCCAACAAAATGCAGGCGATGCGAGTTTGTGGCACCACCGCGAGCCTCGTAAACCGCCAGATGCTGGGTTTCTTGGTCAATCACGTAGAGCAGGGAAACTCCGTCCTGGTAGGGACCGGTCACCGCGATATAGCGCTTACCGCTGTCCGCAAAAGAGGCTTCGACGGTTTCGGCGGTCATGACTTTCACGGCGGCCGCCCCCAGAAGGAAGGCAAACAGGATGACAAAGGTGCGGGTAAGGATGGATTTCATCGTTATTGGACGTTGGGAAGGGGGCGTGGCTCGAGCAGCCGGGCCAAAGCATATTCGAGATCACATAGTCCCGCCCACTCCCCCGGTTTCTCCACCCAAGCAAAGGCAACACCTAGGGCGCGCAGGCGGGTCAGTGCTCCGGCGAGGTCTAGGTCCGCGGAGAGCGTTGGAAGGGGGATGGCAAGATCTGCCAAAGAAGCTTGGGGTGCAGCAACCGCTAAACGCGAGCCAAGCAAGAGTGCCGGTGGTCCGTCCGGATTTTCCACCAGGGCCAAGGTCTCGGTACGGGAGGCCAGGGCCTTGCGTGCGGAAGAGAGCCCACGGCCTGGTTCAAACTGGAGCAAATCTAAGCGCAAAAAATCATGTAAACCTTTGCCACGTGAGTCGAGCGCGCGCAGAGCTGCCGACATAACCCGAGCCTCCCCAGGCGGGTGCTGCTCACCTTCTTGCAATAGCGCTTCAAACTGACGACGTGCAAGAACCGAGGCACCCTCTCCCCCTTCCAAGGCCGAAGCCATCCAGGCCAGCGGTGCCGTGAGTGGCCAGAACACAATCCGGGCGAGGGCGAGTGGAGCAGCGAGTCCAAGTAAACGTCGCGGGTTGGCCAGCAAGAGTTGCTTCGGCAGCACTTCCCCGAGGAGGAAGATGAGCGGCGTAAGGAATAAAGCTCCCCAGAACTCGGCGCCATGCATGCCGAAATTGGCACAAAGTTTACCCGCAGCTTTTACTGCGGCATCGTTGGCGAGGTTATTTCCAATCAACAAAGTGGCGAGGAATGCGCTGGGTGAACGCACTACTTTTTCGAGCAAGGCCGCAGTGCGGGAACGGCGCGCTTCGTGGCGCAGGCGTAGGCGGTTGATGCCATAGAACCCGGTTTCCGACCCGGCGAACATGGCCGATGCCGCAATTGCAATCACCAGAAGCAGGACGATGCTAGTCATCGATTTCCTCCACCCGCACGCGCAACAGTAGCGGCCTGGTTTCCGAACATTCGACCACCGTTAGGTAAAAGCGTTTACCTTCATGCTCAAGCACGATGGCATCGTTCAACTTGGCCATACGTTCCAGTTTTTCCGCAACTAATCCGCCGATGGTGTCGACCCGCACATCGGCCATGCCGGGGTCTCCGAAGCGGTCATGGAAATCGTGGAGCGGTAGCGCGGCATCGACCTCCCATGCGCCTTCGGCAATCGGGCGAATCGGTGGACGGCCAGAATCTTCCGACAAGGAAAGCCGGTCAAGCAGAGTGTCGGCCCAGCGTCCGCGCTGAATGATGCCGACCGACATGCCGTATTCATCGACAAGAAGAATGAAAGGCTCACCACTGCGTTGCAGCAACTGCACTCCATTGGCCACCGGWGCCACTTCCGGAAGAATCGGCACCTTACGCATGGCATCGCGCACCACGCTTCCTTTGGGCAAACGCGCGCGATCCAAGATGCCCTGCACCTCACCATCTTCTGCAACCACGGCAGCCCAAGCCGTGCCATCGTCCTCCATCTGACGCAGCGCCAAACTTAATGGTCGACTCGGCGCCACTTGCGGAACTTTCGAAAGAGGTCGACGCAAAGCCCCTGCGCGCAGCTCGCCTAGTTCAAGTAGGTGGGTGATCAATTCCCTCTCGGAACGACTCAACACTTCCTGATGCTCCTCCTCCAGTAAGTCCGCCGCTTCACTGGAATCGAGTGGCTCTTGCCGTTGCACTCGCCCCGCCCAACTTCGGCCGAAAGGGCGCAACATGGGTCCAAGCAGTAAATGAAATCCGGCGACCGGCAACAGCAAAACTTTCCCGCTGAGATCTGGGTATCGATGCGCCAAAACCTTGGGAAGGATTTCGCCGAACAACACAATTGCTAGGATGGCGCCGAATTCGATTAAGGTTGCGGTAGTCGCGCTGTATGGGCTCGCCCAATGATGGGTTGCCGCGAAAAATCCGAGGTTCACAATCAGGTTCACGAACAAGATGGTGGTGAGCACCCCCACTTGGTCTTGCAACAGCCGTTTTGCAACCCGCGGCACTTTGCGATTGCGTCCGCCTTCCGCCGCGAGCGTAAACAAGGAAGCTTCAGCGCCAGAAAAGCAGGCCGAGGTCAGCAACAAACCGAGCATGCCGAGCAAGGAACCGCTCATGATGCAAGGTCCGACGAACCAGCTTCTTGCGCACCAGCTGGAAAATCTAAGACCACTTCAAATCCGCCGGCGCTTAAATTTTGCGCTTCGATGCGACCGCCAAGACGCTGCATGGTGGCATGCGCCAAAGCCAATCCGAGGCCAGTGCCGCGTCCGACATCTTTCGATGTAAAGAAGGGCTCGAATAGGTGCGGCAGGATGTCATCGGGCGCACCAGGTCCGTTATCAGTCAGGGTGATGCGGGTGCGGCCGTCGGATTGCACGCGTCCTTTGATGCAGATGTGTCCTGCGGCGGTCGCATCGGGTAGATCCAGAGCGTCGAAGGCGTTTTGCAGGAGGTTGAGCAGCAGTGGSAAGAGATCGCCACGGGCAGCCGGGACATCGAAGGTCTCGCCCTTGATGTCGACCTCGAACTGAGTGCCATCCACCCGACTGGCGAGGAATAAGCGCAGATCTTCCACTAAGGGGATGACATCGCATTGCGCGGCTTCGGCTTTACCGGGGGAGAGTTGCAGCAAACGTTGCACCAAATCGCGGATGCGCTCCAAGGCTTCCTGCATGAGGTCGCCGTACTGCTCTGCCTCTGGAGTTTTCGCATCTCTACGCAACACCTCCAATCCAAACAAGGCCCCCGCCAAAGGACTGTTGATCTCATGCGCGACACCAGCGGCCAAGGCACCCATAGCCGCCATGCGTTCACGATGCGCCACTAAACGATCTGCCGCCACCGCACGTTCGGTCGCAGCCGCCACTTCCGATTCCAGTTCTCCTTGGAAACCGCGGATGCGTTCCATCATCGCACTAAAGGAACGCGATAAGTTCACCACTTCACTCGCCCCACTATCCGGAAACTGAATAGCAAGCGCGCCGCCGTCGAAGGATTGAGTTGCCGCCACCAAGCGTTCCACCGGACGCAGCACCAGGCGGCTGAGCATCCACATAATTAAGAGCGCCACAATGAAGGTGCTCAAAATCGCGGCCAGCAAAACGCTATCGATCAAGCTGCCGCGTTCTTTGCCTAAACGCATGTCGACGTACAAGCCGCCGGTTGGATGCTGCTCTCCCGCAAACGGCGTGTAAGCCGAAAGCGGGATCGCCAGACCACTGGCCACCGATACCGGACGATCTTTTTCGGTCGCCACCACCACCGCACTCATGATGTCCTCAATCGGAAAATCAGCTTTGCGGTAACGTCGACCGAGTGGGTTCAAAAAGGTACCCACCGGGATTTTGGCGCCATCTAAATCCAACACCCGCGTGTCGACAATGATGGCATCTTCAAACTGCGACCACAGGGGCCAGTCCAGCATCTTGGCCAAGTCTTCAATCTCGGTCGGCCGAAATCGCGGGATGGTCAACTGCGCGAGGCGATCTTCCAATTCCACCAAGCGCTGGTCTTCAAAGCCAATGCGCTCAGTTTCGCGACTCGCGACCCACCAGGCCAGGCTGCCCAACACAATCGCGTTGACCAGCACTAGGCCGAGGATCAGCCGCAGTCTCAGGCTCATGCCTGGGCGCCGAATTCCTCCAGCAGCTTGAACAGTGGCAGGAATAAAGCAAGTGCAATCGAACCAACTAGGCCCGCCAGCACAATCAACATGATGGGTTCAATCAACTTCAACATGTTGTCGAGCGCACGCGTGTACTGCTCTTCATAGCTATCACCAATGCGCATGCACATGCGGTCGAGTTCACCGGTTTCTTCACCGACTTCGAACATGGCAACCACGAGGTCATCGAAACGCCCGGTAGAAGCTAGAGAGGCCGCGATGGCTTCCCCTTCACGCACCTCTTCTTGGATGTCAGTAATACACTCGCGGTAAATCTCGTTAGTCAACGCGCCGCGGGTGATGTCGAAAGCCTCAAGGTGGGGCACACCACTGGCAATCAAAGTGCCAAAAGTGGTCGAGAAACGCGAAACCTGACTCTTTTCAGCCAAGGCTCCAACCACTGGCATCCGCAAAATGATGGCGTGACAATTACGCCGATAACCATAGCCGCGCCGGTAAAGCATCATGTGAGTAATCCACAACACCACCGGCAAGCCAAGCACCAAGTACCAGTAGGACTGCATGCCTTCCGAGATGTTAATCATGACCTGGGTGAGTTTCGGCAACACCATATCCATGTCGACGTACAACTCCGCGAACTTAGGGATCACGAACAGCATGAGCGCCGAAACCACCGAAATCGCGACTACGAAAATCACAATCGGGTAGGTCAGGGCGGACTTAGTTTTGTCGCGCACTGCTTGCGAGCGCTCCAAAAAATTTGCCAGCCGGTCAAAAACCTTATCTAGCACACCGCCGGCCTCGCCAGCACGCGCCATGTTGACGTAAAGTTCGTCGAAGACTTCCGGAGTCTGGGCAAGTGCATCGGAAAGGGGCTGTCCCTCCTCCACCATGTCGCCGGCATCTAGGATTGCATCCTTGAAGCGACCTTCTGGCCATTGATCCGCCAAAATCCGCAGGTTGCGCAGAATCGGCAAGCCGGCTTCAGTCATGGTGGCCAACATGCGCGTGAACTGCACAATGTGCTTGAGCGGCACTTTGCGCTTGACCAAGACGGTGCCGTCATGGGCGGGGCCATCGGCCTGAGAGCCACCGCCGGAAGGGCGGGAAGCTGCGGGTACCTTGCGCTGAATTCGAGCCATCGGGTTCTAGTCTTCTCCTTGCGTGCCGTGGAGAACTTCCTCGAGTGTGGTCTTCCCCTCGCGGGCAAGAGTGAGTCCACGTTCACGCAAGGTTCGCATCTTCCGCTTACGGGCCTCTTCACGCAAGACCAAGGTGCTTGGGTTCTTAAGGAATGCCTCCTTCATGTCGGCATCCATCGGCAGCACTTCATAGATGGCGGTACGACCCGAGTAACCGGTGAAGTGGCAGTCCGCGCAGCCGGAACCGCGCTGATACTGCTCGCCATGAGCAATGCCAAGTCGACTACAAATATCTTCGTCGGGAGTGTACGACTCGGTGCATTTCTTACACACACAGCGCACCAAACGTTGCGCGACGATGCCTTCCATCGTTGCGGCGAGCAAAAACGGTTCCACACCAAGGTCCACCATGCGCGTGACGGTGGAAGGTGCATCGTTAGTGTGCAAGGTGCTCAAAACCAAATGCCCGGTAAGCGCGGCTTCCACGGCAATTTGTGCGGTTTCCGGGTCACGTATCTCACCAATCATGATGATGTCCGGATCCTGCCGCAGCATGGTGCGCAAAATCCGCGCATAGTTCACTCCAATCTCATCGTTCACCGGAACCTGAACGATGCCATCCAGATCGTACTCCACCGGGTCCTCCACGGTGAGTACCTTGGTGTCTGGATCATTCACTTGTGACAGCAAGGAATACAGGGTGGTGGTTTTTCCAGAACCGGTTGGCCCCGTGACCAAAACAATCCCGTGGGGCAAGGCCATGAACTCGCGTAGTTGTGCATCTTCGTCCGGCGCTAGACCAAGCTTGCCAAGATCGAGTTGCAAGTTACGTCGGTCGAGCAAACGTAGAACCACGCTTTCACCACCTTGGGTCGGCACCGTCGAAACTCGGAAGTCGATGCGATGATTATCCAGCACCAGGTCGATGCGACCATCCTGCGGCATGCGGGTTTCCGATATGTCGAGATTGGCWARCACCTTAATGCGCGAAACRATGGCYACYGCAAGGTGTGCCGGMGGYGGATCRATTTCGTAGAGCACTCCATCGGAGCGCATGCGRATGCGRAATCCATTTTGATACGGYTCAAAGTGAATGTCTGCAGCMYGGTCRCGSACMGCACGSGWGAGAATSGAYTCCAACAAACGCACAATCGGTGCCGCTTCACTGGCTTCGACGTCGGCAGCMGTCTTGGCCTCCGATACGGCSCGATAGGCATTGTCTACCGCTTCGGCSAGCGCATCGGGTGCAGCAAGCACCACTTCAATGCGGCATCCGCTGATGCTTTCGAGGTCGCTCAGTAACGGCAAAGTRTCTGGATCGGCAATTGCAACCCGCAGGACTCCATTGGCCTGACTCAGCGGCAAAGCGCCGAATGCGCGGGCAGTGCCGCCATCGAGYAAAGACACGGCATCTTCCTCGGGGCGYAAATCCGCYGCCGGCACCCAYTCCAAKCCTTGYTGRATGGCGAGTGCACGAGAAAGGTCTTCTGCAGTAATCACTTCTTTGGCTAAAAGAAGCTCGCCAATACGACCGCCCATGCGCCGCTGTTCCGCCAGCGCCGCTTGCACTTGACCCATACCGATGACCCCAAGGTCAACCAGAATTTTGCCAAGTAGTTGATGTGTTTCCGACATGTTGATTTAACCGCCCATCGCAAGGCGTTGATTCAGGTCGTTCGGCAACTGCGCATAAGTCATGGCAGTTTCCTTAGTGATGGTGCCATCGTTCACCAACTCAAACAGATGGTCATCTAACAGCTGCATGCCAATCCGACGTTGGGTTTGCATGACCGATGGAATCTTGAAGGTCTCGCCCTTACGAATGTGATTCTCGATGGCGGAGTTACGCACCATAATCTCAAACACACTGATGCGGCCGTTGCCGTCGGCGCGCCTAACCAGCACCTGTGAAACTACAGCTTGCAAGGAAACCGCAAGTTGCGCGCGCACCTGTTCCTGGGACTCCTTCGGATATTGGTCAATAATTCGGTCCACGGTTCGTGCAGCGCCCGTGGTGTGCAAAGTACCGAACACTAAGTGGCCGGTTTCTGCAGCAGTAATCGCAGCTGCCGTGGTTTCCAAGTCACGCATCTCGCCAAGCATGATGACGTCTGGGTCTTGGCGTAACACGCGACGCAGAGCTTCCGAGAACGAGGAAGAGTCTTCGCCGATTTCTCGTTGRTTGATCACCGACTTCTTCGATTCATGCAAGAATTCGATGGGGTCTTCTAGGGTGATAATGTGYTCCGAGCGCTCAATATTGATCTCGTGAATGAGAGCGGCAAGCGTRGTGGTCTTACCCGAACCGGTCGGGCCAGTGATTAGAATTAGCCCGCGCGGCAAGTGAGCCAAGGCGCGCAAGACTGGCGGAGCGCCAATCTGATCAAACGWTAAACGGTCGGAGGGCAAGCGACGACAAACCATGGCCCATGATTCACGCTGGCGGAAGACGTTGGCKCGGTAGCGGTCCCTGCCATGTTCAAAACTAAAGTCACAAGAACCAGTGTCGATTGCTTCCTGGCGCTTCTTCACAGGAACCGTGCCGAAGCAGATTTCTTCGGTCAAATCCGTGGTGAGAATCATTTCRGAYAACGGCTCCAAGATTCCCGAYACACGCATCATYGGCCGACGCCGTGCGCCGAGGTGAAGGTCAGAGGCYTCAACCGCTGCCACGGATTGGAGCCACTCGTCGAGCTGATTGTGGATGTGAACTTCACTCATGACTTGTTTCCTGTTTGGATTCGACAGAGCTGGTGGAAGCACCAGCCCCTTCATCTTCATCTACGGACTGCGTAGCTACYTTGGTAATACGCAAAACTTCTTCCACCGAAGTCTTACCGGCTCGAGCTTTGGCGACGGCATCAATCACCAGTGGAACCCAGTGATCGGACTTTCCTGCAGCACGTATGAAGTCGCCAGGGTCCTTGGCGTGGAATAAAGCCTCACGCAAYTCTTGCTTCATATCGAGCCATTCGAAGGCTCCAACGCGTCCGCGGTARCCAGTGCCATTGCACTTCCKACAYCCRCGTGGACGTTGCACTTGCTCGCCGGGAGCAACCCCAAGAATCTGCTGGTCGAGAWGACTGGAATCTTCCGGCTCAGAGCAAGCGGTGCARAGGCGTCGCATGAGGCGTTGCGCCARAACYCCTTGCAGAGAAGTCGCAATCAGRAACGGCGGCACACCCATGTCGAGCAGGCGAGTGACCGCGCTCGGGGCATCGTTGGTATGCACGGTACTGAARACAATGTGTCCRGTGAGAGAAGCCTGGATGGCCACTTCCGCRGTTTCGCGGTCACGAATCTCACCCACGAGSACGACGTTAGGGGCTTGGCGCARAAAGGCGCGCARCACSCGCGAGAAGTTCAGGCCAATGCGTGGGTGCACTTGCACTTGGTTGATGCCTGGAATCCGATACTCCACTGGGTCCTCTACGGTGAGGATTTTCTTATCCGGCCGGTTCAGAGTTTGCAGTGCCGCATAAAGCGTGGTGGTCTTTCCGGAACCGGTTGGACCGGTGACCAGGAAGATGCCGTGCGGTCGCTCGATGAGTTTGCGGAACCATTCGTGCGCTTCTGGATTCAAACCCAACTCGGGCAGCGAAATCAGGTTGGCTTCTGAATCCAACAAACGCATCACGCAGGTCTGCCCATTGTTGGTCGGCAACATGGA
>NVWJ01000010.1 GCA_002746235.1 Planctomycetota bacterium
ATCTTGCCTGTAGCGACACTACAGCCTTCGATTCGCGCCTTGGGGCAAACGATTTCCATCCACGGCCTCCCGCACCATACTTAATCAGAGCTTCCTTAGGGAAACTCTGATTTAGAGATTCCCTGGTAGCCAGGTCACGAGTTTTTAGGGCGAATCCGCTGAGATTACTCGTGGCGTAAGGCTTCCACAGGATCCATTTTGGCTGCACGCCAAGCTGGATAAATGCCGAACAGTAATCCGATCGTCACTGAGATTCCGAAGGCGAGCAGTGGTGCGCTGGGTTGGACTACCGTCTCCATGTCGGCGAAGTGCTCTACACCAATCGGAATCGCAAGGCCGAGCGCAATGCCGGCCAAGCCACCACCGACGGAAAGCACGACCGTCTCCACTAGGAACTGCATCACAATGTGGCGCTGCTTGGCGCCCAGGGCGCGGCGGATTCCAATTTCTCGGGTGCGTTCGGTGACTGTCGCGAGCATCACGTTCATAATGCCGATACCACCGACCAGCAAACTAATGCCTGCGATGGAGCCGAGCACAATGTTGAARATSCGYTTGGTTTCYTCTGCCCGCGCCAAGAGTTCCAGCGGYACRATGACCTCGTAATCCTTTTCCTTATGATTGCGCGACAGCATTTCGCGACAAGCCGCTGCGGTGCGCTCGACGTTYTCSGSCARGTCGACCTGCACAATGATTTCRTGCAGTTGAACCTCTTCAATCTCACGACTTCCRGCGCGWARYTTTACCTGCATTTCGCCGAACCATCGCGCTCCRGTGGTCATCGGRATGAACACTTCTCCGGTGACTTCYTSRCCWGGGTTTGGCTGGTCATCGCCGATGGGCACACGCGGAAGTAAAGTGCCAATGACCCGGAAGTACTCCGCGCCAATCTTGACAYTTTTGCCGATGGGGGATTCCAGCGGCATCAAGCTGCGTGCCACYTCATAWCCTAAAACGCAAACGTTGGCTAGTGAGTCTTCGTCGCGCTGGTTAAGGAAACGACCTTCGTARATCAGRCGCCCWGTGGTGACTTGATACCCAGCCTCTGTGGCCARRACKCGRGGRCGAGCCAAGCGATCCTGGTAACGCACTTCCTGCTGCAACTGACGTAGGGCTACCGCACTTCTTACCCATGGAAAAGTGTCCACCACTCGCAGGTAATCGTTATGGGTCAAGCCATAAGTGACYACGCGGGTTTGTTGATCRCTRTTKGGRTTGTCMGGYGGCTTRACGCTGCGCARRATYACRTTYTGACTKCCCAGYTGYTTGATYTGATCTTGYGCGGCYTGRCTTGCACCYTCRCCRATYGCRAGCATGGCAATYACGCTGCTCACTCCGAACAACACGCCTAAGGAGGTGAGCAAACTGCGCAACTTATGCAGCAGCAAACTTTTTACGCCCAACTGAATGGACCGSGTTAACGCATTRCCYTTCATCGCTGGTTTTCCTCAATCCCTTCGATCAGGCCATCTTTCAAATGAAGAATGCGTTCGGCATGTGCACCCACTTCTTTTTCRTGGGTGACCARGAGAATGGTTTTGCCYTCGTTRTGCAATTCGTCGAAAAGTTTGAGAATCTCGTCGGTAGTGGTYGAATCGAGGTTGCCGGTGGCCTCGTCGGCAAGCAATAGAGGTGGATCATTAATYAAWGAGCGCGCAATCGCTACGCGCTGTTGTTGACCGCCGGAAAGCTCAGTGGGGCGATGGTCAAGGCGGTCTGCAAGGCCGAGMCGYTCCGCAAGCATGTGCGCGCGTTCATTGGCATCGGGGCGTGGATTGTCCTGATAGAACACCGGCACCAAGATGTTTTCCAACATGTTCAGTTGCGGGATTAAGTTGAAGGACTGAAAAATGAAACCGATTTCACGACCGCGCATTTCRGACAACTSGTCATCGTCTAAGGTRCTGACTTCATGCCCGTTGACCACGTATTCGCCCGATGTCGGCCGGTCCACGCAGCCAAGGATGTTGAGCAGAGTGGACTTGCCACTRCCAGAACTMCCCATGATGGCCCAATATTCGCCGGCGCCGAAGGTCACGTTGATCCCTTTTAGGGCATGCACTTCATTGGTGCCCATGGTGTAGGTCCGACGAATGTCGCGGAGTTCCGCGACSGGCYTAACTGTTGTTGMCGYCATACTTCTTGCCGCCGCGTAGACCGCCGCCCTGATTRGGGTCTGGCTTTGGAGCAAAACCKAKRGGCGCTGAAAGYTCYACAACCTCGCCTTCGGTTAAGCCAGACARAATCTCTACCCACTGCTGGCTGGCACCKCCGACTTCGACGGTTTTAGGTGTGCCGTTKACAAAGCAAATCGACTCACCGCCRCTGCGGAAAACCGCTTGCACTGGGACAAACAAGGTGTCRGGAATTTCTTGCACCAAGATCTCAACACTGCACGACATSCCGGGTCGCATTTCCGGCGTGGCATCTAGAACCGAGATTTGAGTGCGGAAAAGGCGCTGATTTGGGTTGGCCCAATARCTGTTGCTGTCGGGAAGCAARGCTACGAATTTRACTTCACCTTGRAAATCGGAGTCAGGGATGGCGTCGACGTGAACCGTRACCGGCATRCCTTCTTYCACCTTCTTGATGACCGATTCATGCAAACTGGCCTGCGCCATCATGCCGCCAGCTTGTGGAATAGTGATGATGGCTTGTCGCTCGCGGACCGTGGCGCCTTCTTCAATGTTGTTGTTGGAACGGCCCCAGCCACCCTCYTGGCGCGCGTAAACCACATAGCCAGATACGGGGGCGTAAAGCTTAGACTTACCAATCTGGTCGCGTAGTTTYTGCAGCTTTTCAGTTTCTAACTCAAGTCGAGCAGAGCTGGTTCGCACCGTGGCAGTCAAATCCACAAGCCGTGCTCTGGCTTGCAGATTCACGCGCTCGAGTTCGCGTATCGMCTCGGTAATCGCGGCCGCATAAACCGTTTCCTGCTTTGGATTGTCGTAATCRATCAACAAAACTTTGGCGCGCTTCGCYTGATCGTGTTTGATTTGCGCACGACTAAACGCCAACTTGTCGGTTTCCAATTCCGTGCGGGTCAAGAAACCTTCCTCAYTCAATTTTTCCGACCACTCCAAGCGATCTTTGGCTTGCACCACCTCTTCTTCGGCTAGGACGATGGAYTCTTCGGAAGCTTGYAAGCTTTGCGGCCAATCGCCCTCTAGGTATTTGCGTTCATCGTCTTTCGCAAACTGAAGCTTCTGYTCGRCCWTTGCAATATCGCTAGTGTTCTGACTCCTTTGAATCTCCAGCGCTTGCTCCGCTTTGGTTACCGCAGCCTGCGARTTTTGCACCGAGATGTCGCGYGCAACTTCKAGGTCYTCRAAGCCAGACGAGTCCAAGGTRRCCACGAGATCGCCTTCCTCGACAAAGGTGCCTTCCTCAAGCAAGCTCAAGATTTGCACATTGCCTTCTAGCTCATTAATGATCTTGGCACTGTTGATGGCGGTTAAGTTGCCGCGTTGCACCACCGTGATCCGCAGCGGACCACGTTTCACAGTCTGTCCGAGAACTTCGGTTCTACCTTCTTCTACCCACCATCCGCCTTCGCGCATGCCGCCCCATGCAGTGCCGACTAACGCGATCACGACTATGAGAGGGAGGATTCGATTGTTTGATTTACGCGGTGATGAGGTCATGGAGTGGTCTCCGGTGCACGAGGAAGTGCAGAGGCATCGAGCAGAATTCCGCTCGCGTCGACGTCGAGAAGTTCGAGGTCGCGGTAAAGGCGTAGGCGTGCCAAGGCAAAGTCAATCAGTGCCGAAGTGGCGGCATTTTGTGCTGAAAGCAAATCTTCCTGTGCTTCCAGGACATCACGCGTGCTGGAACGGCCGGCTTCTAACTTGAGTACCGCAGAACGCACCCGCTTGTCGGCGAGCTCTACTGCGGAAAGCTGAATCTGGTAACGCTGGCGGGTACTGTCGGTTTGTCGGAAGTTGTCGTAAACCCCCGCCAAAACATTGTCGCGGCTTTCTTCCACACTGCGGGCGGCGCGGTCGCGGTTAATCAGGCTAAGGCGATAGGCGTTGCGCTCGGGGAGTTGATCAACTGGCAAATCAAAACCCAAACCGAAGGACCAAGGAAGCGAGTTGGATTTATACGCGAAAGGTTGGCCTTCCTTGCTGGTGCCGTTGACCGATGCCTGCAGGTCTAGTCCCATACGCAAAGCATCTGCGGCCAAACGAGTGCGCCGCTCGGCGTCGATTTCCTGGTCGCGCAGGTTCATCAGGTCGAGGCGATTGATGAGCGCGAAGGAACCCAGAGCCTCTGCATTAAGGTCGAGGAGTTCGGAGCCATCCAGGGACTTCAACAATTCGAGTTCGGTCCGATCCAGCGCGAGATCTGTTTCGGCAGGTAGGCCTAGGAGAATGGCAAACTGATCCAGTTGACGGCCATAAGTCTCATTCAGTTGCAACAAACGGCTTTCCGAACGCAGTTCATCTTGCTGCGCCTGGTCGACCTGAATGTCGGTTAGCTTTCCAGCTTCGGCGAGACGTTGGTTACGCACGCGCAGGAGCTTGAGAGAGTCATAGTTGGCCTGCTCATTGGCGATGTTATCCAAGGTGCGCAATAAAGCGTAGTAGCTGCCGACGACATCGACCGCGAAGTTGTGCCGAAACCGTTCGTAACTGCGTACGGCATAAACCAAATTGCGCTCTGCCTGAGTCAAGGGCTCCAAAATCACCTCCCGTGCAGACCCGCGGAGTAGAGGCAGAGTAAAGGACAAACTTAAATCCTGAATGGCATCCCAGCCATCGCCTCGGTCAATCGCTCGCAGCAAGGTAGTACCGATGTTGCCCAACACCAAAGCGCCACTACCAAATAGTTTGGAAACGCCAAGGTCCGCGTCGACCGATGCCGTGGAGGCATTTTCTCCGCTACCCGAAACGCCGGCACTTCCAGTCAGGGTGGATTGCCAGGAAAAGCGCCACCGCTCTAGGGTGAGGTCGAGTGCGGTGCGATAAAGGTTTTCGCGCTGGTCCTGATAGCCGCGATTGTTCTCAGCAGCGATTCCCAAGGCACGCAAGATGTCCAGCTCCAGCTGCCCCTCCTCGGCGTGTCCCTCCAGCAGCTGCTCACGTAGGGCATCAGCACTGCGCTCCATCCGAAATCCGGCATCYWTTTCGAACARYTCYKCCCGACGCTGGTCCAAAAGGGCRTAAACCTGGTCATCAGCATCGGCGATGTGCTCCTCAGGCGTRGYGCARCCYCCTGCAAGYAGCAGRGCGRCGCACAGTGRCAGTATTTTGGGTGGGAGGRAGCCCATGATGAGCAGAACAGTCTACCAGCCATTTATTCCCAATAATGGAAGCTCGGATTTCGATTYMTGCTMGCCCATATWGTGARGGATTGGGGTAGCAAAAAANNCTGACGACCCGATTTYCGGGTCGTCAGCAATYTTGTATCTGCCGGCGGGCCGAAGCCCACCATTTCTCGTCTTAATCCTTGGGGGAGTCGGCGGCAGGGGCCGGCTCTTCTTCAGCGGGTTTCGACGGTATGGCGTGAAAGCTGAGGCTCTCGCCATCTTTATCTAAGTCCATTTCAACCAAGGAGTTTTCTGGCAGTTGCCCGCGCAGTAGCTCTTCAGCGAGAGGATCTTCAATGTGTCGCTCGATGCAGCGACGCAATGGACGCGCTCCATACTGCGGGTTGTAGCCCTTATCGATGAGGAAATCSCGMGCCTTATCACTGAGATGTAACACCAACTTYTTGGTAGCCAKGCGCTCCTCAACCTTCACCAGCTCAATGTTGATGATGCGGTAGAGGTCTTTGCGCTCGAGYGGRTTGAAGGCCACAATCTCGTCCAGGCGATTGAGGAATTCCGGGCGGAACTGCCTTTTGACTTCTTCCATGATGCCCTCRGTAATGCGTTCCGYTTGSGCTTCTTGCGAAGTCTGGAAGCCGAGCCCTCCGCCATCTTGCACCACTTGCGAACCAACGTTGGAGGTCATGATGACAATGGCATTGCGGAAGTCGATGTGGCGACCATATGAATCGGTCAAGCGACCTTCTTCCATGATCTGCAACAGCATGTTGTAGACGTCTGGGTGGGCCTTCTCGATTTCGTCGAAAAGAATCACCGAGTATGGGCGACGACGCACTTGTTCCGTGAGTTGCCCACCTTCGTCATAGCCGACGTATCCCGGAGGGGAGCCGACCAAGCGCGAAGCATTGTGCTTCTCCATGTATTCCGACATGTCGATGGTAATCAAGGATTCTTCGCTGCCGAACATGAACTGCGCGAGCTGCTTGGAGAGCCAAGTCTTACCGACACCGGATGGGCCGAGGAACATGAAGGAGCCCGTTGGACGGTTCGGATCTTTCAATCCAGAACGACTACGGCGTACAGCGCGTGCAATGGCGTTAATCGCCTTGGCCTGGTTGATGACGGTCTTGCCAATTTCCTGCTCCATGTTCAGAAGACGCTCCGCCTCTTCCTTCGCAAGGTTGGTGATTGGAATGCCAGTCATTTTGGAAACGGTTTCAGCAATGATCTCGCGGTCCACTTTAGGACGCTCAACATCTTCCGCTTCCTCGTTTTTCCACTCGGCAAGCACTYCTTCACGCTTACGACGCAGCTGATAAGCCTCATCGCGYTTGCGTGCAGCRGCTTCGAAATCCTGGTTGCCGACCGCTTCTTCCTTCGCTTTTTCAAGCGAGGTGATGCGCTCGTCCAGGTCTGAAACATCGGGTGGAGGCGTCATGGTGCGCAGGCGCAAACGTGCGCCAGCCTCATCAATCACGTCAATCGCCTTATCGGGAAGGAAGCGGCTATTGATGTATTTGATGGAAAAATCTACCGCAGCCTCGAGAGCTTCGTCGGTGTAATCCACCTTGTGGTGGTCTTGATAGCGCGAGCTCAAGCCATGCAAAATCGCCACGGTGTCGTCGCGCGATGGAGGCTCAACAATGACGGATTGGAAACGACGTTCCAGCGCGCCATCCTTTTCGATGTGCTTGCGGTACTCATCTAAAGTGGTTGCGCCGATGACCTGCAGTTCTCCGCGAGAGAGCGCAGGCTTCAACACGTTGGCTGCATCGATGGCGCCTTCCGCGCCACCAGCACCTACCAAGGTGTGAATCTCATCAATGAACAAGATGACATTCTTGGCGCGCTTGACCTCGGTCATAACCGCCTTGATGCGTTCCTCGAACTGACCGCGGTACTTGGTACCTGCAACCATTCCGGGGAGGTCGAGCGAAACGATACGTCGTCCACGTAAGATTTCTGGAACGATGCCAGAAACAATCGACTGGGCTAAGCCCTCGACGATGGCAGTTTTTCCTACACCAGGCTCACCCAGAAGGACCGGGTTGTTCTTGGTGCGGCGTGAAAGCACTTGCACGACACGTTCGATTTCGTCGGCACGGCCAATCACCGGATCCAACTCATCGCGACGTGCAGCTTCAGTGAGGTCACGACCGAAAGTATCGAGAGCAGGAGTCTTTGACTTTCCGTGGGAGACCGGAGCCTCGCCAGCAGAAGCCTGCCCCATCTCTTCGATTTCATCGTCGGACTCCTCTTGCGGCGCACCACCTAGGAACTCGATGACTTCTTCGCGCACTTCATCTAGACGCACACCAAGTGCACGCAGAACGTGAGCCGCGATGCCTTCCTGTTCACGCAGCAGCGCAAGCAGAAGGTGTTCGGTTCCAATGTAGTTATGGCCAAGATTGCCAGCCTCTTCCAAAGCTAGCTCGACAACCTTTTTGGCCCGTGGAGTAAACGGGATTTGAACCGATGGCTCGAGAGCTGGCCCCGCCTTGACGATCTTTTCGATCTCACGGCGGATTTTCTCGAGATCCACAGCCATGGACTTGAGCACGTTGGCTGCAACTCCCTGGCCTTCTTGAATCAGGCCAAGCAGGATGTGCTCAGTGCCAATGTATTCGTGGTGGAAGCGCTGCGCCTCGCGGCGTGCGAATCCCATGACTTTTCTAGCGCGTTCAGTAAAACGATCAAACATGATTTCTAGCCCCCCCTTGGGACATCTCCTTTATCGGCATCGGCTCGGTGTGGCTTAATAAGCCCCAAATCCGGCTCATTCCCCTGTAGTTTCTGAGTCCGCTTCCAGATTCTGGATTTGGTCCCGAAATCGCGCTGCTGCCTCGTAATCTTCAGCAAGGATCGCTTGATCCATTTCAGCGCTCAGCTGGTCAAGAAGGCTGTCTTCCCGCCCATCAACGTGCTGGCTATGGCCGTGAAGCCGTTCCAGCATCTCACCCACATAATCCGCAAAAACCTCGTAGTCGTTTGGACAACCGAGTCGGCTGGTCTGACGCAGGTCGCGCAGGGTCCAACCACAGTCGGGGCAGGTGAGATCCTCTTGCGAGTCGGGTGTGATGGGGGTGGCCGTTCCTGAACCCTCATGCGGTAGGAAGGCCTTAGAAAGCATAGAAATGATTTTTGGGAAGGCGGCTGCTTTCGGTACAGGTAAACCAGCCTTCTTGGCACAAACTGCACAAAAGTCCCGCTCCGAGACCTTAGCCATCCCGGCGTCGTCATAGACAACGTCGAGTTGGTGCAAGGTCGCTTGCAGTTTCTGGCAGGATTGGCAAATCATCGTTTCTCTCTCTAGGTCGTGAGTAAGGGCATGTCACGCAGTTTCGTGACCACCCTCATGCAGGCCTACGGGTACAGAGCTACAAAAAGAGAGGAAGATTCGGGCTCTATCGCGAAAATTCCTGAACTCATCGTAAGAGGAAAAGGTCGGAGAAAAAAGGACTGTTTCTCCAGGAATCCAAGTTTTCAGTGCTGCTTCCATTGCGGCACGGCAAGTCTCGAACACAAGCGCCTCTACGCCTATAGAACGACACTCTAAGGCGAGGCGTTGGCCACCTTCTCCATAGAAGTAAAGGCGCGGACAATGCGCACAAGTTCGGCATAATTGCTGAAGGTTTAGCCCTTTGTCTTTGCCGCCAGCAATAAGGACGACGTTCTCCCCTAAATGCTCAAGTGCCGCAGTGGTCGGTTCCGGGTGGGTTGCGACTCCATTATCGATGATGTTACGCCCATGTGCATCGACGAAAGCGTGCATCCGGTGGGGCAGCCCAGAATAACTGTGAATCTTTGCGCGTAGGTTTCCGTCATCCACACCGAGAAGGCGCGCGGCGCGGAGAGCGGCAAGTGCGGAGGTCAAGCGATACGGTTCCGAGAAGGGGAGGTCCGCTGTTGTAAGACCAAAGTCAGTCAGGCAGTTTTTGTCTAATCGTTCGACTGTTCCGTGCGCCAACTCACTCCATTGGTCGGCTTCGGCGCCGGTCGATGGCAACAGCACCGTGCAAGTTTCATCCTGTGCTAAAAGCAGATTGCGTTTGGCTTTGGCGTATGCTTCGACGGTGTGATGGCGATCTAAATGATCCGAGCCAAAGCTGGTCAAGATGGCGACCTTGGGCCATCCCGGTGGTGCGATGAGTCTTTCCGTTTGGAAGCTAGAGAGTTCCACCACCAAGCGATCTTCCTTGGTCAGAGGCAGGACTTGCTCCAGTAAAGATCCGCCTAAATTCCCGGCCAACAAAGTGGTTCCAGGAAGTGCGTCGAGCAGATGTGCACAAAGCGATGCGCAGGTGGATTTACCATGCGTCCCAGTGATTGCGATGGCGGGTAAATCGGCCACCAAAGAAAGCGCTAAGTTCACTTCGGTGGTGAGCAGACATCCGCACTCGTGAGCTACTTGCAGCCACTTCGATTCATTCGGGACCGCGGGGTTCACCACCACCACATCGGCCGCCTCAAACATTTCTCGATGGTGTCCGCCAAGCGCATAAGTGATTGGCAGTCCCTCGAGTAGGGCGATGGCTTCTTGCAGGGCATCGGCCGGGCGTAAATCGGTCACCGTGACCTCAGCACGAAGCTGAACCAGGGCGCGAGCACATCCAGCGCCGCCTCCAAATGCGCCTAAACCCATCACCAGGACCTTGCGGCCGCTTAAATCGGTGGGCAGGAGGGCGTCCAAGTGGGTAAAAATGGCGGAGAGAGAGGGATTTGAACCCTCGGAGCTGACAAATCAGCTCAACAGCTTAGCAAGCTGCCGCATTCGGCCACTCTGCCATCTCTCCGCTCAAGCGGGGCAAAGTTTAGCCGTGGGGGGCTTGGTTGCCAAGGGTGTATGTGTTTATTCAGTGTCTTCGTTGGTGGCAGTCGACTCTGTGCTTCGAGCAGGGGCGGAATACACCCCAGACTCGCACAGAGTCGACTGCCACCAACGTTGATGACTGCTAAATAGATGTTCTCAGGAAGAAGTCCGTCCTCGGTTTAATCTACACTGTTTCTCGTCGTGGAAAATGAGTTATTCACCTCTGGGTGTCTCGGGGAATTCTGCAGTAGGTTACCTGTATGGAGCTTTGCTGACGCGTTGTTCTTGTGCGGTTCCCAGATTCGGATGGAGATGGGCTAACCTTCACCTGGTCGATTGTTCCAGTATCGAGGGGCATCCTCTCTGGCACAGATCTTGCATGAGTGGAGGTCGACGCCCATAAAGGTGCTTTCCATGAATCATTACGGCTCTATCATCATCTTTTCCGCACTTTTCCTCGCAGTCGCGACCCCATTGGTCGCGACTCAGGCCCCGGCTTGGCAGGCTCCGGAAGGGGAGCCGTGGACGATTCGAGAGGTGATTCGGGGGGATGTGGCTGAGGCAAGGCACATTGACAGCATTACTGACATCGATGGAGATGGGGTTTTAGATTTCATGGCATGGCTTGGCCCAGACTCGCCGCAAAATGCTGGAATGGTCTTTCGCGGCGGCGACTTGTCCATGCTCCAACGCATGGACAATCTTTTCATTAACATCTACTATCGCCTGGGGACCGGCGTCGCTCTTAAGACGCCAACTGGGCTTCGGCTTGCTGTAGGGCAAAGGTTTGGGAATCCTGGCGTATCACAGTTTTTCATTTTCGAGGGCACGCCACCACGGCGAACAGCCGTTATTCCTCCACCTCCCCCACAAGGCGGTCCCAGTCAATATTCTTTATTCGGAGTGTTCCCTGCTGGCGACCTCGATGGTGATGGGTATGACGAAGTCCTCCTAAACCTAGGCGTCAGTTTAGGTTGGACCTCAACCGCTATTCTTGATGGAGCAACTCTTACTTACAAGTGGGTCAACGACTACCCTATATCTGCTTGGTCTGGTGCGATGACCAACCGGCATCCTGAGCCGTATCAAGATATCGACGGTGACGGCATCAAAGATATATGGGTTTCATTTCAATCAGGGTCTCAGGGGGGGGATTGGCACACACGGTGTTTATCTGGTGTGGATGGCCATGAAATTTGGACGGACATCCGTACTACCGGGCAAACCCCTACGGCTGGGAAATTGCCTGCCGTAATCGATGATGCGAATGGTGACGGAATCTATGATCTTTTCTTCACCAAGCACGCTGAGGTTCTTCAAGGTGAACCGGGCTTCTTCCGAGTAATTAGTGGTCTCGATGGGTCTTTAGTGTGGGAAGTCCCACTTGAGCAGTACAATCCTGGGGCAAGTGAAAGCCCGCCTTGGGACAGGATTGGCACCAAGGCTTATGCGGTACATACCGGCGACTACGATGGAGACGGTGTTGCTGACATTGCGGTAGGCATGGCGGAAGCGCCTTTACCCCAAGGAGTTTTTTCTTCGGAGTACCGCATCTGGATGATTTCAGGTAGTAATGGAGACTTGCTGCTTCGTGAAGCTGTCGATACTGCTTCACGTCAGCCTTGGGATAACGATGTGATTGACAGCCTGGGGGCTCTATTCCCAATTGGAGATATCGACAACGATGGCTGGGCGGAACTCTATGGCCGTAACTGGGATCCAATGACGGTCCCTGGCAGCCTAGATTTCTTCATCTACGGGCGGACAACCCTGCGGCATCCTAAGCAAGCTCGTGAAGGGGATTTAATTGACCTCGGTATTCACATCCCTACAGGAGCAAACAAGCCCTTCAAGATTGTGTTTTCGACAGGGTTTGATGCCATGCAAAATGGCTTCTTTGCAAGTGGGGTTTGGAATACTCACCTGGTGGATACACCGCTTTTAAGAAGTAGTGTCCATGCTTCTCGTTTATCCGGGATTTTGGACGGCGAGGGTAAGAGCAAGGTAAAGGTGAGCATTCCTGCAGGGCTTGGTCTTGCTGGCCAGACGCTTTACGGCGTGGCTTTTATCCAAGACTTAAGTCGGCCAGGTGGAATCCTCACGAAAAGCAGCTTCGCGGTGATTGAAGTGCTGCCTTAAGGCATTCGAGGAAAGCCTCCCTAGAGGACTCCTTCTCAGTTCAAATACGCAACCCTCTACCCGCTGTCATCGGAGCTGGAGTAGAAAAGGAAATCTCGCGAGTCTGGGGTGATGAGAGATGGGTCGATTAGCGTAGCCCGTTGACATCAAACTCTTCCTACATAGGCTTGAGGAGGTGCGCAGAGTAGGCTCCTCTGAAGCCACCTCCGTCTATCGAGAGGATTCTGAACGTGCCGTCTTGCCGTTTTTTTTGGTGGTTCTTGACTCACACTCATTTCCCCACAATCAAATTCGTAACCATCGCGGTAATCACTTCCCGCTCCTTTGGCTTGCTCTCGGCAATCATCAAGGTCATCGCAACTAGCGCGTTATCGGCGATGCGCTTATGCCCCTCTTTGTCATAGATCAGTTTGTTTTTGTCGGCGAAGCGTAGGAACACGGCTGCGGCAATGCGTTTGTTGCCATCCACGAAGCTGTGGTTCTTGACAAGAAAGTAGAGTAAGTTTGCGGCTTTCTCTTCGACGGATGGGTAGAGGTCTTTGCCATCGAAGCTCTGCATGATGGTGTTGAGCGAGCTCGAAAGGCTCTTGTCCTTTTCTCTGCCAAATACATCGGAATCGCCAAAGGTGTTGCGCATTTGCTCCACCAGTTCCAGCGCTTCTTCATGGCTGACCGCTTTGGCTTTACGCTTGGAGGTCTTGCGCAGCGTAATGCGCTGGTGGTCATAGTCATCGAGTAGATCAAGCGCGTAGGCGTATTCCGAAACCGTTTGTAAGAGTGCGGTTGCCTCGCCGCCGGTGAGCGACTTGCGCTTGGAGATATCGGAAGCCAGCTTGATGCTTTGTTGTAAGGCTTTTAGGCGCTTTTTATTTTCGGTATAGCCCTGAACTAGGTGCTGTTTTAACACCTGAGTTGCCCAAATCCGAAACTCAGTGCCACGCTGGGATTTCACCCGATATCCGACGGAAATCACTACATCTAAGTTGTAAAAGCGAAGCTTGCGCTTCACTTGACGATTTCCTTCCTGCTGAACTACCGAGGAATCCTCGGTAGTTGCCTTTTCCTCTAACTCCTTTTCATTAAAGGCATTGCGAATATGCAGACCGACAGTATCAGTGTCTTTCTCGAAAAGTAGCGCCATTTGCTTTTGGGAAAGCCAAATGGTGTCTTTCTCCAGCTGGACATCCAATCTGACCGAGCCGTCCTTGCTTTTGAACAGGGAGATTCCTGAAGAAGGTTTCACTTCATAATCTCCAAGTTCTTCAGGTGCTCGGCCATCTTTTTCTCCAGTACAGCCAGCTCCACATCGATCTCGGCAATCTCCTTCAGGTTGGCCTGGATATCAACCTCTTCTTTTGCTTCCATCTCATTGGGCTGTAACCAGCGGGGGGATGGCGCATCTGTTCGCAGGGGGGCGTCATCGCCAAAAGAAATACGCCCATCAAGCGAGAAGTTTCTGGGCTGGATGACGAGCACCTTGCCCGTAGGTTGATGACAAACCTGCCCTCGTAAGGAATGGCCCATTCGCACGCTGCAGAGGTCCCTAACTTTCACCATAAGAGCAGTATGGGCATACTGCTCTCATGAGTGGAAGATAAATCATGAAGTATTCCACTACCGCAAAGCCAGCCTTAATCTCGCAGCACCCTCAGTAGAAATCCTCCACACCAGACATAAGAGGACTCATTCCAAATTCAAATACCCCACCCTCATCACGTTGTCATCCAAGCCGGAGTAGAAAAGGAAATCTCGCRAGTYTGGGGCGGTATCCCGTCCYWGYCNGAAGCGAGATTTCCTTTTCTACTCCAGCAAGAGAAAATGGCGGAGAGGGTGGGATTTGAACCCACGGTCCGGTGAAGGACGCTGGTTTTCAAAACCAGTCCATTCGGCCACTCTGGCACCTCTCCGCGCGGAATCWARCGAGGGCNTAASWGCCCGTCGAAGCTTGATTCCAGACTTTTTCWGTRATGTAAATCGGGGCTGACCCGCGTAAGGATAACGCGATGGCATCGGAAGGGCGACARTCGATKCCGAAGATYTCRCCWTCGTGYTCRAYVCGYAACTCCGCAAAATARGTGCCYTGRTCCARCTCGTGAATCACSGTTTCCTTGACYYKCCCRGAMARCTTTTCAATYAGSGTGTGKGTGAGYTGATGSGTCATCGGCCGCTGCGGCTTCGCATGCTTCAGGCACTGGGTKATTTCCACYGCRGCAGTKCGCCCAATCACCATAGTCAACGAGCGCTTATTCGGTCCMGCACCGGTCTCGCTGAGCTGCATATATTGCTGCTCATGACCATCCACCAAAATTAGGCGGGTAATGCGGGCYTCSGTGCGTTYCACGYYGAATAGGTTATCCTGGCCGCATGGCGCACGTCTACGCAATGGTGATTCCGACTGAGATCGTTGGYCAAGTGCAGTTCACTTTTCTGGACGATGGCACCCTCGCCACCATCTCCTTGCGCGCAGATTYGGTTTTAGGTGCATCTGCAGGCGAGGCCGGCAAGCGCCCGAATGCCGCTCCGACGCYGGCTTCCGTCCGGCGGTGGCTCAAGGACTATCTAAAAGGCTGCGCCGGCGATTTTCCGGGCCCGTGGGCGAATCCAGGTAAGACCGATTTTGCGCAACGCGTTTATGCCGCCGTGGCCAAGTTGCCGGCGGGGAAAACCATGAGCTATGGCGAAGTGGCGGAAGCAGCTGGATCGCCTGGAGCGAGTCGAGCAGTGGGCTCTGCCATGGGTAAGAACCCCATTCCTCTAGTGGTGCCATGACACCGTGTTTTGGCGTCTGGCGGTCAGCTGGGCGGATTCACTGGCGGCACAGACCTGAAAATTGCACTACTTGCTGTAGAAGCGATCGATTTCGGTCGCGGAGCCGCCGCCAGGCTTCATCAGAGCTCCGTTTAGCTTTGCAGAAGCTGGCCAGCGTTAAAGAACACCAGCAACATCGCGGCTTGCAGGACTAAGGTGCGTTGATGCTTGACCGATTCGGTGCGCTTTGCCGGCAAGTAACTCAGCATGAGGGCGACACCAATGCCAACCGCCAGCAGAATGAGTCGTCCGGTGATTTCGGCAAAATTGCCGAATAAATAGCGGAGGCTGGCATCGCCCACTAGGTACATGGCGAATCCGAGCGCAGGCAGTGCAAGCCAATCGCGAAGCCGGGCGWGGTGGGTTRGCTTGAGCAAGTGGCGTAGGCCAAGGCCGACTAGAACTACCGGCAGCACGAAGGTCAACTGGCCGAGCTCCACGCCGAGATTGAARCCGAATAGGGCGAGCACGCGCGCATCGGGMGGGATGCCGATTTCACCGAGCACTCCGGCAAATCCAAATCCGTGGAGCAAGCCAAAAGCAAAGGCCGGAATCCATGGGCGGGCATCGGCGGGGCTGCGGCGGAGATGGAGAATGAGGACCGCGAGCACACTAAGTGCAATGCCGGGCTCTACCAAACTGGCTGGCAGGGTGAAGATGCCGARCGCCGCAAGAGCAAGAGTGATGGAGTGTGCCAGGGTGAARGCGGTGACCGCGCCGAGCAAACGGCGCCAAGTGGCGACTCCAAATAACAGGGCGGCTAAAAARGCGAGGTGGTCATAGCCAATYAGCACGTGCTCCCAACCGAGGTGGGTGTACTGCGCAAGAACTTCGCCGCTCTCGGGAACATGAATCTCATAATCACGTTCTTCGCCGCGCAGTAAATACAAACGATCGGCGCCTTCCAGTCCCGACACAGTGATGTGCAAAGTGTGGCGCGGGTTGCCATCGTCCAGGAACAGATCACTGTGGATTTTTGCCGCGTCTAGATTGGAAGGGCGCGGCAGGGTTGCGCGCGCGACGAGGTAGGTGAAATCAAAGCTGCCGTCGGGGTTGTCGTGGGTGCCGCCTTCATAATCAAGAATCGAAAAAGAGGGGTGCACCACTTCGCCATCGAACTCCAGCCACAGTCCCTCTTCGAGCAGGGCGGCAATGCGGTCCCAGTTTTGCTCGGCCTCGAAGTTGGAAATCCCGCCGGAGGCATCGCTATCCAAGGACCACCTTGGAACCTCACGCAGGGTCAACTCCTGCATGCGCAGGTCAACGGTGACCGTGTCTTTGTCAAAGCGCACCAAGAGATGCGACATGGCCGACGGATGGTTCAGCGTTACCGCTGAAACCAACAAAAGGAGGGCGAAAACGGCAGTTAAGTAGCGCACGGGAAGTCGCGGTAGGTCTTCTCAAAGACCGGCACGAGACTCGGGTCGAACTGCGTCCCGGATCCTTCCAGGATGACCTTTAGGGCATCTTCGCGCGTCATGGCGGCGCGGTAAGGACGCGTGGAACAGATTGCATCGTAAGTGTCGGCAATCATGATGAGTCTTGAGCCGAGCGGAATGTCCGTGCCAGCGATGCCATCAGGATAACCTTTGCCGTCCCAGCGTTCATGCTCGTGGCGAACGATGCGCTGCACTTCTGGATAGTGCTTGCTCAGAGGCTCCAAAATCCGCGCGCCGTAAATGGTGTGTTTCTTGACCTCTTCCCACTCCTCAGCATTGAGCGGACCTTCTTTATGCAAGATGGTCAACGGAATCCCAATCTTTCCGATATCGTGCAACCAAGCGCCGATCCGAATTTCACGCAGGCGATCATTGTTCATGCCCGGGATTTCCCTAGCCATCATCAATGCAATCTGCGCAACCTTTTTAGAGTGGTCGCGGGTGTACTGATCCTTGGTTTCCAAGGAATTCACCAAGGCTTGTACGCCAGTGAGGAAAGCCTTTAACTCGGCGAGGTCGGCATCGCGCAAACGACGCTCATCACTGTTGGTTTGCGCGCGCCGATCCATGGCACTTTGAATGTGCTGGATCACGCTGGCCACCGAAGCTGGCTTCATCAAGTATTCATCGGCGCCATCGCGGACCGATTTCACTGCTGTGGTGACATCATTCTCGCCAGTGAGCATGATGAAAGGCAGGAGTTGATCTACGTTGCGAATAAGGCGCAGTAGTTCATCGCCGCGCATGCCGGGGAGTCCCAAATCGGAAACCACAGCATCGAAACGCTCCAGGGTTAAGCGATGCAGTGCGCTGCGAGCATCACGCACCGCAGTCACACGAAAACCACGTTGGCCCAAGCCTCTTTCGAGAAGAGCGCTTTGGTCAGGGTCGTCCTCAACTACTAGGACGTATGGATTTTCTGTTTTGACTTGGATCAACGGAATCAGCAGGGGGGGGAGCCCGAACAGAAGTGGTATCGGCTGACTGCKGYGGAATATGACCTYTGGCCGCCGGAAATCCGTTCTAACACCCGCATTTTTAAGGCTTCCWTGAAGGCCGAAGTAGAATATCYGAATGAAGAGGTACCGCCACCGGACCGTTTTGGGCAAAGAGGAGCTYTCCRTTGCTTTGGAYGGCMTYGCCGAGCGCTTRATCCCGCTKCTKGAGGGCCCCGAAGTCACCGCCATTCCGGTGTTGGGYGGCGCGATGATTTTTGCTGCCGACCTGGTGCGKCGCCTGCCAGCTGGTTTGGTCATGGATTTCATTCGTATCCAAACTTATGGCAACTCCACTTCACCSGAAAAGGCGGCCAAGCCTGATTGGACGCCGAACCCAGAGAACATCGAGGGCAAGCATTGTTTGTTGATGGACGACATCCTCGATACCGGCCGCACCTTGACCGAAGCGCGGCGTTTTTTACTGGAGGAAATGGGCGCTGCCAAAGTGACCATTGCRGTGCTCATCGACAAGCCRGTGCGCCGSGCAGTGCCGATTGAGGCCGATGTCTACGCMGTCCAATTCCTCGATGACCTCTTTTTGGTTGGWTAYGGCCTCGATTACCGCGGGCGCTACCGCAACCTCCCGCATTTACTTGCGTTGGAAACCGGGGCCGATGGTCTGCCGGTGCCGATGACCGCCGAAAGCAATTCCTAGTGAAAGTACTCTCAGTAGAGTCGAAGTGGGTCGGAATCACTCTCGACGAATTCCTCGCCGCGCATTGGCCGCGCATCTCCAAGGGTCGTTTGCGCGATTTRGTGCGCAGCAAYGACATTTTGGTCGATGGCATGTCGGCGCTACCTTCGGTGAAGCTRCGCGAGGGCCAAATCGTAATGGTGGAAGTGGAYATGTCGACYTTGAAGGAGATTGCCACCCATCATCTCTCGCTCGAAGTCCTGTATGAGGATGAACATTTGGTTGCGGTGAATAAGCCTGCCGGAATCCCGGTTGAGCCGAGCCGCTGGGGTGAGCATCCGCTGCATTTAGGTGGCGCGCTTTTAGATTGGGCGGAACGTAGGCAAGTGGAAGGCCCGATGGAACAGCGCCCGCGTGGTTTGCATCGCTTAGATTTGGGAACTTCAGGGGTCATGCTTTATGCATTGTCCTTAGAGGCAGAGCGTTACTACCGCGAGTTGTTTTCCTCACGCATGATTGAGAAGACTTACCACGCCATCGTCATCGGCGAAGTCCATGAAGCTGGTGTCATCGATGCCGCAATCGCACCTCATCGTGCACGTGGTGGCGTGATGCGGATTTACGATCACGGCAAACCATCGCTGACCGAGTACAAGCCATTGGAACGCTTCCGTGGCTACTCCTTAGTGGAAGCGCAACCACGCACTGGCCGCACCCACCAAATTCGCGTGCACATGGCATCCATCGGGCACCCTTTGGTGGTGGACCCGCGCTATGGCGGAGCCGAAGGTTTCATGTTGTCGCACATTAAGAATGGTTACCGACCGAAGAAGGGGCAGGAAGAGCGGCCGTTGATGAGTCGCCTGACCTTGCATGCAAAAGCCGTGCGCATGGTGCCGTTTGGTGGGATTGAGGCCATCGAGATTGAAGCGGAATATCCGAAAGACTTTCGCATCGTCCTCGACAAGCTGCGGCGCTGGCGTCCAGCTCAGAATCAGCACTGATTTAGTCCTGATTCTGACAACCCTAGGTTACCCGATTTCGGGTAGAATGTCCGCCCCTACAAATGTTGGCCTACGAGCAACATTTTCCACCGCATAATGAGGGATAGCCATGCGTCTGAAACGCACACAGAATGATTTTCGCGTCACCGAACTGTTCGATGACGCCCGTTTACTCTCCGCAGGTCCGTTTGCCGTTTACCGGATTACCAAACGTGGCCTGACCACTTTCGAAGCTGCCGACCTCCTTGCCAAAGGCGCAGGGGTTGAGCGTAGTGCCGTGGCATATGCCGGCCTGAAAGATAAGGATGGTGTGACCAGTCAGATTATGACGGTCCAAGGCGGCAAGCCAGTTACCTTTCGCGACAAGGCGCTGACCATTCGTCCGATTGGACGTTCGGATCGCGAAATTGATTCGAAGGATAGTCAAGGCAACAGTTTCGAAATCGTGATTCGCGATTTGGAGGCCGATGACATGCGGCGCATTCGCGTCAATATGGCCGAGTTGAAATCGGTTGCCGTTCCCAACTATTTCGATGACCAGCGCTTCGGATGTCTGCGTCACGGGCAAGGTTTCATCGTCCGCCATATCTTAAAAGGGCAACCGGAGTTGGCTTTACGTGCCATGCTTGCTGCGCCTTCCCGTTATGGCGCCGAGCCAGTCGAGAAATTTAAGGCTGGGATTCAAGACCGTTGGGGCAACTGGTCCGAGCTTGCGAGTTATTGTCGCGCACGACGCGGTGCCACCGTGTTTGAACATTTGAGCGCCAACCCTGAGGATTTCCTCGGCGCGATGGAGCGTGGGATTGCAACGCGCGAACGCACCATTCACTTGTTTGCCTATCAGTCCTACCTGTGGAACAAAGCAGCCGGTCTGTTTGTGCAGGAAGTCGCTGGCGAAGGCCATGTGGCATGGTTGCCTTGCGATGCTGGAAGTTTGCAGTGCTACCGCAACTTGAGTGAAGAACAAATGGCACGTTTGCGTGCATTTAAGTTGCCATTGCTCGGCCCTGGTGTTGAGCTAGAGCCTGAGGTCGCAAAACTTTACCAGAAGGTGTTTGGCGGCGAGGGAGTCACCATGGAGTCCTTCCTTGCTTTGGACCTTTCTGGATTCCGTCCGCAGGCTGAAGACCGGCCATTCTTGGTTGAGCCGGAATACCTTCGCGCTGCGCCGGCGGAGGACGATGAGATTTATCGTCGTCGTCGCAAGATGCGGGTGCGTTTCTCTTTGCCGCGCGGCCATTACGCAACTTTGATTATGAAGCGTTTGTGCATGCCGACGGAAAAGGATTACGTGCAATTGCGCATGTGGATTGCACGCCATCCGTTGGATTGGCCAAACGATAAGGGTGTCGTGCCGGTAGGCGCCGATATCCATGATCGTCGCCACTGGAGTGAGCGTGGACGCGAAGCGGGTTACCGCAGTCCGGGAAGCCAGCAAGAGCGCGGTCGTGACAACTTTGGCGATCGGGATCGTGGCGATGAACGCGGCCAACGTCGTCCATCGTGGCCCCGCGAGCGCGAAGACCGCGGCGGATACCGTGGTGGCGGAGGCGGAGATCGGGGTGGTTATCGCGACAACCAACGCGATGAAGGATCACGTCGTCCGGCATGGAATAGTAGTCGCGATGATCGCGGCGACCGCGGCGGATACGGCGGTAACCGAGACCGCGACGATCGTGGTGGATACGGCGGTAACCGCGACCGTGATGACCGTGGTGGAAACCGCGGCGGCGGCGGTGACCGGGATCGTCGTCCAGCCTGGAACAGCAATCGCGATGACAGAGGTGGTTCCCGCGGCGGCGGTGGCGACGACCGACGTCCTGTTTGGGGCGGCAACCGCGAGGATCGTGGCGGTCAAAACCGAGATGGTGACGATCGCGGTGGCTATCGCGGTGGGCAAAATCGCGACCGTGATGACCGTGGTGGGAACCGCGACGGCGGCGACCGACGCCCTGTTTGGGGCGGCAACCGCGATGACCGCGGCGGCCCAAACCGGGATCGTGACGACCGTGGTGGCGGTGATCGCAACCGAGAGGACCGCGGTTCAAACTCCAACGTTTGGGGCAATGCGCGGCCATCCCGGCCATCGCATTCGGGAAGCTCGGATCGTCCAGCATGGAAGCGCGACGACCGTGAAGAGCGCCCGGAAAAACCAGCATGGAAGCGCCAGCCACGTGCCGAAGATAAAGGTGCCTCCAGTGATGCACCGGTAGATAGCCCGTGGGGCAAGAAAGAGGACCAGGATGGCTAGTGCCAGGATCGGCGTCATCGGAGGGAGTGGCGTTTACGCCATGGATCAACTGGAGGACGCGACTGAAGTTGCCATCGAAACTCCTTGGGGCGACCCGTCGGACAAGCTGCTGGTCGGACGCATCGGTGACACCGAAGTGGCATTCCTCCCGCGCCATGGAAAGGGGCACCGATTCAGCCCAACCGAAGTGCCTTACTTAGCAAACTTGCACGCCATGCGTAGTCTTGGCGTGCAGCGATTGCTTTCGGTYTCCGCAGTAGGRTCTTTGTGCGAAGAATATGCCCCGGGAGACTTCATCATGATCGACCAGTTCATCGATCGCACTTACCGTCGTAGACAAACTTTCTTTGGCGATGGCATTGTTGCGCATGTGCCGATGGCTGATCCGGTCTGTTCGGACATGGTCAATGCAATCCTTGAGGCTTCAGAAGAGCTGGATATCACTGTGAAGCGCGGCGGCACTTATGTTTGCATTGAAGGTCCACAGTTTTCTACCCGAGCGGAATCGGAAATGTTCCGCAGCTGGGGCGCGAAGATTGTTGGCATGACTAATGTCACCGAAGCAAAGTTGGCGCGTGAAGCCGGCATGAGTTATGCCTGCATTGCCATGGTCACCGATTACGATTGCTGGCACCCGGATCACGACGATGTCGACGTCCAACAAGTCATCAAAATCGCACATGCCAACGCTGCCAATGTGCGCGATCTAGTCGCTAGAGCGATTCCGAAACTCGGCGCACTGCCTGATTCCCGTTGGCGCGACGTCCTCCGTTATGCGGTAATGACGGCCCCCGACTGTCAGCCGGAAGAAGCGCGCGCGAGAACGCAGATCCTGTTCGACGCCTAAGTTCCGATGGTCGTTTTTGTTCCAGAGCGTGAGGGATACGGCGAGCATGAAGATCGCGGATCACGGTTTCTGGCCTATGTTTTTCACGCGCCGGAGGAAGAAGTTTTCCGCGCGCGATTAGTTGAGCTCAAAACCGAGCATCCGAAGGCTGGGCATCATTGTTGGGCGTGGCGCATTGGTGCGGCCTATCGCTTCAACGATGATGGCGAGCCGGGCGGCACAGCTGGTCGGCCTATGATGCAAGTGTTGGAGGGTTCTGAGTTACAAGATGTTGCCGCAATTAGTGTGCGCTATTGGGGTGGGACGAAGCTCGGCACTGGCGGGCTCGCGCGTGCCTATTCTGCATCCACCGCGCGCGCCTTAGAGGATGCCGGTCGGTTTGAGGTGGTGCCGCGGGTGCGATATTCCTTAAGCTTGCCTTTTCCATTGCTCGGTTTGCGCACAGAAATCGAAGCGCTGTGCTCTTCTTGTGATTTCCAAGGACACTTTTGTGAACAAGGGTGGGTAGGATTCCTAGAGATGGAAGAACAGCAGTGGTCGACGTGCCAAAAGTTGCTGGATGAAAAATCCGGCGGCCGACAACTCTGGGAGCTTCCCGCGGACGGTTAGAATCACTACCCCTCACCTGTCATGACATCCAAGCACGCATCCGACCTTCAACTTGCTACACGCGTGGCCGAGGGTCATGAAGATGCGGCCACTGAAATGTTCCAGGCCTTGGCCGGCGAAATGTTTGGCTTCGCGCGCAAGATGGTGGGCGATGAAGCAACTGCAGAAGATGTGCTGCAAGAGGCCATGGTGGGGGTGCTCCGTGCAGCAGCCAAGTACGATGGCCGCGTTTCTCTGCGAGCGTTTGCGTTCGGCATTCTGCGCCACAAAGTTGCTGATGTTTTCCGCAAACGTGGTCGTGAAATTCTAGTGAACAGCGATGATCCAGAACGCGATAGTTTTATTGCAAATGGGCATTGGCAGGACACCAACTTTCAGCCCTTCAATGAACAGGCTGAATTGCTTGAAATCGTAAAACGATGCATGGAAGACCTCCCCTTCAACCAGCGTGAAGCTCTAGAGCTGTGCGCATTGGAAGGCCTGTCCTCGCAAGAGGCCGCCGAAATGTTGGGAGTCAGCTCTGAAAACTTGCGCCAGATTTTACATCGCGGGCGTGCATCGGTCCGCAAATGCACCGATGCAAAATACGAAGGCGCGGCTTAATGTGGAAATGGCTGCCGGTTTTGGCGCCCCTGCTTCTTTTTGCTTGGTACCTCAAAGGAGAACAAGCGATTCGCGTTTTCTCGGAACCCTTTGCCTCCTGTTGCCGCAACCTTGAAACCATTCCATTTGCGACGCATGGTTCGGGTTTGACCTTAAGCTCGGCGCCGGCCGACATGGAGGGAGAGCAAGCCTTTGTCTTTAGGAACGATGGAAAATCTAGTGTCGTTTATCACGGCTACGGACATGACCGCCCTTTCCTGAAAAGGCAAAGCCGTGGGCCGGACCGGGTCAATCCACGTAATCCACGGGGAGTTGCCCCACCCTTTATAGAGTTGGAGTCCAGCGTTGAAACTTGGACCGATGCAGGCAGTGATTGGTGCGGAACTGGGGTAGCCAAACACGTTTTGCAGCCCGGCGATTCGATCACCTTCACGGTGGAGATGGGAGGTGTCCTTAATGGACGAGTTGGCATCCTTTATGACACTTCCAGCGCATATGGCGGGCGCCTTTGGAGTCCGGAAGTCCCAGGCTTGTGGTAGCGTCGGAGGAGGGGCAATGATGAAAGCTATTCTCCTTCTATGGATATCCCTGAGTGCGTTTTCTTGCACGGCACCCCTGAGAAACGCAAATCTCATTGTTGCGGGCGATGGCATCGGACCCTACCGATTGGGTATCACTACGCGCGAGGAAGTTTTGGCGGACGGATATTCGCTTGCAGTCAAAGACCCCCTTCGTTTGAAATTTGAATTCCAGTTTGATGAAGCCAATCGTTTGGAATATATTTCGGTGCATGAGCCCGGTTGGCAAACCGCGCACGGGATTGGAGTGGGTTCAAGTTTGCACGATTTGCTTAAGGCTTATCCCTTAGAGCAGCTCTGGCTCTCCGTGGAGCCGGCCTCGCATGGCGGACACATCTACTGGTATCCGGGGATGGTCGTTCTCGTCAAAAACCGCGGCGGCGAGGTCATTGACGATATCTACATCATGCGGTTCCCTCAAACCCGCGGTCGATAATCCGCGAATAAACGACCCCATTGGGTAGTTTCTGCGACTTTAGCCATGCGTTTGCGTCCGTGCTTGCGCCACCAAAACTCATCGTGATACAGGTGCGAGCCAGCGCTAAAAAAGTGCACCAGAGGTGTGTGGAAGAATAGGTTTTGCAGGCGCTGCAGTGCGCCGAACCACATGACATCGCCGAAGCGAGAGGCTAGGTTGTCGCCGACATCGAAGCCCCAGCCGAACTCGAAATCATCGCCGACCATTTCGATTTCACTTTCGTCGATGACACCCAGCCCACGTTCGGCGCATTCCTTTAGGTATCCGATTTCGGCCGGTTCAAAACCCATTAAGCGAGCAGCAACCGCATCCATGGCCACCGGATCATTCGATGCAATCAGCACATTTTTCTCCACCGGGAACATGGTGCGCGGACCGGGACCGTTGCCGGCGAGGGTGCCATCGGCAATCGCGAACATACCGGTATGTAAGTCTTTCTGAACCGCCACTAAGTCCGCCAACACGCCGTGAATCCAAGTGTGGCAATAGTGACGTTTGGAATTTAAGAGACCGCCAAAACTGTTCTTAATCGCACCAGTGGTGGTGGTGTAAATATGCGTTTTTACAGTGGGGAAATGCAGCACGCTCTTGCCGTGGAACAAATCCGGGAACTCAGCGCCTTCAGGGTAAACCTTGTCCAGCCACGGAGTCTCGGTAGTTGGCCTCCATTTTGACCAAGAAACACTTTCCGGTTCATTGACGAAGAACTGCTCAATCTCATAAGCGCTATAAATTGGCTGCAGCTTCAGATTGACCAAGCCTTCTTTCGGTTGGGWGACCACCGTGTCATTGTGCACCGCAATCATGTCGCGCTTTTGATCGCGCAACCACCGAACCGCGCCTTCCAACTGCCATGGCGTAGTGTTCGCCGACAAAAATGGAAGATGCCAAGTGATGTTGTCCTTCAGGATCACTGTGGAATCTTGCGGCAAGGCCTCGGCCGCTCCCCCCAAGTCCATCACCCGTGCGATGTCCTCCAGAATGGTGTCCGCCGATGCGCGCACTAGGGCGACTTTTGCTTTCATATCTAAAAGTAAATGACGCTACCAGCCACTGCAACAAAGCCGATGCCAGTCAGGATCATGGGCAAATCCATGGTTGCGATGCGTTCCGGACGTTCGCCTTGCCCTTTGCCATACACCAAGTGCAGATAACGCAGCACTCCGTAAAACACGAAGGGTACGGTAAACACCATGCCTGGTTCACCAGCGCGGGAAACCAATTCCGGATTACCCGACGCCAACACACTTGCAGGAAGCAAAGTGTAAAGCGTGTAGGTGACCAAAGTGCTTGCTGCCATAACGCCGACCATCATGTCGGTGCCTTGACCGGCATATTCTGCAAGGATGGGACGTTGCCCAGTGTTACCACCTTCGAGTTCTTCTGGAGACAAGTTGGCTGCTTCGGCGCGGCGCTTACATAAGGCCAAGAACAGGGCAAGTTGTACCGTGCAGGCCACTAGCCAAGGGGATAACGGGGCATCGACCGCCCAAACTCCGGCGAGCACGCGGAGGGAGAATCCGGCGGCGATTGAGAACACATCTAACAGAACAATGTGTTTCAACCATGGGGTGTAGAGCGCTTGCAGAACAAAGTAGCCGGCCAAGGCCCACCACATATTCCCAATCTGACTTGCTATGCCAAGGCTAATTACAAACAAGGCAGCTGCCATCATCCAGGCAACGCTAATCGATAAATCACCGGCTGCAATCGGGCGGTTTCGCTTTACCGGATGCAAGCGGTCGCGCTCGCGGTCCAAGATGTCGTTGACTAGGTAAATCGCGCTGGAACCGAGGCAGAAGGCAACAAAGGCCAAAAAGGAGGCCATCACCATGCTTTCCACGGTGGCTGTTCCACTAAACGCAAGCCCGGCAAAGAGGACTACGTTTTTAGTCCATTGGCGAGGGCGAAGGCTTTTCAGCGCGGCAAGCATGGAATCAGGATAGCGGGGCCGAAGAGCTATCGCTCTGTGGAATGGACTTGGCCTTAATCGGACGCCAAGCGCGGACCGCACAGCGCCAACGTTCCGAGTTGGTCAAGGTGGGTGGATTGCGGAAAATATCGTTGTCGGGTTTACGCACTCGCCGCAGCAACATTTCTGCACGTAATACTGCAGCGCGTAATCCGCGTTGCAAACGTGCGCCGACACGTTCGCAGACCGGCAAACCTTGGCGTAGAAGATCGCGCGCCCACTCACATTCCATGAGCAGGAAACGGTCGACGGCAGGCGTGCGCACCATGCCGAACAATTCTTCCCGCGACAAGCCGGCCTTTTCCAAATCAGAAAGTGGCAAATGCAATTTCCCGGCAGCTAAGTGTTTCGGCAGGTCGGTTAATAAACGCGTCACTACAAAACCACAGGCTAAGCGTTCCGCCGGGGCTAAGGCTTCAGGCTCCAAGCGTTGTGCTAAAGCCAAGGTGCAACGCGCTAAGGTGGAAGCGCGCGGGTGCAAGTAAGCCAACAACTCGCCGCGGGTGGCAGGGGATTCCGGCATGGGGACCGGCATACGCTTCAAGATTCTGCGCAAATCTTCCTGCGGGATTTCTCCACTGGTTGCCGAACTCCAAAGTGCCAGCAGAAGCGGTCCATCGGGGCGGCCGCGCAGCATGTTTTCAAATGCAAGATGGAAGGATTCGCGACCTTCTAGCGCTGGACCCAACGCGACGGCTAGGATGGGGTCAAGCCCGCGCAGAAGCCCCCGAGGCATCAGCACTGGGCCCGGGTAGAGGTCACCCGCTATGCGGCGCGCCTCTCTCGTCGCGAATCGTCTTGCATGGCCGTAGTCCACAGGCAAACATTCTGGCATAGGGACACCCGATGACCAAACCTGAATCCGATTTCTCCTCCTCCGAGAGCGCTGAACCGCTGGAAGCGGCACTCGCAGCGCATGACATCAAGAATCTTCTTGGGGTGGTCATCGGCAATGCAGACCTTCAGTTGCAAGTTGCGCGCAAGAATCCGGACGATGTCACCCCATCGCGCACTAAAGATTTGAGCAGCAGCCTAGATGCCATCCGCCTGTCTGCTGCGCACGCTATGAACCTGTGCGAAGAAATGCTGGCTCTTGCCGATGGCCGCCCGCCGCAGAACATGCCGGTGGATTTAGCCAAGTTGGCGGTCGAAGCGGTGGATTTATTTCAAGCGCGGGCCGGCGGCGCTGCAAAGGTGCGTTTTGAAGGTCCCGATGCGCTTTCGGTTCATGGTCAACGCGTAGACCTGCAACGAACCCTGCTTAACCTGATGTGGAATGCATTCGAAGCCATGGATGGTGCGCAGGAACGCAATCTGCTGGTCCGATGGGGGGAATCCTCCGACGGCGCCTTCGTCGAAATCGTCGATTCTGGTCCCGGCTTACCGCAAGGTCATCTTGCCGATCTCACCCGCCCATTCTTAAGCAGTAAAGGTGGGGAAGGCAAAGTGCGTGGCCTCGGTTTGCATTCCGCCGCCCGCGTGATGCGTCGCCATGGTGGTCGTTTGCTCGGGCGTAATCGCAGTTCCGAATCTGGCGCGATTTTGACCATGCAATTTGGTCTTGCGCCGGAACTAAACTTCGACGCTTTGCCCGAGATCGTTCCGCCTGCCGAGCAAAAATCGCGCAGCTAAGCGTCCGACCGCAGGAGCGCAGGTGATCCCATGGCCGCCTAATCCGGCGACCCAATGTAAGCCATGCAAGTTTGCATCGGGTCCGATGTGGAAGCCATCGTGTTCCGGGAAGGTGCGTATGCCGGCCCAGGCATGCGCGGCGTTGAGGTTTTCCAATCCCGGCAGCCAGCGCAACGCTTTCTCGGCGACGTAACTGAGGACATCGCGATCGAGGATTTCGCCATCTTCGGCGGCCACCGCGACGTGATCGCAGGCGGACATGAGAAGACCTCCGCTTTCCGGGCGAAAGTAAAACTCATCGGGGCCGAGATTCCAGACTACCGGTGCTTTCGGGTGAATCCCATGATCCACACCGCTGACCATTAAGTGTCGACGTCGTGCCTGAAACACCGGTGCCGAGGTGCCGTATTTGCGCGCCAAACGTCCGGCCCAACCACCTTCGGCGAGGACCACGGAATCGGCGAGCAGAGCGGCATCGTCCACGGTCACTCCGAGAATTTGGGAGTCATCGACCTGCAGATCGGTCACCTCGGCGCGATAGCGAATCTCTACGCCGGCTCGCTGTGCCTGATGCAGAAAACCATGCAGGATGGCGTGCACATCCAGCACTCCCTCCTCGGCGAAATGCCAAGCGCGCGCGTTTTGGTGCTGAAGATAGGGGTGATGCTCCTGCACCGTTTCCCAATCGACTTCTTCACCGTGCTTAACCCAGGACTGGAGGGCGCGGGCATCGTCGCCGTCGGGAGCGGTGAGGAATAGGCCGACCTTTTCCACCAAGGCATGAGGCGCGAATCCGGTCGGCGGCGTGGCGTAGAAGGCTGCGGATTCCAGCGCCAAGGCTTGCAGGTCGGCGTTAGGGATCGCAGTGCGCAAAATCGCAGCATTACGGCCGGTTGCGTGCACTCCAGGCTGCTCAGCCCTCTCTAGGAGCAGGACATCGGTCATCCCGGCCTCGGCGAGTGCCCAAGCTGTGGCCGCACCTGCAATGCCGCCTCCCACAATGATGACCTGAYGTTTCTCCATGAGTCGCGTAGGCCGTATTCTAGGACAGCCATGATGAAACTCGCACCCTCCCTTCTGATTGCACTCGGTTTCGCCGCCGTTTCGACTCCCACACTTTCCGCCGCCCAACCGCAGGAAGATCCTTATGACATTCCGATGGAGGAGCTCGACGAAGACAAGGGTTTAAGTCAGGACGAGCTCGATGCCTTGGCCGAGATTATCATTCCGCGCGTAGGTGAAATTCGTGGTTGGGCTTGGAAGGGGCCGGTGCCGGTGGGCATTACCACACCCGATGAGTTCATTGAATTTGCCGAGCAGAGTTTCGAGGAAGAATATGGCGCCGAGCGTCTGGAAGGCATGACCTCGAGTTTGGTGCTGTTCGGATTTATGCCTGAAGATATGAATTTTTATGAGACCATGATGGACATGCTGCGCGATCAGGTCGGCGGTTATTACGATCCCAAGGAAGGCAAGTTTTTCATGATGTCGACCTTCAGTAAAGGTGCGATGGCCGACTACATTATGGCGCACGAACTCTGCCATGCGCTAGATGACCAATACTTCGATTTAGAAAAGATGTTTGAAGATAACGCGGGCAACTCCGACACCGAGTTCGCAATTCGTTGTGCGGTGGAGGGGAGTGCGAGTTCCGCCGGCAACCTTTACTTGATGAAAGGCATTCAGAACGGCTGGTTGGATGCAAGCACCATGATGGATGGCGACATGATCAGCTCGATGATGGGTTCGATGGATAAGATTCCTCCGTATTTCATCATCWCCATGTCGTTGCCTTAYATYGACGGYAACACTTTYGTGCTGCGCCARACTTCGGAGTCCTTCATGGCSGCCATGATGATSGCACCRAAAGATGAGGACYTGCAGCACATGTTCCGTAACCCGCCAACTTCTAGTGAGCAAATCTTGCACCCTGAGAAGTACTGGAACGAAGAAACTTTCGACGCACCCATCCCGGTCGAAGTCGCGGAYAAGAGCGAGAGCCTAGGTGCCGGCTGGTCCTTGGTGGATACTGATACCCTCGGTGAGCTTGGCTGCGCCATGTTGGTCATGAAAAACGTGCCGACYTCGATGGCGGTGTCGATGGGTGGYGCAAGAATGGCGGTTCCAGAAAGTTCCGGGTGGGGCGGCGATCAATACCGSGCCTATCTMCACGACGACGGCCGCAAAMTSATGCATTGGAGTACGGTTTGGGATACCGAGATCGAYGCCATGGAGTTYGCCGAAGCYYTGCGCGAACGAGGCATGARGCGCGCGCCKATGTTGCGTCGCATYGATTTGCAGGGCAACCGGGTCAAGGTTCTGTTCGCATCGGATGACGCGGTTGCGGATTTGGAGTTGCTTTAGAAACTCAGAATTCGAGCTACTAGACTGGGGCGATGCTGTTCGCCCCAACCCTCTTAAGTCTCGCGCTCGGCCTTCTCCAAACAGCGGGGCAGGGGGCGGTCGCGACATCGCAGGTCGATGCCACCGAAGTGGGGTTGGAGATTTTGGCGCAGGGTGGCAATGCCATCGATGCGGCGATTGCGGTGCACTTCGCCTTGGCGGTGACTTATCCGTATGCCGGCAACATCGGCGGCGGCGGGTTTTTGCTTTACCGCGATGCTGAAGGAGAGGCCTGGTTTTTAGACTTCCGAGAGACCGCACCCGCAGCCGCGACATCGGATTTGTATTTGGATGACGACGGGCGGCCGATTGCGGAGGCATCGCAGGTCGGGTGGAAAGCGGTGGGAGTGCCCGGCGCGGTTCCTGGCATGTGGGATGCACATCAGCGGTGGGGGCGTTTGCCGTGGAGCGATTTACTGAAGCCGGCGGAGGAGCTGGCGCGAGGTGGATATCGGATTGGGGTGCGCGAGGCTTCACGTTTGAAGAACTATGGTCAGGCAATGCGCGAGGATGTGATTGCACGCGAGATCTTCTTCCCGCAAGGGCGTGCGTTGCAGGTGGATGACTTATTCCAACAACCCAAACTTGCTGAAACCATTGGCCTGATTCGCGAGCAGGGAGTGAGTGTCATGCAGCATGGCGATTTGGTGGATGACATAGTTCGTGCGAGTGAAGCTGGCGGCGGCATCTTGCAGTCGGAAGACTTCGCGAACTATCGACCGGCACTTCGGGAAGTTTGGAGCTTTGCCTGGGATGGACGGGAGGTCCTCGCTGCACCACTTCCATCCAGCGGTGGCATTTTCCTGCAACAAGTGCTGTTCACTCTGGAAGGAACTCCATTCGAAGTATGGGGCTTTGACGACCCACGCAGCATTCAGTTCCTCGGCGAAGCCACCTCCGCAGCATTCCGCGACCGCAACGCATGGTTGGGCGATCCGGCAAGTCTCGATTTTGATCCTCTCGACTTAGTCGACACCGAATACTTGCGCAGCCGGCGTCGGAGTTTAGGCAGTTCTACTTACACGCCGCCTTCGCGCAGTCTGCCTTCTCCGCCGATGGAGCATTTTGAAACCACACACTTCTCAGTGGTCGATGGCGATGGCGCCGCAGTCAGTTGCACCACAACTTTAAACGGTGCTTATGGTGCGAAAGTGATGGCACCCGGCGGCTTCGTGATGAACAATGAAATGGATGATTTCGCCGCTCTTCCAGGAACCGCGAATCAATACGGCTTAGTGCAAAGCAAATACAACGCAGTGGTTGCAGGGCGTCGTCCGCTCTCTTCGATGTGCCCGGTCATCGTGGTTGAAAACGGAAAGGTCGATGCGGTAGTCGGAAGTCCAGGCGGTCCGACGATTCTGACTTCCGTATTGCAAGTGCTGCTTGCGCGCTACTCCTATCACATGAGTCCAGAAGCTTCCATGGCGGCTCCACGATTCCATCGTCAAGATCTTCCACCGCAAGTGCAGTATGAAACCGAGCGTCTGAATTCGGCACAGAAAGAAGCCCTGCGCTCCTTTGGCCAACCGCTTCGTTTGCGCAAACGCCTTGGCGATGTCAATGCCATCTTCCGCACTAAGTCTGGTTGGGAAGCCATAGCCGACCCGCGTTACAGCGGATCGGCGGGGGAAGTGCAGAATTCAGTGTCTAGCGAAACTGGAATTCCACAATAGTGGATTCGTTTGGACTCAGAAGAGCATTGCGCGTTTGCACTTCGCCTTCATACTCCACTTCGACGACGTAACTGCCGGGCACAAAAGTTCCGAGCGGCATGGTGCCATCTTCCGCGCCAAACATGCGCGAGAATGCCGCGGTTGGGCCATCGAGGCCATCGACGCGTTTGCCTTCCGAGTCGAACACTTTGATGCTCGCTTCGGGCAACGGTTGACTATTCGCCCCCAGAATCCGTGCGTTCAACTGCACGCCTTCTTCGATTTGGATTTCGACTTCCACGGTCTCGGCTTCACCAACCACCACGCCTTCGATTTGTGCCTTTGCAAAGCCACGGCCCTCAATGCGTACGGTGTAGGTGCCTGGGCTTAACCCTGAAATGAGACCTTCGCCGCCAAATCCCCAGTTGGAATTGGGTTCCACACCTTCTTCTCCACCATCCATGATGGCAGTCAAGGTATAGCCTTGATCCGGCGCTTTGCCTTGTGCATCTTGAATCAAAACCTTGATTGCCGAGGAAACCGGCAACAAGATGTCAGCGACAATCTTGGTGTCATTTTCGTAAAGCGTGAATCCTTTACTGCGCTCATTTCCCAAAGGAGAATCCTCACTCACCACATTTGTGTTGCGCCACGAGTTGATCTCTACTTCCACGTGATAGCGGCCAGCAGCTTTGCCCTCGAATTCGAAGTATCCGTTTTCATCGGAGTTGCCCCAATCGGTCTCTTTACCGCCGGTAAACATGGAGAACATGCCGCCGCTGGAATCGTCGCGTACCAGTTTGACGGTCGCATCTTCGACCGGCGTACCGTTGGTTTCAGTAAGCACACGACCACGCACCACGCCTTGTGGGGTTTCGAGAATCTGATAATCCTCATCGGCGTCTGGAACAATGAGTTCTACGCTACCTTTCCACTCTTCGGAATCAAGACGAACGGTGTAATCGCCCGGTGCTAGGCTTTTGAATTCAAACTCGCCATCGTCATCGGATTGCGCGGTAGCCATGCGCATGTCGAACATGCTGCCACCGGACCCCATGGCGAACATGGTGGCGCCCGCAATCGGAATTCCTTGGTTTAATAGGCGACCTTTCATGTTGCAACCTCCAGCCGACAAGTCGGTGATGTCGACCTCGTGGGTTTCGCCTTCACGCGCAAAACACTGCACTAGGCGCGATCCATTGAGCACGGCAAGTAGGTTGCCGGTGAATAGGGCTTCGTCATCTAAAGAGGCGGTGATGATGAAGTAGTTGCCCGGCTTCACGTGCTCAACGTGGTAATAACCGTTTTCATCGGTGGAGGTTTGCCAGAAGTCCTGCGAGTCCATGGCGAACCCGCCGACCAGGCGTGCAGGAATCGGCACTCCATGGCGATCGTAAACATATCCATGAATGTTGGAGCCCTGGCGTACTTGGATTACGACTTCTTCGCGGACCTCGCCCTTTTCAAGTGGCTTGCCGTGAATGCTGGTTGGCGAAAAACCTTCCGCGATGACGTGTACCCATTCCATGCCGGGCGCAATGCCAGTCAAGGTGAAAGAGCCATCCGCTTTTGAACGTGCCATGGCAGTGGTTTCCACGCCCATGCGGAAATAAGCCTCAAAGCCGCTTTCCTTCGAACGCCCAATCGTGACCACCGCACCCGCGACAGGTTCTCGGGTTCCGAATGCAACTACGCGTCCACTTAAAGTGGCACCGCGCGACATTTTTATTTCGATGCCTTCGGTAATCGCCCCGGGCTCGACACGAATGTTTTTGTACTTCTCCACCACGTAGCCATCGGCGCGGCCCTCGATGGTCCAGTTACCTGGCATGAGACCCTCAAACAAGAAAGTTGGATCACCGTTTTCCTTCATTTGAATGTTGCGCAGATTATCCATGGCGGATTTCTCTGGAAGGATTGCGGTTTCATCGTCGCGGATGATTTCGCCGACCATTGCTCGTTTTGCTTCTTCCTTGCGCTCTGCGATTTCCCTTGAGCGTTCACGCCAATCGCTGCCCGAAAAATCCATGTCGGGAAAATCTTCGACGTCTTCATCAGGAGGTGTGAAGTAAGAGGAGTCCTGAGTTCCATTCACTGCGTAAAAGGTGAGCGGAGTGCCATCGTCCTGATTCGACACGGTTCCAGCGATACCACCTGGCTGCATCAGAATCAGCGCTAGCTTCTTGTCTTCCATCTTGCGCGGAACGGAGTAAACCGCTTTCGAATAATCGACGGCCTCTACGCGTAACTTCGCGCCCTCCCAAGCTGCGATGTGGAAGCGTCCGCTGGCATCGGTGATGGCCCAGGTTTCTGCGGGAATCAGCTCCGGAAGGATTTCCTTGGCCATTTCCATGAGCATGTTTTCGGGAGCTGGCAAACCTCTTCTTCCACCGCTGGACTCTGGCATCGGAATGCTGTTGAGTAATACTTTGGCACCGGCAATGGCTTTCCCGTCCATGCCAATCACACGACCGGTGAGGTCGTGCATGGTTTGTAGAACCAAAGGCTTTCCGACCACTGAATCTTGCGAGGTTACTGCACTGCCGACCGGGATTGCACGTCCATCACGGCCTTGCGCGAACAACACTACGCTGCGTTTGGGAAGTTGCGGGAAGTGAAAACTGCCGTCGGCTTTGGATTCGACAATGTACTCCGGAAACGCGCGCACCACGCCGACCAACATGCGCAGGTCGATGGGGATGGCCAGAATCTTGGCACCAGCAACACTCTCGCCATCGCTGTTTTCAATGGTGCCGCTCAAACTCCCGGTCGGAGTCAGTTGTAGTTTGATGTCGGCATCGGTGCCAGGATTGAGTGGCCCAAAGTCGCGCATGCCTGGATGCGTCGCGCCATCGAGTCCAACAATCGACAGCGTCATGTTGGCGGGGACGACATCAATCGAGTAATGGCCGGAGCTGTCGGTGAATACGCGGTCGAGGTAGATATCGCGATTGCGGATGGCTTGTGGGATGTACATCAAGGATGGCCCCACAAAGATTTCGACGTTGGCAACTGGCGCTCCAAACTCATCAATCACAGAGCCTTCTAAGTGTGCACCTGGAATCGTGTGCACGACCAAGCCTTCTTCAGTATCCAAATCGGAGGGACGAATCTCCTGACGTCCGCGGGTTAAGTGATGATGCCCCCGCGCCACCAAATACTGCCCTCTTCCATAGAGACCTTCTAGCTGAAACTTGCCATCGGCATCGGAACGCGTGGAAGCGATGGGCTCCAGACTTAGCTCCAATGGGTTTTCAATCAGCTCAGCGACATCGAGCTCAAAATCAAAGAAGGGGTAGGGCCCGCCGAACGCTGCGACCCACATGTCTGCAAGCGGCACTCCCTTTTCGTCGACCACGGTACCGACTAGGCCAAAGTTGCCATCGCCCACTTTCTCAACGCGCGGATCAAAGGGCTCCGCTTCCTCTTCGACTAACCGTTCTGGGCCGCGGTCCAAAGTTGCCGCAGCCAATGTTTCTTCTGCCTTAGCAACCGCCGGCGCATCGAGCACCTCTTCCGGTGTGGAGTCGTCTTGGAAAATCCAAAACACGAGCAAGGCAACCACGACTAGCGCGATAAGTGGGAGAAATCGTTTCATGAGTCTGGGAGCGTAGGGAGCCCTGTGGCGGGGGAGCCAGCGGGTCTATTCTCTACGCAGGAAATGGCCGAATGTGGCCTCTTTTCTGGAGAATCCCACTAATATGGAAGTTGCGTGTCCCGACCTAGCTGGATGAGACACTTTTGTACTTTCACAAAACGACCCCCCTGAAAAGGCGAACTCCCATGTTTAAGCATCTTTTCCCCCTTCCTTTGCTTGCAGGATTGTTGATGGCACCCTCCGTGGTGTCCCAACAAAATCACCAAGTCATTTCTCCCCCCGTTTCAAAGCAGGCTCCGAGTTTTGCGCTAGCTACTTCGCCAAGCCTTTCCGCTGGCACTAGTCTTGCTCAAACTCTTGGACCTTGGGAATTAAGCCCTCCGACGAGTGCCACATTAATCTCTGGCGGAGGCCCAATCTTTGGCTGGCTGAACACTTCTAATTCCGCACTCAGCTTATCTGCAGCAATGGCTTCCAGTCCGATTGAAAATGGAGCCTTCGCGAATGCCGATATTGGCACCATTGTAGAGGTCAGCTTTGCCGGCGGTGTTGTGAATGGACCAGGCGCGGACCTAGTCATGCTCGACGCTCAGTTTGACGTAGGCGATTACGCGATTAGTTCTGACTTCGATGGGTTTGCATCATCAGTAGTGGTGAGCACATCCTTTGGGATAAGCGTTGCCAATATTGGCTATTTCTACGAGTTCAATCCTGCAGGTCCGTTTTCCGCAAGTGCCGTTGGCATTGAAATCGATTTGTCCTCTATTGGTGTGCCTGCTGGTGGCATGGTAAATTCCTTGCGCTTTAACTGCGTGAATGGTTCGTGTGATCCGATCAGTCTTGCAAAAATCGATTCAGGATTCAGTCTTTCGGTTTCAACTTTGACCGCCGGCTCTTTGGGCACTTTCGATGCGACTGGCGGCACCCCTTCCGGCAATATTGGAATCGGATTTTCCCTTGCGGGTAACACGCCGACTCTGGTGAATGCAGGAGCTTGCGGAGTCTTAATGGTGGATTTAGCGCCGCCGATTCAAGTACTTACCACCTTGCCTGCAGACATGAGCGGCAACTTAAACTTCTCGGTTACGATTCCAGCGAATGCCACCGGAACCACGGTCCACTTCCAAGCCCTAGATTTCGGTAGCTGCGAGTTAAGCAACGGCGTGACGACTACGGTGCTTTAAACTTCAAGCACCGGCAACGAGGTCGCCTGGATTTTCGAAATCTCGGCGGCCACTTTGCCAGCCATGTCGGCAAAAATCTTGGCGACGTTACTCTCCGCATTCTCGATCACTAGCGGCACGCCAGAATCGCCACATTTGCGGATGTCGGCCTGCAGCGGAATGCTGCCGAGGAATGGAATGTCAAACTTCTCGGAGATGGTTTTGCCGCCACCTTCGCCGAAGATTTCACCAGCCATATTTTCGATGACACCCAAGATGGTGGTTTTCACTTGCTCGGCCATGCCGATGGCACGGCGTACATCGGTCTGTGAAACTTCTTGTGGGGTGGTGACTACGACCATGCCGGTCAGCGGTACCAACTGCGCAAGCGAGAGTTGTGCATCGCCGGTTCCTGGTGGCATGTCGACAATCAGGTAATCCAACTCGCCCCATTCGACGTCTTGCAAGAACTGCTGCAAGGCGCGATGCAACATCGGGCCGCGCCACATAACTGGCTGGCCGTCTTCAATCATATATCCGACCGACATGGTTTTGATCCCATGCGCCTTAATCGGAAACAACTTCTTGCCGCGCCCTTCCGGTTTACGATGAATGCCCAGCATGACCGGAATATTCGGTCCGTAGACATCGGCATCTAAGATCCCAACTTTGGCACCAGTTGCGGAAAGCGCCGCAGCCAAGTTGACCGCACAAGTGCTTTTGCCCACCCCGCCTTTGCCGGAAGTCACTGCAATGACGTGTTTGATATCGCCGCCGAGTTTGTTGCCCACCGGAAGCGATGATTTAACCTGGGCAGTCATTTCAATATTCACCGTAGTGACGCCTTCGATGGCCATCACGGCGTCGTAAGCCTGCTGCTTCAACTGCTCCTTGACCGGGCAGGCCGGAGTGGTTAACTCAATTTTGAATTTCACTACGCCTGCACACGCCGCTAGGTCCTTGATGAACCCGAGGGTGACAATGTCTTTGTGCAAATCCGGATCCTGAACTACTTTCAGGGCTTCGAGTACGGCTTCTTTGTCGTTCATGGCAATGGAGGTTAAGGGCTTTGAGGCAGATATTTCCTTTAGGGCAGGTGACCCCTCAATGGGGGCAAAGGATACGCGAAATCTTGGTCTCGTGCCTAAAACGAGGACGCAGAAATCCAGGACCCAGCTTCTGGGGTGGCATACCTCCGCAGAGTGGAATCTGGCTCCGAAAGTTTTCGCGTGTGGAGGTTTTGGAATTCTGCAGGAACACTCCAAAACCGCGGCGGATCGGACTCTTGGTCCCACCACAGCATGGTGAGGTGTAGATGAGGCTCCAGAGAAACTCCCGAGTTGCCAACCCTTCCTAAGTAGGCACCTTCCGGCAGAGTCACCCCGGGTTGGATGTAGGCAGGAATCGTGCCTTCGCGGAAGTGCAGTAGATATAGTGAATAGGCGCCTTTGATGTGGATCCCAACCATGTTGTTAGGGGATCCAGGGGTGTAACTGCCTGGCGCGTTATCGACTTCATCGCGAACCACTTCTACGACGACCCCTTCGGTGGGGAGATAAACCGGCTTATTCCAAACCAAATAATCTTGGTTGCTTACTCCGGAACCAGTGAATCGCAAACCGTTTTGATCGGTTCGCATAAGGTCCCAAGCAAAATCCCCATAGCCATCCTCTTCCAAATGGTATCCGTTGCTGTGGGTGAAGACATGGGACACGCCGGTCAAGGGCAGCGTGTTTAAGGCAATGCCCTTACTGCGCAGAAGGAGTTGATGCCCTTGAATCTCGGGAGTGGAAGGAGGGATTACCGAAACCACTTCCGGGGTGGATAAGAAACGGAGGCTGAGGTCCTTGTGGCCCGGCGCAAAACCTTGTGGCTGGGAAAGCGCATAGGTGGTTTCAGGGGTTGGATGCCACCAATCTTGCTGGGTAAATGTATGGATGAGCTCACCCTGCACTTTGCTGCCGTCGGATAGAACCAAAGTCGTGAGTCCAGAATCGGAGACTTTTGGGGTCGCTAATTGCTGGGAGCCCAACCACCCGCCGACCAGGAGTGTGGCGGCAGAGCAAGCGCATACGAGCCAAGCTTGTGACATGTAACTCCATTGTATCTGAGAACTATGGATAAAATCGTAAAAGTGGCCTACCCTGGATTGCCTAGACTGGCCCCACCTGCAAAGACTTGCTTTCAAAATGTTTCAATATCTGACACCTGCTCTTCTCTTCATTTTTTTTGTCTCTGCGATTCCTGCACAGGAGGCTGTGAATATTCCGCTGCACTTCGAGAAGAAAATTGAAAATGCGGAGCAACATGGATTCGTCCCACTGTTTTATTTTCTAGACGACAACCAAGTATCTATTGATGGCGTCAAACATACCATTGTTCCTCCCAAGTTAGATGGTGAACGCAAAGTGGCCTATGGAGTTCTCTATTTTCAGGGCAATCCGCAAGGAGTCTTAGAGGACGTCAACCTGCTTTTGGTGGAGGGGTACGACACCGATACGCCCAAGTTCTTTTTGGATACGAATAACAACTTGGACCTCACCGATGACCAGCCAGCGGTATTTAGAGAGGGTGAGAGTCGCAACTACATTGCGACTCTGCAATCTTCTGAAGATGCGAAACAAATTTGCCCAGTCCGGATTTGGAGCTTCCTTCGGGATGAGGAGTGGAGCGGCAGCGAGGAAATACGAAAGTCCTACCGCGAAATTTTTGAGCCCTACTTGCAGAGGATGGGTGGCGATGCAGTGGACGCCAAGTATTGGTTTGGCGACCAAAGTTTGAATGTGCGGTCCGCAAATGCGCAATGGAAAGGCGTCACCTTTCAAATAGGAGTATGGGATTTAAACTCCAATGGGAAATACAACGATATCGGTGAAGATCGGATTGTCTTGGGTGATTTCGAARAAGAGTTTCTCTCCCGTGACTATAGCTCCGGCGCCGCAGATCTTGAGGAGACGACYTTGGTGAAAATAGGGAGCCAGGTGTTCGAGATCTTGGAGGTGCATATCACCGGTGAATACTTGAAGATGATTCCCTCGGATAAACCGTACACAAGAATTGCTGCCGGAGATTTGCTTCCAGATACCGAAGTGACCCTTTTCGACGGCAAGAAAGTTGCGCTCAATTCCTTGGTAGAGCCTGGCAAGTATTTGCTTCTAGATTTTTGGGGTCATTGGTGCGCAGGATGCATCCAATCCTTACCCTTATTGAAAATGATCGATGAGCAAGGAGCGGACATCCTCACCATTGTTAGTTTGCACAACGGCGATCATGATCTTGCCCGAGAGATTATTCAAAATGAAGGGTTGGATTGGATTCAGGCGGAGGCGAACGAAGGCCTCATCAAAGATTTTTTAGTGAGCCAGTGGCCGTACTATGTTTTAGTGGATGGAGAAGGTCGCATTCAAAAAATGAACGCCACTTTGGCGGATCCCTTCGGGTTAATACCAGGGGTAAAGATAGAGGAATAAGTGGCCGGTTCTCTACAATAGGGAACCATGGAACGAGGGGGAGAGGGTCAAAAATGTGCAGTGGTTTTACTTTCTGGGGGACTCGATTCCGCCACGGTGACCGCATGGCTGCAGCGTGAGGGATTCGATGTCATCGGGCTCACGGTTGATTACGGCCAAAAACACCGTGCGGAGCTAAAGGCGGCGGTTGCGGTCGCCTCTGCCCTGAAAGTGAAGGAGCATTTGGTTATGCGCTTGGATCTTCGTGCCATGGGAGGATCCGCGCTGACCTCGGATTTAGAAGTCCCGAAAGCGGGCGATGCCTTGGCGGAAGTCAGCGCAGATATTCCGGTGACCTATGTGCCGGCGCGCAACACGATTTTCTTATCGCTGGCTTTGGGATTAGCGGAAGCACGTGGCGCACACGATCTTGGAATCGGCGTGAATGCATTGGATTATTCCGGTTATCCCGACTGTCGCCCGGAATTTGTAGAGAAGTTTGGCGAGCTTGCAAACTTGGCCACCCGCGAAGGGGTGGAGGGACGTCCGATGCAGGTGCATACCCCTTTATTGAAGTTGTCCAAAGTGGAGATTTTGCGTTTGGCACATGAGCTAAAAGTTCCAGTTCACATGACGCTTTCCTGCTATGACCCTAATGCAAACGGCGCTCCTTGTAAGTTGTGCGACGCCTGTCGTTTACGGATTCAAGCCGAGAAGGAGTTTGCTGGTGAAGCGGTTATGCATACCCATGTTCCAGCACAACGCACCTGGCATGTGAGGCATAGGAATCTGCGTCAAGGGCAAGCTTTTGAAACTGTGGATTATGGCGAAATTGATCGCATCGGCTCTACCATGCATATGGTGTTGACTCTCGACGATAAGGAAATCGGTTGTGCCACCATCATGAAAGAAGAGCGCGAGGGCGGCTTTGGCTACCGCATTCGCGGGATGGCAGTCGATGAGGAATATCGTGGTTACGGTTTCGGCCGCCGCCTGATGGAAAGTTGCCAAAACCTTGCCCAGGAACTTCAAACCGGGCTTTGGTGCAATGCGCGCAACAACGCGATTGCGGCCTATGTAGCCTGTGGATTTGCACAAGTCGGTGAGGAGTTTGATATCCCGAACATTGGACCGCACTATGTATTGGAGTGGTCGGATTCTCGGCCGGAATGAAAATCATGTGCTAAGCTGCAAGGGATGATTGGAAAACTAAAAAATTTCCCTGGATCCCTGTTAATCCTCGCCGTCGGCTTTTGCGCCATGGTGACCGGTCAGGCTGGTGCTTCTCAAACGCAAGCCCCTGCACCAACCGCTACGCAGATTTCGCCCATACCAACTGATGAGCAAAGCTTCATGACTGGGTATGAACCCAATGAAGCTAGCGCGAATCCACCTGGAGAAGTGACTTGGATGGTGTTCGATAACATCAGCCGTTTGAAGCAAAGTCCTGCATGGCCGATGTCGGTGTTTTATGAAACGCCAGGGAACGTGTTAGATCGGCGTGCAGAAATCGTGAACGACCCAGCCGGCGGCAACAATCAAGTGTTGCATTACTGGTTAAAAAATGCCGTCATCCCAGCTGGTTATCAAAGCCATACTAAGGGTCGCATTCAAACGGGTTTTTTCGGGCCACTAGTTGACGCGCGTGAACTTTATTCAAAGCAACGCATGTACATTCATCCGGACATGAGTTTGTTGACCACCTATCCGCTAGGTGCCGACCCATGGTGGATCGGAATTCTACTGACCGAATACTGGAGTAATGCTGCGTGGTTAGGTGACCCGAATCCCTCGCGGATTAGCATGACCATGTCTCCCTTCAACGGCAATCTRCACCTAAGCATGATTAGTCACTCAGCCGTGGATTCCAGAGTTTYTTGGGAAGAGGCGAACCTCAGTTACGCGCTCCCGGTGGGGGAATGGCTGACTGTCGAGATGGGTTACAAAATGGGTAATGCTTCGGAAGGACGCATGGTGGTGATCATCACGAAGGAATCCACCGGCGAGCGCACCACGGTTTTCGATGTCACCGGTTGGACTTACGACCCTCTTGCAGATGCTCCCGGTGGCCCAGGACCTCTGCCGATTACACATTGGAATGCGCAGAAGCTTTACACCAGTGATAACGTCATCGACTGGATTCGTAATCAAGGTGGAGTCGCGCAAATGTACTGGGATGACTTCGGTCTTTCTGGTGCCTGGCCAGTCGGTTGGCCGCAGTAATCCGTGTTCCGACGGCAGGCTTAAACTCCCCCATGCCGCCGACCACCAAGCCCGTTCCTCCAGAAATCATCGAAGCTTTCACCAAGCTTTATCAAGTCATCGATGAACTGCGTTCCCCAGGCGGCTGCCCGTGGGATATCAAGCAAACCGTCGAATCCCTTGCGCCGCACGTCATCGAAGAGTGTCATGAGATGGCCGATGCCGTCGCGCGGAAAAACTCCATGGACACTTGCGAGGAATTGGGTGACGTCCTCATGGGCGTGATGATGGTGGCGCGTGTTGCGGAGGAGGACCGAGGCTTTGGGATGGCCGATGTCGCCGACGGCATTCGCACCAAGCTCATCCGTCGTCATCCGCATGTTTATGGCGAGGTGGAAGTGGAGGGCACTGGTGAGGTCCTGAAAAACTGGGAGGCGATCAAGAAGCAGGAGAAAATCGACAAAGGTGAGGATGAGTCCACCTTGTCTGGAGTTCCACGCTCTCTCCCAGCCTTATTACGCGCTTATCGGGTGGGTGCCAAGGCTTCAAACGCCGGCTTTGACTGGCCAGATTTGGCCGGGCCGAGTGCCAAAGTGGAGGAGGAGTGGCAAGAATTCCAAGAAGCCGTCGCCAACGGAAATAAACAGCGCGCTTCCGAGGAGTTGGGCGATTTGCTTTTCGCGGTGGTCAATGTGGCACGAAAAATGAAAATCGAGCCAGAACTTGCGCTTCGAGGCACGATTGAGCGCTTTTCTTCACGCTTTGCCTACGTGGAGCGCAACCTAGACAAAGACTTGGCCGATGCCACCCTTGAAGAAATGGATGTTCTTTGGGAGAAGGCAAAAAGCCTGGCTGACGGGGCTTGACCACTTGACTAGGTGAGCCTTATACTTTCCGCCCAAGTGCGGGGAAGTGGCGCAATTGGTTAGCGTACCAGACTGTCGATCTGGTGGTTGCGGGTTCAAGTCCCGTCTTCCTCGCCATTTAAATCAAAACGGTGGATCTCTCGCGAGATCCACCGTTTCTTTATGGGAAGCACCAAGGCAAGCTTGATGAAGCTTCTGCGGCCATCGACTACCAGGGCTTCTTCATCGAGCTGGCAGGCAGCTGAATGGTGACGGCCTTATCTTGCGTACCATTCCACTCGAACACTTGGTAGTGCCGATACCTTCCTTTACTATCATTAAAGCTAAGACGGTAGGAACCGGCAGCACGGTTGAAGGCCACATTGCCGAAGTCATCGGCGCGTTCGGTAGTACCAATGTTGCCACTGGTGCCGCGACTGGCCATCTTGCCTTCGAGAACCGGCTGATTCACGTTCAGGGCCATGGTGCAAACCGCGTTATCGGCGCGGTCGCCATCTGGCTGAATCACAATGAACTTGCATACCGGCACGATGGTCGCGCGGATGGTCATCTCTTGGGTTTGACCGCCAACCGCAAGGCCAGCCTCGGTTACGAATGGGTCGAAGCCAGGACCGGAGATGAGCCACCACTTCATGGTGCCATCGGCATCCGCGGTCAAAGCGGATTGACCGTGCATAGGAGTGCGATACTCCGCAAGTACCGTTTTGCGCCGTGGCACCCGCATGAACAACGGATCTGGAATTTCGCGCATGAGGAAGGTGTTCACCCCGCCAATCGGGTTGCCGGTGGCGGCATCCACAATGTGCGCCACGAAAGTCGTTTTGTCGGCTTCCGGGACGGGCGGGTTCGGCGGCGGCGGCGGGTTGGCGGAAACCTGGGGTCCAGAACCAGAAACGGTGGTGGACATGTTGTCGGTGGCCTTCTTGGTTTTACCGCCACAAGAGGGCAGGACGAGGAGGGCGCCACAAAGGATGGCAAGTAGGATGCGGGGACTCATGCGTCTTGTGTAAGTTCGAGCTTTTCGGCGCCGTGGATGGCGTCGAGGGTGAGTTTGTCGAGGTCGAGTACCGCTTCTGCGGCATGCGCCTCTTCTTTGGTTGCGAACAGCACCGGGCTATCCGGTTGGAACACGGTACAACAATCCGGAGCTGGCAGGTTGGAAAGATCATAGGTGCCAATCTCGCGTGCACGGGAGATGGCCTCAATCTTGTCCATACCGATCAACGGTCGCAGAATCGGCAAGGTCGATGCATCTTCAATCGTGGCAATGTTCTGCAGCGTCTGGCTTGCGACCTGGCCGAGGCTCTCGCCGGTTACCAGCGCTTTACATTTACGTCGTGTAGACATACGACAAGCTATCCGCGTCATCGCGCGCCGGTACAGCACGGTGCGATAAGCCGGGTTGCAATAATCGCGGATCGCCTCTTGGTAGGCGGCGAAAGGGACGATGTGCAGAATCGTGCGTGGTTGCCATTCGCCAAGCTTCTCCGCCAGTCGGATAATCTTCTCGCGCGATTGCGGCCCGGTGTGTGGGAAGGAGTAGAAGCTGATGAACTCCATGCGTAAACCGCGCTTCATGCCCATCCAAGCCGCCACTGGCGAATCGATTCCCCCGGACAACAAGGTCATGCCGCGTCCAAGAGTGCCGACGGGTAATCCACCGGGGCCTTGGATGCGTCGCGCAAAAATCAGCGCTTGCTCCTCGCGGATATCGACCTCTAGTTCCAATTCTGCGTGCTTGAGATTGACCTTCAGGGCGTCGTACTTGGCCAGCGCCAAGTCCGCCAAGGTCAGCACCATTTCCATGCTGCGATAAGGAAAGGACTTATTCGAACGATTGACGGTGACACGGAATGGAACCTCGGTTTGGCCCGGGAAGTCCTCGGCCATGGTGCGGTCGAGTTGTTCCATGGCGGTCTTGACCATGAGTTCGTGGTCCAAGTAGACCTCCTTCACCGGAGAAACGCTGGTCACGCCGAAAACCTGCGCTGCACGGTCGACGTGATCCTCCAGCGAACAATCTGCGTGCACCAGAATCCGGCCTCGCACCCGCTTGGTTTTTAGGCCAGGTAAAGGGCCAAGCGCGGACGCTAAGTTTTTACACAAAGCGTTCTCAAAAGTGTGTCGATTGCCTCCTTTGAGGCTAAGTTCGCCGTAGCGAACCAGCATGGTCGATTTTTCTGTCATGGTTCTTGCCGGTAGGGCTTTCCCTTTCGGGCCCGACATTCTAGAATCTGCCGCTTCGGGCGTTTAGCTCAGTTGGCTAGAGCACCTCGTTTACACCGAGGGGGTCGGGGGTTCGAGCCCCTCAACGCCCACCATTCCCCTGTACGGGATGGTTATTCCCGAAAATCGACCCTAGGGAATTTTGCAGGAATCGCGATTTTTGCTTCCAATCCTAGGATTCTGGACGAAACTACTGCGATGAGCGCCCTTCTACTCTGGTCCGCCCTGCTTCTCCCACAGTTCGGTTCGGACCAAGGGAGTGCTGAGATTACTGCTGCTTTTGCTGTAGATGCCATCGCATCCGGCGAAACCGTCGAGCTGCACGTCAGTATCGACGTCACTCCAGGCTGGCACATCTATCACCCGGACCAGGACCCAGCAAACGGGATTCCGGTTTCGATCGATGTTTCAGGCAGCGGGGTTATTTTACTCGGCGGCTTGACTACCGCACAGGAGCCTGAGATCCACGAGCTAAACGTAGGGTCTTTTCACGCTACGTATTTATGGCTTTCGGGAAAGTCTGAGTTAGTGGTGCCGGTAACGGTGACAGCTTCCCCTGGCAGCAAGGAGTTCGCGGTTACGGTGAATTATCAGATTTGCAATGAATCGGTTTGCCTGCCAGAAATGAGCAAAGAGTTCACTCTTGCTCTCTATGTTGGTGAGGGTGAAGCCGTTCCTTCGCCAGATTCCGAGCCAGATCCAGAGCAAGCCGATGTCGAAGAGGAGGGTGGTTCTGTTTCTCAGGATTTATGGAATGGTCAATCCTTCGATTTGGAGAAGGAAGACGGTGACCCTTCCAAGGTCAATGTTCAGCTCGAGGTCAACGGCACTGTTGGCGAAGGTGAAACTGTAGAAATCGTCGTGCAGGTCGAAGTCGAGGAGGGCTGGCACGTTTACGACCCTGCTCAAGACCCTGACTTGGGCGTGCCAGTGACTGCGGTGGTCCATGGCGAAGGAGTCACTGTGGTTGAGAAATTGACCACCACCATGGAACCTGAGAGCCACATCACCAGGTATGGAGGCGGCGTGCAGCAATATTGGTGGCAAAGTGGAACTTTGGAGTTTCGCGGCAAGCTTCGTTTCGATGGCCCGGTGCCCTCGGATGCGAAGGTGCGCATTCTTTGGCAGGCATGTACCGAAGAGACTTGCTTGCCTGTTGCGCAGGCAACCTTCCCTTTAAGCTCGGGTGCAGCGCTTAGTGCAAGTGGGTTGCCTTCTGGTTTTTGGGCCTTTCTWTTGGCTGCTGTGAGTGCTGGGTTACTGACCTTGCTCACTCCATGCGTCTTTCCAATGATCCCTGTCACCATCAGTTACTTCACGAAACGTGCTGAAACTGGCAAAGGAACCCCGATTGGAAATGCAACCGCTTATGCGGCGGGCATCATATTCACCTTTGTTGGCATTGGTGTTGGTGCGGCTCTTTTGCTCGGCCCAAATGGTGCTGGAGAGATTGGGTCTAACCCTTGGATCAATATTGCGATTGGCCTTTTGTTCTTGGTTATGGCGATTTCGCTTTTCGGATTCTTYGAAATYCAGGCYCCAAGATTCCTGCAGAACTTTGCMTCGAAAACGCAGGTTCAGGGRCAAACMAAAGGAGGCTACTTGCCGGTGGCCATGATGGCGGTTGCGTTTAGCATTACYGCCTTTACTTGCACKGTTGCYTTCGTTGGYGCGGTWTTAGTYGCYGGRCTCCAACTTGGTTGGATCTAYCTMGTCGGCGGCATGTTTGTTTACGGMYTMGTGTTYGCCYTGCCATTTTTCTTCTTGGCRYTKTTGCCRTCACGCYTGGCGAAAATGCCSACGGCAGGTGGATGGATGAACACGGTGAAAGTCTGCGCYGGATTYGTAGAAMTCYTGGCGGCCATCAAGTTYTTCTCGAAYACCGACCARGTTTGGGARTTGGAAATYCTCACTTGGCCWGTSGTGTTTGCYTCYGCATCGWTSATCCTTCTKCTGTGGGGAGCCTACATGTTTGGGCTTTAYAARCTTCCGCATGAYTACGAGAAGCCGCGTCCAGGCAAACGCCGTCTTGGATTTGCAGTGGTCATTACTGCAGCAGGATTATGGATGATTCCTGGTATCTTTGATCGCGATTACTCCATCGGCCGGTTAGGCGATTACATGCCGCCGAAGTACTACGGGCAACACATTGTGGATGAGKCRACYGGCCARGAGYTRGGRCCKGCAGGSATYCCTTGGTAYGARRATTAYGAYGAAGCYTTCCTTGCKGCNAAAGRMTYCRGMKKGCCSCYYNTTCATGGACTTYACCGGSGCKACYTGCACCAAYTGCCGTTCSATGGAAAACCTRATTTTCCCGGCYGACGAYGTRCTYCCTYTMWTGAARRAGTTYACTCGGGTKGCGYTGTGGACSGATAAGCACCCTGAATACAGCAAGATGCARTCRGACCGRTTTAAAACGGTCGCCTTRCCRCTTTACGTRCTTATTGAYCCGCGWACCGAYACGGTWCTGGGYACTTCWGTWGGSTTCCAGCCSGAYWCYGCAAAGTTCGCCGAGTTCCTGCAAAAAGGCCTCGACGCCTACGCCGCAAACTAATCATGTTGCTGCTCTACCCTGGTGATGGATGCGGTAATCGCTTTCTTATTGTCAGGGAATCGGAAGCGTTGGCGGCGGGGGAGACTCCGGTTTCTCTTGCGCAAAGATTGTGCGGTCGCACTTACGATGGCCTGTTAGTACTAGGTCCGAATACATCGGGTGCGTTGGCGGTGCAAATCTTGAATCCCGATGGCTCGGATGGCGGCGCTTGCCTCAATGGATTGCGCGTTGCAGCCTGCTTTACCGCAACCGATCGCGGACGCTTAGCAATGTCTGGGCGGGTCATCAGTTGGCGTAGGTTGGCTGGCGGTTTTGAATTACATTTGGCACAACCCGATGCGCATTTACAAGTGGAAGGCTTTACTCTGCCAGATGGCCGCGAAGGATTCGATGTTTCGTTTTGGAATCCACATGCGGTGTTTGATTTCGATGCCGAAATCGAGGAGTGTTGCTTAGCCGATTTTGACTTAGAAAGTTTCGCCGAGAAAGTGCGCAGCAACCTTAGTCGATTCCCAGCGGGAGTGAATGTCGAAGTGGTGGAGGGCTTGGGGCGCAACCAAGAAATGCAAATGCGTGTGTTCGAGCGCGGCGTCGGTGAGACGGCAGCATGCGGGAGCGGTGCGCTTGCCCTTGCTGGAGCCGCCTGGGAGGCCGGCGCTGGGCATCGGATWGGCATCGGAATGCGCGGTGGACGGCTGGAGGTGGAGCGCTCTSGGGACGGCTCTGTACGGCTGCGCGGGGCGGCTAGGACCGGCCCGGGCAAAAGCCTGGCGGAGCTTCTTCGGAGCGAGTGTAAGACCTTTCGATGAAATAGGTTAGGGTGCCGTCGTCCAGRGGAWTTGGCTTCCAAGAAGGGCYCGGAAATGGTGCAATATGCCCTCTGTCCGGCTCCCCCCGGACCCTAGCCTATGGCCGACGAAACAGCCCCAAAAGATCAGCCGATCCCGGACACGGTGATTGAGAAGGAGATGTGTGAGAGTTATCTCACCTACGCCCTCTCAGTCATTCATGACCGCGCTCTGCCAGATGTCCGCGACGGATTGAAGCCGTCGCAACGCCGCATTCTTGTGGCGATGAACGACCTCCACTTGCGCCCTGGWGCSAAGTACAGAAAGTGCGCGAAGATTGCYGGCGATACKTCTGGTAACTAYCACCCGCACGGTGARTCGGTGATTTACCCGACCCTCGTGCGYATGGCGCAACCRTTCCGCCTGCGTCACCCCCTGATTGATGGTCAAGGCAACTTCGGTTCGATCGATGGCGACCCACCGGCTGCTATGCGATACACCGAGGCCAAGATGACCGGTCCTGCTGAGGAGATGTTGACCGACCTCGAAAAGGACACCGCTGATCTCAAGTCCAACTACGATGAAACGCGCATGGAGCCGACCGTGCTCCCAGGCAAGTTCCCGAACTTGTTGGTCAACGGTTCGGAAGGCATCGCGGTGGGTATGTCCACGGCATTGCCGCCGCACAACTTGTTGGAGGTGTTGAACGCCATCCGCCACTTGTTGGACAACCCGGACTGTAACGTGCGCGATTTAATGCAAATCGTCACCGGCCCTGACTTCCCAACCGGCGGCATCATTTGTGGTCGCAGTGGTATTGCCGAGGCTTACTTAACTGGCCGCGGTCGGGTGATTTTGCGCGCCAAGATGCACCTTGAAGAATCCGGCGGACGTGGCCGCGATGCGCTGGTCATCACCGAGATTCCTTACGAGCGTGAGAAGGCCGCAATCATCGAGAAGATTGCTCTAGAGGTCAAGAATGAGCGCATTGAGGGCATTCATGACATCCGCGATGAATCTTCACGTGAAGGCATGCGCCTAGTCATTGAGTTGCGCAAAGATGGCGATGCGGTTGTGGTGGAGAACCTGCTGTACAAGCACAGCAGCCTTCAAATCACTTACGCAATCCGTAACACGGCGCTGATTGAAGGTCAGCCGCGCACTTTGAACTTGAAGGAATTGGTTGCGGCTTATCGCGATCACCGCTTCGATGTCATCCGTCGCCGCACCCGCTTCTTGCTCAATAAAGCGGAGCATCGCCTGCACATTCTTGAAGGCATGATGATCGCAATTCGATCCATCGATGAGGTGGTGGAGATCATCAAGGCATCGGCGGATACGCAAGCGGCGCGCCAAGGATTAGAGGCCGCGTTTAATCTTACGCCGATTCAGTCGCAGGCGATTGTCGACATGCGCCTTGGCCGTTTGACTGGGCTGGAAATCGAGAAGCTTCAGACTGAGATTGATGGCCTCAAGGTGGACATCGCTTGGTTCCTTCGGATTTTGGCGGAAGACGAGTTGGTGTTCAACATCATCCGCGAAGACCTGGATGAACTCGAGAAGAAGTATGCCGAACCACGTCGCACCGCAATCGGTGAAGGCGTGATGGACTTCTTAACCGAGGACCTCATCACCGAAGAGACCATGGCGGTTACGGTGAGCAGTAAGGGGTACGTGAAGCGTACTTCGGTCGATGCTTATCGCGCACAATCGCGCGGTGGACGTGGCATTGCTGGCGGCAAGGCGAAAGACGGCGACGTCCTCTCGCACTTGTTCGTGTGTAGCACTCACGATTACCTGCTGGTCATCACCGACCGCGGACGCCTGTACTGGCTCAAGGTTTATCGCCTGCCAGAGCAAGAGCGCACCGCCAAGGGCCGTTCGATCCGCAACCTCATTGAAGGCATTCAGCCAGATGAGGAAATTCGCTCCATCCTTTCCACCCGCAACTTCGATGAAGGCGATTACCTGGTATTCGCAACCGAGAAGGGCAAGGTGAAGAAGACCGAGCTGAAGGCTTACTCGAACGTGCGTAGCGCTGGCATCATTGCGACCAAGCTCGAAGAGGGCGATCGTCTGATTGGCACGCGTCTGGTGTCGAAGGGCAATGAAGTCATGCTGATTACCGCTGGCGGTCAGGTGGTGCGTTTCCGCGAGGACGACGCACGCGCCATGGGCCGTAATGCAGCGGGCGTGAAGGGTGCTACCTTGCGCGGCGATGACAAGGTGGTTGACCTCATTACTGGCACCGAAGAGGAATATCTTCTTCTCGTGTGTGAGAACGGCTACGGCAAGCAGACTCGCATCGGCGAGTTCCGTTTGACTAAGCGCGGTTCTCAGGGCGTGGTGGGCATCAAGACCAATGAGCGTAACGGCCAGGTGGTCAACGCTCGAAATGCCAGTCGTTGCGATGAAGTCATTTTCTCAACCACCGGAGGCATGTTGGTGCGCACCAAAATCGACGAAATCTCCAAGCAAGGTCGCGCCACCCAAGGCGTGCGCTTGGTGAACCTTAAGGATGGCGACAAGATTGCCAGCCTTGCCGCGATTCCGCGTGAAGAGGAAAGCGATTCCAAGACGGAGGAGAAGTAATGCTGCAACGACTGACCGATGAAATCAAACAAGCCATGCGCGACAAAGCTAAGTTGCGCTTGCAGACCTTGCGTTCGATTATGAACGACTTCAAAAACAGTGGCATCGAAAAGAAGGGCGCGAAAGGCCTGACTCAGGAAGTGGCTTCGCCGGCAGAGTTCTTAGATGAATCTGAAATGGTGAAGATCATTCAAGGAGCAGCTAAGCGTCGTCGTGAAGCCGCCGAGCAGTTCGTGTTGGGCGACCGTCCAGAGTTGGCAGCCAAGGAAGAAGAGGAGCTCACCATTTTGCAAGAGTTTCTGCCTGAGGCCATGGGCGAAGATGAGCTGAAAGGCCTTGTTGCAGAGGCCATCGCCGAAGTGGGTGCTAGCTCCATGGCGGACATGGGCAAGGTCATGGCGATTGTAAAGGACAAGGTTGATGGTCGCGCCGAAGGTGGCGTGATCTCCGCAATCGTGCGCGGGATGCTCGGATGAGTGAGTCCGTGAAATTCCCGTTTAAAGCGCGCTACATTGTCTATGGCATTTTGTACCTCGCATTGCTGACCCGCATATCGATGTTTACCATCGATAAGGCTTTCAGTAAGTCGCAGGAGTTAGCGAACTATCAGATCGATAAAACACGTCGTTTTATGGGTGAAAAGAAGGCCAAAGAATTGTCCGACCACATTCATGGCATCGGCCAGAATGGGGAAGAGGCTCCTGCATTGGATGCAGAAGCCTCTAGTGAGTCGGAAGGGAACGAGTAGTCGCTCCCTTCTCTGGCTAGATCAGGAAGCGGAAGTACAAGTAGATCGAGGCAATCACGATGCTCATGAGCATCATCGGGAAGGCCGTCTTTAGGAAGGTCATAAACCTGATCGGATGCCCCGCCCTTTCGGCGAAGCCAGCCACAATCAAGTTGGCACTCGCGCCAATCAGGCTTCCGTTGCCGCCGAGGCAGGCTCCGAGAGACAGCGCCCACCAGATGGAGTGTTGCTGATCAAGGGTAAGCTCGGTTCCATTCGCCGCAAGCTGGTCAAAGGTTGCGTGGATGGTTGGGATCATGGTTGCAACAAAAGGAATGTTGTCGACCACGGTGGAGGCAATCGCAGAAACCCAAATGATGGCCATCGCCAACATGCTGGTGATTTCTTTGGTACTTTCCATGCCTTCTGTCAGCCCTGCCACTTGACCGGCCAGGATGTCTAGGGCACCGGCTTGCTCCAGGCCTCCCACGATTACGAACAGCCCTACGAAAAAGAAGATGGTGACCCACTCCACTTCCCCAGAGGTGTGGTGAACGTTCTCACTTTTCTCTTCTACCGTGCGGCCTAGGTTGTCTAGTAGCAACAACAGCGCCGCGCCGGTCATGGCGATGGTGGCTGGCTCTAAACCTGCGGGGTGACCGAAAACGAACCCAATGAGGACAAGAAACAGGACTGTCAGTGATTTCTTAAGCAGAGGTACATCCTTAATCGCGTCTCTCTCGCGGAAGTCCATCACCCGTTGGCGGGCTTCCGGAGTGGCTTTCAGCTTGCGACCCCAAACTAACCAAATCGGAATCAAAGTGGCGGCAAAGATCACCGGGACAATCGGCGCGATTTCGGTCACGAAGTGATTGAAAGTGATGGTGTCGACCAGCGAGCCAATCAAAATGTTGGGCGGGTCACCAATCAGCGTTGCTGTACCGCCAATGTTCGAGAACATGATCTCTGCGAAAAGGAAGGGATAGGGTTTGATATCCAATTCCTCGGTAATCAGCAAGGTCACCGGCGCAATCAAAAGCACCGTAGTGACGTTGTCCAGCAATGCGGACAGCACTGCCGTGACAATGCTGAGCATGACCAAAATGCCCCATGGACTAGCCTTAACTTTCTTCGCCGACCAGATGGCCAGATATTGGAAGACCCCGCTGCGTCGGGTGATGGCCACAATGATCATCATGCCGGTCAGCAAACCGATGGTATTCCAATCGATGCCCATAATCGCAGTTTCCTGCGTATGTACACCTACCAGGATCATCGCCCCGCCACCCAACATGGCAACGACTGCGCGGTTAAAGCGCTCGGCCATGATGACGGCGTAGGTCAGGCCAAAAATGATGCCTGCTACAAGGAGTGGGTCCAATCCGAAAATGACATGAGGCTCATGCCTACCAGCGGCAGGCGCCCCATGCTGCAGGAGCATGGAAAACAGGTTGGTGATCATGCGTCGAGGCCGTCGAAGAGGTGATCCAGGACGTCCCAGTAAGAGACGATGCCCACTAATTGATGACTTCCGGCCTCAAGCACCGGCATATTGCCGCGCGACTGGAAAAGCATTTGCACCACATGAGTCATGTCGTCCTCTGGCTTCAAGGTCGGGCGATCTGCATCTAGGTAGCTGCCTACAGAGTCATTCCAGTTGTCGGCAAGGCGACGACGCAGATCCTCCATATTGTCGTGGATGAACTGGATGTCCGACATGGGACCTTTCAGCCCCATACCGGCGACGTGGGGCATGGCCAATCCGAGCACGCTTTGTACGCCAAATTGTCCGAGGAATTTACCGGCATCATCCACGATGGGAATGCTGCGAAATCGCCGCTCAGTGAGCAGACGGATGGTGTCACCGACGGTCGTATCGGGCGATACGGTGACCAAATCGGTGGTCATGATGGAGGCGCATGTCATGGGATGAAACGGGGCTGACAAGATTAGGGTGGCCCGAAGCTTTGGTCTAGACTTCGGAGGGTCAATCCAGCGTTGGAAAGCGAGCCAGAAGAGAGTCATAATCACCTACATGGCCGCGGTTTCGGGAAACGATGGAGGAGGACGTCACGCTTTGCGTGGCGCCTTAGTCATGTCGGTTTGGACCCTGGTTTCAAGAGTGCTCGGTTTCATCCGCGACGCTCTTATGCTGTCGATTTTTGGAGCCAGCGCTGGTCAAGGTGCATTTTTGCTTGCGTGGACGGTTCCCAACTTATTCCGCAAGTTGCTCGGCGAAGGCGCAGTGTCAGCAGCTGTGCAACCCGCCTTGATGAAGGCGGAAGTGGAGGAGGGCGAGGCATCGGCAAAGGCCTTGTTTGCATCCTTCCAGGGATTTTTACTGCTGCTATTGGTGGTGGTGGTCGGGATTGGTGAGATCGTCATCTGGACCTGGCGCGCGCAGTTGGAGCTTGGCGCCGATCACTTCGATTTACGCCGCACGCTTTACTTCTCGGGCTTCCTGTTGCCTTATGTGATTCCGATTTGCCTGTGTGCTCTTTGTGCAGCGCCGCAAAACTTGCGCGATCGTTTTTGGCGTCCTGCCTTAGCTCCGGTGATGTTGAACGCCGTGTGGATTGTGGGGTTGTTGGTTTTATCCAGCTCCTTTGATTACAACGAATCAGTCATCAATGCACTCTGCGCGGTGATCCTAGTCGGCGGCCTCTTGCAGTGGATTCTCCAGTGGACTGGGCTGCGTGACATGGGCTGGCCGGTGAAGCCGCATCTTCAGCTTCACGACCCGCGCCGCAATCGTGCGATTCGAGCCTTTGCTCCGGCCTTATTGGGCATGGCGGCTTTGCAAATCAATGTGGCTATCGACCAAATCTTGGTGCGCAGTTTGGTGAACGAAACCGCCAACAACTATTCCTTTTACGCCAATCGCATGTTGCATTTACCGCTGGCTTTGGTCGGGGTTGCGGCCATGACCGGCTCCATGCCATTGTTCGCAAAGTTGGCGGCACAAGGAAAGTTGCAGGAGTTGGGGCGTGTTCTGACCCGCGGTTGTGAAAGTACGCTGCTGCTGATTTGCGCCGCCGGCATTGGTATGGGAGTGATTGCACATCCATTACTAACTCTCATGTTTCAGCACGGCGAGTTCACCGCGGACGACGTCAACCTGCTCACCCCAACTTTGCTCGCGTATTTATGGGTGCTGCCCTTCGCCACGGTTGGCGGCATGCTGACTCGCGCGCACCAAAGCTTGGGTTCTTATCGCCTGCCGGCGATTGCGGCCGCGGTTTCGATTCCAGTGAACTTAGTTTTAGATGTCATCCTGTTACCGCGACTCGGAGTTCCCGGAGCTGGCTGGGCGACCACGGCATCGATGGCGGTGCAGACGGTGATTTTGTTATTCAGCATGTCGCGCATCGGTCTTTCGCGCCCGGTTCATTTACGCCGACTTCCGGGAGTTTTATTGCCCGGAGTGGTCGCCGGTTTTGCAGCTTGGGCGGCATTGGAGTTCACTCCAACCGACTCATTCATCCCAGGCCTTGGTGTGGGGTTTGCAGTTCTGGCTGGCGGCTTTGCAGGTGCAATCACGACGTGGTTGGCTCGCCCAGATGATTTCCGCGACCTCATCCGTGCCTTGAAGCGCTGAAATCTATCGAGGAAGCCTTGATTTCTAGAGCTTTCCGCGTGACGTAAGCTGAATGGCTGATATCTTCGGTACATTCATGCTGCTTCCTCTCACGACTCTTATTCTCCTGTCCGCGACAGCGCAGTCCGGCCTAGAAATCGACGGCAAGACATCGCTGACCAAGCGCATGGCCTCGCCGGTGCAAATCCACCTGACCGGCACGGCTGGGCAACCAGCCACTCTGTTAGTCGATGTCGATCCCGGCCCCTCGATTTTCCGTGGAGTTAGCGTTCCGCTCGGACTGACTCCGGCTTTGCAGGTCATCCCTCTCGGCTCGATCCCGGTCGGCGGCGTTCTGGATTTGGAAATCACTCTGCCGAATAGGCCGAGCCTTCACAATCAAAAGATGTACGTCATCGCCGCGCTTACCGATCCGGCTTTGCCCGGTGGATTTGAGTTGTCGAATACGGTGGAGCTCACCTTGGTTGACCGCAACATGCCGTTGGCGGGTAATCCGCTTGCGACTTATCCCTCCTTCGAATACGTGAGTGCGTTTAATGAAGGTGCACAGATTGGCATCGCGGTGGAGACCAGTGAGTACCCAGAAATCATCGGCCGCACTGGTGACATTTACATCGTCAATGCGAAGACGCGCGCGGAGTGGATTGCGAATCCGAACTTGGTGGATGTTGGTGCAGGTCCGCAGACACAAACCTTCACTGCAGGTCCGATCAGCGCGAACCGATTCCTGGTGAATGCCGGAACCTTAAGTGGAGATGCTGGTGCTGGACTTGGTGTCGGTTACGACATTGTGATTGACTTGAATCAAGATGGCGTTTTGAATGACGATGACTTCATCGACGGCTACTCCGATGAATCGGGGCTGTACGTGGTGCATGACCTGACTCTTCCGGGGCCATACTCGGTAGTGGAAACGATTTACAGCGGCGGCACATGGCTCGGCCAAGACACTTACTACCCGAGTAACATCGGCAGCCTAGGCGAGGTTCCATTGATTGTGATCAGCCACGGCAATGGTCACAACTACCAATGGTATGACCACATTGGTGAGCACATGGCGAGTTATGGCTACGTGGTTATGAGCCATACCAATAACACTGGACCTGGAATTTTTTCCGCAAGCACCACCACGCTGACCAATACGGATTACTTTCTGAGTAACTTGGCCACCATTGATGGCGGGGTCCTAGATGGACATATCGATTCCAATAACATCACTTGGCTTGGACATAGCCGTGGTGGGGAAGGCGTCGCACAGGCCTATGACCGCGTGTTTGATGGGCTTTACACGCCAACCGATTTCGTGATCGATGACATCAAACTTGTTTCAAGCATTGCTCCAACCGGTTTTCAGTCGCCAACCGTAGCCGACCCACATGAAGTGACTTATCACGTGTGGACTGGCCAGGCCGATAACGATGTCAACGGTTGCGCTTCGAACACCATAACTTGGACCTTCCAGATTCATGATCGCGCGCAGCAAAAGCGTTTGTCGACTTCGCTTCACGGCGTTGGCCACGGCGACTTCCATGATGGCGGCGGCTCTTCGGTAGCCAGTGGCCCTTGTTTGGTCAGACGTCCGACCACCCACACCATCATGCGCGGTTACTTTTTGCCTTTAGTCAAGCATGTGATCGATGGCAACATTCCTGCAAAGGATTATCTGTGGCGTCAATGGGAGAGTTTCCGTCCGATTGGAAGTCCGTCGAATGCAGATAACCCATGTGTGTATGTGGATCTGCAACTGCGCGATGGCGATGAAATCGATCGTTTCGTGTTGGATGACTTTCAAACCAACACTTCACCAAACATGTCGAGTTCCGGCGGCGGTGTGAGCACAATGGTCAGTAACGTTACCGAAGGAAAGTTGCGCGACAGCACGAATAGCTTCACCCACTCGTTGGCCGACCCATTCAACGGATTCACCTACGCGACCAATGCTGACTTCGGGCGTGGTTTGGTGTTCGATTACAACTCTGACACCACGTTGGGCTTTGAGTTGCTCGCTGCTGACCAAGATGTCAGTCGCTTTGCTTACTTCAGTTTCCGTGCGGCGCAAGGCACGCGCCATCCGTTGACCATTTCTTTGTTGGATGACCAGATTTTCTCGGTGACTCTGACCGACACTGCTGGWGTTTCCAGTACCATTTCGATTGGAGCCTATGGCGGCGGCGTGGAAGAACCCTATCAACGGACGAGTTGTGGAASSGGYGTCGGATGGGGGGCRGAGTTTGAAACCATTCGTATGCGCCTGACCGATTTTCAGAATGATGGCAACGGCCTAAACCTTTGCAGTATTGAAGGCGTCACCTTCAACTTTGGACCTTCTTCGGGTACGTCGGAAGGACGTCTCGGCATCGATGACCTTCAGTTTGTTGCGGAGTAATCTCATGAACCCATCCTCAAATAGYCTGTTTACCCTTGGCCGCATGCTGGTCGTCTCCTTGGTTTTGGTTGGCGCCGGCACTGCCGTCATGAAYTGGAACAACAACGATGCYATGCCAGAAGTGCCAASYTCCCCGGCRGCMTACCCGGTGGAGTTGRTKTCRGCGCAGGTCTTCACYTTGGATCAGCCYTACACYCATTGGTATCGCGYGGAACAACCGCAAGTCGATGCCGGCATGTTGGTGGTGCTGAGGGTCGATGAAGTGGARCTTYTGCATCCGCGTCAAACCGCWCAGCCGGTTTTGCAGATTGGATCGCAAACYGCMGAGCCGCTGAACATCGGCCATCTGTCTGGCTATGTTGTAGCCTTGTTGCCTGCCCAGCGYTTGGACGATGGCGTGATTGACCTYGACCTTGCTAAGGCGCCCATCTTTTACGGCGAAGCAGCACTTGCCGAAAAGTTAGGTGCGGCAGATCTGCAAGGCCGTTTGCAAGAGGCCTTCGCGCAAGGTGCACTCATTCCAAGCGCCGAGGTGCTTGGAGAAGTGACTGGCGAAGCTCTGCACTTCGCCAATGACTACGCCTTACGTCTTTGGGCMGCCGACATGATTGCCACTTGGTCTCCACAAGAAATGGAGCTCGTGGAAACCATGCGCGTACCGCTGTTAGGCCAGTAGGTCGTGATTCTTCAGCGGTAGGCTGCGGATTCGTTTCCCAGTCGCGGCGAAGATGGCATTCAGGAGTGCCGGCGCAAACGGCGGCACTCCAATCTCACCGACACCGGTGGGGAGCTCTTCATTTTCGATGATGGCCACTTCAATGTTGGCTGGTGCATCGGAGTTGCGCGCCACGCGGTAATCGTGGAAGTTACTCTGCATTACGCGACCGTTCTTGCCAGTAATCTCACCCCATCTGGCGAGGCTGGTGCCGAAAACTACTGCGCCTTCCATTTGCGCTTTCACGCGGTCCGGATGAATCGCAAGCCCGCAGTCGACCGCAACGTAGACGTTTGGAATGYTGAGTTGACCGTCCTTGGTGACCTCGACCTCGACTACGTTCGCCACATAACCGAGGAAGCTGCGGTGCACGGCAATCCCGAGGCCACGCTTGACCCCATTCTTGAGTGGATGCAGCGGGTACTCCTCTTGCCAGTTAGACATGACCGCTGCCTTGAAGATGACTCGACGCAAGCGTCCGGTATCGATGGGGGATTCCTCCAACGAAGAACCGTAGTTGCCATAACTAACGCCCATGGCTTGTAGATCTACATGCCGCGGGAATCCAATGCGCTCGAGTAGGTAAAGCATGGGGTCGGCCTTCGCAGCTGCAGCAAGTTCGTCGGTGAAGCAACCCACGCCAAAAGCGTGGAAGATGTTGCACACCGAGCGTAACCAGCCAACCCGGAGGTGAGTGTTGGCATCGCAACTTTCGACCTGTAGGTTTTCGAGTTCATAAGCGATGTCGGTAAACCCTTGCCCCATTTCACCGGCACCACCTTGTTTGGCAGCGGGGTTGAAGGTGTAGCCGATGGGGGTGAAGGCACTGCGTTGTAACCACGAGGTCGGCTTGCCCTGCGCATCTAAGTTGGCTTCAAAGTGCATGGCCGATGCCGCGTGATAATAGTCATGCTGGATGTCATCTTCCCGCGTCCAAACCACTTGCACCGGTGCACCGACTTCGCGTGCGAGTAAAGCAGCTTCGACACCGAAGTCCGGTTTCGATTTGCGTCCAAAACCACCACCCAAAAGCGTGATGTGAATCGTGACCTGCTTAGCACTTAATCCAAGCGCACCTGCGATGCGACCCTGCGCACCTTGCGGCGCTTGGGTGGTCATCCAAAGTTCCGCGCCGTCCTCGGTCATGCGCGCGGTGGCGCATGGAGTTTCCATGGACGCGTGTGCTAAGTGAGGAAGGCTGTAACTCGCGGTAATCCGTTGCCCGCCAGTTTCGATCTTGTCGGACAGCTCACCATTCTTGCGCACCACCTTGCCCGGCTTCTTTGCCGAATCAAGCAGCTCTTGATGATGCTTCTCACTATCGAAGCCAGCGTGTTCGCCTTCCTCCCATTGCACATTCAACTTCTCGCGACCCTGAATCGCAGCCCAAGTATTGTCCGCAATCACCGCGATGCCACCCAGCGCATTAAATTCAAACGGCGCCGATGCAAACGGTACTTTTACCACCTGCGTGACTCCAGGAACTGCGAGTGCGGCCGCTTCATCCCACTTAATGGCGGTTCCGCCGAGCACCGGGCACCGTGCGATGACCGCAAACTTCATATCAGGCAAACGAATGTCCATGCCGAACTCGGCGCTGCCATCCAAGATGGCACTCATGTTGCGAATCGGTATGTCTTTCCCAACGTACTTCCGCTCCGATGCATCCTTTAGCGCGAGCCCACTCGGCTTAGGCGCTTTTAGTTTGGCAGCGTGAACCGCAAGCTCGCCAAACTCGAAAAAGCGACGTTTCGATTTCGTATGCACCACCGTATGGTGATTTGCGATGCATTCGGAAACGGGGACATCCCATTGCAAGGCGGCCGCTTCAATCAGCATGTGTTTTGCAAGCGCACCGACTTGGCGCATACGTTTGTAGAACTGGCGAATGCTGCGTGAACCATCGGTGTTCTGATCGCCGTAGCGAGAATCGGCATCGCCTTGCACTACCACCACGCGCTCCCAATCGGCTTCCATCTCATCGGCGAGAATCATCGGCAGAGCGGTGGTGATTCCTGTGCCCATTTCCGAACGGTGCGCAATGATGGAAAGCGTGCCGTCGGATGCCAGCGACATAAAGATGTTGGGACTCCAATCGGCATCGAAAGGCCCGGCGATGGACTTTACAGTGCGTGCTATCAAGCTATTACCTTGCACTGCAATACCCAAGGTGAAACTTCCGGCCAAACTCTGCATTAAAAACTTACGGCGGTTCATCTTACTCACCTCCTAAATCAGCACTGGCCTGATCCATGGCTTTGCGAATGCGCGTGTAAGTTCCGCAGCGACAAATGTTGCCATCCATCGCGCCATCGCGTTTTTCCTTGGATGCACTCGGTGCTGAACGCAGTTGATGTTCGGCACTCATCAGTTGCCCGCCTTGGCAAAAACCACACTGGGGAACATTGCCGGCACTCCATGCGTTACGCAAGGCATCGGCCACGCGACCTTCCAAACCTTCAATGGTGGTTACCTTTTTGCCGTCGGCAACCGAAGCCGGCGTAATGCAGGCGCGGGTAGGGGTGCCATCGACATGAATCGTGCACGCTCCGCACAGCCCTTTGCCACAACCAAACCGCGTGCCGGTCATACCCAAATGATCGCGTAGCACCCACAAAAGTGGAGTCGCTGGATCAAGGTCGGGCAGCTCGCGCGTTTCTCCGTTCACATGCAGTTTCACCATGTGCGTATGGGAGCATGAGCCGACGTTTCGTGCAACTGATAAATGAATCCTTGCCGAAGGTTCTCAAATTTGCCTGTCACGGCAGCGTAGATTTCTCATTCTCATACGATGCCAAACTATTGCTCCCAGTCGCACTTTCATTTTTTCTTGGCACCCGGGGTCACTTTAGAAGAACGTCGGTTTTCGGGAGCTATGCTACAGGCACTGAGCAATTGCTTCCTCTTTTTTGGTTAAGATGAGTCGTCGCTTTTCTAATCATCATGTTGCCATTTCCTCTTCTCATTCTTTGCCTGTCTCTTTTTCAGACACCTTCTCCATCGGTGGTTCAAGAGAGGTGGGATGACGGAACTCTGCGTCTGGAGTACGAAGCGATTCCCGGCGAGGATGGCGCCGTCGTTCGCCATGGAAGTATTAAACAATGGCGCGCAGATGGCAGTCTTGCAGCCAAGGGGAGGTATCGCAAAGGAGAACGAAATAGCCGCTGGTACTTTTACTTTAAAAATGGAGAGATTCAGTCCAAGGGTGTCTACAAGAAGGATCTGCAGCATGGGACATGGCATTTCTTTTTTGCGAGTGGCGCGAAGAAAGAGCGCGGCGATTTTAAGCTTGGGCATCGAGTAGAGTTTTGGCAGGCGTGGACGGAAGACGGCCCGGAAGACCCTCTTCGGTCCGGAGAATATCAATATCAAGCGATTCCATACCCTTCCGGAGTTGCTTGGCAAGAGGGCTATCTTTTGAATGGTCTGCCACAGGGGGCATGGCGTTTTTGGTGGGAGAGTGGGCAGCCACAAATGATGGGTGAATTTTTGGCTGGAGCAAGGCACGGCCGGTGGAGTTTTTGGCACATGGACGGAGCGCCAGACTTGGAAATGCAGGCAGGTATCTACGCCTTCGGTGTACGCCTGCGCTCAGCCACGGAGTCCTTGTTGCTGGCAGAAATGGAATGGCCGGAACCCTCTATGTTTCCGAAAGGAGATTCCATCGCCACATTTACGGGCCCGACGGACCGCAACCTTTATGCGAAAGAACTGTGGGCAACCGGATTTGCAGAAAGTGATGAAGACAACTCACAGAAGGTGAAGCAAATGATTGGGTATGGCAAAGTAGCGATACCAGTTTTACTCAAAGATTTTGCGTCCTTGGACTTGCAACAGGCCGGCTCAGCGGTCCATGGCGCTTTTGTTCACGCAGCACTTGCTGGAATTTTTCACGGGGAGCCTGGAGCTTGGAGTCTTACAGAGGGAGCCCGAGGGCTAGAGCAAAACCAATCCGTGATTCGGAAGTGGATGAGCCTTTGGCAGCAGAAGCAGGACGACGCATTGTTCTGGGATTTTGTTTTGGCAACTCGGGGAAGGGTATCCAATGCCTATTTGTTGGAAGGAAGTACGCGACCGGTTCTCACTTCTAAAATCCCGCCGAAGTACACCTTACGACTAGAAGAGCATGAAGCGGGGGAGAGAGAGCAAGCGGTCGAGCTCTCTTTGGGCTGGCTTGTGCAAAATCAAGCGGCTGATGGACATTGGAGCCGTCGCTATCCAGATCACCAGGAAGACCAGCACGACGTTGGGGTGACTAGCCTTGCCCTTCTTGCCCTGCTTGGTCACGGCAACACCTTGTCGGATGGGCCCTATCAAGGAAACTTACGCCGAGGTGTGGCTTGGCTTTTGCAGCAGCAATGCGGAGATGGTTACATCGGCAGGGTTCGGGGCGTAGTGCTTCTGAATACAGCCAACAGCGCTTTGCACATATATCCTTGCACGGCATGTGAGAAAAGCGGGCTCATGGAATGCGGTTCCTGTCATGGCGTGGGGCGCACTTTTGAAGGCGCTTCTTGTGCAACGTGCGAAGGGGACGCGGTGCCATGCACTTCCTGCAATGGGAAGGGAGAGGTCYGGCGGACAGGTCGCTCCGACGACAATCAAGAAGTTCACCTTCTCACCTACACCCCAGATAGAGTCGAACTCTATGGCCATGCGATGGCTACGATTGTGTTGTGCGAAGCCTCCGTGTTTTCTCCCGATGTGATCTTGCGTGATGCTGCACAACAAGCGGTCCATCTCATTCTGGCTGCGCAAGACCAATACAGTGGATGGGGTTACGGCCTTGTTGCGGCAGAGGTGCAAGACGTTTCTATTTCCAACTGGATGGTAAGCGCCTTGTTGGCTGCTCAAGATGCGCACTTAGAAGTCCCTCAGCAGGCTTTTGTTCAGGTCACGACCTTGTTTGACTCCCTGACGAATCGGAATACTGGTCGCGTGGCTTATTCCTTGGGAGCGATGAAGGACGGGAGCTTTTATTCATCTCGCGGCCAAGACTTCGTCGATACATTTCCCGCCGAGAGAGGCGAGGCACTCACCGCGGCTACGCTTTGGTCGAAACTGAATATGGCAGTGCTTGGGGAGAGTAGGCAGTGGCAGGACCACCCGGAGTTCCCCGAGATTCAACGTCGGGGAAATCTGGTCCTTTCGAAGCTGCCCTATTGGAATACGAAGAATGGGAGTATCGATTTATATTATTGGTATTTCGGTGCTCTTGCTCTGCACGAAGTCGGCGGGGAATCCTGGTCGARRYGRASTMNGRCKWWRSRYAGGRMRTYRMTTCCAAGCCAACGCTCGAAGCAAGACGACCCCAAACTAGCAGGCTCTTGGGATCCAATCGGCGCCTGGGGCAGTTACGGCGGCAGGGTTTACAGCACTGCGATGGCAGCGATGGCGCTTGAGGCCGAGTATCGTTTTCGCCCGCGCTTTCACTAGGGGCTGGGCGGCTGCGAAAGCCGAATCCGCTTAAGCCTTAATCGTCTCCGGCAATCCGTAAAACGATTGCACACTTGCCACTTCGGTCGTGCCTGCACGTAAAGCCTGAATCCCTTCAACCGCGGCCATGGCTGCCGACATGGTGGTGAGGCAGGGAATGTTTACCTGGTAAGCATCCGAGCGAATCATGCCGTCGTCGTGGCGGGTGACTTTGCCGTGCGGAGTGTTAATGATCAAATCGACCTCTTGGTTTTTGATCATGTCGACTACGTGCGGACGTCCTTCATGCACCTTGTTGACGCGCTCCACTGGAATACCGTGGCGCTTTAGAATTTGGTAAGTGCCGCCGGTTGCGACGACTTCAAAATCCATGTCGACTAAGCTACGCGCGACCATGGTGACGGTGCGTTTATCTGCATCCTTCACGCTGATGAATACTTTGCCGGAGGTCGGCAACTTGCGCCCTGCAGCATCCGATGCTTTCGCAAAGGCCATGCCAAAGGTGCGGTCAATGCCCATCGCTTCGCCAGTTGAGCGCATTTCCGGACCGAGATCCGCGCGTGCACCTTCAAACTTAGCGAATGGGAATGCAGGTGCTTTGACTGCGACGTGATTTTCAGGGATGACTTCGCGCACGCCGATTTCCGATAACTTGCGCCCAGCCATGACTTGGGTGGCGTAGGCAGCCAAGGGGACTCCAGTGGCTTTGGCCACAAAGGGCACCGTGCGTGATGCTCGCGGGTTCACCTCAATGATGTAAACCGTTTCGCCGCGCACCGCAAACTGCACATTCATAAGGCCAATCACGCCAAGTTCCAATGCCATCATCTTGGTGGATTCGCGGATTTCATCGAGGATGTATTCCGACAAAGTAATCGGAGGGATCGCGCAAGTGGAGTCGCCGGAGTGAATGCCCGCTTCCTCAATATGCTCCATGATGGCGCCAATCACCACTTCGGTGCCGTCGCAGATGCAATCGACATCAACCTCGACCGCGTCTTCCAGAAAGCGGTCAATCAATACCGGACGCTCCGGCGATGCCATAACCGCCTCTTTCATGTAGCGCTCTAGGTCGCGCGCGTCGTAAACGATTTCCATCGCGCGTCCGCCGAGCACATAGGAAGGGCGTACCAACACTGGGTAACCGATGCCATCGGCAATCACCGTGGCTTGCTCCGGGCTTCGCGCCATGCCGTTTGCCGGTTGGCGCAGACCAAGCAGAGTTAGCATTTCGGAGAAGCGTTCGCGGTCTTCGGCACGGTCAATCGCATCAACCGGAGTGCCCAAAATTGGAACACCAGCCTTTGCGAGTCCTTCCGCAAGGTTTAGTGGAGTTTGTCCGCCGAACTGCACAATCACACCACGCGGCTTTTCGCGCAGACAGATTTCGAGCACGTCCTCATGGGTGAGCGGCTCGAAGTAAAGGCGGTCGGAGATATCGAAGTCGGTGGAAACCGTTTCAGGGTTAGAGTTCACCATGATCGATTCGATTCCCATCTCGCGCAAGGTCATCGAAGCATGCACGCAGCAGTAATCAAACTCAATACCCTGGCCGATGCGGTTGGGGCCGCCGCCAAGGATAATGACTTTGTCGTTAGTGGAAACCGCAACCTCTTCCGAACTGCAATCGTAAGTGGAGTAAAGGTAGGGAGTGGCAGCTTCGAATTCGCCAGCGCAGGTATCGACCAAGCGATAACCCGGACGCACACCCATTTCTTCCCGACGTGCGCGCAGTTCTGTTTGGGTTACTTCAAATGCTTCGGCCAAACGTTCATCGGAGAAGCCACGGCGTTTCCACCCACGCATTTGCTCTGCGTTGACATCGGCCAGGGAGATTTCTTCCAGCTCTCCGTCGGTGATGGCTAGGTCGCGCAAGTAGGTGAGGAACCAAGGATCGATTCCTGACAAACGATAAACCGTGTCGATGCTGTAATCGCTGCGGAAGGCATCGTAAATCGCGAACAAACGACCGGGCGCCGGACGTGCAATCTTTTGTGGCAGCTCTTCGGCTTGGAAGTCGCGGTTTTTGCCGGAGAATCCCGAGCGTCCGACTTCCAATCCCCGCAATGCTTTCTGGAAAGCCTCTTCAAAGGTGCGCCCGATGGCCATGGTTTCACCCACGGATTTCATCTGCGTACCCAAGGTGCTGTCAGCCAACGGGAACTTCTCAAAAGCAAAACGCGGCATTTTCACCACGACATAATCAATCGACGGCTCGAAACAAGCTGGAGTGACTTTGGTGATGTCGTTCTGAATCTCATCCAACGTATAGCCCACGGCCAACTTAGCCGCGAACTTGGCAATCGGGAATCCAGTGGCCTTGGAGGCCAATGCCGACGAACGCGACACCCGTGGATTCATCTCAATCACAATCAAATCGCCGTTCTTCGGATTCACCGAGAACTGGACATTGGAGCCGCCGGTCTCCACACCAATTTCGCGCATGATGGCGAAACTTGCATCGCGCATGCGTTGGAACTCGCGGTCGGTCAGGGTTTGCGATGGCGCGACGGTGATTGAATCGCCGGTRTGYACGCCCATSGGRTCSAGGTTTTCAATCGAACAGACAATCACGCAGTTGTCTTTTTGGTCGCGCATGACCTCCATCTCGAATTCCTTCCAGCCGATCAGGCTTTTCTCGACTAAGACCTCGGTGACTGGACTCAAGCGCAAGCCGCGCGCCACAATCGTTTCGAATTCTTCAACGTTGTAAGCAATGCCGCCGCCAGAACCACCCATGGTGAAGGCGGGGCGAATGACACATGGCAATCCAATGATTTCCATGGCGGCGCGTCCTTCCGCCATGCTGCGCGCAATTTCACTCTTCGCACTAGCCAGGCCAATCTTGGCCATCGCCTGACGAAATTCATCACGATCTTCAGCTTTATGGATAGAAGCTGCGGTGGCGCCAATCATTTCGCAATGGAACTTGTCGAGCGTGCCATCTTCGGCAAGCGCAAGTCCAACATTGAGCGCGGTCTGGCCGCCGAGCGTCGGGAGGATGGCATCGGGCCGCTCCTTCTCAATGACTTTGGCAACAAACTCCGGGGTGATCGGCTCGATGTAGGTGACATCGGCCATCTCCGGGTCGGTCATAATCGTCGCCGGGTTGGAGTTGACGAGGATAATTCGAAACCCGTCTTCCCGCAGCGCTTTAATCGCTTGGGTGCCGGAATAGTCGAATTCACAGGCTTGACCGATGACGATCGGGCCTGAACCTAGGATGAGGATGGAATTTAGGTCGGTCCGGCGGGGCATGATGCGCTCAGAGTTGCGCCATTCTAACGGTGCCGTGGGGGGCGGAGGTCTCTTACTAAATCAGAGTTTCCTTAACCGAGATAACGACGCATTCCCGCCGCCACCTCACTAGCATCAACCCCTTGCACCAGGAGGTTGGTGCCGGGCTTCACTGGCAGAATCAAATCCAACCTTCCGCGCGATGCCTTCTTGTCACGCAGAAGCAGTTTTTCCAGCGCCCGCTTGCTCGGCACATCGCCGGGGAATCTGGTCTTCATTCCGTTCTGTTGCAAAAACTCGCGCACTTCCGATGCGTAACTTGCGCGGCATAAATCCTGCTCTACACTCATTTCCAGAGCGCAAAGTAATCCTAATCCAACCGCCTCACCATGCCCTAACTTACGCGGTCCGGCCGAGGTTTCCAGCGCATGTCCAAAGGTATGTCCGAGGTTGAGTAACTTGCGTTCTCCTCCTTCGAGCGGATCGCGACGCACCAGCTTTTGTTTGTATCGCGCACATTGGCCGACCAACTCGCCGAGCTCCACACCACCGCGTTGCAATTTTGCGGTGGTGGTGTTGATGAGTTTGCGATACATGCCCGCGCCGGACAACATGGCCGTCTTTAAGACTTCGCCCATACCAGAGCGCCATTCGCGCAGCGGCAAGGTGCGCAACATTTGCACATCGGAGACCACGAACTTCGGGAAGTGGAAAGCGCCGAACAGGTTTTTGCCCTCCTTCAGATTCACCGCAGTTTTACCGCCGATCGATGCGTCTGCCATAGAGAGCAAAGTGGTTGGAATGACACCCCACGAAATCCCGCGGAACAGGTTGGCTGCAACGAAACCCGCTAAGTCGGAAGTGACTCCGCCGCCGACTGCGATGAGCAAGGACTTGCGGTCCGCACCTTGACGGACTAACTGGGAGGCCAATCTCTCCGCTGACTCCATGGTTTTACGCGCTTCACCGATGGGCGCTAAAAGCACGGTTACGTCCCATCCAGCGTCTTTAACAGCAAGTACGACTTTGCGCCCAACCACCTCTTCCGCTTTGCGGTCCATGACCACAAAGACTTGCGATGGTTTTGGCCGTAGAGCCTTAAGTCGTGTGGCTAACCCCGAGCGCAGTATTCCGCGACCAGGAACAAACTTCGTATCCATGTCTTGACTCAAGAATCCTTCCGCCTGGAAGCGCGCCGCGCCGCCACTTTAGTCAGAGCGACATCGCTTGCTTTCTTATCACGTTTAATGAGAAGGAATAAGAAGATGCCGATTACGATTGCGATGACTAAGAACATCAACACAATCTGCCCAGCGAAGGGCGGTGTGATTTTTTCTTGGGCTTCGGCATCGATCACTACGAAAACTGGCGTGCGTAACCGGTTCTTTTTCGTGTCCTCATAGGCCCATAACATGAGGAAGTAGCCGTGGTAAATAATCGGGCCCTTGTTCTCGCCAAAGTCAAAGACTCCAGGAGCCTTGAGGTGGGTTAGGTTCGTTCCGACCAAATCATTGCGAATCCAAGCCGACGAAATGTTTTCTTCCCGCAGTGGATTTTCACCTAATTGATTTTTGCTGGCTTCACGCACCATGCCACCAAGTTCAAACATCCTGCCACGGAAAATGGCTGGATTCTTCGCGAGCGCTTTTAGCGTATTTTCATCAAGGACGATGGCATCTTCAATCGCCTTGGCGTGGAGCTTTTTATCGTGGCCAACCGTGCGCGCAACATTGAGCAAATGCCACAGATAGGGGTCTCGGTCCAATTTGGTTGGATTGTTGTGCGTTCCGATAGGGTGATCACGCACATTGGTTAAAAACTCAAGCGATGGCTCGGTAATCGGTACCGCCGGTGCAAAGGATGGCCGGAGTTCGCGGCCGATGAAGACGGGAGCCATGAAGGACTTTTCTTCAAAATCCATGTCTAAGTACTTAAAGAAATATCCGTCCGCTAAGACGAAGTTTTCAGTGAGCTCAATGGAGTCTGCTGCGGAGATATCGATGTACCGAAAGGTTTCACCCTCGGCGGTTTTTAAAATCCACCACACTTCCTTTTCTTCACCGCTACCGATTTCGCGCCGGTCCACGATTTTTCCACGCATACGAAAAGGTTTGCCGCGTGCATGGTTGGCGCCTTCGATTCCAGCGGCAAAGGGGAATGCTGGCTCGCCCAAGTAGTAAAGCCAAGAGCCGACCAAAGCCTTCGCTGCCTTGATCACTGCTGCTTTGGGAGCCTTCTCCAACACTCTCCTTTCATCGGCGGTGGAGTCTTTAATCTCAGCCAAAATATCTGGGTCGATATCTTTTAGGAGATAGCGATAGTCGGTTTCTTGAACCCAAGAATCCGGTTCGGTCTCGGTCATTTCCGCAGCCTTTTTATTGACTCCGAAAATGAGCACGGCGCAAAGCACAATGCCGACCGCCGACATGATCAATTTGCGCTTTTCCTTATGCTTGGCTTCTGCGAGCTTAACCTTCAGCAGCCGACGTTTTTCTTCTCGATCCAGGGTCATTACTTTCTGTAGTTGCGTGCCGMATCCGCGAAACCGGAAAACAGGGCGCGGGTAGCTAAGGAGTCAGGAGCGCGCTCTGGATGCCATTGCACCCCTAACGCGAAGGTTTTTTCAGGGAGTTCGACGGCCTCTAGGGTGCCATCGTCCGCCCAGGCTGAGGCTCTAAGGGTAGCGCCGGGCTCGATTAAGGCTTGATGATGGAAGCTGGGCACTAAAAAGTCATCTGCGCCGACCAGCTGTTCGAGCAGGGTTCCCGCACATGGCTTCACCGAATGCTCGATCCCTTTGGTGTGCGCGCTGAAGTTTTCCAGGTGCTGCTCAAAAGGTGCCTCGTAAAGCAAGCCCATCATTTGCATGCCGAAGCACACGCCGAACAACGGCATGTCGCGTTGCAAAGTTCCGCGCACCAACTCCAAATTCATGCTCTGTTGTTCGAGCGGAACCGGTTTGCATTCCTCGGTTGGCGCTGGGCCACCATAGGGGCGCAGGTCGACGTCATCGCCGCCGGTCATTAAAACTCCATCAAGCCGATCCAAAATCGCATCGACCTCGGCCGGCGGAGCATCGCCGGGAATCAAAATGGGAATCATGCCGGCAGCGCGAATTACTGGCATGTAACTGGTGAACAATTGAAAGCGCCGCTGCCCTTCATACCAAGGGGCATCGAGCAGTTCGACGGTGACCCCAATCAGTGGGTGCGGCGAGTCCATCATGGGCCCTATACTAAGCGTCCGCATGGCGTACCTGTACCTGCTCCTCGGCCTAGCCGGCCTTCTGATTGGATCCGACCTTGCGGTACGCGGTTCTATTTCCTTGGCGCATCGCTGGGGATGGCCGGGATGGGTGACGGGCCTGCTTCTGCTTGCACTTGGCACCTCGCTGCCAGAGCTATTTATCTGCATTGCGAGCGCGCCGGAACACCCTGGGCTCGCGGTCGGAAACATCTTTGGCTCCAATGCGTTTAATGTTGGCGTGGTGCTTGGCGCCGCCTTGTTGCTGAAAGGGTCCGCCCGATTAGATGTGCATGCGGTGCGTCTGCCAACCCTCATGCCGCTGGTGTTCGGAAGCCTGCTAGCCTTTGCTCTGATTGGCGCGCCACAGGGCATTTACTTCTTGAGCTTCTTGTTGCTGGTGGCTTACATAATCATGATCCGCCTGAGTATTGCTTTGCGCGGCGATGATTTACGTGAGGAGGAAGAGGCCGCGCCGACCACGGTGTTTAATCTTCCGGTGGCGATTGCATTGACCGCTTCAGGGTTTTTGCTGTTAGCGGTTGCGTCGACCTGGTTCCTGAATGGCGCTTTAGATATCGCCGATCAATTCGGTTGGAAAGAAGGTTTTGCTGGCTTCATCATCACTGCAATCGGAACTTCGGCGCCGGAGCTTTTCACCTCGGTACGCGCCTTAAAACTAGGACACGCCGGCGCGGTGTTCGGCAATATTGTTGGCTCCAATGCCTTCAACCTTTTGATCGCTGGCGGTTTCGTGGGTTTACTCGCCGACGTGCAAGTACCGCAAGAAGGACTCCGCGCGCAGGTCATCCTCAATATGGTTGCAACCTGCGTTTTGCTGGTCCCCGCAATCCTTACCAATAAGAATCGCGAAATCTCCATCAAAGCTTATCAAGGCATGGGTGTCTTGCTGATTGGCGGATATCTCGCCGGTGCTTTGTGGGTGTCATAAGGAAGTACCTTGAGGCGTTAAACTAAGCACATGGCCGACGCATTGACCCACCATCCAGGAACCCCGCTCAACGCAGAGCAAGTTGCCGCTTTGGTCGATGGCACCCTAGAAGGCGCAACCGAGCTTTTCTTCGAGCATGTGAGCGATTTGGAGTCGGCCATGGCCAATGACGTCGTGTTCTTCCGCGCCGGCTTAAACGAAATGGGCCGTGGTCCAGCCCAGTCGGAACTCGAGGCCTTCGCAAAAACCGCAGCCGGTTTACTGCTGGTCGAAGAAGGCACCGATGTCGACGGTCGGGTTTGCATCCGCGTGGCCAATCCTGGATTAGCCGCAGCTCAGTTGGCGCAACATTGGGAGGCTTACATCGCGGAAACTCCTATGGGAGTGCATGCGACGGCGGTGGTTGAAGAAGGTGCCGAGGTCGATATTTCGGCGAGCATCGGACCGCATTGTGTGATTGCAGCCGGAGCGGTGATTGGTGCGCATGCGAATTTGGTTTCCGGGGTGCACATCGGCGCGGGCAGTCGGGTGGGAGATGCGTGCGTTTTGAATCCTGGAGTGGTCATCGGGCCGCGGGTAGATATGGGCAAGCAATGCGTGGTGCAGGCGAATACGGTCATAGGCTCAGCGGGTTTTGGTTATGTCTGGAGTGGAAGCGCGCACGTGCATATGCCGCAAATGGGGGGTGTGCAGATTGGAGAACGCGTGGAAATTGGCGCCAACTCGTGCATCGATGCTGGCACTTTCCGCCCCACGGTCATCGGCGATAACTGCTTGATCGACAACCACGTGCAGATTGGTCACAACTGCAAGCTAGGTAGATTCGTCATCCTTTGCGGCAAGGTTGGCATCAGCGGCAGCGTAGAAATCGGAGATGGCGCGATCTTCGCCGGATCTTCTGGAGCAGCTGGACATATTTCGATTGGAGCGGGTGCCAAAATCGGCGCGAAGGCTGCGGTCACCAGCGACGTCCCTCCCGGAGCAACCTACGCCGGTAACCCTGCTGTGGACTTTGGTTTACATCAGCGTATGCAAGTCATGCTGCGGCGCATGGCGCGTCAAAAGAATTAGACTCTTCGTGTCCAGGCGAGAAGTTCCAGGAAAAATACGACTTCCTGAAAACTCCTTTTACAAATCTACTGTTACGTCGCCTATTGAGGCGTAATAAACAGGCCAGCGGCTCCCGGATTCCCGCCATCTCCTCAGTATGTTTTTCCTACACCTACTCGCGCTTGCTGCCATGCCTTTGGCACAAGAGCCGACCCACGATTCTCAGTACTTCACTCCCGACTGGATTCCGGGAACCACCGAACTGTATTACGGTCCGAGTTTCTTGGATCGGAGTTACCCGGAGTCGGTGAACTTTGTGCTGCAAGTCGACCTCGGTTTGGTCGATTTTTATCACCGGCCACTTTCTATGGGTGGCGCTGAACATTTAGGCGCACTGTTTTTCATCTCGGACGAAGAGGTCCAGCAAGCCGGTTTTCCGTTTAACGTCGAAAATTCGAGTGTTGCCCCAAAGTGCCCGGTACTCAGGCAGCAAGCTGGAAGTGCAACTGCAGAAGATTCTGCCGGTGTAGGCTCGCGTCGAGAATCTTGAGTGCTTGATTGAAGGGGCACCAATCCCATCCGGCAACCAGCCCGCGCACTTGCGGCTGCACGCTAGGGGAGCTGACTTGCACACCGATCGGCCATTGCACTAGCTGCAAATCACCAATGTTTTGGATCAAACCGGTCGGCGGCGAAATGAAATCAAAGGCTTGGGTGAGTCCGGTCTCCACCTGCACCTGGCGTAAAGCCGCGTGCCGTAGGTCCTCGTCCCAGTCGACGGGTCCAACTACCGGGCGCCACACATTTTCTGCGGTCGGCGCAGCTTGCAGGAGCAGGTATTCTGGGCCACTACCGCTGTAACGGTAGAGGAATACGTGGACCTCATGGCGCTGGCCAAGGTCGCCAAACTGGGCGGGTGAGAATCTGCGAGACATTAGAACTTCCTAGAAGCCTACCTCATGAATCGGCTCGAAACGCTGTGGACTAAACTTTGCGCACGCACCGACTATGAATCCTGTAGTCGTCCGCGGGCCGCGCGTTTCCGCCTGGACACCATTCAGGGCCTCGTAGAACGGCTCGAGAGCGTGCATTTGGCGGTTCCGGCGATCCATTTGGCCGGTTCTAAGGGAAAAGGAAGTGTGTGCCATTATTTGGCCAAAGGGCTCTCAGCGATTGGAATACGCACCGGCCTTTACACCTCTCCGCACCTCAGCGATTGGCGTGAGAGGATTCAGGTCGATGGCCACCCTCTCCCCGACTCTGACCTGGCCGATGCCATCGAACGGGTGCTCCAAGCATCGGCGGGGGAGGAAACTTTTTTTGATCTACTCACTGCCACCGCCATGGTTGGGTTTCGTAATGCGGGGTGTGAAATCATGATCCTCGAAACTGGCTTAGGCGGACGATCCGATTCCACCAATGTGGTGCACCCACTTGCCGCTGCAATATCTGCGATCGAGCTAGAACATACCGATGTCCTCGGCTCCGACCTCACCACCATCGCAGGTGAGAAAGCCGGCATCTTCAAATCCGATGCCCTGCTCTTCGCTGGCGCCAACCTCCGGCCAGAAGCACTCGCGGTCCTGCAATCCACCGCCGATGCCCTGAGTCAATCACTCCTCATCGCGCCATCGTCCATGCCCGGCTTTCAACACCCGCAGCCGCACATGGAGGCGAACTTCGCATTGGCCGTCACCATCCTGCGTCATCTTCCGCGCCCCTTCGCCGCTGCCGCCGACATCCTTCCTTCTCTTCCGATGTCCGCTCTGCAAATCCCCGGCCGCCTCGAGTACCGCACTCTCCCCGACGGCCGCCCGGTTCTTTTCGATGTCGCGCATTCCACCGATTCACTCACTTCGGTCATCCAAACCTTCCGTAGCGCTTACCCCGATGCAAAACGTGGCGTCGTCCTTGCTCTGCGCGATGACAAGGATGCGGATTTATTAGCCACACAACTGAGCGCTAATCTTGGTCCACGCCCGGCTTCTGAAACCTGGTGGACTGCACCTGCCGGCGACCATCCGCGTTCGGCTAACCCGGATACAATCGCCCTTTCCTTCGCTGCCGAAGCCCTCCCGCAACCCGGCTTCCCCGAAGGCCCCGAGGTTCTCCTCATTACCGGCTCGACTTACTTAGTCGGCGCCCTTCGCCCGCAAACCCAACCGACCGACACCCTCTAATGGCCACCTTCGACAACACGGAAGTCCGTCAAACTTATCGCAGCACTCTAGTCGAGGAGTTGCGCGAGAGCGGATCGCGTTTGGTGGGGGAGTTGGAGCTCATGTTGCCGCAGAGTTTTGGATTTTGCTGGGGTGTCGATCGCGCTTTAGCCATGGTGGAAGATGCGCGGCGCGAATACAAAGGTCGCCCGATGTGGTTGATTAGTTCGATCATCCACAATCCGCGCGTCAATGCAGATTTGCGTGCGAAGGGCATCGGCTTTCTTAAAGGTAATTTTGCAACCGAAGGTGCACTTGAAAAACTAGGCAGCAAGGATGTGGTGATTGTTCCCGCGTTTAGTGCCACGGTGGAAGACATGAATGATCTACGCGAGCGCGGCGTGACCATTGTCGACACCACTTGCCCGTGGGTTATCAAACCGCATAAACGCACGCTGAAATACCTGAAGGAAGGTTTCACCACCGTTATTCACGGCACCGTTGGCCACGAAGAAACTGCTGCTACTTGTTCGTTGATTGAGAGTGAAGGCGGCCATTACGTGGTGGTTTACAGCATTGAAGAAACCGAGGTCTTGGCTTCCTTTCTCGAAGGTCAATCTGAGGAAGCGGCTTTGCGTAGTGGAATTCAGGAAGGTAGCTTCTCACCAGGTTTCGATGTTGCCCGCGACCTGAAACAGATTGGAGTCATTAACCAAACCACCATGTTGGCTAGTGAATCACGCGCCATCGGTGATCGTTTGAAACTTGCGTTGACCCGTCGCGATAATGAAGCTGCGCTAGAGCAAAACTTCCGTGACTTTGACACCATTTGTCGCGCCACCCAAGACAACCAAGACGCAGCAGCCGCGGTTGCTGATACCCAACCCGACCTTTATCTCGTGGTTGGCGGTTACGACAGCTCCAACACCAAAAACTTAGCCCGGGTCGGCCGACGTTTAGGTGTCCCAGCCTTCCATATTGAAGGTCCGCATTGCATTGGCGAAAAACTGCAGCACCGTGATCGTACTAGCGGCGAGATTTTGGAAGAAGGCGATTGGTTGCCATCCAAACGACCGTTACGGGTCGCTTTCACCGCTGGCGCCAGCACCCCGGATGCACTTCTAGGGGAAGTCATCGAAGGTTTGGTTGCGTTTGCTGGTGAGACTTTGGTGGTTTGATGCCGCTATGGTGGAGGAGTGATGGCTTCTGCTACTCCCACCCCCAACCGTATTTCAGGTCTGGCCAGATTCACCGCCTACGCCACTTGGCTGTGTTGGATGGCGTTATTGGCTGGGACCACCTATTGGCCAGAGCTTGATCAACATCCAACGGTACTTACTGTTTGGTATGGACTGGTTGCGGTAGGCACTCCAATGACCATCCTGTTTGGTATTCAACACGGCATGAAGGCAAGCAACTGGAAGGCTTCTTGTGTCTTGGTTCTCGCGGGAGGAATCCCTTTTTTCACCATCGTGACGAACCATGTAATCCGTGCTCAAGCCATTGATCAATGGAGTTACTTGATCATGGACCTCGATATAGGTTTCCATCCTCCCCAAGAGGGGATCCTGGTGGCTGCCCGTGAAGAGGATTCCGAGGAAAGCAATGCCGAGAGACGAAAAATGCTGGCTTCGATGATTTATAACATTTGGGGGTTTGAAGTCATGTGGCGTAATGAGGGAGGGGAGCTAGAAGTCTTTGTGCCCAATGAGCGTGAGGTGCGAGAGCGAAAGGAGAGTATGCAACTCAATGTAGAAATGGCTCAGTCAGCTCGCGATTTGGAAAGGGCTGAGACGCTCCAGTGGGGGGCCTTAGTGCTCCACCTCACCGCCTTTTTCGTAGTCTTTTTCCCCGGACTCCTGGTCCTCATTTGGCGCCAAAGGAAATTAGTCTAGATAAACAGACCTTTTTATTTTTATATTAGGGCGAAGACAAACGTCTCCCCTGAAACCACTCTCGCGACCCTGGTGACTGAACGCCCGGGCCGCTCTCGCGTGCTGGAATCTCTTGGCCTGGACTATTGCTGCAAAGGCGGGCAAAGTCTGGAATCCGCATGTGCCAAGTCTGGAAAGGACTTGCAGGAGGTCCTTCAACGTCTAGCTGTCTTTGACCCAGTTGGTGGATCACATTGTGGAAACCCATCATGCTTACGTGAAATCGGAGTTGGACACCTTGTCGCAACTGGTGGATAAAGTGGCACGCGTCCATGGCGAAAAGTTCCCGTGGATGAAGGAAGTGCGCCGTTTGGTCTTCAAACCATTTGCCGAGTTGGCGTTGCGTCTGCAAAAGGAGTAACAGGTTTTGTTCCCAATGATTCGCGAGCTCGACGCTGCTTCCTCTTTGCCGCAGGGTGGATGCAACAGCTTCCGCGCGATGATGAATCGTCTGGAAGCTTTTGAATATGACTTACATCGCCACATTCATTAGGAGAACAGCTTGTTGCATCCGAAGGCTTTGGCGGCCATGAGTCGTCTTTCCTAAGGAATAAACTCGACCGGGATGACTACCGAGCTTAACTCTGGGAGTTGTCCGCTTGGGAATGCAACGGCAGCTAACCAGAAGGTATAGCCCACCGCAAAGTTAAATGCGCCTGGTGCAAAGGTAATGCTGGCGGTGCCGTCTCCGTTTGCATCGAGGGTTCCTTGTAAGTTGGCGGTGGTGTTAAAAGGGTAGATGCCCGCAGCGCTATCGAGAAGATAACTGTCCACGGTGAGCGGGATGTTGGTGCCGTAAAACACTGGGCCGGTACCGCCAAGCGACATGAGGGTGATGTATTCATAAGTCGCGGCGGAGTCAGGGAAGTCCAAAGTTAGGTCCAGAGTTGCGCCTGCTGCTGCAGGGATTTGGTTGGTATTGGACTCCAAAAGTGGGAGGTAGGTGTACACAAAGACGGAGCCAGCATCAGTGATTCCCGCAGGGTCCGCAGTGAAGGCGCCGATGAGGAAGTCGGTGTTGCCATCGCCATCGACATCGCCTGCGTTGGCGGAGGACCAGCCAAAACGGTCGAGAGAAGTGTGACCCTGGAACTGATGGAGGCGGGTTCCATCTTTGCCGGAATAGAGATTGGCGTAGCCGACGGTATTGGTGGAACCGCTGGCTCCAATCAACAGGTCATCGCAGCCATCTCCGTTCACGTCACCCACTGAATTTATGGAATCGCCAAGAGTGTCATAATCCGCGGTGCCTTCAAACCGATGCAAGAGAGCACCGGTCGCGCCGGAGTAAACCCAAACCCGTCCCATCCAGGTTAGTGAGAGGGTGTAGGAATATGGATCGTTGAACATGATGTCATCGAAACCGTCACCGTCGACATCGCCAGCTCCGGACACTTGCAGCGCAATGCCTAAGTCGTTGCCATCCCATCGATAGAGTTGCGAGCCATCAGCTCCTGAGAACACAAATGCAGAGCCGACATCGGTGGGGCCGAATGGGTAAAAGAGATCGGCTTCGCGTGCCGCAACGATGACATCACCAATGCCGTCGCCGTTGACGTCTCCCGCACTAGAGACTGAGTTTCCCATTTTGTCATCGGGGAAGGTGCCGCGAAATTGGTAGAGCTGCGAGGCATCGGCACCAGAATAAATCGTGGCAATGCCAGCATAGAGATCGCCCCCCGGATTGGCCTGCGGCGACCCAATGATGATGTCCGGAATAGTGTCAAGGTTAATGAATCCTGCGGAGGCTACCGAATAACCGAGTTGCTCGTTGACGACCGCACCATTCCATTGGAAAAGGATAGATCCATCAAATCCCGAATAGAGAAAGGCGCTGCCGGATCCGTTGAGTCCACCGCCGTCCATGCCATACCCACCGACGAGGACATCGTCGAATCCGTCTTGGTTGACATCGCCAGCTGGTGCGACTGAATGGCCAAAAAAGTCAGACGCGCTGACGCCATTCCATTGATAGAGGAGCGCTCCGTCTGCTCCTGAATAAACCGTCACGCTTCCCGCATTCGTGAACCCGCCTGGAGCTGCCTGGGGATTACCCACGATTTGATCTGGGATGCCATCGTTATTGACATCGCCGGCGCTGTCTACCGAATAGCCAAACCAGCCAGTATTGACGTTTCCGTCCCATTGATGGAGTAAATCGGAGTTTCCGCCAACGCTTTGTGCGGARACGAATAGAAGGGTAGTGAAAAGKGATAGCATGGCGGTAGTTTTGTCGGGGGTTAAGAATAAGAATAGGCTGTTTTTTCTTGCGCAGGAGTGATCCGCTAAAAACTATTTGAAATAAAGCAATAAAAACAGGCCATGACCAATTTTATGCCGAAATGAAGCCCCGAGAGCCGTCATGGGATTTAGGATGGGGGAGTCCTTTCACAATTAAAACTCGCCCATGAATGAGAGCCAAAAAGAATCCACCCCTGACCAAGGTCAGTCGGGGAACCTGCAAACCTTCACCAGTGTTCTTGCTGCCTTAGTTGGCAAAGTCGTGACTGTTGCCAACTCAGAATCCTACGAAGATGCCACCATTGGGCATCGGCTTGGCGCAGGATTTTACGATGCAAGAGTGGTGGAAGTGCGCGAAGATTTCATCATTATTGCCACGGAGTACCATCACGTTCGTGGGCATGGGAATGATGAACCAGTGAAGCAGTTCATTCCATTTTCACGCGTGAAACGAGTCAGTGTGATGAAGAGCGAAAAGATTCTGCACATTTAGTGCAGTAGGCTCAACGCCGCGTTTTGTGATCCGGACCGTCMGCCTTTTCATTGCTGCCGGTGCCGCCGTAGGCTTCTTCCAGTTCGGCGAGGATCTCTAAGTAGGAGCGCATACGCGAAGGTGGGAAGCTTCCMCCTTCGAGCGCAATCTGCACTTCGCATTCCGGCTCGCCGCGGTGCATACAAGCGGGATACTTRCATCCCTTGCCGAGTTCGCGCATTTCCGGGTAATGCAARCGCAACTCATGCGGTGGAATTCCGAAAGGCCGAAACTTGCGCACGCCTGGMGTGTCAATCATCGCGCCACCGACTGCAAGYGGATACCAACGSGTGAAGGTGGYGGTGTGGCGTCCGGATTGYARSGAGGTCGACGCCTCGCGTACTTCTAGATTCAGCTCCGGATCAATCGCATTCATYAAGGTCGATTTGCCAACACCGCTCAGGCCGTAAAGCACACTGGTTCGGCCTTTGAGTTTGGCGAGTAGATCATCCACGCCAATGTTCTCGGTGGCCGATGTCATCAAAACATCGGCGCCAGAATTGACATAGCTGGCTTCAAACTTTTTCAGCTTGCCGCGYTTRCCTTTATCAATYTTATTCAGCACCAGCAGCGATGGAATGCCGGCGAAAGCGCAAGCCGCCAAAATGCGGTCGGCGACGATGGARCTAAACGCMGGAATGCCYACCGARTTCACCACCACCACCAAGTCCACRTTGGTTGCCAAAATCTGACGTCGGTTGGCCTCATCGCCGGCAGCGCGTCGGGCGAAGATRTTGCGGCRCGGGAGCACGGCATCGATYGCAAGGTCGGTGGCGCCACCACTTAGGATGACGTCGTCGCCCACCGCCACCGGAGCTTTGTCGATGCCACGGTTCTCAAACAGACGTCCGCGCATGCGTGCTTGGCGCACTTCTCCGTCGACCAAAACCTCACATTGCCGTGCATCCACGCGCACCACCAAAGGGGTGTCGTTGGAGTTGGGGTTGGTTGTGCCAGACATCGATTCTAAGTCTACCCTTTCACCTCGAAAAAGAAGTGGCCCATTACCTGGCTTGGCATCTTCACTGCGGCGGGGCTCGTCCAAGTAGAATAGGGGCATGTTGGAAGAGGTCATCAAGTCGCCGCAAAATGCGAAACTTAAGTCCCTGCGCGRATTGCGYGCGGGCAAGGAACGTGAGTTCAMRKYCYTARAAKKGMRSMATTTATTGGAAGATGCCTTGGCYGCWGGMGCYACGGTGCATTGGGTCTTGGTGCGCGAAGGCGAGGATTTAGAAGATYSRCTTTTGCWKCAGGCGGTTGCGGTTGGCGCCGARATYGCGGAGTGCGATGGCAAGCTRMTGCACGATGCCAGTCGTTTAGAYACSCCGCCGGATTACATCGCWTGGGTGGACCGYCCRASYGCRGATTGGCGYSWRGCCCTRGARGCCAGTACCGCTGGAGATTGGTGGCTRGTTGCTGCYGGYGTGCAGGATCCRGGKAACCTYGGCGCCTTRGCRCGRGTTGCCGCMGGATTTGGAGCCGCMGGRTTGATYTGYCTGAAGGGTGGCGTTTCKCCGTGGCATCCRCGCGCTTTACGYGGCGCAAGCGGMACYACTTTTCGYTTRCCRGTCTTTGAAGGCGTCGACTCCACCGANTTTCNTGGCTTTTGCGAAGGAGCAAGAGGTGGAGCTTTGGGCGACGGCAACCGATGGTGAAGATTTAGATGTCGCCACYACTGGTGYCAAGCGTGAGCAGCCCATCGCGATTTTRCTTGGTGAAGAAGGCCGCGGTTTGGATCCGTGGTTGTTCGCAGCSTGCACRCGCAAGGTTGGCATTCCCTTAGCGCGCGGWGTGGAATCACTGAATGTGGCSACCGCAGCTGCAGTCTTCGGTTGGGCTTTGCGCGAAAAGTAAACCATGGCTACRCARGGCGGATTGTTCGGTGAAAAGGAGAGCGAGGTCGATGCNATGCGTCGCAACCAARGCTCGGCCTCTACACCTTTGGCGGAGCGTATGCGTCCGCGCAATCTGGATGAATTTGTTGGACAGAGGAAGTTAGTCGGTGAGMAAGGYGCSTTGCGYCTGATTTTTGAAGGCGGAGATATAAGCTCGATGATTTTCTGGGGACCTCCGGGAACTGGAAAGACCACCCTCGCGCGCATGCTTGCCGAACGTGCCGATTTGGAGTTTCGCACCTTCTCCGCAGTGATGAGTGGGATTAAAGAAGTGCGAGCTGCCATGCAGGAAGCGCAGCGTTTACGTCGCAACACCGGACAACCGACCTTGTTGTTTGTCGATGAAATTCATCGCTTCAATAAGTCACAACAAGATGCGTTTTTGCCCTACGTCGAAAGTGGGGACATCCTTTTGGTGGGCGCTACCACGGAGAATCCATCCTTCGAAGTCATCGGGCCCTTGCTCTCGCGTTTGACCGTGCATGTGTTGGAGCCGATCGAGGAAGACGATTTGGTGTTGCTCATGCGCCGCGCTTTGGATGATGTCGAGCGCGGCTTTGGTGCACGCAAAGTTGCCGTCACCRAGGAACAGCTTCAAGCATTAGCGCGTTATGCCAGCGGTGATGGACGCAGAGCCTATGTCGCGCTCGAATCCGCCATCCGTCGCTGCGATGTTGACAGTACTCTGTCCGATGACATCCTCGAGCAAGTTTTCGCCGGCCGTGCTTTGCTCTACGATAAGTCCGGCGAATCGCATTTCGATTTAATCTCAGCGTTGCATAAATCGGTGCGCTCCTCCGACCCCGATGCCGCGCTTTACTGGTTAGTGCGCATGCTCAAATCCGGTGAAGATCCCATGTTCCTCGCCCGACGTCTGGTGCGCATGGCATCCGAGGACATCGGCCTTGCAGACCCAAATGCTTTACGCTTAGCGATTGCAGCTAAAGATGCCTTCCATTTTCTAGGTAGTCCGGAAGGGGAGTTGGCGCTTGCCGAAATCGTCATCTATCTTGCCGTCGCCCCGAAATCGAATGCGGTCTATAAAGCATTTAAGGCGGTCTCGGAAGAGCTCGCTTCCGGTTATGCGCATGAAGTGCCGAAGCAGTTACGCAATGCTCCGACCGACATGATGAAGGAGTTGGGTTGGTCCAAAGGTCAAAAGTATGCGCACGATGAAGCCGGCGGTATCACCGATATGGAGTGTCTCCCCGATGCTCTCGCTGGCCGCAAATTTTATGAGCCAACTGAGTTTGGTGTTGAGCTAAGGATTCGTGCGCGGCTAGAAGAAATTCGCGCCGAGGTGGAACGGCGCCGGCAGTAAGCGATTTTGTTGATATACTCGTTGTCACTGGATATTCCCAGCATAAACCCCTACTCGACTGTACCGCTCATGCGCTTGAAAACCCCTTTGCTGGCCGCGTTCCTGATTTTTGGAACCGCCTCCCTTTCTGCCCAAACTTTCGATGATTTTGAGACCTATTCGGTTGCGGCGGGATCGGCTGAATCCGTCAACTCGGTTTCGCTTGAAGATACAACGATTACCGGAACAGGGCAGGGTCCTAATCTGGTTATGGATGGATGCACCTACTCCTCCACCTCTGGAACCAGCCTTCAGTGGAATGGCGCTGGATGGTTTGGCCTACCGGGGAAGACCATTGTCGGGAGTGGAGCGGTTCTTACTTTAATCTACGATGTCCCTGCGACTTCAATCTCCTTCAATATGCATGCGTTTGACGGCTTTGCAGGAATCGTAACCGTTGAGTTGTTCGATGCTGGTGGTGGGTTAGTGAGCAGTACGCCAGGAGTCAACTTGCCAGATTCCACTCCAGTCCTATTTTCCCATGCGGGCGCTTCCGTAAAAACTGTCAACATCATCAGCTCCGTGAATCCCTGGAGCGCGATTATTGACGACCACCGTTACTCAGGCGGCCCAATCGTGGACCTGACCGTCAACGGAACCTGCCCCGGCCCGATGCAGCTTTCGCTCACCGGAGCTACACCATTCGGCACTGTTGCTCTTGGTTACGGAAGTCCAGGCACCTTCTCCATCCCTGTCGGATCCTGTATCGGGACAGCCTTGGACCTGAATGCGCCGACCTTGGCAGGCTTCTTTATCGCTGATGCTGCAGGCAACTTGAACCTAGCGTTTTCTTTGCCTTCTGCATTCTGTGGCTTGAGTGTGCAGGCCGTGGATATGGCCACCTGCACCACTAGCACGGTTGCGATTTTCTAGTAGATTTGAAAACAGCTTTTCCCAGGTGAGCCAAGGCTTGCCTGGGACTTTTTTATGGCCAGCCGTTAAAGAATTATCAAGCAAACTGATTCTGATGCTCCAGCGATCCGCAAAGGAAAGCTAAGTCATCGCGGTTGCCCATGGCGCGTAAGGACAAACCCTTCTTTGCTGCACGATCGAAAACGTTTTTGATTTCATCGGCGGGGAAGCCAAAGATCAGCAGCTGACCTTCGGTGCGCATGCGTCGCACTAGGGGGCCGGCATCACGGAGGCTCTCCGGAACTTTGCCATCGCAACCGAACGCAACCATGTCATGGAAGGCACCGTCAGTGGCATCTTCTACACGACTTAACTTGCGCACTTCGGTAGGGCTGTTGCGCCGTGCGACTAGATTCTGGAAAGCGTCGACATCGTTCGGGTGCAGCACAATTTCGACGTGACCGATTTCCATGCACACAGCAATGTAAGCTGCCATGGCGGAGCCGGGTCCCATACCCAAGAAGGAAAGCCGCTTGCGCGTATGCGCCGGAAAGGCTGCGGCGGGCGCCATAGCTTGGGCGGCGAGCAATCCGCCGGCGGAAATCCAACTGGAGATAACGTCGCCTCCTGCGCCGAGAGGAATCGCAACTCCATGCCCTGGCGCTTCGCCGGTTTCATCGAGGCTGAGCAACAAGTCACCTAACTGCAGCGGGGTGTCGGCGGTGAGTGGCATGCTAGGAGCGTAACGCACCACGCGCTTCGAGGAAACTTGGGGTCAGGCCGCGTCGCTCCAACTCGCCGCCAAGGCGCATGTGCGCGAAAATGCGCTCAAAACACTCTTCGCTGTCCGCGCGCACGATTTCTGGCAGTTGCCATTCTTCCGGTCCGGTTGGTAGTTCTTTCAAGAAGTCGGCATGGCGCTTTTCAAGAACGCGACGGTCCAGCAACAACACTGCGCCGCGATCGCGTTCATTGCGCAACAAGCGACCACATCCTTGGCGGAACATGGCGAGCGCTTTCGGCAAGTAAATCGCATTGCGCTGCGGACCCCAACCCATGCGCGCTTGTTGCGCAACCATGTAGTCGTCGGGAGCGCCGTAAGGAAGTTTCGGCATGACGATGTACTCGCAAGTCGGCCCTGGAAAATCGACGCCGTACCAGAAGGTGTCGAGGCCAAACAGAACGCTCTCTTTTTGCGCACGGAACAAACGCATGATTTCTTCCTTGCGATAACCGGGCATGCCTTGCCAATAAAACGGAATGCCTAAAGCGCGGAAGCGTGGAGCAAGGCGTTCGCCAACACGCCGGACCAATACGCGGGAAGTGAATAAGCCGAGTAAGCGGCCCTGGGTGCGTTCGGCAAGGAATAGCAGCACATCTTCGACATATTCCAGCCACGTTTCGGCATCGGGGCCGCGGTAGGCATAGGGCGGAGCATCTTCAGGTACGCAGTAAAGCGCTGCATCGGCATCGAAGGAGGCGGGGGAGGCAAACTCACGCACCGGCGTGCCTAAACGRTCGATGCTGTCCTCGGCGAGTAGATCTARACCTAAGTAAGACTTCATCGAGCGRAAACCRCCGCGGATTTTACTGGTCGCACTGACTAAAGCAGCATTGCGTAACGATGGAAAGTAAACGTCMCCCAACCATTTTTGCGGCAACAACCACTTGAGTGCCAACAACGGACGACGTCGCTGATCGGTGACCACTTCRAAGTGCAAGTCTTCGGAGAAATCGCCTTCTTCACCTTCACCACCTAACCATAAGCCAAGTCCTTCACGCCAATGCGCCAACAACTCSARCGGMCGACGTAAGGCCCAGCGTAAYTTTCGCGCTTGACGTAAATGCACATCGCCCAACTCTTCGATGACGGTGCGTAAAGCRCTATCCAAGCCATCGACYGATTCGCGTARATCNTTCAGYGCAGTSACCAAYTCATCGCCACGMCCGCTTTCYAAATACTCATGYAGTAAAAACGCAGCCTCTTCRCGRGTRCGTTTGCCRTGYTCYTCCYTGCGGAACTCYTCAAAYACSCGYAACTGMCGYGCAGTATCGTGCGATGCGGCRTCKAGRCTGCGCACAWAKGTATGCGATTCCTTGGTAGCRCCCTCCAAGCGTTCTCCACGATCTCCGGTAGCCAAACGCTCCAACAACTGATCTAACAACACCAARGGCGCACGATCTCGACCRCGCGACTGCTGTAAATCCGAGGCTAGTTTCGCGACATCGTCCAGCTCAATGTCATAGCTTTTTGCMGACAACGCAACYTCATGYAAGTGGTCACACTCGTCGAACACCACATGTCCAAACTGTTCCGGGCGCGCCAAAACAAAGGCRTGATTRGTCACCACCAAGTGGGAACGTTCCGAGCGCAAGGTGCGCACRCCCGCTGCGCAACGCATGGAGGCGCGTCCACGACAACAGTTYGGTAGCGCRCGCACTTGATTCATCATYTGGCTRGCAATGCGCACCATCTTCACCCGATTTCCGCAAGGTATGCCGGGATCCATRGGGAAKCCATCGAGGTCGGCGGTYGGGTCTTCGTTGTAGAACATGGCCAAGCGCAACCAGGTCACTCGCGCMACCATGGAAGCGGCCGATGGTTCCGGTGCCGCATCTAAAACCGCGCGCCCGCAAATATAATTGGCGCGCCCTTTGAGCAAACTTACTTTCGGCAACTGTGCACGCGGCAGACCTGCAGCTTCTAGAAGGTCCAGCGCGCGCGGTACTTCACGGAAGTAAGCCTGCTCTTGAAGTGCACGCGTGTAAGTGGAAACGCAAACGCGAACATCGTGCTCCACCGCCCACAACATGAGTGGCCCCAGGTAGGCCAAGGTCTTGCCGGTGCCGGTGGGAGCATCGGCAATCAAAAACTCATGCTTGCCTAAGGTTTGCGCGACGGCATTGCCAAGCGCACGTTGTCCAGGGCGTTCGCTTACTTCAGCATTGCCCACCTGAAAATGCTTGGGCAGCAAATCAAAAAACGCAGCCATGCGCTGCTGGCCTTCCTGACTCAGAGGAGTGTCATCTTCCAGGCGTGAGCACCGTGGGTCGGTGTCGGTGAACTCTAGGCGGTAGTCCTCCAAGAATCGCGGATCGCGTTCGCGCAAAATGCGGTCGGCATCCATCGGGGCTTCTTCTAAATCAGTGTGGAACTGGCCATCTTCCGACCGTGAAAAATACAGCTCTTGCTGTGCGCCGGCGGCATAGCGGCCGGGTTGGTCGAGAAGCCGTTCGACCATTTGCAGCCAATCCCAGGCCGGACTTTGCTCCGAGGAACACTCCATGCGCAGATCTTCGAAGCCGCGTGCGAAGAGTTGGCGTAGAACGCGGTCACGCTCGAAGTGCTTCTGCACCAGCGCCACCAACAGCCGGCGCAACTCCTCAGGATGGGGCGGCGCACTGGCTGCCTCCCCGCAATAGGCCAAGTACAAGGCTTCGAAGTTGTTGTCGAGCCTTTGCGGGTGAAGGAAGGCAGCCAAGCCGGTGAGATCGATTATGGTTGGCGGAACTGCCGTGGGGCATAAATTCCTGAACCGCAGGAGGAAGCCCTCACGGTCCGAAGCCACCACTACAGGGCGTGACTCCAGTCCTGCAAGAAAGGGCGGGACGACCTCCTTCCAAGACTTCAAGCCCTGCAATTTTTTACCGCTCAAGCCCTTGTCAGCAAGCCACTTAGGCGCTGATTCGGGTGCCTGATCAGGGGCAAATGGTGAGCATTCCAGCGGCGGAAATAAATCGACCGCGCCCTCTCCTTCGACGAAGGAAGTCGCGTGGAATGCGTACATCCCATCGTGCACCGGGTCTGGGCCGGTGGTGCCGAGGGAGACGAAAATGGGGTCGAGAGAGGCGTTCATTGGCGCTCGCACAAAGCGTACCGCTGAGCGATAATACCTCTCGGTCAAGCATCGTTCATCCCCAAAAAACGAGACCCAATCCATGGTTGAAATTACGGAAATTCAGGTCGACGGTTACGAGTGCGTAAAGCGCGCCATCGACCCCGCGTCGGGCCTCCACGCCTACATCTCAGTGCACAGCACTGTTCTCGGTCCGGCTCTCGGCGGAATGCGCCTGTGGCCCTACGCTTCCGAAGAGGAAGCCATGACCGACGTTTTGCGTTTATCCCGCGGCATGACTTACAAGGCCGCCTGCGCTGGTTTGGCATTGGGTGGCGGCAAGTCGGTCATCATCGGCGACCCATCGATGAAATCCGACGCTTTCTTTGAAGCCATGGGCGAGTTCGTCGATTCCTTTGGCGGCACTTACATCACTGCCGAAGATGTCAACATTAAGGTTGAGGACATGGGCATTGTGGCGCGTAAGTCGGACCACGTGGTTGGCCTTGCTGGCAAGTCCGGCAACCCATCGCCGAAGACCGCATGGGGTGTATTCCTCGGCCTGAAGGCGACCCTGGAAGATGTCTACGGTTCCGATTCTTGTGACGGCAAAGTTTTCGCCATCGAAGGCGCAGGCTCGGTCGGTTCGGTCCTTGCTGATTACATTGCCAAGGAAGGCGGCAAGATTGTGGTGGCTGATATTTTTGACGAAAGTGCACAGCGCGTGGCAAAAGCTACCGGTGGCACCGTGGTCGGCCCAGATGAAATCCGCGCAGTCGATTGCGATGTCTACGCACCTTGCGCACTTGGCGGCTCCATCAACGATGAAAGCATTGCTGAGTTGAAGTGCAAGATTGTTTGTGGCGCGGCCAACAACCAACTCCTGGAAGCTCGTCACGGCGATAAGTTGCGTGAGCTTGGCATACGTTATGCTCCAGATTACGTGGTCAATGCTGCCGGTCTCATTAACGTTTACGACGAAATGATGCCGGGCGGTTACAACGAAGAGCGCGCGGTGAAGAACATGGATCAAATCCGCGAAAGTATGCGCTCCATCTTCGCAATCTCGAATGAAGAAGGCATCAGCACTGCGACTGCTGCCGACCGTTTTGCCGAGCGTCGTGTCGAAGAGGCGCGCGCGAAAGCAAACGCTTAACCGCAACACCAAAACTAAAAAGCCGGTTCCTCCTTGTGGAGGAACCGGCTTTTCTTATGCCAGAGCCGATTAGTTTTTCATCAGCATTTGTCCGATCGCCGTCGCCCAGGTGCGCGGAATGGTACGGATGGACCAAGCGGTGATTTTATTCAGAATGCCCGGCACAATACTCGGTTTACCCTTAAACATAGCGCGCAAGCCAATCTTGACCACTTCGGGGCTTTGCATCATGACACTACGTTGATAGAAGGTTGCGCTTTGGCCAGAAACCTTAAGGAACTCGGTAGCGGTAATCCCCGGTGACAAAGTGGTGCAGGAAACACCACTGCCTTTCCATTCATGGTGGATGCCTTCGCCGAAGTACAACACGAATGCTTTGGCGGCAGCATACGCGGAGTAACTGGGCGTGGCTTGATAGGCCGCAACGCTTGCCACTTGCAAAATGCGTCCGCTACCGCGGGACTTCATTGCGCCACCATAAAGATGAGTCAGACGCACCACCGTGCTGATGTCTAAGTCGAGCATAGCTTGAACGCGATCCAATTCTTGCTCCAAGAAATCACCGTAGCAGCCAAAGCCGGCATTGTTGATGAGGACATCCACGACCCATCCGGCCGTTTCGGTTTTGGTGAACAACTGATTGGCGGCCTCACGGGTGCCGAGGTCGAGGACTACGACCTCCACCTGCACTGAATATAGCTCACGCAGTTCCGCAGCAAGGTCTTGCAGAGCCTGTTCGCGTCGCGCGACCAGGATCAGGTTGCGGCCTTGCTCGGCAAGTTGGCGCGCAAAGTCAACGCCTAGACCGCTGGAGGCGCCGGTAACCAGCGCCCAACTTTTATTGGAATCAGTCATGTTCTATCCGGTAATCACTTCCACGCCATCCGCAGTCACAATCATTGTGTGCTCGGTCTGCGCAATGCGTGCAGCAGGATCCGGGTCCACCAGCGGCGGGAAATCCATCAGGCAGCCGGTGCGTTGCAAACGACTTAAAGTGCCTTCGATGGCATCCGCCGGAATCCCGACGAAGGTGCGACGCGCGAACGGAAGACCGTTCATGCCCTCAATCACCTTCCACACCTGCTCATCGATGCCTTTCATTTTGCGTGGCTTCTTTTGCATCATGAAAATCTCCGCGCGACCCGACTCATGCACGGTGCCACTGCCATCGGTAGCAAAAGGTTCAATCGCAATCACCATGCCTTCTTCCAGAACGCCACGTGACCATTTGTCGGGCGCGGCTGGGATTTGTGGGGAGCAATGCACGGTCCAACGCGCCACACCATGTCCCGTTAGGTTGTAAACCGGACGGAATCCACGCGCTTCAATCGCCTTCAAAATCGCCGTAGAAATCGTGCGCACTTCCACACCCGGGCCGGCAACTGCAATCGCAGCAGCCAAACCATCAGCCGAAGCTTGGATCATGTTGTGGTAGCGCTCCTTCTCGCCGAGATAAACAGTTTGCGCGTTATCTGCCACGTAGCCATCGACCTCCACCCCAATGTCGACCTTCACCACATCTTCCGCCTCGTAGACCATGGTGTCACCAGGCCGAGGGCAGTAATGCGCAGCCACTTGATTACGGCTGGTCTGCGCGGGAAAGGCCATGCCAGCGCCCTCCGAACGAATGTAATCCTCCACTTCGTTCATGACATCTTCCAATTTTGCGCCCGGCTTCACCAAAGAAGCTGCGAGTTTGCGCGCAGTTCCAGCGATTACGCCAGCGCGGCGGAACTTTTCAATGGCCTCTGGGCTAGAAGCGGGGTGTTGGCTCGGTTTCATCAGGGGTTCCCTTAGCGGAATCTGGAGATTTTAGGATAYTTTCGCCATTCGAGGAAATTCAATAAAAGTGCGGAGGATTCAGCTCAAGTCCTTCAGGACTGGGCCGAGAGCCGCCGATAGATACCCGAACCCAGTTCATCCCATGCTTCAAATTCAGACAGGACAAAAGATCGGCCAATACGAGGTCGAAGGCTTTCTCGGCAGAGGAGCTTTCGCACAAGTATTTCTGGCCGTCGACCCCCAAGGCCGGCGCGTCGCCCTAAAAATGGGCGATGACAGTGGTGGCGGGCGTTTCCTTCCTCGCTTCGGCGAAGTGACGGTGACCCGCGATCCACGTGCCGTGAGCCCCGACGAAACTCCGGCAGAGGCTATGTTCCTCGACCCGGTGGAAGGCGCTCGCGCAGAAGTCTTAAATGCAAAAGAGGTGGATRATCTTTTGATTCAAGAGGCCGARATGCTGCGTCTTGCCGATGGCAACTCGGTGCCACGCCTACATGAAATCATCTATGTCGAGGATCGYCCGATTCTGGTCATGGACCATATCCCTGGCTCCACCTTGCGYGAGCGCATTCGCTCCATGGAAGGAGTGAAGCTTGGATGGATTTTGCAGGCTGCGCAGATTGTGCAGCGCAACTGTGAGTTYGGATGGACTTGCCACGGCGATATCAAGCCGGAAAACATCATCATCACCGAGCAGGAGGAAGTCTTCCTCATCGACCCGGTRCCCGAGGCTAGTCGTGAAGACAGCATCGTGACCACCCCCTGGTACAACCCYTTCCTGCGCTGGGATGAGAAGGGTGACGCCCAGTCCTTTGCCATCATTCTGTACGAACTGATGGTTGGCGCCGTGCCCTTTGATCAGGTTCCCTGGTCGATGGCAGGTACTTGCGCCAGCGCTCACTCGGAGGAGGAGCGGGAGATGAGCTTGTCTCTTTTCCTTGCCTATCCACCGATGAGAGAATTGAATGCYCTAACTCCAAGACACATGGAACAARTTTTCCACCGCGCTATGTGCGATTCGAGTTACGGCTTAGCTGAGCTGATTTACGACCTCGAGGATTTCCTCCTGCGCTAACAGCAGAGTCAAAAGTCAGATTCCTGTGATTGGAGGGGATGATAGAATCTCCTCCGAATCCATGGGAACAACCGCAAATCGTACTCTTCAGCTYGGACACAGCCCCGATCCAGATGACGCCTTTATGCACTACGCATTGGCGGCAGATCGTCTTGATACTGGCGGGCTCACCTTTGAGCATAAGTTAGAAGACATCGAGTCTCTCAACCGTCGCGCGGTCACCGGCGACTATGAGATTACCGCAGTTTCAATTCACGGATACGCTTTCGTTTCCGACAAGTACGCCTTGTTGAACCACGGTGCTTCGATGGGCGAAAAGTACGGCCCGCGGATTGTCGCCCGCGAAGAAATGTCCCTGGCCGATCTCGAAAAGGGTAAAGGCAAGCGCATTGCGATTCCTGGAGAATGGACCAGCGCCCACCTTGCAACGCAAATGCTGATTGGCGATTACGACTATGGCTTGGTCGCTTTCGATGCCATCCCAGACGCCGTGGAGAAAGGCGAATACGATGCTGGCGTGTTGATTCACGAAGGCCAGCTCACTTTCCAAGAGCAAGGTTTAGTCTTGCTCCAAGACCTTGGCGTTTGGTGGGCCGATGAAACCGACGGACTGCCATTGCCTTTAGGCGGCAACACGGTGCGCCGCGACTTGGGTGATTTGATCCCGCAGGTTTCTGGCTTGCTGCGCGAGTCCATTCAATATGGATTGGATAACCGCGAAGAATCGGTGAAGTACTCCCTGCAGTTTGGCCGTGACATCAGCTTGGAACAGGCCGACGAGTTCATTGCCATGTACGTGAATGAACGCACCTTAGATTATGGCGATGACGGCCGTGAAGCCGTGCGCTTGTTCCTGGATCGCGCCTTCCGCATGGGTTTAATTCCGCAAATGCCCGAGCTAGATTTCGTGCGCTAGGCAAAGGAGGGGATTACACTGGATTTGCCGCTTTTTGGCATCCATGAATCCCGACTCCGACTTTCTCACAAGTAGCGCGATAGAGGACCTGCGCCGCTTCCGGCTATTGGTAGAGAATGCACCGTTCTGTGTGCATGAGTTGAGTCTTGATGGGACCATGCTTTCGATCAACCCAAGTGGGCGCGACTTGCTCGGATTCGAAGACTCAGAAGAGCTTAAGGGTGAACCATTTTCGGCGGTGGTTGCTGAAAGCAGTCTCGCTGCGGCAACTGTGGCCTTCGAAGGTGCTCTTGCTGGAGAGCCAATGGCGTTTGAATGTAATGTCATCACGCCGGAAGGTGAAGTTCCTACAAGTTCTCATCTTTTCCCATTGCGCGATGAACAGGGAAAAATTGTTAGCTTGTTCGGATTGGCGATTGATATTAGCCAAGGCACCAAGGCTATTGAAGAGTTACGTAAGAGTGAACAACGTTATCGTCAGATGTTTGAAACGAACTTGGCGGTAAAGTTTATTCTTGAGCCACAAACTGGAATTATTGTGGAAGCGAATAGTGCAGCGTGTCGGTTTTATGGATATAGCGCCGAGGAAATGGCTGGAATGAGTGTGTATGACATTAATGTCCTTAGCGCTGAGGAAGTTCATGCAGAAATGAAGAAGGCAGCTTCTGAATGTCGGTTGAACTTTGAGTTTCGCCACAGGCTAAGGAACGGTGAAGTGCGAAATGTGGAAGTCTATTCCGGTCCTATCGACACGGAAGATGGCGTGTGTCTTTACTCGATTGTTCACGATGTCACCGACCGCAAGCTTGCGGAGGCTAAACTTGCGGAAAGCGAAGAGCGATTAGCCTTTGCCATTCGCGGTTCCGACGATGGCGTGTGGGATATCGACTTAATCACCGGCGAAAATTACTGGTCTGACCGATGTAAACAATTGATTGGGTATGGACCGGATGAAATTGACGCCAATGCCTATGAAAACTTTTCTTTTTTACATCCTGATGACCGAGAAGTGGCAAAACAAGCTCTAGAGCGCCATATTTCGCATGGTGAATCCTACGATTATGAAGCTCGAATTTTGCATAAAGATGGAGGCTTTCGCTGGTTCCGCACCAAGGGCGAAGCCATTCGCGATGAGCATGGAGTCGCGGTTCGGGTAACCGGTTCGATTCGCGATATCCACCAACGCTATGAAGTCGCGAAGCAACTCCGTCGCTCGGAAGAGCGTTTCGCTTTTGCGGTCGCTGGTTCACAAGAAGGGATTTGGGATTGGGATATTGTCACTGGCGAAATGTGGTGGTCCCCACGGCTGAAGGAGTTAATCGGTTATAAGAATTCCGAAATTCAGTCCTCGCGAGCCAAGCTGTATGAGCTGATGCATCTAGAAGATACCGAACCCACTCGACAAGCAGCTGAGGAAACCATTGATGCCGGCCGAAATTTCGATGTTCGCTACCGCTTAATGTGCAAGTCGGGTGAGTATCGATGGTTTCGCTCTCGCGGACAGGCGGTGCGCAATGAAGAAGGAGTGATTGCGCGCGCCTCTGGCTCTCTCACCGATATACATCATGAAGTGGTCGCTGCAGAAGAAACCGCACAGCGTGCAATACGACTGACTAAGCAACGTCAATGTATTTTGGATTTAGCATCGGACCCGCTGCTCGCTGGAGATGGACTGCGCGCAGCCTGCATGCGCATTACCGAATTGACTTGTGAAGTTTTAAACATCGGTCGTTGCTCAGTTTTATTGATGGAACAAGGTGGTCTAAATTTGCGTTCGATTGACTTATTTGTCGCAGCAAAACAGGAACACTTCTGTGGTGTTGTATTAGAAGCCGGCGGACTTCCCAACTTTTTTGCGGAAGTCGAAAAAAGCCGCGTCATCGTCAGCAGCAATCCTATGGAGGATGCACGATTCGATGATTTCCCCCGCAACTACATCAAAGACCGTAAAGTTCGTTCCATTATGGAGGTGCCGGTGCGCCGTGGCGGCAAGTTGGTTGGGCTGGTTGGCATTTCCGACACGACCGATCATCGGGATTGGAAGGAAGATGAGATCGATTTTGGTTTAGGCATTGCCCAACAGGTTGCGCGTCTTCTAGACCAGGCAGATGCTCTCGAGGCTGAAGAAAAACAACGTGATATGGAGCGGCAAATGTTGCATGCGCAAAAAATGGAGAGTCTTGGCCTGATGGCAGGGGGTATTGCGCATGACTTTAATAACCTGCTTGTTGGGATTTTGGGAAACGCCGACCTTCTGCAAAAATCTCTGCCTGAGGGGTCGCATGAAGTGGATCTCGTTGGGGAAATTGAATCGGCATCGCAGCGTGCTGCTGAATTGTGTCAACAGATGTTGGCCTATTCGGGGCATAGTCGGCACGTAATTTCTCGCTTTGATTTGACCGATCTGGTTGCCGAGATGATCCAGCTCTTGCGGATTACCGTTTCAAAAGATGCCGTATTGCATTTTGAACCTGGCGAAAAGCTTCCACTGATCGAGGGGGATCCCTCGCAGATTCGACAGGTCATTATGAATCTGATTCTGAATGCCTCGGAGTCGCTCAACGACGGGCAGGGCGACATCCACATTCAAATTGATTTCATGCCCGGCGGTTGTACTCCTGCTAAGCATGGCATCAACGTGCCGACACCTGGCCCTTATCTTTGCCTCAAGATTAAGGACAACGGATGCGGCATGAGCGATGAAATGCTCGAACGGATTTACGATCCATTTTTCTCCACTAAATTCAAGGGGCGCGGACTTGGGCTGGCTTCGGTGCTGGGTATCGTGCGTGGCCACCATGGCGGCATTCAAGTTTCGAGTGAGATCGATAAAGGGACACTTTTCCGCCTCTGCTTGCCCATCGCCACCGAGCAAAGTTTGCCGATTGAAACACAATTTCCAGCGATTGGAAATTGGAAAGGCAGCGGCCTAGTTCTCTTGGTGGACGATGACGAAACGGTTTTGCAACTTGGGCAAGAAATGCTCTCTAGGCTTGGCTTTGAAGTGATTTCAACCACCGATGGCAGTGAAGCATTGGAGAAGTTTACTCAGCACGGAGAGGATTTGGCCCTGGTGCTCTTAGATCTAACCATGCCTGGCCTCAGTGGCGAGGAGGTTTACGCAGGCATGCAGGATCTCGATGCCTCCATACCAGTGATCATGTCGAGCGGCTATACCGAGCAAGACGTCGCTCTCCGCCTCGGCGACCGTGGTTTGCGTGGATTCCTGCAAAAGCCTTACACCTTGGACCAATTACAGGCGCAGATTTACGCTCTGATTGGAGCATAAGCGCTCGGGCCACGGATTTTTCCCATTTGCTGGGCGAGTAGGGCGGCCGCCTGCCGATGGACAGGGTAAGAAGAGCCCCATGTCAGAGGATACAGAGCCAAACCGGCGACAAGCTGCCGTTGTCCTGGTCACCGAAGATTTCTTCTGTGATCGGATTTGCACAACCCTCGAGGCCTTAGGTCGCGAGGCGATTCGGCTTGAGCCTGGAGAGGATTTACTGGAGCGCATCCTAGACACCGATTGTCTCGGCGTGGTGGTGGATCTCGAAGATCAGAATTTCGATGGACCTGAGGTGCTGAAGGGCATTCGGGAGTCGGAAAAATCTGCGAATTGGACCATTCTGAGCTTCTGCTCCCACGAAGACGAGGAGCGCATGGCCAAAGTGACTGCGCTTGGGCTGACGGTCACACCGCGTTCTACCTTTGCTTTGAACCTGGTGCGTAAGCTCCAGGAGTTCGGGGCGGACGCGGAAGCCGATTCCTANAATCSGMYRWNATMGCCCTAGWTGGCTGTGAAATAGCGGGTTATYACCCCWKGTTGCCCTAATTCYCATTTTTGGGTAGAATGCTCGGCCAGAAANGGGGCCCCAGCCGTCCATCAGGCTAGCGTGGCAACCCCCTCATCCCATCCACCCTCYWTAGAAGAGGGAAAATCCAACCCGATACAGAAATAGCGTGGTCAAGCTCTACATCAAGTCCAAGTGCCGGACCTGTGAAAAGGCAGTCAAGTAYCTCACCAAGAAAGACGTTGATTTCGAGGTGCTAGACATCATGAAGAGCCCTCCKGCAAAGAAGCTGCTTGAAAAAGCAGTGGAYGCTCTCGATCCYAARGGTGCTTTCAACAAGAARGCCAAAGGGTACAAGGAGCACAGCATTGAGGATGCAACCTTCAAGACGAAGAAAGAGGTCGTGGATCTCCTTCGTGCAAACCCAGACATGATTCGTCGCCCACTTTTRGCGCGYGGSGAAAAAGCGATTCTTGGGTTCGACGAAGCAGACTACGCAACCTTCCTGCGTTAGGCTGTTYAAGCCGAATTGTTTACGGTCCGGTGGCATCTGCCTCCGGACCGTTCTTTTTGGCACGACCTCATGAATCCTTCCTCTACACCAGAAGACCGCATGGCCTTGCAACGGGCGCGCGCGGATTTGGAATCGGGCCTAGCCCCGGCGGCGGACGATGTTGTCGCAAGGGAGGAACCACTTGAGATTCGAGTGCGCGGAAATTCTTTTGCAGTACTCATGCGCACCCCCGGCCGGGAGCGGGATTTAGTCGCCGGTTTTTTGGCGGCGGAAGGTTTGATTCACGCCAAGGACGATGTCACCGCCATCGAACCCTGTCTCGATGTGCAAACTGGATTGCCAGAGCCCAATATTTGGAACGTAGCCTTGGCCGATGGAGTGGCCTTCGATCCACGCAACTTGCGCCAAGTCGTGGTTTCTTCGTCCTGCGGTTTGTGTGGTGCGCGCTCCTTGGATGACTTAGAACGCGATATGCCGGATCTTTCCGCTGGGATGCCAAAGCAGCTGTCTTTGCCCAAATTGCTGCATGCCTTTCTGCAACTACGTCAAGCTCAATCGCTCTTCGATGCGACCGCCGGCAGTCATGGAGTCGCCCTGTGGGATCCTCTAAGCGCCGAAATTCTCGATGTTGCCGAAGATGTCGGCCGCCACAATGCGGTGGATAAATTGCTCGGCGCTCAATTACACGCCGATGCCTATCCAGCTACAAAGCCGCTCGCTTTACTGATTAGCGGCCGTATTTCTTTCGAGTTAGTGCAGAAAGCTGCACTCGCTGGTATCCCCATGTTGGCTGGGGTCGGCATGCCGACCTCGCTTGCCGTAGATGCMGCCMAGCAGACTGGGCAAGTGCTSTTGGGSTGGGTGCGTGACGCCGGCGCAAATCTWTACGCCGGCGASWTGMAMMTCMYGRYKSATKAGTAATCGATGGCAGTGAGATCTGCGATGGAGAAGTCCATCGARAATTCACGATCGATATCRATAATSCGGCCACGGCCGAGGCGCTCCACAAATGTGATRGCACCATTTTCTTCGCGGCCATCACGGAAGTGAAGACGCACGCTGTATTTGGTCATGCCCTCTTTGAGGCGGGCAGAGAGTTCCTTGACGTCAGGCAAATCTGATTCGGGTACAGGTAGGACCATGGGTGTATTGGTTCAGGCGAGAATGGGGGAGCCGGCAGATACCTTTAAGGCGCCGGAGCGTAKAAGCAAGGTCGACCAAGTCTCGAAAGGAGGCTCAGTAGAACGCGCGAGTTCTTCCAGACTGGACRGCGATTCAAAATCACCGGCCATGGCGGAAGTTTCGCGAATGGCCACCTCAATGTCAGATGCATTCAGGCGGTAAACAAGRCCGACGTGSACTGCGCCAACCGCAGTGGTGTCRTCATTGAGCAAKCCCACKGGRGTGAGATCTAGCTCGATGTCAGGCAGCACGAGTTCTTCRTGCAGYTCRCGMKTGCARGCACTCGCGAAAAGATCGGAGCCTTCTTGGTCGCAGGGATTGATGTGCCCTCCGACGCCGATGCTCTTTTTGCCATGGAGKCGCTTCTCTCCTTGMRCAGAAAGGCGAGTCAGGCACAAGACCTGGTCCTCGCGGCAAACCGCAACATAGGGGATAGGCTGCTTGAATTCCGGGTGCTCCTCGGCGTAGCGACGCTCCATGAAGAATCCAGATTCCCTTGCGGGACTTAGATAACGGTCTTCTAGCTCTTGTGCCTCGAGGGCAATCAAGCCGTGGGGGGTGGCCTCTGGAAAGAGGACCGAGCGCGGAACAACCCAGACAAACTCCATGGCTCCGATTTTGCCCATTTCCTGCTATCTGGCAAGGGAAAACTACCAGATGTTGCRCTTTGTGGATAAATCCATCCGCATATAGCACGCTACATCTTGTGGTGCCTCCAAAGCGAATCCCCGACAGACTTAATCAGTGCAACCTCAATCAGTGCTTCCTTTACCGAGCCGTCGCGGAAGTAGCCAAATCGCACCTAAAGGACAATGATCGGAGGCCACCGGAGCTGTCATCACTTGAGGCTGGCCCAGGGTCGTGCCAAAGCCTTGTGCCTGCAGGATCCAATCGATTTTCCTTTGCGGATCGACTGAGGGGAAGGTCGGCGCAAGCGATTCATCGGCGGCTTGCCATCCGGCTTGTAGAAGCACCAGCATGGGCTGGCTTGCAGGTTGCGCATTCAAGTCACCCACCAGCAAAGTTGGCATGGTGGCGGGGAGCAGGGCATCGTTCAGAGCTTGTGCTTGTTGAATCCGGTCAGCAGGATCCTTGGTGTGGTCGAGGTGCGTGCCAACAAATCGAATGCGGGGACCATGCGGTACCTGCACTTCGATCAAAACTGCAACGCGTTTCTCATGGTTGGCGGCGGCCGGCAAAGAAAGGTTTTCGCTGCGCAAAATCGGCCACCGAGAAAGCACGGCATCGCCATAAGAACCGTCGGCGTAAGCAATGGCCTCCCCGAAGGCGACAAACATTCCAGTTAGGCGCGCAAGTTCCATTGCTTGATCGACCCCGTTTGCGCGCGTGGTGCGGACATCGACTTCTTGTAAAGCCACGAGATCGGCACCGGAAGCAAGGATGACAGCAGCTTGACGTTCCAAATCAAAACGGCCATCGACGCCTTCGCCATGATGAATGTTGTAACTCAGCACTTGTACTTGTACTGGTGCAACCGTGCAGGAAACACTTGCCGCAAACAAGAGGGTGGAAAGACAGACGAAAGTTTTAGGCATGGCAAAAAAATGAGTGCTGCCAGTAAGCCGGGTCCTGTCCCTCCGAAGAGGTGACGACCATTTCTCTAGGACCGCCATTGCTGACGGCCTCAAACGCTCTACCCGGAGGTCCAAACGGTAYGGGCCGCACCYTTCCTCCCTACATGAGCTTTCTCCCGATGGGGTTTACCCTGCCACGCTTGTCACCAAACGCGCGGTGAGCTCTTACCTCACCCTTTCACCCTTACCGGCGCCGAAGCGCTTAGGCGGTTTACTTTCTGCGGCACTTTCCCTGGGGTTGCCCCCGGTGGTCGTTAACCACCATCGCGCCCTATGGAGCCCGGACTTTCCTCGTGTGGCGCAAGACCACCCGCGGCCGTCTAGGCAGCACTCGCCGGTATTGTAAACGCAGTTTGAGATTGGGGAACCTTAGGCAAGGCTAGATTTCACTGCGCACCAGGTAGAAGGCGAGTCTAAGCCTGCGTTTCCAGCCACTCGCGCAGAATGACGACAGCAGCTACCGAGTCGAGCTTGGCTTTGTGCTTCTTGCCGCGCAAACCAGACCCCCGGAGCAAGCTCTTGGCTTCTTTGGTGGTGTGGCGTTCATCTTGATGACCCAACTCCACTTTCTCCGGCAACTTTTGGCGTAGAGCATCGATGAAAACGTAAACGCTTTTTGCTTGTTCTCCTTCGCGGCCGTCCGGCATGTAGGGCATACCGACAACCACCCGTTGCACTTCTCGCTCTGCGACTAAATTGGCAATCGCATCTACGGTTTCTTTTAAGGAATAACTGACCACCGCCTCGAGTGGGTGCGCTGCAATACCTAGAGCATCGCACACCGCGAGTCCGGTGCGCTTTAATCCATAGTCGACGGCAAGTGTGCGTCCGATCAAAGTAGTTCGGTGCGGCCTTCTTCCTTCAAGCGAGTGACGAATCGTTTCACTTCCTCGGAACGATCGCGTGGTGCCACCAAAATCGCATCGGCAGTGCGCACCACCACGATGTCTTCCATGCCCAAAACCGCAATCACCTGCGGTTCCGAGGAGTAGGCCAGAATGCCTTTGGAGTCTTCCGCCATGAGGGTTCCGCCACTCGCGAAAATGCCTACGTTGCCGTCTGCATCGTGCTCCACTTCATCGTAAAGCGCCTTCCAAGACCCGACGTCGCTCCAGCGATATGGCGTTGCAAGGACCTGCACGCCATCAACTTTTTCCATAATCGCGACATCCACTGGGTCGGACGGAAGCGATGGATAGACCTCATTGACGACACTTTGGAAGTTCTCGGTGCCAATCGCCGGGAGGATTTTGTCGAGGCCCGCCATGAGCTCTGGCGCGTGCGTGCGGATAGCATCCAAGATGGTTGCGGTGCTCCACACAAAGATGCCCGCGTTCCAAAAGTAACCACCTGCAGCGAGGAATGCTTCTGCGGTTTCTTTATCCGGTTTCYCGCGGAAGGAATCTACCGCAAAGCACTCCAGACCTTCATGGGTTCCAGCAAGCGTGGAACTCTGAATGTAGCCATACCCAGTTGCGGGGTAGGTCGGTGGAATGCCAAAAGTGATAAACACCCCAGGTTGTGCTGCTGCTTCTGCACCTGCACGCAGACTACGTTGGAACTCTTCGTTAGGGGAGATGGAGTGATCCGCTGGCAAAACCGCCATGACCGCGTCTGGATCCTTTACATGAATCACCGCAGCAGCAAGGCCAACGCAAGGCGCGGTGTTGCGCGCGCAAGGTTCAATCAAAACGTTCTGCTTCGGAATACCAGGGCAGGCAGCGAAGACTCCTTCCACCTGCTGTGCATTAGTCACAATCCAAGTGCGCTCCAAAGGCACCAAAGGATCCAGACGACTAACGGTTTCAGCCAACATGGAATCACCACCGGTAATCGGCAACAACTGCTTCGGCCGACTGCCCCGACTTTCAGGCCAAAAGCGAGTGCCGGAACCTCCGGCCATGATCACAGCGTGCAACATCTATCTTTCCTTATCGTAGTGGGGTTACGCCCAGCCGTTCACCAGCGGTCGTAAAGCGCCGTCTGAGTGCAACGGCCCCACACAGTTTACCCGTCCGAAGCTCGCTCTACTGAACCGGAAGCACCGGAGAAACCTTCCAATCCGGCTTCGGTGGAGAGGGGACCCAGAGTGGGAACGGTGGACGCACAAAATCATCACCGCCCAATTTGCTAACCGCACGTTGGGTAATGATGGGCGCTTCGGCTGGGCCATACACTTGCTGTTCGACCAAGAAATCAATCAGGTCCTTGAGGATGGGAAGCCTGCCCAGAATACTGAAAGTACGCAAGGTCACCTTCAAGCTGAGGTTGGTGTCCATGTCGATGGAACCTTCGCCGCGCACTTCAAGCAGGCTGTGATTTAGGCTCATCTTCTCGACGGAAATCTTGCCTTTGCCATCGATGGTGAAATCCAAATCGCCTTCACTGAAGTTTGGCGGATCAATTCCGGCCACGTTCCAGATCGCATTCAACACCGGCACCGTGCCAAGCACACCATCTTCTATATGCAGATGGCCGAGTCCCTTACTAAAGGTGGGAGAAGGAGTGGGGCTTTTCAAATATAAATAACCGCTAAGTTCTCCACCGAGCGAACCACTCAGCCCGATTTCGCGGCGCATGCGTTGGAGGGATAGGTTTTCGGCAAAACATCGCACGCTAATCGGCGCTTCTTTGGTTAAGCCAAGCGTGAAGAAGCCGCGCACCTCTTCACCTTTATGCGTTTTGCCATTTGTTTTCACTTTGCCGCCGAGCAAGGAGAGGTCGACATCGGTCCAGCGGATTACTTCACTGTCGATGTGAATGTGTGCGGAAGCATCGGACATGCCGACATCGCCTAACTGTCCGGTGCCGTCGCTGAGGTCCAGCTCGGCACCAAACTCGGAGAAACCACTCCACCAGGCTTTGCGGACATCGATTTTGGCGTAACCACGAGTAATCGGGCTGACACCTTCCATCGAAACATCTTCCAGAATCAAACCGCCGTCGGCGCGGATATGCGGAATGCCACCGGCAGGAAGAATCGCTTGCACCCGAAGATTATCGGCACGCAGGCGGCCATCGAGCCCAATCTCTTCGAGCGCAGAGAGAGCGTCGCGATTGGCGATGGAGGCTAGGCGTGAACTTAAAGAAACACCCTGTTGGCTATCGAGGATTGCGTTTAAGTTGAGGACATCGCCCTCAAACACGCCTTCGACAGCGCGAATCGTGAGGTCGGAATCTTCACTGAACAAACGCAGGACATCAGCCCGGAAACCGTCCGGGAAAAGGTGGATGGCACCCTGCAGGCGGARGGTTTCGCGTTGCGTTCCCTCACCCATGCTCATAATCAGTGGTTTCAAATCTACGCGCGCTTGAAACTGTTCTGGGTCGTCCGGATTGAGCGTGGCGCGCATGTCGACGGCACCACTCCAATCTACGTGCGTACCCCATGGCTCTTGCCCAGTGAGGGCTTGCATGCGCATGAGCAAACCGCTGTCGAGTTGGAGGTCCTGGCCATAGACCGTGGCCATGGAAAGCCCGGGTTGAGAGCTGACCTGCAAGCTTGCGCGCAGATTGCCGCCGTCGACTCCCGACCAAGTGCGTGGCAAAGTGATCAAATACTCATCTCCACGCACCGCGATTGCACCCTGCCCGTTGAGCGGAGTAAAGGTCAAGCCCATGGCCGGCCAACTAAGATTTGCATCGGTGCAAGTGAAGTTGGCGAGCATGTGCGGTGCCTCGTCGCCTAGAGGTAGGACTATCTGCAAGCCATAAACAATGTCGCCTTGTAATGGAAAGTCAGCAATTTGTGGCGGCAGATTCAAGTATGCAGCGAGTGTGTTTAACTCCGCTAGTGTGGCTCCAGCACCTTGGCCTTGCAGGGTCATCCGAACCACCGGATCCATACCTTCCTCGGCAGCTTCACGCGCTTCGCCACTTAAACTGAAATCACCTCCTACGGCGCGCAGTAAGCCACCGAAACGAGCAAGCCCAGGAGTCCAGCTAAACCAGGCTGAATCGGCGTGCATCGGCAATGGCAGCAATCCCGGAATGGCGTCTATGTTGTGACCTTCTCCACGGATTCCAACACCAAAATCCTTGCCGTCGTAGCGCAGCAAAATTTCAATTCCTGCCGTGCCGTTGGTGGGGCTGCCAAGGTCGCGCCACAAGCGGGCAATCTCAGGATTACCAGTTAAGGCATGACTAATCCGCGCGTCTAAGGTGACCTCCTCCGCAACTAAATCGAGCGTGAACTCGACTTCTTCGGGGCGGAAATCAAAGGTGCCGGTGGCCCACGCATGTCCGGTTTCTCCAGCATCGGTTTCGCCGAGAAACAGCAAAACGTTGTTCCCTGTGACCATATGGCCATGGTGTACGTTGACCGGATAGGGGAAAGAAACCCGGCTGCCATCGTCCTCGTCGACGAATCCACGATAGGTAAGTTGCGTGTTGGAGCCATCGACATGCAGCGACCAATCAAACCCGAACTGTTCATTCCATTGCGCTGCGAATTCGGTTTGCGGATAACCGCGCGGTTCCAGGCCTTGGACGATGGCACCCACCWCCGGYAAAATGCTYTCCAACCAAGTGACTAACTCGCCGGTTACTTGGATGCCYTCRCYGTGCGCYGCAAAACTTACTGCGGGGTTTTTGCCCTGGGTTAGGCGAACCGCGCCATCACCAGCAAAATCTCCATGCGCTTCCGAACCGCGTAAGGCAAACTGAATTCCTTGTTGCGCATTGCCCTCGAAATCCACGCCTAGATTCGAAACGTGAATGTCATAAGCTGGGTAGTGCAGYTCYGYCAARGCCATRGAACCCGMAAYCTTGGCCTCTCCGAWGMCWTCKGCGSYGCCTTCCAMYYGYGMGCGCATTTGTAGATGYCCACCCGACCAAGGAAGYTCCGGRTGWGTRAGCATGGCCCAGTCTTCYACAACGCGWACATCGGCCTCGGTRGCWAGRCTCCATGCGGARAARTCATCGTTGGCTTCAAGATGGAGCGCAACCGCGCCAGCTGCAGGRAGCATGGCTTGRCTGTGCACCACAAAGCGCGATCCTTGGGGCGAAAGATAGCCTTGGATTTGCATGTCTGCCATTTGATAAACGCGTTGCTCCTCATCGGTCCAGCGCAACCCGCTGTCCGTGACCTGCAGCTGCAAMGGRAAGGGYTSCGAGTTGTTRGAGCGAAGCTTWGAYARGGAATCCAYGACYTCTAGATTCATGTCGCCATCGGCTTCGCGAATCTTRAGCGTGATGGGCTTGCCRAATCCCGTGCTCCATGGGCGCAAATCYAAAAAGGCTTCTAGSCGCTCAAYCCGTGCRCGATCCAAATCTTGGTGCTTGAGGCGCAAATCAGCGAGCGCAACTTGGCCGCGCCCCCAACGGATGGTGGCCCCTTCGGCCTGGAGCTTGATTTCTGGAGCACGCAAAGCAATCGCGCTGTTGATCAACGCAATCGGTAACGGCAACGGAACAAAGGCCGTGATGATGAGCAAGCCCGAAATCAGCAGTGAAATACGAGGGCCCCGACCGCGTGGGAAGGGAAGTCTCATGTTTCGCGTTGCATATTTGCAGGTGGGGCCGTGGAAGTGTTTTCGTTGCGGTACACACGTTTTACGCGCGAACCAATGCGACAGGTAATCTCATACGGAATGGTGTCGGCCGCGTTGGCAACATCGGCTGCGCTGAGGATTTCTAAACCATCTTTGCCAATGATGGTCACGCGGTCGCCGATGTCCGCGTCTTGGACATGGGTGACATCGATGGTGCAGTAATCCATGGAGACTGCGCCGACAATGGGGCAACGTTGCCCGCGCACTAAAACTTGCCCGCGGCCGCCAGTGCCCACGCGGAAGGGGAGGCCATCGTTGTACCCCATAGGTAGGGTGGCCAAACGCGTGGCCTGATGGCTAGTCCAGCGGCTGTCGTAACCCACGCTGGTTCCRGGTGGGACATCTTTCAGGAACACCAGTTGGGTGTACAARGAAAGKACCGGCTCAAGTTGYGCGTCGGGGCAAACCTCGCCGGGAAGAATGCCGAAAAGGCTAATCCCAGGGCGCACGGCATCGGCGAGAGGTTCTAATCCTGARAACAGTGCGGCGGAGTTTGCACAATGCAAAGTTGGCAGGCTGCCAAGCGATTCGCGGATTTCATCGGCGGCGGCGAGRAAGAGGGCTTGCTGGCCTTCRGTGATTTGAGCGTGCGCACCTTGAGCACTGCTGAAATGAGTCATGAGCCCTCGAAAATTTAGGTGAGGCTCRTCGTGAATCGCTTCGGCCACGCGCAACGCAGCTTCCGGCCGCACACCTAATCGGCCCATGCCGGTATCGACTTTCAGGTGGACGCCAAGTTGCGTGCCTCGTTCGCGGGCGATGGCACCCAGTTTGCGCACGCGACTTTCCGAGTGCACCCCGACTTCAATGTTGTGGTCGAGCAGATCAACGACTTCCGCGTCAATGATRGTGCCTAAAACCAGCAGTGGAATTTCCACTCCACTATGCCGYARCTGCAAGGCTTCACCGCTATCGCCGACGCCAATCCKCTCCACATTTTCCTGCGCACAAACCCGTGCGATGGCCACCGCACCATGTCCATATGCATTCGCCTTCAGCACTGGCCAAACCGCCGCGGACCCAGCGCGCTGACGAGCACGTTGAAGGTTCCGACGGAAGGCTGCGAGATYGATCTCAGCCCAGGCGCGATGCGCGGATTGCATGCCCCCAGAGTACGCTTYGATTAGCGTCGATGGAAGCCGGTGAGGCCTTCGTCGGCAAGGAAATCTAAGGTGTATCTGCGAATAWGRCCGGGGAAGGTMTCGCGAGCTTGTTTGTGCTTCAYCCAGGATGCTTTGGTGAGCGCGATTTTGTCGTTTGGCACCCGTTTGGCGACCGCGCCGAGGAAWTCCTTGCGCGTCGGGTGYTGCTTCAGGAAAGTGGCCATGCGCCGCGAACTATGCCCCATGAGAATCCAAGCTTGGTCTAGATTYGGTGCRATTTCGCCGTAAATGCGCGGGACTAAGCCGAGCGGGTCGACCATGCGCTGYGCCAASGCATGATGCAAGTCGCGATATTCSCKATARGCSACAAASYGTTCYTCGATTTTCTGGTAAATCCCATCGTGTTCGGAAGCTGCGATRGGGGATTGCAARCGCTTCGATTCTTCGATGTTGCGCAGRAATGCAATCGACTCGACATCGGAAATTCCGAAGGTGATTTGCGATCCCCACATGTCRTAAAGTCGAATCTCGTCATAGACTTTTCCGKCGCGATCGCGGTAAACATGTTCGAAGTAGTCTGCAATTGGGTCGAAATCGCGTTCAAAATCTAAACTTCCYTCCGCGAATGCAGAAAACTTTCCGCTRTCTGGCCAGCGYCCAGCGAGCATCGCAATGACGGTTTCGCGCGGTTTCGCACTGGTTGCAGCRAAGAATTGATGGGAGGCATAATCCCAYGCCCAAGTTTCRTATCGGTTGGGTGTTATGGAGCGCAAATAGCGTTTTCGAAARCGTTCCCAAGYCTTGGTGCCGACCTTTACATGTCTAGTTTTGAGTCCAAGCGCAGGTGCGTAYTTTTCTGCGGAATAGGCTAAAAGGGCTTCTCTTGGGGTTATAGGAGCATTTCGAAGCCTTCTGTCGTCGATGAGTGCGCGTGTKGTTTCACAYAGMGGATGGTCTTGCCCAAGCACGAAGGGCACTAACTCTTCGGCAATGCGTTGGCGTTCTTCGAGKGGTAATGCGTCGAAACGACGCAAAATATTACCTTCCATGGAGTCACTTGCAGGCTCTAATAGTGAGCTTGCACCGACTTGTGTAAGTGAAAGGAGGAGTATTGCGATGGATAGCACGCCAAGAGGATATCGCCACGAATTTGGATTTCTTGCTTAAATTCGGCATTTCCGCATTGACTTCCCTATTGTGTTGCAAGCACAATCTACACGATGAGTGTCGGCAACGGCCTCCAATCACTACTTTCCTTCCGTTCGCCAAGTTGCGGACCCAACCAATAAAACAACATCATGGCTGCACGTAAGAAAGCTACCAAGAAGGCCGCCCCTAAGAAGGCAGCTAAAAAGGCTCCCAAAAAAGCCGCTAAGAAAGCTCCAAAGAAAGCCGCTAAGAAAGGCAAAAAGGGCAAGGCTGTAGATCTAATCATCTCCAAGAGCCGCACCAAGCGTGCAGTCATGAGCTGCAACGTCTCCGGCGATTTCTACGGTGCACTCGATAGCTACGTTCGCGAAGCCATCGAAGCAGCAGAAGCACGCGCTTCCGCAAACGGCCGCAAGACTTTGCGTCCACAAGATCTGTAAGTCGTTTTWGCGATTTGCCAGAGGCGCTCTCTTAATTGAGAGCGCCTCTTTTTTTGCTCCACCCCGAAACGCCGTCATTCCGGGAATGGGCTGCGTTTTTGCGCGTCTGCGGCGTTGCTTTGGCTTGGTCGTAGAGGGACTACGACCTGCGCCTCGCGCCTTGCTTACGCACAAAACCGCTTGCCCATTCCCGAAAGCACGACGTTTCGGGGCTCCGCGCTCCGCACCCAAGCGCCGTCATTCCGGGTATGGGTGTTGGCATTGCGCACCTGCTGCGTTGCTTCGGCTTGGTCGTAGACGGACTACGACCGGCACCTTGCGCCTTGCTTGTGCACAAAACCCCAATCACCCCTTCCCTGCAAGCACGACGTTTCTTATTGCACGACTTGGGTCACGATGTTCGACATGCGCGCATCGGGGCAGGAGTTGCGCTCGGCGGCTTGGAAGTAGAGGGTGCGGCCAGCCGCTGCCGATGGAATCGAGCGGGTCAAGGAGTAGTCGCCATTGCCGTCGAAGGAGCTTAGAGAGACTAATTGAGCTCCAGGATTACCAAGTGGGAGGGTGATTCCAAAATCCACGCACCAAGTGCCAGCGTTCACCACGGTACTGCCTAATGCAGTGCTCCACATGAGTACCACGTCCTCGTTAGGGGTGCCGTGAGACAACTGAATGCTTGCGCTTTGTCCAGCAACCAGCGGATCCATACACAGACCAAGATCTTCGGACTCTACTTTGGTGAAGGTGAAAGTGCCGAGAGGTACGCCTGCAAAAGGATAGCCGGCAATCTGGGCGATCGGTTGCGCAGGGTTGGAGTTGGCATTGCCAGAGGTGTACTGGATGCCATCGTCGGTTCCGGCATCGTAAGCGTTTAGGTTCACAACTATCTGGTCCATCCAACGGTCGTTTTGGAAAAGTTCAAGCCCATCGACTCCAATAAACCAATCAGGGCTTGGCGCAATCATGGTGACCAAAGTGACTGCTGGGTAATCAGAGGTCAGGTCAAAGGTAAAGGAAATGGAGCCTGGGGAGTTGATGCCGCCGCCAGAAAGGAGAAACTCCATATCGTTGTTGGCAATTGCGCTGTTGATTTCCTGGGTGAGCAAGCTCGTCGCTCCCAATTCAGCCATGCTTTCCATGCCTGGACTAGCGAGTGAGCCCATTTCCCAAAGGGAGAAATTGGAAAGGTGAGTGCCACCAATCAACGGTGAGAAGTGTGGATTACCCGGGAAATCGGTAGGGTGATTTTGAAAACTCCAACTCGCATCGAAGGTGACTTCGTAAGTCGCGTTCAGGGAGTGATTGCAGGTCTGAGCGTTGGCCGTAGAAGCCAGTGTGGTTGAAAATGCGCCGGTGAGCAGCGCAAGAGTCAAAATGCGGGTAGGAAAGGTCATGATGTTTAGCAAAGGGTCTGGGATCAGTATAGATGCAAGTTGTCACAGGAATATCACAATCCTTGAGGGATCGCGATGCCTTGCGTTCTCAGAGCTTCTAACCCAGGATGGCCCGGCATCAGATGTGTGATACGGAAAAGCGAGTTCGCCTTGACTGGGCTTCCTTCGTCACCTTCTGCTTCTTCTTCCGAGACTAGATCGCAGTCCCATTCCCACACAGTCTTGCCATCGGGATGGACCTCGAACAGCTTTCCTGGGGCACCAGAACAAATGAGAGTGTTGCCATTTGGAAGACGCTGCACGCCGCTGATGAAACTGGAAAAGAAATCGGCCTTCTCTGGAGCGGTGTAGGTCCAAGAAGTTTTCGCTGGACCGAAGCGGCCACCTGCATCAAGCAGATAGGCTCCTGCAGCATTGCGAGTCGGCCACCATTCTTCAATGCTGGAGTAATCACCGCCCGGGCGATCCTTCCCATTGTTGAAAACCATCAGTCCGCCGGCACCGAGTTGGCCGTCTTCAATCCACTGGACATCGTGCTGCCCAACGAGCACACGGTCTTCCAGGGTGCCCATGTCATAGGCCGCAGGATTCCCCCAGCGATAGAGCAAGTCGCCGCCGTGGCCTAGGCGTCCGCCGCTCCGCGAGGCTGCTTCGGCGGTGGTGGTGGAGTGATCAATCACCCAAATCTCATCGAAGCGGCGCACACTGATGGCGATTTGGTCGAGGGCTGGGTTGTAGTCGATGGCGTTGGTGTGCATCCAATCCGCATCACGGAACTTTTTGCGGCGTAATTCTTTGGCCGAGGGCGGGTCATCGCTTTCGGGTTTCGATCCAGCTTCCGGGGGCGGAGGAGAGTCGTCAGGATGGGTGTCGTCGTCATCGCCACCGGCATAACCCATGGCTGCAAGTTGATCCATCTCCGCATCGAGCTCCTGCTCCGACTTCAACTCCGGATCGCGGTCGCCGTTGATGTCAATCCGTTCCGGATGTGCCGCCACCACTCCGTAATTCGGTGCTTCTGGATCAAAGTCCTGAATCAAGTGATCCCAAGAGTGCCACTGCCAAACGATTTCGGCGCCATCGGTGCCGAACGGGCGAATCTCATAAATCGAATCGTGCCAGAACTCTTCGCCACGTAATAACTCGGGATCGCGTCCGTTAGCCAGAGCTTCTTCAGCACTGTGTTTCTCCCAAACAATCAGCAGAAGATTACCGTTGGGCATAGGTTCAAGGTCGTGATGATGATGACGTTCCCCATCTGCCAGTCGGTATTCCCACAGCACGGTGCCATCGGCAGCAATCTCTTGAATGCCACCACCAATGCCGCCGCCGGCAAAGTCGACCTCTTCCTCAATGCGCATACATCGGTAAAGCGTGCCGCGTTTGGTCAAGTAGGCCGAGTTGCCCGGCTCCCACTCGGTTTCCCACTGATGCACGGTTTCTCCTTTGCGATCCACCAGGAAAACGTTCTTGCTCTTCAGCGGCGTGATTAAAAGATAACCATCTTGCGCCGAGTCCGACCCCCATCCTTCCCGCGCGGGTTCAGGAAGGGGCGTTGGGTCGTCCAGGTCGGGCCCGGAATGCGTGCAAGCCGCTAGCAGAAGGGGGAGCAAGCATGCGTAGAGGAGTGGCCGTGGCATGCCGGAGTGTAAAGGTTTGTCAGTTAGCCTAAGCCCGAAAAGCAGCAGGACGCAAATAGAGTGGTTCGGTTGGAAGCAAGTTTGTGAGGCCTTCGCCGGAAATGTTTATGCCCATACTCTTTGCAAAATGAATCAAATCTATTGCGCTCGCCTGACAACTTGTGCGCAATTGCACTCCACCTGTTGCAAAACGCTCGTCGCCTAAAAAGGACTCTTGGCCGATGGCAGCAGCGCCATCCTCCAGCGAAATCACCTGCGGTTTTTGCACGGTCTCCAGCGAGTCGCCGCGGCGTAGGTAAGTCGCGTGGTAAACCTCTTGGCGATAGGCATCCAAAATGAGATGCAGCTTTTCGTTTTGGTGGTTTTGCGCGAAGGCGGCGGCATCGAAGGAGGGGATCCCGGCGCAGGGAATGCCGAGCGCATAGCCAAGCATGATGCCGGCGCTGCACGCAATGCGTAGTCCGGTGTAGGAACCAGGGCCGATGCCGACTAGGACTCCACGCAGGTCACTGCGTTCGGCGTTGGCATTTGCGAGCAAAGTTTGCACCGCTTGCATGAGTCCTTTACCGCGTTGTTCACTGAAATCGACTTCGCTGGTATCCGCGCCACTCCAAAGGGCGACGGAGTTGCGTGGGCCGGACAGCTCAAGAGCTAGGAGCATAGACCTAAACCAGAATGTCGTCTTGCTTGACCGCCGCTTCCAGTTTGGCGATGGAGGAGTCGACTAAATCAGCTTCCAACGCCTCTACCATCAAGCGTAAAAGCAATTCGGTGCCGGAAAAGCGCACCACAATGCGTCCGCGGTCGCCGAGTTCCCTTTCCAGGTCAGCGCAGGCAGCGAACAGGCTCGGCAGTTGCTCCAGCGGCAGGCGTTTGGAGACCTTCAGGTTGACCAAACGCTGCGGCAGGTCTGCATAACCCGGTGCGAAATCACTAGGCTCCTCGCCGTCGCGGGCAAGGCTCTCAAGTACGCGCAGTAGGGTGTAGATGCCATCGCCACGGTAGCCGTGGTCGTCGCCGAACAGAATGTGCCCAGACTTCTCGCCGCCTAAGTTGAAGTTGCCTTCACGCATAGCAGCCGCAACGTATTTATCGCCAACTTGCGCGCGCAATAAGGTCGCGCCGACATCTTGCAGACAGCGCTCCAGTGCAAGATTGCTCATGACGGTGGCGACTACAGTGTTGTCCTTCAACTCACCGCGTTTTTGCATAGAAATGCCTAAGCCAGCGAGGATTGCATCGCCGTCCAAGATGCGGCCTTTCCGGTCAATCAACATGCCACGGTCGGCATCGCCATCTAGGCTCAGTCCTAAATCGCAGCCTTTCTCAACCACTGCTTTCGCGGCAACTTCCGGATGCAGCGCACCGCAGCCATCATTAATGTTCAAACCATCGGGCTTGTCGTTGATGCAAATCGTTTCTGCACCAAATGCGTGCAAAATGCGCGGCGCCAATTTCGATGCCGCGCCATTCGCACAATCCACCAGAAACTTTTTACCGCCCAAATCCAAATCCGGGAAGGCTTCACTGCGCAACCACGCGATGTAATCCGACAGCAAGTTTTTGGTACGCCGTACTTCACCCACTTCCGATGCCTCGCGTGGATCTTCAGTCGACAACAATGCAGTCTCCAACTCCTGCTCCACCGCTTCGGCCAACTTCGCGCCCTGACGCCCGAGTAACTTAATCCCGTTATCCGCCGCTGGATTGTGCGATGCCGAGACCACCACTCCGGCCTGATACGGGCCTGCAAAAGTGAGGTAAGCCACACTCGGCGTAGTGGCTAATCCGAGGACATCGACATCGATGCCGCCTTTGGTTAGACCAGCCGCAACTGCCGCCACTAGAGTCTCGCCGCTTTCACGCCCATCGTGCCCAATCAGCACTTTCGGGCGATCTTCCGCCTCATCTGGCATGTCGATGTGAATGCGTGCAGCAAGTACCAGCCCGAGCCGCTCCAGCAGTCCAGGCACAAGGGGATAGCTCCCGGCACGCCCACGGATTCCGTCGGTGCCGAATAGGGTTTGAGCATTCATGGATTGCGGGTGACGGTAACCGTCGCGGAATCGGGGTCAAGGGGACGAATGACTAAATGCTTGCGGAAGAAGCTCAGCTCAGTCGGGTCGTCGAAGTTGTAGAGGTTAGCTTCGACGGGGAGTGCGGTGCGGTCGAGCGAATTCACATTGAGCGTGTTCATGTGCAACAAGAACTCCACGTGCGCTTCAATCCATTGCGCGTTTAACTCCAGGTCCGACTCCATGTCGGGCATTTCGGCAATCCATTGGGTGGGGGTCGAGGCTTCTATGGTCCACGGACCGTTAGAAGCTTCATCGTCGGCGGGCAGTACGATGAGATCGGAGGCTTCGGGCAGCCATTGGAAATTTTTGACTTCGCGTAAGCGGACGGGAAGTTCCAGCAGGACACTCCGTGGTTCCATTTGGATCCCACGCTTGCTCCATTCCTTGGCCAAACGCAAGGTCTTGGTAATGGTGCCGCGTTCATTACCGCTTAGTGTCATGCTTGCGAACAATCCCGATTTCTCCAGGCTTCCACTCGCCGAGTAGGTATCGTCGATTTGCGAGGTCAACTTTTGCATGGCGAGTTTCGGTCCAGACAACGTGATTTGGCTAGGCAGGAACACCATTTCACTGATCTTGGCATCGTGCGCATCGGACGGTTTGCCGACAACGGTGACATCGCGGACATTCGGCGACAGCACCTTGGTCTGAACGCGTTGGAAAGTCAGGTTCTGTAGTTGTTGCACACCTTTGACGCCGTTGAGGAGGAAGGCGGCATCGGAAGGGCGTACCCAGACCAGGTCTTGCGGGGTCACGGGATAGTCGACGATGTCTTGAATCGGATCCACATTGAAATCCACGACGATGGATGCTGCGCACTGGCGGCTGATGAAATCGTTGTGTTCGGAATTCGATCCGTTCAGGGTAATCCGCACGGATTGGCCGGCAGGAGGGTCGGTGAGAACCCAGCCTTCGGGCACTTCCACCGATAAATAGAAGTCGCTGGGGTCGCGCACGTCGGAATCACTGACGGTGAGAATGAGGGTGACTTCGCGGTCGACGGAAATCTGCCCATCCACCCATGACCAAATCAAAAACCCAATGCCAAGCGCCAACAACTTACGCCGCCAATCCACCAAAAAGAGCCCGCTGACCTTATTCATGACGTAGCCTCCTCGGGAGAACCATCGGCTTGCAATTGTTCGGTGATCTTTGACTCGGTTTTGAGCAATTCAGAAAGGCGTTTTTCCAGTTGGTCTTGCGGGACTGGCTTATGCAGCTCGCCATCGGCCGCCAAACTGATTTCACCAGACTCTTCACTGATCACTAAAACCACCGCATCGGTGCGTTCGGATAGTCCAAGAGCCGCGCGGTGACGGGTGCCAAGGCGTCGGGCAATTCTTGGATTATTGGTCAGTGGGAACACGCAACTGGCGGCGGTAATCCGTTTGCCTTTGACCACTACGCCGCCATCGTGCAGAGGGCCGCCATCGAAAAAGATGGTTTCCAACAAGATGGAGGAAATGGGCAGATCAAGGCTGACTGCGCCATCACTAAATGGCTTCAAAGAAATGTTGCGTTCAAAGGCCAGCAAGGCGCCGGTACGTTGGTTTGCCAAGCGTTTGGCGGTGGTCACAATCTTGGTGAGTTCGGTCGGGGATTCCGCGGTGTTACTGCCAAAACGCAGCAGCCCACTTTGCCCAAAACGGCTAATGCCCTGACGCAGCTCTTCCTGAAATAAAATCACCACAATCAACGCGAAGTATGGCGTGACCTTTTCCAAAATGAACTTCACTACCGCGATTCCGCCTGGCGCATAGCGGTCGAGCAAGGCGATACTGAATAGCGCAACAATGGTAAAGGTGAATAAACCGCGCAGTACGCCCACGCCACGGGTGCTGCGGATGAAACGCAGAATCCCGTAAATGGCGGCGCTGAGCAGCAAGACCTCAAACCCATCGGTAAGGTGAAATCCGCTTAGACCGAAGGGCATGGCACCTCTACCGGCTGGGGATTAGCGCACGCAGCTGCAACCTTAAACGCGTCTACCGATTTGCCACCGCGATGCAAACGTAAATACGCAGCACCTTGCGCAGCGCAAAGAGCAGCAGCACCAGCAGTGCCGCCGTCGCGTTGAGCTGCGGAAACGCCAGGAAGTAGGTCGGTCATGAAGGATTTGCGCGAAGGTCCGGCGAGCAGCGGGAAGCCTAAGGCGCGGAAGCACTCAAACTTAGCGATGAGTTGCTGCGATTGTATGGCTGTCTTCGCAAAACCAATGCCTGGATCCAAAATGATTTGCTCCGCGGCCATTCCACTGCCGAGTGCGCGTTGCGCCAAAACCATGAGTTCATCGAAAACCTCCCCGAGTAAATGGGAGTACGCGGTGTGCTTTTGCATGGTGGCGGGGGTGCCGCGCATGTGCATCAGCACGGTTTTGCAGCCATTTTCTGCAAGTAGGGGCGCCATGTTCGGATCGGATAGGCCAGAGACATCGTTGATCATGCTGGCGCCGGCATCGAGGCAGCGTGCGGCGACCTCGGCCGAACGGGTGTCGATGGAAAGCGGCGTTTGGAATTGGAGGAGGGATTCCAAGACTGGCATTAAGCGTTGCAGCTGTTTCTCGACGGAAACCGCAGAGGCGCCAGGTCGTGTGCTTTCCGCACCCAAATCAAGAATGTCGGCCTGTTCCGCGAGCAAGCATTGCGCGTGATAAAGCGGACCCATGGTGCCGCCGCCGAAAATCCCGCCATCAGAGAAGGAATCTGGCGTGAGATTCAAGATGCCCATGAACTGCGGTGCTGGCGTGGGTTGGGCCATGGCAGCACGGGCGCTACTTAAACGAGAAGCGATCCAAAACGCGCGGTGGGCGGGATCGTTGACATCGCCCTCGGTCAAGGGAGGCAAAAAATCCTTCAGCCGGTGAATCGCGTAGCTAGCGGAGCCATCGGCCAGGTTGCCGAGGGGTTGCACGCCGAAATCCAGCAATGCGGTCTCGCAAATTCCACTCTTCGCGGCGGGTGCACGCCAACAACCCTCACCCAAAGGAAAGGCATGGTGTGGCATAGTGGCCCCCGGAAGCTCCCACGGCTTCAGCATGAAGCGCAGTCTACCACTGAGGGCGGTGCGGGAGCCAATCAGTCTTGCGGCTCGGAGTCGGTGGATGTAGCGGGAGGCATTGGAGGTGGGGTTTTGCGTTCCTCACCCATTTCCGGCTCGCCGACCGGATGTAAACCCTCTACCGAAACGCCATCGACTAATCGTTTGAACTCCTCCTTGTCGATGTTTTCGTAGCGAATCAAAGCCTGTGCTACGCGCTCCATCAAGTCGCGATGTTCTTTCACCAAACCCAACGCCCGTTGATGTTGCTCGGCCAAAATCTCACCGACTTCTTCGTCGATGATCCTGGCGGTCAACTGCGAATAATCCTTGCCTGCCCCATATTCTGCGCCCAAGAATCCATTGCCAGCTTTCTCACCAAAGTTCACCGGGCCGAGCTTTTTGCTCATGCCCCAATGGGTAATCATGCGCCGCGCAAGATCGGTTGCGCGCTCAATGTCATTCGACGCGCCGGTAGTGATGTCATCGAGGAACACTTCTTCCGCAACTCGACCGCCGTAAAGGGTGCAGATTTCATCAAGCAAGCGATTATGCGACCAGTGCATGCGATCCTTTTCGGGCAGGAACATGGTGGCGCCGAGGGCCATGCCGCGCGGAATGATAGTGATTTTGTGCACCGGATCGGTGTGTTCCATAAACACGTTGACCACCGCATGCCCAGCTTCGTGGTAGGCGGTAATGCGCTTGTCTTCTTCTTCCACRACAGCGGACTTCTTCTGACGACCAAAACGAACCTTGTCGCGTGCTTCCTCAAGGTCGGMCTGAGTGACCCAGTTGTGCTCGCTCATCGCAGCGAGGATGGCYGCTTCGTTGGTGAGGGCAGCCARTTCCGCACCGGARAATCCTGGAGTTCCACGCGCGATGACTTTCAAATCAACGCTTGGATCCATTTTGATTTTGCGCGTGTGTACCTTCAAGATTTTCTTACGGCCTTTCACATCGGGCAAATCAATGGTGATTTGGCGATCGAAGCGTCCYGGGCGGAGCAGTGCGCTATCTAGAACATCRGGGCGGTTGGTGGCAGCAATGACGATGACGCGGTCATCYGAATCAAAGCCGTCCATTTCCACCAGAATCGCGTTCARGGTTTGTTCGCGCTCATCGTTGCCGCCACCCATRCCGCTGCCACGYTTRCRGCCGACGGCATCGATYTCATCGAGGAAGATAATGCATGGTGCTTCTTTGCGCGCRCCTTCAAACAAGTCGCGCACCCGGCTGGCTCCAACGCCGACGAACATTTCRACAAAGTCTGAACCGCTGATRGAGATGAACGGGACATCGGCTTCACYGGCGATGGCTTTGGCGAGCAAAGTTTTTCCGGTTCCGGGAGGGCCTACAAGCATCACGCCGCGCGGAATGCGTCCGCCAAGCCGGGTGAACTTCTCGGGGAACTTTAGGAACTCGGTGATTTCCGAAACTTCGGCTAGCGCTTCTTCAATTCCTGCGACATCATCGAAAGTGACGCCGGTGCGGTTCTCCTTGTTGTAAACCGTGGCGCGGGATTTACCAAAACTCAGTAAGCCCTGTCCCTGGCCCTTCATTTGGCGCATAAACAGGAACCAGAACAGCACTAAAAAGAGCAGGATAGGACCGAAACTGAGCATCAGGGTGGTGAGCCCGCTGGTCTTTTCGGTGGACAAGCCTTTGCTGGTATCGAAGGTCAGGCCTTCGGCGAGTGGCACTCGGTTTTCCGGATGAGTTTGCCCGGCCTCAAACGCAGCCACCACAGCGGCTAGGTTGAAGGAGCTGTCATCGGAGGACTTGCCTTCGATTTCGGCGTAGTGAATACCGGAGGCATCGGCGTAATCGAGGAAGAAGCGCTGGCGTTCGACCACCGGGCTTTCTTCGATTGCAGGATCCAGCTTGGTGCGGATGAGCAGGGGATACCCCTTCAATGGGGTGATGCTGCCATCTGCAATGCGGGCGGTGAGATCATCAATGCCAATGGTTGGCGCTTTTGCCAAACCCTTGGCTAGCACCTCGCGGACATCGCTCCAAATCATGCGCGCGTCTGGCACGGCCACCACATCTTTCTTCTCCGAGCCATCCAATTTCACATGGAAAGCCTTCGCCGTATCTGAAATCGCAACGGTTTCCACATTACCAGCGTAGAGATTCACCCACAGCTGATCCATGGTCATCGGGTTCGACGGAGAGCTGCCACCAAATACGGCGAGCAGGATTAATCCACCAACAAGCAGGATAATCAGAAGGCCGCTGTTCTTGCGTTTCGGCGCCTCTTCTGGGTCCTGGGTGGGTTCAGGTTTTTCTGGATTCATGGATGACGTGGACCCCGGGGGAGCAAAAGGAGTCCATTGACGAGAGCCCTTCTTAGGACTAGATTCGCCGTTTCCCAGGCTGCTTCCACCCAATGGGAGGAGGCAGATTGGTTAGCTAGGCATGATACAGTAAGTCCAAGCAATGCCCATCCATTCCATCCTCCTTGCCTTTCACGTCTTAGGCGCATGCATTTGGTTTGGTGGATACGTGGTGCTCTCCTTCGTTATTTTGCCCAAGGCCAAAGCCGACAAGACTCCGCGCCTGGTGGTCGATTTCGAGCGACGTTTTCGCAAAATCGGTTGGCCGGCCTTGGCGGTGCAAATGGTGACTGGCCCGATCATGGCATTGCGTTTTGTGCCCGATCCAGGAGATTGGTTTTTGTGGCAAACCGCGAATCAAGATCACATCGCCAGCAAGCTCATCATGCTGGTGATTCTGGTGGCACTGGCGACGGTCATGCAAGCAAGAGTCATTCCGCGTCTTCAGGCGGAAGAATCGGGCTCGCTGAAAAGCGCCGCCAAAGTGATTCACAGCATGACCTTCTTCAGCTTCATGATGGTCTTTACGGGGCTAGATATCCACACGCTTGGATTCGCCTATTAATCAATCGGCCTAGGGAAGCTCTGATTTAGTCTGGCGGCGAATCCGCGGCCGAAATCGCCCGCCCCCGCGTTGCTTCATCTTGGCTGTAGCGAAACTACAGCCTTCGATTCGCGCCTTGGGGCAAGCGATTTCAATCCACGGCCTCTCACCCCGGACTAAGCCAGAGCTTCCCTAGCCAGCGATACTAAGGCCGATGGCACCGGCAGTACCCGCTTAGTCAGAAAGCTGCGCAAGTTCCGCACCCACTTCCAATGCAATCTGCTGCGAAATCTCAATAAAGATTTCATCGAAGGCTCCGAAGGCATCCTCGCCGAGGTCGGTGAGGAATTCAAGATTACGGCGCACCAGTCCGCTGTTTAAGACTTCACCCTTTGCATCGACCAGTTCCCACTTAACAGCCAGTTGGGCAAGTCCAAGGGCGGAGCCTCCAGAGCGCAGGCCGACGCGCGAACGACGTCCGACGTCTTCAATCTCGGTATTGAGAATGAAGTCGGGAGAGTTTCCCGAAACCAGGCGGATGTCCAGTTGKCGTTGCAARTCGGCRCGCATTTCCGTGGTAAATCCAACTTCGATYCCGTGCCAAGTGCTRGCGTTCTTTGCYGTAGGCACCAAAATAGAACGACCGCCGCCAACACCCGGACTAATCATTTGGTAGCCACAACCCGCAACGGTGGCGATGAGCAAAAGCAWGAGTGTCAAGGTGCGCATGACTTTGRTTTAGGAATCCGCGCGCAAGTTCGCTAAACGTATTTTCGCTTCGTCGGCGGCAAAGGTGTTCTGCACCAGTTCAGCAATCGAGGCGTCGCCCATGGAAACTTCGCCAGCGGCCAATGCGAAGTGATGCATGGCGCCAACYTCATTAYCCACYTGGACGTAAARATCGCCCACCATGGTGTGGTACTGACTCAGCAGGTCACGGCAAATGTCGTACTTGCGTTGCGCCTCCACCCGATGCAAACCACCCGGAAAGCGATWCAAGTAAGCGCGAAACTGTTCCAAGGCAAAMCGCACYGCCGGGCCGTTCAAGCTTTTTAACTTAATCAAGCCGTAGTGGCACATRGCCAGTTGGAAAGAAGCACTGTCTTCCCARCCTAAGCCTTGGAAATCRGGCTGTAAAAGGCCMGCGTAGAAAATCATGGCATCGTCGTAGTCCAGGCCGCTGTAGTGATAYTCGGCAACCCGGGCCATGGCTTCGGCGCGCGCGTGTGGATCATTGCCGAGCAGCGCTAAGTTTTCCAGGGTGATGACACCCCGACTGYGATCGGTGAAGATCCAGAAGATTTTCAARTCGCCRTCGAGCAGGCCGGTGCCATAGTAAAGCAACCGTTGTTCCGCCTCGCGTGCGCGTTGCGCCGGRCCGGTTTGCGCCATGTAGGCTTCGTAATATCGAATCGCGGTGTTCCAATCGTTGAGCGCRTCGGAAACCTGACCGTAAAGCAGGTTGTAGTCGCGCTGCGTTGGAAGATCGAAATCGATGGCATCGAARTTATCGAGAATGTCTTCGGCGGCATCGTAATCGCCGAGATCGGCAAGGCGATGCGCCTCYTCGAGATCGTGAATCGAGAGTTGCTGCGGCGGACCGGCACAAGAGCCGACCATGGYTGCAGCGAGAATCAGAAGGAGAGTGGTTTTCTTCACGGACCGGGGACCTGGCCGACGCTTTGCCGATGCAGGAGTTGCCATGCTTTTGGCGGACGTTCCAGGTGGTAGTGCAGGAATTCGCCCAAGATTGTAAGACAGCCCTCGGTGTTTTCGCAGTCCGCATCGAGGGCGAATTCCGGTTCTGCGCGCAGCTTTTGCAGTAAGGCTAGATCCTGACGGGAGATGCGCCGCGCATGCTGCTCCGGCCGACGTCCATCTTGGGGGACATCGAGGCCCCCGGCTGCAGGCGAGAACCACAAAGTTGCGTCCTGAGGGGCGTCTGACGGGATTTCCAGCCCCGGTTGTAGGCCCAGCTCTTTGAGCCCTTCTAGGATTGCGGCACACAAAATCGGGTCAACCGGCGCGCCTTCCGCCAAATGCTCAAGCCATCGTTGCAGCCATAAAAAGAGGTGTGATGATGGTTGTCCGGGAGGGGAGCCGAGCTCGGCGAGTTCCGCCAGAATGCCGGCGGCGACCAAACGTCGGGTGTCACGGGCGAGCCCAGACATGCGGTCGAGCAACTTTCCGGAGTAGAGGTTGAACATTTCGGCGCCGTCCTTGCCACCAAATTCGATTTCGACCAGCGCCCATGTGTCATAAATTCCAATTTGCCCACTTTTCAGTCGGTTGACCCCTTTGGCAAGAATGGAAACTGCGCCCCACTTCGGAGTGAGCACGCGCAACACTTGAGAGTTTTCGGAATAGGGCCAGCGTCTTAGGACGATGCCGGGGGACGATGTCCGCCTCACGCGACTTCCGCTTGTTCGCCAGGTTGGATACGCGTGAGACGTACGCGGTGAATGCGGCGGTCATCAGCTTGTAGAACTTCGAGGAACAAGCCGTCCATTTTTAACTGCTCGCCAACTACAGGGATATGCCCAAAGCGATCGAATAGCAGACCGGCGATGGTGTCGTAGTCTTCATCTTCCGGAAGATCGGTGTCGAAAAACTCGTTGAGGTCATAAATGGACACGCGGCCATCCGCCTCGATTTTGTTTTCATCGACACGCACTAACTCGGCAGATTCTTCTTTTTGATCATGCTCGTCTTGAATTTCACCGATGATTTCCTCAATCAAATCTTCAATCGTGACCACTCCAGCCGTGCCACCGTATTCATCGACCACCACCGCCAAGTGAATCCGCCGCTGGCGCATCTCTTCCATGAGGTTTGGCACCGAAATAGTTTCTGGAACGAAGAACGGTTCGCGCATATGTGCTGCAACCGTTTCCTGACCTAAGTCGGCGCCGTCGATAGTGAGCTGCATCAAGTCCTTCAGATAAAGAACTCCCTTGATGTCATCCAGATTCTTCTCATATACCGGAATCCGCGAATGGCCCTCTTCTAGCGACAGTTTGAGGAAATCAGCGAGGGTGCTGTCAAAGGTGACGGCGGTTAACTCGGTGCGCGGAGTCATGGTGCTCGCGGCATCGGCCTCGGGCAAATCCAGAACCCGACCAATCATGTGCTGTTCGGTTTCGGTGAGCTCCTCTTCGCGTAAATGGTCAGCCGCAACATCGAGTAGCTTGGTCGACAGGTCGGTGGTGCTAGTGTCATTGGGCTCGGCTCCCATCAAGGTCAACAAACGCTCAAACACAAAGGTGAGTGGGCGTAATAAATACGTCATGACCACGGCYAATGGCAAGAAGGTGATGACAAACCGTCGTGCGCGGCGGCGTTGCACTAGAGCTGGGAAGGCCTCTAGTAAGAGTCCGCCGAAGAGTGCAGTGCCTAAGCCAATCGGCCAGCGTTGGAAAGAAGGGAGTTCTGCAATGCCACGTAAGAGCAAAACGGCAGCTGCTGCAAGCAAGAACAAACGCGCCAATCCAGCGGCCGATGGCAAGCTCGGGTGGCGCTTTAAAATTTGGTCGATGCGCTTTTCGATGGCATCGTCCAGACCGTCCAAAAGCATGGGGCGCACCGGTGACTGCAATAGGGTGCGCAGGCCGCCCAAAATCGCGCCAACCACCATGAGGAGAATCGGTAAAAGTAGAAGGAAGTCGGCGGGTGCGGCGACTTCCGCGGTCGAGGGAGGGATTTCCGCGTCGGACAAATCCGCGGAGGCCTTCAGGACCGCTAGTAGAGCAAATGAGTTCAAGGTGTTTGGCCGCAGAGTGCGACTGGTCCTAATAATACCCTGCAAAGAGCGTAATGTTGGGGCTTCCCTTGGGCATTCCCGCCCTAAGCTATCCCTGAGGTATGCTTTCCCATGCTGATTTCGTCCCTAGCCCTCGTTTTCGCTGTTCTGCCTACTGCACAGGAAGAGCTTCCAGTCGTGGAATTGACTCACGACAACACCGAAATCACTGAATCTTGTCGCATTTTTATTCCGGTAGGCAAGGTGATTTCGGATCAAGATGGTAACGGTGTGATTCAGATCCGCACCGACGGGATTGAGGTTATCTTCGAGCCCAGTTCCATCTTGCGTGGAGCTCGTTTGGGCGGAGATGCCGACCAGTTGCAGGGCATTGGAGTTCTGGTCGATGGCGCCAAAAACGTAACTTTGCGCAACTTTTTCGTGCGCGGTTATCGCTGTGGTGTGCTCGCGACCGAGGCCGATGGCCTGGTGGTCGATGGTGCCGATTTCCGTCGCAATTTCAGTCAAAGGCTTCAGTCGACTCCGGAAGAAGAGGACAGTAGTGATTGGTTATGGCCACACGAGAATGATCAGCAGGAGTGGCGGAAAAATTACGGCGCTGGTTTGTGTGTGGAACGGACCGATGGCTTGGTGGTGCAAAACGTGGTTGTGCGCGAGCAACAAAACGGAATCATTCTCGACCGCGTGACGCATGCCGAGTTGCGCAATAATGATTGTTCCTTCTTATCCGGATGGGGTTTAGCCATGTGGCGCAGYTGCGATAACTTGGTCGAACARAACCGATTTGATTTCTGYGTRCGCGGCTACAGTCATGAGAYTTACAACCGYGGCCAAGATTCSGCAGGAATCCTTATGTTCGAGCAATGTTCGCGCAACCGCATCTACTCCAACTCCGCAACGCATTGTGGCGATGGCATCTTTGCCTTCTCGGGTAAAGAAGCTCTGGGAGAGAATCCKGCGCCGAGCGATGATTTCGATTATGCGCGGTTGGGCAATAACGATAATGAGTTCGTTGGCAATATCTTGAATGACGCGGTCGCACACGGCTTGGAGCTYACTTTTGGCTTTGGCAACCTCATTCAGGGCAACACCTTTCWAGGCAACGCAATCTGCGGAATCTGGGCTGGATTCTCGCAAGACACTTCTATTCTTGARAATRWCTTCCAAGACAATGGTYTAGCMGGTTACGGYTTAGAGCGCGGTGCCATCAAYRTRGATCACAGCCGYAATAATCGGATTCAGGCTAACCRAATTCGTGGAGATGCCGTCGGKGTTCATCTYTGGAGTTTCCCAACCCRCTTTTCAGAAACTCCATGGGGCRYGKCGAATGACTTAACCGCAAGCGGCAACATCATTCTTGGAAATGAGTTTCACGGTGAAGGCAAGGCCGTGCTTTTGCGCGGGGATGTGACGGCCACTCATGCAGATAACCAATTCAAAGGCGCATATTTCCACTTGGAGGAAGCAAATTCTGCGGTTGTGGTGGAAGACAGTGCGGTCTGGACCGCCATGATTCCGGCCAAGCAGGCGATCCCTCAGGTCGAGGTTCCAGCAGCTCCAGAAACCATGTTCTTTGGCCGCGAACGGATTGTGATTACCGAGTGGGGACCTTGGGATCAGAAATCACCGTTGTGGCAACGCGTGGAGAGAAACGGCAAGGAGCATATTTTCCGTATGTTGCCAAGCCAGGCAGAAGTCGTGTTGCGCTTCCTCGATGGCGGCCGCATGGTTTCGATTCGCCCCCTCAACAAGCCCGATTCCACGGTGGGCAAGTACTACCGAGTTTTTGGCGGACGCAATAGCATGGAGTTCTATCTGCTGTCGGCTCGCGTGAATGGTAAGACCTTTAATAGCGAAGGAAGCGTCATGAGTGTGGCTTGGGATGTGCGTAACTTTGCTTCTCCAGTGGATCCGCGCGAAGACGTGGAGACTTGGCGTGCTGCTTCGGAAGCCGAAGATGTTCTGCTTTGGAAAACCGTCCATCCAAATTTGAAGTATGGATCGGGTGGGCCGGCGAGCTTGCAATCGGGCCTGGCCAGCGGATCTTGCAATGCAGTGGATCACTTTGGCACCATTTTGTCGAGCAAACTGGTGTTGAATAAAGGTGCCTGGAAAATTCGCGTACGCAGCGATGACGGCGTGCGGGTTTGGGCGGACGATGTCTTGCTCATCGATAACTGGACCCATCACTCACCGACTTGGGATGAAGCGGTATTAACTTTGGAAGGCCGTAAGGCAGTGAACTTTCGGGTCGAGCATTTCGAACTCGACGGTCATAGCGAGTTACGTTTTGAAATCGGCCGCGCACGATAGTTGACCACGGCCTGTTAAGCTTCTGCGATGAGTGCTAAACCCTGCCAGTTACTGGTGCATCATGCTTCGGGCGTGGTCAGCTGGAACGATGCCGCACCCGCCGATGCCAACTCCGTAGTCATCGACGCGGGCAAGGTCGTGGAGATTGGGCAAGAAGCCGATTTACGCGCTGCTTGGAATCCAACTCAAGAGCTAGATGCAGAGGGCGGATTAGTCGTCCCAGGATTAATCGATGCGCATGTGCACCCAGTTTTTGCTGTGGGCCGTGCCGAAGAATTTGATTGGCGTGCCCAAGGCGTGGAGTATTTAGAAATCGCCAAGCGCGGTGGGGGAATCCTGTCGAGCGTGCGCAATGTGCGTGCCGCTAGCGATGAAAATCTCCTGGGAAAAGTGCGTAGCCATTTTCGCCGTATGCGACGCCATGGCACCACCGCTTGTGAGGGGAAATCGGGCTATGGCTTGTCGGTAGAGTCGGAATTGAAGTCCTTGGAGATCATGCAAATGGCTGCTGAAGCCGAAGGCATGCCGCTTTATGCGACCTTCCTTGGCGCGCACATGTTTCCGGAGGAGCACCGGGAGAATCCGGAACGATACCTGGATATCCTTTGTGCCGAAATGTTGCCTGCGGTGAAGGAGCAGGGCATTGCGCGTGCAGCGGACATCTTCATTGAAGAAGGTGCCTTTAATCAAGAGCAGGCCCGGCGCTATTGTGAATGTGCAAAGGACTTAGGCTTTGCTTTGCGCATTCATGCCGACCAATTTCATGAGATTGGTGGTACCCAGCTTGCGGTAGAAATGGAAGCCGAATGCGTGGACCACCTAGAGTCTTTGAGCGACGCCGGTTTAGAAGCCTTGGCCTTGAGTGGCAAAACCTTTGCTGGATTGTTGCCAACGGTGCCGCACTTCTTGCGTCAAAAAATCGATGCACCAGCACGTAAGTTGCTTCAAGCAAAGGTGCCATACTTTATTGCTACCGACTTCAACCCTGGTTCCAGTTATACGCCAAGCTTGCCGGAAGCTGCCCACTTTGCGCGCATTCGCCTAAACTTGACTGCCGAAGAAGCACTCTTTGGCATGACTCTCGGAGCGGCACGCAGCCTTGGCATCGAAGCTCAGAAAGGCCATTTAGGCCCCGGCGCCGACGCCGATTTGCTAGTTTTAGATTTGCCTGACTTATTCCATTTCGGCTATGCCTTTGGCGAGAACCCGGTGTCGAAAATCGTGATTGGCGGCAAGGTTCAGGCGAAATCCTAATTTAAGGAAACTCTGATTAAGTCTGGCGGCGACTCCGCGGCCGAAATCGCTTGCCCCTGCGTTGCTTCATCTTGCCTGTAGCGACACTACAGCCTTCGATT
>NVWJ01000002.1 GCA_002746235.1 Planctomycetota bacterium
GCAGGGTCCAAGGGTCCCGCAAAAGCGCGTCGGGTAAGAGGGCTTTGATAGCCCTTTTGATCAGTCGCCGAGGAAGTCTACGTTCACGCTGGTGACGCGGAAGTAGTTCCCAGGAGTGACGCCAATGATGACACCGATTTGATCTTGGTCAAAGACCAGCATGAAACGCAGCGCACGGTTCACGGCGCCGTTGATTTCAACCAAACCGTCGGTTGCGCCATTCACGTTCGGGATGACCCAAGGCGTGGCCGTAACCAACAATGGATTGACTGCAGTGGATTGACCGGGAGCCATCCATGCTCCTTGCAGGGCAATCCAAATCGGAGTGGCATCTGGGTCGGTGGTAGCCAAGTCGCTGAAACTCAAGGTTTGTGGGGTGATGCCGCCGTCGGTRGAGAACTCCACCTCTACTTGCCATCCAGTCAGCACAATGTTCTGCACGCCAGCAGAAGGCTCGTACCAGCGCGAACGAACACCACTTGCGTTACCGTTAAACACAGTGCCATCCACAGAAGTGACATCGCCCACGATGCCWGCCATRGAGACCGCAATCGTGCCCACGTTTGCTTGACCGGGAAGGCCAATCGGAGTGAGTTCCACCGCYTCGTTKGGAGTSACAATGCCTTCCAGRATGGAAAGCGACTCAGAACCRGTTGCGGTTTCTACACGSACTAATCCGCTGCCGCCATCGCCACCGTGGTTACCWGCWGCACCAATGCCGCCGCTACCGCCGTTGACGTCYACCGCGTCGAGTCCSGCCTGCACCAARCTGCCGCCTTGCAACAGAATAGAACCACCGGAACCACCRCCGCCGCCTGCATCTCCAGGAGGGCCAAAGTCAATCGCRTTGATGTCYGCGAATGGAATCGAGGCCATRAAYTCACTGGAAGAACCGTTGCCACCCGCAGCAGAAACCGTTCCGTTAATGCTAAGCGTCGATCCAGCGTGGAGTTGCGCGGAGCCACCACCGGCACCWCCGCCRCCACCCGGGTTGTTGCGGTAGGTGCCGACATCGCCGTTGGCGAAWCCACCAAAACGGTCCTCAATCGATCCGTGCTCGCTCATGCCAGCACCACCACCACCGGAACCGCCAAGCAAAAGGCCGAGTTCTGGGTCTAGAGTTTCGGTGTTCAGTGGAATCACGTAGCGACCACCATCGGCGTCGGGCATGCTTGCACCRCCACCTAAACGGCTGTCCCACAACAAACGGTCGCCACCGGCRCCATCGCCGTTGAAYTCAAAGATGTCATCATCGACATCAATCAATGGGAYCAGYAATTCCAGACCTAGTGGATCGGTGCTAGTGGCATCGAAGTGCGTGCCGCGAAGACCATCGGTCCAGTARCCGCCACCACCACCACCGCGCGAACGGTGAATGGAGAAGTTGCCRAAATCGGTTGGCGTWCCAGCCGTGAACTCGGTTGGGTGTGTGGTAATAGTCACACCATTGGCAAAAACATTATCGGTGACCTCGTTCGCCGTGGGAGGCCAGTTCCAAGAACCCATGCCAGAACCATTGTCCTGGTCGGTGTGTTGAAAAGCACCTGGGCCAGTCGATGGCTTACCCACCGAGGCAACACCGCCAACACCCTCAGCATTGGAGCCAGCGTAAAGGTCGACGTTCTCGCCAGCGCCTGCGCCAAAGCCTCCGGGGAAGCGGCTGACGGTAGGATTCCCTCCAGTTCCAATAACAGCGTTGTGCCAGTTGTTGTTGCCACCGGCAGCATTGAGATACAGATTCCCGGCGAAATCAATACCGAGGTGATACCAAGCTTTGCCACCTTCACCGCCATCTCCAGCGCCAAGATTGCCACTTGCACCAAGGCCGCCAAGAGCAAAATCATCGTCGCCTAGGGCATCGGACATGCGGCCAAGAGAAGATTCATTAATGATGCCTATGGTGTCGTTCTCCCATTCACCCAAGGCAAAAACCTTACCCGTGTGAGTAGGTGCTGCGGCACCAGAGAAATCCATCACGCCATCGATGAGCAAACGGCCCTGACTGAACATGCGTAAAGGGTTGCCTCCGGAGGCTTCCACGCGAGAGCCTTCCGGGATTTGCACTTCGCTAAACGAATAGAAACCGCCCAGAACACCGACGTCCTCTCCTAACAACTCCGAAGGGAAGTTCGGATCTCCATTGGTATCCAGAATCTGCAATCCAGATTCTGCAACGTAGGAACCCAGCACACCAGAACCGCCACCATGGTGAAGTCCAGTGACAGGATCCAATCCACTGTCCAGGACTCCAGAGGCCGAAGCCCACAACCCTGCGGTACTTCCCGCGTCGTCTTCTTGCGAGGAATCGGTAAAGGATTCACTCAAAGCACCTGGTGCTTGAAGAATGCTCGGTAGCAAAAAGTTGGTCGAGCCAGGGTTCTCAAGTAGATTGCCGCCTAGGTCGGAAATCTGTTGGGACACGCTCAAACGCAAGGACCGCGCTCCATTGTTGCTGCCGGGGTATGGCACCGAAGGAGTGAAAGTCACCGTGGTTAACAGATTGTCGCGGTCAAGTTCGGCGGAGAAAAAGCCTGGCATAGGCACTTCACTTCCTGCTGCCGCATCCACCACCGTCACTGAAATCTGAATGCTTGCGCCAGTCTCAGGATTCGCCATTTGCAAAGTGTTCATCAGGTCGCCGAAAGTCATCACGATTGGGAAATCGCGCACAGTTGGGACCACAGTTGCGTCTGGGGTAAGGTCAATCAGGGATGGATTACCAGGAACCAAATCGACCGGTGCGGTGATGGTGATGTCGCCGGTGATGAAAGTTTGATTCAAACGACCGGAAGTTGCGGCGACGGCATTGGAGCTAGCATCGTCCAGAATTTGAATCCGGTAAGTCGAACCGGTCAAGAAACCAAAAAGTGTTCCCGCGGTGGTTTGCTCTAACGATGGCTGGAAGACCACGATTTTGCCAGTCACGATAAAACTTCCAGTGGGAGTCACGCCGGTTGCTTTGTCGACGATGGAAATCGACGAAAAGTTCACCGTTGCTGGATCCACCGTGTCGTTAAACGTAAAGGTGATATCCTGGTTCGCCGCATGGGTGCTCGTGGAAAACGAGCTTCCATTGCAGCCGAGCGAACAAACGGACATTCCGAACTCTGCGACCGTAGCGCCGCTGTCGGAGGAACTCCCGCATGCCGTGAACACGGCAAGCAGGCAGGATGTGGCAAGAATTTTGCTTAGGGAAGGGAGTATCTTCACAATGACCTAGTCGGGGCGACCTAGATGGCCTCGGGATGGCTCTCGAGGATAGCTGTCGGCAAAGTTTAGCAGACTAAACACCATGCACACACAGACTTACAACGAACCGAGAAAAGGCCCAATGACGCCCCCCCCTCTTATGCACAAAGCATGCCAATTCGTGGTATGGCTGGCTCTAGGAGTGCTGAGCTTGTCGGCAACCGCTTGCTCGAAGGGAAATGTCGGAAGTCCCTTGCTGTCAGAGGCTTCCCGCGACTTGGCAAAGTCCTTTTCTTCTACCGAAGATGCGGTTTTGGAGCTGAGAGTGCGAGCCCGCACGGCTGCCGAGCGACTCCACACGAATGCCTTGGTGGAGGAAATGCCTGGATTGCGTTCCGAATTGAAGCTCACCGCCCTGGCTTTGGCCGCGCTCGACGGCGCCGACGCCTTTCCATGGTTGGATTGGATCAAGGAAAGTCGCTTTGTGCTGCCGGAGTTRACCGAGCAAGAGCTCCTGGCTGCGACTTTAGTTTTGGACAARAATGCCACKATYGCACTTTGCCGGGCCTGTGATTTTCGGGAAATGCCGGTGCGTCCKCGATTGGTGGCGCATCATGCSTTTTGGCGTCTAGATGTTCATGAAGGATTCGCGCGCGGRAAAAARCTGCTGTTTCTGGACAACCGCCGCGCACGTGACCTCRTTCGRCCACGGTATGTGGAAGATGTTTTGTTRRMMGTYGAAGGCGCASAAGCGGAACCTTGGGTKAATGAGTTGTTGCTCGATATCGCAACCGAGGAATCCATGGAACCACKCGCACGRACTTTGGCGGTGCGTGCTTTACGYGAGCGCGGCAAYMRAGAAGCGCCAGCCATTCTGGAAAGCTTATTCGACACGGAATCCACCAACTTCCTGATTCGCAAAGAAGCCYTACTTGCGATTTTGGAWTTGGAYCCRCRRCGCGGRCATCGCATGTTGCTTGATAAAATGCCRGCGCGCGACATTGACCCCGGYACTTGGGAGTTCATGCGCGMGTTACGCCWACGCGAAGGCCTCCCRGTTCCACCGCAATAATTCATGCGCCTGTTCGAYACCCATTGTCACCTCACCTGGAATGAGGAAGAAAACCCTGCACTCCCCCGCATYGAACGYGCGCGCGMAGCWGGAGTCGATCGTTTGGTTTGCGTGGCCATCGATTTGGAAAACGCAAAACGTTGCCGCGAGCTTGCCGCCGAGCATGACGATGTCTTCCCCACCGTAGGYATTCACCCTAACGATGTCGGCGMCYTTGCCGATTTARACTCTAAACTCGATGAGCTGAAGGACCTTTCCGCCGATGCCAGCTTCAAAGCCATTGGCGAAACCGGTTTAGATTTYTTCCGCGATTGGGCACAACCCGATGCTCAGRRAAAATCMTTCCTYGCTCATTTAGATYTAGCCTTAGAACGAAGCTTGCCKGTCATCCTGCATTGTCGCAAYGCMATWGARCAAATGCTGCCCATCCTGCGCGATCGCGGCGGCCARCCCAARGGCATCATGCATTGCTATTCCGAAGGTCCWGAAGCGGTSGAAGAACTGCTTAGCCTAGGCTTTCATATTAGTTTTGCCGGCAACGTGACTTACCCAAAGTCCACTGCTTTACGYGAGGCTGCAAAAATCGTCCCCGAGGACCGCTTGCTCCTCGAAACCGATGCRCCGTTCTTRGCGCCGCAAGCGAAACGCGGGAAACCGAACGAACCGGCCTTCGTCAAGTTCACCTTGCAAGCGCTGGCGGAAGAACTTGGTCGTTCTCCAGAAGAACTTGCTGCCACAACCCATGCCAATGCATGTGCGTTGTTTCAGGTCTAGCGAAACGCTGATTCCGTCTGGCGCAGAAGGCCGTGGATGAGTTCCTTTAACCGCGCACCGGGCTAAGCCCGATGGCGTCCGGGGCCAAGGTTCCTGGAGTGTCATTCCAGGAAGCGGCAATCGGTGCTTCAAAAACTTCGCGGGTTCTGAAGTTCACCCAAAAGGTGGCCAAACCGGAATACTCTCGGAGGTTCGGCCATGCCCAACAGCCGACAATGCGACCGTTTTCATCGTGCCCGGTGCGGTAGCGATATCCCCCACGATGCCCGATACCCTGGCCATCGAAAATCATGCGTGGCTCGAAGTTGAAGGATGGGGTGCGCAAATGCAAAGCTCGGCCCGGAAGATTGGGCACCGACTCCGCGACCTGACGCACTTCGACGAAGCTTCCGACCTCGGACATCCACATGGATTCCGCTGAGGCCAACATGCGTAGATATTCAATCGCATGCGCTTGGTTCTCATCTTTGCGCTCCTTGAGTGCTAAAGGCAAAAGCCACACCGACAGTCCGGTCAGGACCGCGATGAAGATGAGGAGCTCCAGGAGGGCAAACCCTTTCGAGCTTGACGACTTCGTTTCAACAGTTGCAGCAGACACAGATTCTTTAGCTATGGACCATCGTCTCACTCTCGGCCGCAACGATGCTGGCCTGAATGTGAGACGGTACTTGCGCGTAACGCGCGAGCTCCATACTAAAGTGGCCCTCGCCGTGCGTCATGGCACGAAGCTGAGTGGAATAAATTTGCAACTCCGCAAGCGGCGCTTCCGCCTCGATGGTTTGGAAGTCACCGGCAGATTCCATGCCGTGAATTTGACCACGGCGCGAGTTTAGATCTCCTGAGACATCGCCGAAGTAGCGCGACGGGACAGTAATCCAAACCTTCATCATGGGCTCTAGCAAAATCGGGTTGGCCTTCATGAAGCCTTCCATAAGAGCGCGAGCACCAGCGACACGGAAGGAATGTTCATCGGAATCGACCGCATGGAACTTGCCGTCGTACAACTCGACACTGAGGTCCACCACTTGGCTTCCGGCAATCACGCCTTTCACCATTTGTTCGTCGACGCCTTTTTCCACTGCCGGARTGAACTGCCGAGGCACCGAGCCGCCGACCACTTTATCGACAAACTCATAACCAGCACCGCGTTCGCGTGGAATCAGGCGCAGATTGCAGGAAGCAAATTGACCTTTACCACCGGATTGCTTCTTGTGTTTATGCGCCCCTTCGGATGGCGTAGTAATAGTTTCGCGATAAGCAATCCGCGGTAAATGCGTATCCACTGCTACGCCGCGCACTTCAAGTCGGTGCAACAAGGCGTGCAAATGTAACTCACTCAACCCTTCGACAATCGTTTCATGAGTGACCGAGTCATAATGCACTTTAAAGCACGGGTCTTCACGCTCCATCTTGTGCAGTTCCTGTCCAATTTTCTGCTCCGCATTACGATCCTTCGGCACGATGGCCATTGCGGTGTAAGGCGTCGGCAACGGAAACTCATGGAAGTGACCTTCGCCCTCACTCACCAGGACATCGCCGATGCACAGGTCGTCGATCCGCGTCACCGCGACAATGTCGCCTGGGCCGGCGGTTGAAACTCCATCTAGTCGTGCGCCGAACAGAGTCGAGAGTCCATTCATCTTCACCGGCTTGCCTTCATGCGGGTCAATCAGTGAATCTCCATTATTCAGGGTTCCTTGCAAGATACGTAGATAAGAAATCTGGCCGAGGTGTTGATCACTCAGCACTTTCCAAACTCGTGCAACGCAACGTTCGGATTCACCGCCGCCTTGGATATTATCGCTATGCATGGCAGCCAGTTGCATGGCCGCGTTGGGGAAGTCGCGCACCATAAAGTCGGCAAACTCTGGCACGCCAATCCCATTGGTCGGATTAATGCAAAACAAAGGTGCGAAGGTGCCTTTTGCCATGGCAAGTGGGATGGCCGCTTCTAAAGCTTCGTGAGAAATCTCACCCTCCTCCAAATACTTTTCCATGAGCTGGTCATTGGCTTCCACCACGGCATCGACCAAGTGATCTTTATGCTCCCCCTCTTCCTGCTCCACCACTTTGACTTCACTGAAACCTGGACCCGTTTCATTTGCCAAAGTAAAYGGAACCACGCGCTGCCCAAAAACTTCGCGTACATTTTCAATCACCTTGTCCAGATGCAAGTTGTCGWTATCTAAACGGGTGATGACCACCGCGCGCGCAAGGCCAAGCGCTCCGGCCTTTTCCCACAACTGAAGGGAATGAAAAGGGACGCCGGTCTCCCGCGCTGGCACTACGATGACGGCCGTTCCAGCCGCGCCCATGGAGGTAATGGCATCGGCCACGAAGTCTGGATATCCAGGAGTATCTATCAAGTTTAACTTGCCGTGCGGTGCTTCTAAGTGCACCACACCGGCAGACAAACTATGACGCTTTTCTTTTTCATCCGGTAAAAAATCACACAAGGTGTTGCCGTCTTCCACTGTCCCCACGCGCTCAATCGCACCAAACTGGTGTGCGACTTTTTCAATCAACGTGGTCTTTCCGGCGTCTGAGGAGCCAAGAAACGTGATGTTATGGATGTCGGTTGCGGACATGGGAGGGTCTTCGGGTTGAGAAAGAAAAAAAACAAAGGCACCGAGCGATGTTGCGCTCGATGCCTTTAGCCTAGCAGAGATTCTGCTTAAGGGAGCACTAGGATTTCAACGCGACGATTTTTCGCCTTGCCTACCTTGTCAGTATTGTCCTCTTTCGGGTCCCACTCGCCGTGACCAGCGATGCGGACAGCACTGGACTCAATGCCTTTCTCGAATACGAGATAATCGGCCACCGACAGTGCGCGGTTTACCGACAGAGCAAGATTGCTCTTCCAACCAGACTTCTTCGGCTGATCCGAGTCAGTGTGCCCTTCTACCCAGAAAGTTTTCCCGGCGTAGTTTTCCAAGAGAACATCGGCGACGCGACTCATGGTTTCCTTGCCCTTCTTGTTTAGCTCGGCTTTGCCGGAACCAAAAGTGAGATTGGAATCTACGCCAAGGACAATGAAGCCACCACGGGACTCGACTTCGACGCCGGTACCTGCAAGACGTAATTGCAAGTCCGCGACTTCCGCATCTTGCTGACTGTAAGCTGCTTCGCGCAGGGTCAAACGATCTTGAATCTCTGCAGCGCGTTGCTGTTCAAAGCTCAGCTGATCGGAAAGTGCGGCGTTTTCCGCCATCATGCGATCACGCGCCATGCGCAAGTTATCTGCGTCGGTTTTAAACGCAGCAAGCTGCTGGTCTTGGTCGTCAAGCATCTGGCGATGCATTTGGCTCTGACACGATGGGGCTGCCAGTGCGAGAAGGGCGATGAGAAGTGTGGATTTCTTCATGGAGATGCGGTTTTGTATGCCTAACCGTTTAGGAATTGGGGCCAGGTCTCAAGGAAGAACTGGTGGACGGATGCGGGAGCCATCAAAACGAGGATGGTCCCCAAAATCAGTGGCGGGCCGAACGGAATGGTCCGCCCGGCCAGCCAGCCGACATGTGCGAACGAATGTGCGTAGGTGTGGGTCTTTCCTTGCGTCTGACGTCGGTGGCGAACCACCAAAATCATGCGCACGACGTTGACCACGCCCAGCACTGCGCCCGCGAAGACGCCGACAGCGAGAGTCCASAGGGAGCCCTCGAGGCCGAGGAAGGCACCGACAGCGGCGATGTACTTGACGTCGCCAAAGCCCAGCGCTTCCTGCTTAAGAAGATAAGAAAACAGRCGACCAATTCCAAACAAGAACCCGAAAGAAATMAGGGAACTAAGGATTCCTGAAATGAGGGCGAGTTGATTCTGCGCCAAATCCGSCGGAATTCGGAACCAGTCCAGGCCCAATGGCATRGAGYTCAGCCCCGGCCAAAAGTGGAATTCTGGGACCAGGTAGGCGGCAGCCAATCCGAAGGGAATGCCGCCGAGGGTGATGCCGTCGGGSAGGATGAAATGGCGAAAATCGATCGCCATGGCAATCCACAGGCYGGTSAGAGCSACRAAGGCGAATCCWAGAGCYGCTGGRCCCCCWCCWWGGGATGGATCGGCCAGCCARGTGTGYCCAGCGAGGTAGRARAGCCACGCTAAGCCGAYTTCGTGGACYARATARCCTGGACCAAAGCCWGCCTTRCAGTCCCTGCAGCGGCCGCGCAGGATGAGGTACCCRARGACCGGCAKATTGTCATGCCAGCGWATGGTGGCGTTRCAGCAYGGGCAGTGRGAMCGCGCAGGGCTGRCAATCGACATGCCCTCYTTGGGRATGCGRAAAATTGCCGCRGAGGCGAAGGARCCMGCCATGGCGCCGAACATCAGCAAAAAACCRATGTARAGRCCAGGACTCTCCTGTTGCAAGAYTTCCAACCARCTCATTGCCCTGATTGTGTCGCCGCCGGGGAAGGATTCCAAGCAAACTATTCGTGAGCGCGGCGAACCAGGTGGATCACGCGATCCGATTCTGGAAACGGCCACCCTCCTAACCCTTCGATGCCTGCCGGCAAYTCCAAAGCACCGGCACCACGCCAGTCTTCYAGCATGACTTCTAGGACCGAACCATCGATGCGGTTTTCTAYGAGGCGCAACAMMACGTTGACCTCTTCTGGTTGCCCTTGCACSCGCCATCGCGCCGGCGCGGCGAKAGAWCGTGGRTCMATRCCACGKGTRAAATGAAGCAATACTTTTTCGTCCGGTCGGAATACGAGTGGCTCGCGACCGCCYGGRCCCTCGAGTCGCAAGCCAGAGGACTCMACGCCGCGGCCAGCAAGTGCGCCGGGGGAATCGGCATCGGCGGWGCGAAAGCGGAGAATGAGATCCTTCTCTAACAGGTTGCCGTCGATGGCCGCAAGTGCCCGCAACCAGGGCAAACCATTCAATTGAATGCCATAGCTGTGACTCGGCAATAAACTACCATCGGTCAAGGTAGGRTTTTTCGGCAGCGCAGGTGTGATGTAAATCCAACGTCCAACCACTTTGGCAGTCATGTTCTCCACCAAATGATGACCTTCATCAAAGACCTGYARGGAGCTTGCRCGCATTGGGTTTGCCAAGGCTTGATTGAAYTCGATTTTCAATRCTTGGTCGAGAGCTACCGGCWGCTGATCTTCCCCGGTCCAAGAAATCACTKCGAGTGGCGGTGAAGATTCCCTCCCACTACAGGAAGTGGATAGCRCCAACAAGACTACAAAAGCGCCTCGGCGYAGTGGTCTCATCGAGAACTGTGACATGAAGCCTAGAATGCCCATCCYTCACAGCATAACGCCGGAAAAGGAAAACCCCTCGYCATCCTGAGATGACGAGGGGTTYTGTAAAGGCTTTGGTTTACCAGCCCCAAGGGAACTTCAGGTATTCCGTCGTCGGCTTCTCYTTRTCTACCGTTGGGCCGGAATCCAGCGCGTCGATATCGAAAGTGATGCGGTAACGAATGAAACGCCTGCCCTGGAGGTCGCTCATGGAAGTGACGCCATCGCCAGTCCAATCGGTCACAGCAGTAAGATCCGGTTGGTTGGAACCAGGAAAAGTCTCCTCGGTACCTTGGAACTGAATCCGAACGCTTGCCGAAGCTGGCAGACGATCTTTGGTATCGGTGGTGGTGATGCGGAAGAACTTCGAGCGCACCTCCCAACTGGTCGATGCAAGCAAAGCCATCGGGCCATCAGCGACACGGGTGGTTAAAACCAGAGTCTCAGGACTTGCGCTGTAGACCGCATCTACAATCTCGAAGGATTGCGGAGTGATTTGCGTGCTGTCAGGCACCATTTCGTAACCATCTAGCAAGCTCGGGTTGCGCAGAAGATCTGCCCCGAAAGATGCCGATGGATTGCTAATGGTCACGCTGTAGTTGGTAAAGCTAGCAGTACCCAGTCCGCCATCGGTGCCGACGGCAGATCCTGGAGTCACTAGGTTCGCTCCGGTGAGCACCAAACCCGTGGCTTGATCGATACCCTCAAAAGCGAGGGTTGCATCGAGGAAGTCTGGGAATGGACCGGTTCCGTTTGCAGGGTTACGCAGTTCCGCCAAACCAGTATCGACCCATGCACTCTGCACTTGCGATTCTGGAGAGAAGAATGGAACCAAAGTGAATGGAACTGGGATGGCGTAAACACTAAGCACTTCATCCTGGCGGTCCGAAATCACTGGGTTGGTGAGATCTTCGTCGGTGACGTACTGCTTAAAGGCAGCATCGACCGCAGGGTGATAAGTGATGTCCTCAAGCGGGTTCGGTACGTGAATCTGAATCAGACCACTAGCACCGGCACCGCCACGGCCCACCATGAAGGTGCTGTTGCCGTCGTTGTTATCTTCACCACTGAAGCCACCGTCTACTGGAAGACGACTTGCAGCCCAACCACGACGACCACCAATCGCTTGAATGGCGTGGGAATCGTTAATCGCATTGAAGAAGGTTCCAGGAATGCCAGGATTTCCTGCAGTACCGACATCGATCAGGCTTAGGTTCAAACCCGATGCCGAGTGCAGAATGAGGTGTCCGCCAGAACCGCCGCCAGAACCAGAGACCTGGGAAGTCGTTCCCAAGGTACCGCCATCCCTAGTGGAATCTCCACCATGGCCAGCGCCACCATTAACTTTCAAGATTGCGGCTGGGCCCAAGGTAATCGGACCAAGACACATGAGTTGCACTTGCCCGCCGCCGCCGCCACCTGGTGCGCCACGGAAGTAACGCAAGGTGTACCCACCACCGGTGAAGTTTGGGTCTGGGAACAACATGTTCAAGGTGTCTGGGAGCATGTCGCCATCCAAATCCAGGCGGACAATGGTCTGAATGTCTCCGCTGGCTCCACCGCCAGAACCGGCCGATGGTGCGCTCAGCTCACCGGTAATCAGAGTCGGAGCTACACCAGCAGTTCCATCCCAGAGGAAACGGTGGCCCCAGAAATTATTGCTGACATCTGCATCCAGGAACAAGGATCGGCCTGCGGAACCGCCGTCAGGTCCAGTTGCAGGATTACCGAATGGAAAAGCAATACTGCCACCAGTTTCGGCAAGGTCAAAACCACCAGCGTCATAGTCGCCGGAGCCATCCAAGTCGTCTTGCGCTCGGTCCTCAAAGCCTTGCACACCGTGTGGGGCAGCAATGCCCTGAGCGTCTGGACTGTTCCCATTACCCAAGGAGGAGCCACGCAATCCATCTTCGGCGCCGAGGAAGGCGGTATCTGGGTCTATGGTGGCGTTGTAGATGGTATGACGGTCTGCGCGGAGATCAGGACCGGCATTTTCGAAGGTAWTGGGATTTTCCAACAGACTCCAACGATCCCAAAAGATGGAATCGGTGCGACCTTCACTCATACCTCCACCCGCACCTCCGGCAGCGATGAGGAATTCCGAATCCGTYAGASCGSSNNCSARSNGCAGSATTACGRTCCTGTTGATAGCCACCTTCACCSCCTTGACCACCACCTAGAGCTAGGCCAAAWGSRCCTTGCCCGGCTTCACCYCGTGGCGTGAAGTCATCGGTCACTAACGAWGAGGTGCCGCCATCGCCKCCRCCRCARACACCAAGYGCACCCGGAACCGGAAGGTCCCAGCGGTTGRTGGCTCCATCRGGAGCRGTCGCGTTAAAGCCACTGGCRTCTAGSGTGCCKAGCAAAATYGCTTCCCCAGAAACATARACCACTARRGGGTTACTGCCCACTGCACGGAAAACCGCGCCGGCTTCGATGGTGAAGTCGTGMACATTCATGACTCCGTTGGTTACGCTGAACACCTTGCCGTTGCCATCGGTCACCTGGGCGGTACCCGAGGTGTCGACTTGCAMCAAGCCTTGCGCAGTGGTGACCACGAAGTTGCGATCYACGCCCACTGGCGTGCCTGGGAATGGGAAGTTTGCCGAAATCAAGCCWGCRGAAAGTGTCGCAGGAGGCTGAGGYAAATCCGCATCTAGGTCRAGGCGGTTGTTGTTGCCAAAACGATCTACGTATTCATCGTAGGTAACATCTTCCTCGTCGATGGCKGGACCATCTGCATAGAACTCTGCCACTGTGGGTACCCCTACGGAAGCACTGACYACCGAACTCGAGTTGGTATTTCCACCAAGGTCCTCGAAGTTAGAAGTCAGAACCACACGAATATTACGTCCGGGGATTAACACTCCGCTCACAGCAAAGTGCAGCACAGCACCATCTCCACAATTCGTCACRATGTCAAACGCACCTGGTATCACGTTTCCATTCAACGGGAAAACACCTACCGAGTTCGAGTATTGAACGAAAATCCGATCGATTGCGAAGTTGATGGGCTCGGGATTCACCGACTGGTTGAAGTTCAGCACGATATTCGCACTCCCTTGTGAAATCAATCCCAAGGAGTTTGGTACCACGACGGAATCCAACAAGGGCGGCCCCACAATCGTGTCTGCGAATAAGATTTCGCCCACCGAGGGGGTGCGGAAAGCACGCGTAAGACCAATCGCCAATTGATGGCCTTCCACATCCCTTAAAATTGCAGCACCACCTGCGCCTTGCGTTGGCAGAACTAGTTCATAGCCGAAGTTGCCAGGAAGGAATCCGCCGTTGCTGTTATCGAAGTTATCTGGGCAGGCTGGATTGAACTGGATGCCGAAGTTCACGTTGCCTTCCGCATCGGTGATGAGATCGAAAGTTCCAGTAACCGGATTACCCGAATTCGCCTGATCGGTTGGGCGCAGAATCACCGATGCGAAGTTCACCGAGTTCGGATCAATCGCATTGTTAAAGAAGAGCTGAATCGGACGATTTAACAACCAGGAGTCCCCATTGCTGACATTGGAAGTTAGMACTTCAAAACGACCTAATGCCGCTTCCGACTTCTTACAGCCGACAATCAGGAGAGGAAGCATGGAAGCGCCAACAAGCAGGGCRCTCCGTAGCAGGGATGRATTGATTTTTGACATCATGGGGTGGTAGTGAAGGCGAAACCAAAGGCGTCAAGTTCAGCGAGCAAGTCTTGCTCAATGTTTGACACAAAGGTGAACCGTAGCTGGAAAAACTGACGGCCATCGTTAACAAGATCGGCAGGGTCTGAGTACCAGTCAGATGGCGCCGTTAGGGTTGCACAACCWTCCACCACATCGTATTCGCCGTAAGGGTCAAAGAAGGYGCTTGCGTCGTTCARTGGTGATGAAAGTTCGGTGCCGCAACCGGCATCGTTAATGGTCTGCGTAGAACGGAATTGAACTTCGACCGAGGTACCAGGATTAGCYTGGGCTGCAGTCGGCTCAATGGTCAAGGCAGACATGGCCTCTAAATCTCCGCCAAAATCGAACCAGTGGGTGTAAACCTTACTGACCTTAGTGACAAAGTCCACCTGGCCCCAGTAAAGCTCTGGACCRAAACCTTTGGTAKTMGARCCATTGGCCGTGTTGWAGCCACCGTTGGGCGCCGTGCCCTCCGGMGGAAGGTCGGGACGCACCAAGGTCCACGTACCRTTGCCGTCACGYCCTCCAGAGGAGAACACGCGGAAGGCAGGAATGTTCGAAGAGCCAACCATAATTTGCACTTGGAATCCGTTAAAGCCAAATTCTTGGCCGCGCGGRYAACAACGGAATCGCATGAGCAAMGGYAAAGCAATGCTCGGGTATTCTCCAGCAAACCACGTTGGCGCGCCTCCAACGACAGTTGGTGGAACACCAWAGCCGCCGGSRCTTCCCGGAGAACCACCAGTGGCGTTGCCACCTTGCAAGGTGCCACCGTTGGGAAGTGGGAAATGGGTATCGCGCCAAGTGTAGGTGGTATCGAAGTCAGGCCATGGGTACATACTGACTCCACCCGGGGTCTGGAATCGGTTTACGCTAGATAGTTCATAGGAGGTGTCAAACATGATCACCTCATCTAAATCTGCGTAAAGCACTGGATCCTGTCCGAAACCGTAAATGTTGGTATCGAAATTGCTCCCAGACAATCGTTTCAAACCCGATTGTTGGTGATCTGGATATCCAGAACCTGGGTCGATGAAGTCATCGGGGAAGCGGTTTGAGTGTGCTAAAGCCAAGGAGTAACGATCAAAGGTATCGTCAAAAACGACTCCATCGAACGGTGACCAGTTCAGCCCTTCCACATCGAGGTTGAACTCACTCACACTAGAAACGCCAAAGCCAAGTTGGTGATAGGCGTAACAAGTCATGAGTACCGCACCTGCAGGCGTGAGCGGAGTCATGAGGCCTTGGGTGAACTTCAGGCGTTGGCCAACATATTGGTTAGTTTGGTCAGCCTGGCGTGAGAAGCGAACGATGCCCCGCCCGCGCAAAATGCCATCTCCCACAATCGGACCCAATTGACCCGCGTATTCTGGAGTTTGGTCGCCATCTTCATCGATTCCATTACCGCGAAGCGCAAAGTACTTGTCGGTAGGGAGCTGTCCTGCGGCCATGAGAAATCGGATTCCTTGTGAGGAGTGCCCCGCAACGAAGCCAGAGAAGTCCATGACGTTGCCAGCAAGATCAAGAATGCCGGTGTTCCCGTTGCGTAGCGCAAGCGAGATTTGCAGATCCACACCTTCGCCGAATGCGTCGGTAATGCCTGCAAGCGGTGCAAGAGTGAAAGACTGTGCATCGCCGGATGGTTGGATTGGCCCAAACATAATGCGACCCGAACCACCGGCTCCACTACCACCGAAGCCAGGTAAGCGGTCAAGGAAATCAGGGACGGTTTCTCCGCCAGCCTGATCCCATTCAGCGCTTCCACTCGGAGCGCCTGGAGAAGTGTCTGCCGAAGAAAGGACCATCGAGTCCAACGAGCGCACCGTAGTGATGTCGATGGGTTCACTAAAGCGCACCGAAAGGGTTGCGTAAGGATCCACTCCATTCGCAGGAAAGTTCACYGAKGGTTGAGGTGCGATGGTCAGGAAGCACAACTGAACCGCCGCATCGGCTACYGAATAGCGAGTGGTTAGGTTGGCYGAAACRCCAATGCTGCCMCCAGGCAGAGTGCCCGCWAGCAAAACACCTTGAACTTCATAGGCCGTATTGTYTGAAGAATCAATCACCGWAGTGACTTGAACCAGWGCGCCATTCACTTCAAACACATCTCCAACCTTCGGGGTYACCGGACGGCAACTCAAAACATTCATGGCATAGATGAGGTTCCGCTGTTGACCGACCTCAGTCACCGATGCAAKAGTGACTGGTTGAGTCACAATCAAGGATGGTTTCGAGGTATCGGTAAGGAAKCCGTTAAATKCATCTAGATTGTTTCCGGTACGYACAGCACGCACAGAAACAGGGTCCAAACCAGCAAACTCATGRGGTTCCACAATCGAGGYACCCGACACGTTTCGGTTGACATCGAAGGTTTGGGTCTTGGACTTGTTGGCCAACAACAARGTTTGGTTGATAAACGGATTCAGCTTGGTMGGAATCCGAAGTTTGATGTTCGGGGTTTCCTGATCTTCYGATTCRGGGAAACCAATTCCGTTTTCMGGAATGCCYAACTGCTGAGAATCAATCTTGGAAATGGTCGGGTCCAAAATAACGATWCCCACTGGATCTCCATTCTGACCGATYCCTTCCTTCACGACATAGCGAACCTCCAGGGAGACTAAACTTTCCTCTGAGGTGCCCACCAAAACTTGGATGGTTTGGCGATCCACGGAAATCGGATCCAAGAACTCTGAGAATACCAAGCGAATCGCWCCATTGCGYGCCAACTTAGTAAACGGGCCTGGGGAATCAAAGCTCTTTGCCTGGAGCGAAGTTAGCCCRGAACGCGCCTCGGCRAGTGCAGAGGTAAAAGCTGGCGTTCCTTGAGTCTCAAGGATGGTCAGAATCTCTGATTGGGTGATTGGGTTCTGRCTTAGGACGAAACGGATTCCATCGGATTGCAAACTTTCGCGAATCACGATGTCCGTTTCWACCAAGTCTCCAGCCAARTCGAAAAGATTAATGAGGCGACCCCATTGCATATCTTCGAGGACCAAAGAGGCCTTGCCRGAGCCAGCACCAGTACCGTTACCAGCACCAATAGTATCTCCAGAAGCCTTACAGCYCGCCAGAGTTARAGTAGGAAGCACAACAGCCGARACTGCCAAAAAGCGTGCGATGGGGTTCTTGAAATGAATCATGGCTGAAGGTCGTTCCAGATGATTCCCAAGCTGTCTAGCTCAGGTCGCAGACCGAGRTCTGCATTTGATTTAAAAGTGACACGAACTTGAATGAAACGGTAACCGTTCGCTTCCAGTTCCGTTAGGTCCGTGGTCCACAGGCTAGGAGTACTTACAGAACCAAAACCGCCGACAAAATCACCGTGATCATCCAACTGAGTGTCGGCATTGGTCAAGGGGGAAGGATTTACGTCAGGGTCGGCCCCGTGGGTCACAGATGCAGCTCCGCGGAACTCCACCACAATGGAGGTCCCAACAGGTTGGTCCTCGTTGGCTGGCTCTACCACTACGCCTGTGACTTGATCGAGTAAAAGCAAAGAGCCGAGGTCGAACCAGTGCGAGTAGATTCGCGAGGTRTCGACTACGAAGTCTGCTTGAGTCCAGTARATGTGGTCGTCCCCTACTAAATCGGTGCGGTTACCCGTACCYGGAACAAAGCCACCAATGGGGCGAGTACCGCCCAAAGCCGAGTTATCTGGCTGGATTTGGWGCCAAATACTGGATCCGTCTTGGCCACCAGATGACCATATGCGGAAGTTRACCATCGGGTTTCGTGCCGGCAACATTTGAGTCACCGAAAAGGAATTGAAGCCGAGGCGATTACTTTGCGGGTAAACGCGGAAGCGTGCCAACAAWGGCAARGAAACGGAGGGTGCCGTTTCGGGTAGCCAACCAAAGATWACMCCGTTATCCSCGGCATATTGCGCATTTGGGGCGCCAGCAGAATTCACCGCAGTGCCCAARAARGTTTGCGGAATGGTGGTATCTCGCCAAACGTAGTTTGCSGTRAAATCGGGCCATGGCATATASGGGGTGCCGTTGGTGGTGAACAACTCAATCCCRTTGGCWACATAGTTATTCCGGAACACTTCKACTTCATCGATTCCRGAGGAGCCGTCTTCCGTAAATCCAAGAATGTTGTCATCGAATCCGGTAATCAGAAGACCTGATTCAGGGAAAATAGGAATAGGAGGCAATCCCCCTAGAGCTTCATCCGGCAAGAATCGTGCAGTCGAAAGTGACATCGAGATGTCATCGAAAGATTCATCAAACACAACTCCAGCGTTCGGTGACCAGTTAAAGCCTTCAACGGTCATGTTGTATTCGTCTGGGTTGCTGTAACCAAAGCCAAACTCTTGCGCGCGGAAGGCACTCATAACGACTGCGCCGGCCGGGTTGAGCGGCTCCGTTACCGGCGTTCCAAGCGTGCGATTCGACATGGCTGGACTGGAGGAGTCAGCAGCACGGGAGAAGCGTGAAGGGAAACGGCCAGTAAGGCTGTTAGCTCCAACAGCGACATTGCCTGCCCATTCGGACTGCCCATCGTTGTTCTCATCCAGGGAGTTTGCCTTTAGCGCAAGGTAATTTCCCGGGGCCCCAAAGCTGTCATGCGTGACTGAGATTTTAACCAGTTGCTCATTGGTCTCTCCAGTTTGACCATTGCCTGCAACAAAACCTTCCATGCCAAGTGGGTTCCCTGAAAGGTCCAGAATCCCATCCACGCCGCCGCGAAGAGCGACGACGAAAGCTTCACCGACACCGGCGGTGGTTGGAGAGAACCAACCAAAAGTTGGAGTCAAGGAAAACTGACGATTGCCATTGGTGGCTTCAATCGCGCCGAAGCTCATGCGTCCTCCAAACTCGGAAAGCGCATCAGCACCGGCAGCAATAGCGCGGAAGTCGTAGCCCCGTTGACGGTCAATAAACTGGCCAGTGGTTTCAGAAGGATTCACTTGACGATACCAAGCAGCCTCAATTTCAAACGCATCGTTAATCAAACCAACGACCTGCGGGTCAGGACTCGCAACCACGAAGGTGCTCATCGAACGAACGGTTGATTTGTTGATCGGCTCGTCGAAACGAATCGTCACCGTTGAGGAGTCACTAATATTGATGACTCCACCACCGAACTGCGCGAGCGGCGGCTGGAACTCCAAGTAGCACAACTGAACGAGGGCATCTTGTGGAGTATATGCCGTGGTGTAACGTGCAGGCAATGCCGTCGCGCCAACCACAATCGATCCTTCTGCAGCTTCAAGACTTGCGCGAACCAAGTAGTTGTTTGGGTCTCCGCTGTTCAAGACGTCGGTGACCAAAAGCAGTCCCGTGCCAACCTCAAGAATGTCGCCAACTTTTGGCACCATCGGCTTACACACGGCCAAATTTATCGTGTAAAGCAACTCCACGACCGTTCCGGTTACGGAAAAGATCGAGTTAATGGTTGCATTTTGCACCCCCAAAAGACTTGGTGGGGAATTGTCTAACAAAAAGCCACGGAAGTCATCTAAATCGTTTCCGGTTCGTGCTGCGCGCACTAGGGTTTGAGTCACACCTGAAGTCTCAAATGGCTCATTGTCCTGATCCTGAACCGTCGGCGTACGCTCTCCGTCAAGACTGCGCAAGACTTTCGGCTGGCCAATAAGTGGATCCGGCTCGGTTGGAATGCGAATTGCAAAGTTCGCGTTGACGGAATCCGGTGAGGCTGGAAGGCCTACAGCGTTTTGAGGAATGAACTCACTCGCTGCCTCTGCTGAGGAAACCGTGGTGTCAAAAAACACATAGCCCTTGTCCAGGCTACTGTCGTTCTTTACCACATACCGCCCGGTAAACGCAAGCAATGGAGGGCTACCAGTGAAGACCTGTACCGTCGTAAAGTCGACCGAATTAGGGTCAATCTGCTCAGAAAACTGCAAACGCACTGTGGCGTTACGAGCCACTTCGGTGAATGGCGGAGCGGCATTCACCGCCTTATCGACAATCGACTGGAGATTGGCCTGCGCAGCACTAAGCAGAGCGATAAAGGAGGCCGAACCAGAAGCACGCAAGATGGTCAACGTTTCCTTCTGAGTGACCGGGTTATTAGTGATTGCATAGTTGACGCTGTCGGATTCAATCAGGTGATTGATCAGGACGTCGGATTCAATCWGCACTCCGTTGGAATCGCGCACATCGACCAGACGGCCCCAGGAAAGATTTTCCAGGAACAGGCCAATCGAGCTTTTCGTGTCAGTACCTAAACTATTCGACGAATTGGAGGCAGAAAGACAGCTCCCGCCGACGATGGTGGCGGCCAAGAGGCCAAATGCAGAGATTCGAGTGAGGAGACGCATCCTTTTAGGTTGATTCACGGATTCCATTATCTTGTAAGTGCGAGGTGGGACAACACCTTGCCTGCCTATCCTAGAGCGGCGCAGCAGACTTCGCTTTCCCTTATTGGCAAATCCCGTACCAAGGGCGGGATGCACCCTTGAAGGGCTATTTTAGGGCAGGAACGCCCATGGAGTGCGAAAACGCACTTGGCTCCAGGGCTAGGAAGTTTAACCCCGTTTTAGGTGCTTTATCCGCCCCATTCATAGCCCGCTTTTTCGGCACCGTTACGGTCTAAAAAGGGCTGTAAATTCTCAGGGCTAATGCGCATGGCCGCTGCTGAAAACAATGGATGAACCTTGTTCGTGGAGCGGCATCCGACATACTCAATCGGCAACTGGCTATCGCAGTAAGTGCATAGGAAGCTCCTGCGTGCAGCTCCCACCACCCGCCAGGGTGCGGAAAGGCCTTCAGCGCGGGATACACAGGATTGATTTGGGCAATCTCCGAGCTGCTCATCGGGGCTACCTGCCGGCAATGGCGTTAAATAGGGCAGGGACCAGCGATCTTGGCGCAACATAGCCAAAAAGATCGCCTGGCGAACGACAGGCCCGACTTTTGCCTGCTCAAAGTACAGGGCACGTGGGTCTTCGTCGATTTCAGGAGGTAACTCCTTCCGCCGCGGCAGAGGATGCAAGATTTTGCACTCCGCCAACAAAGGGTTCTGCATTTGGGCTACCGTGAGTCCTGGATAAGAMCCTTGRCTGGCCTCCGCACCGCGTTCGGCTTGCAGTCGGGTGAGATAGATGGCGTCTAAGCTGTCAATCWCTGGCACCTCTTCGCGRAAYAGGGACTTCTGCACMAGCCCTTTCGGTTCCAAGACACGCGCCTCTTCGGTTCCAGTCCAATCGCGGAACAGSGGATGCTTACACCAACGCAATCGATAATCAAAGCGCTCCAGAATGCGTCGTTCAAAGCCAGCTTCCCAGTCCAGCCCCACTCCGGGTAAYAAAACCACMCGYACCCCYAAAACCGCAAGCGCCCAARCCAGCGAGCGCGCAGTGCGRCCGTTRCGCARGTCTCCCATCACTGCAACTGTGCGGCCGGCAAAATCCCCCCACTCACGGTACAAGATGTAAAGGTCCACCAAAGTTTGRGTTGGGTGGCCTAGGCGTCCATCGCCTCCATTGATCACCGGAACYGTGGTCGCTTGACTCGCCAGCCGGGAAGCGCCGTCTAAGGGATGACGTAGCACCAATAAATCTGCAAMMCCCCCAACCACGCGGGCCATGTCGACCAAGCTCTCTCCCTTACTTTCACTGGAAGAYTTYGGGTCGGCCATGKAGATCACCGARGCWCCAAGCCGATGCGCGGCGGCTTCAAAGGACAAYCTGGTGCGCGTCGAAGGCTCGGCAAATACGGTGGCAATGACCGTACCRCGCAGAGCATCTTCGAATTCCATCGGCCGCGCTTCCAGCTCCTTCACGCGCTGAAAGAATGCTTGCAAGAACGCTGGRTTGAGAGCTTCCGAAGAATGGAGGCCCTCCATGACCGGCAACAGATGCATCGGGCGAATGGGAGACGTGGGCGGAAGGCTGGCCGAAGTGACGAGTGATTCCATCCACAGGATAACGTCAGCGGTTGCTTTTCGGCATAGCTTCGAGTGTCTCGCGCTGRGATTTTTTCAAAGCRATCAAAGYTCCGGGYGRTGGCRCCGGGCCGAGTCCTCTTAAGACTTCCGCTTCCAGCAGAGCAATCCACGGCTCCCCCTGGCCAAGGTGTCCGCGCAARCTTGGCGCCAAACCCAATTCAGCGGGGTCCCAACCAGCCTTTAAGTCRCATCGGTTGAGAATGACGATGTCTTCCGATTTGCGAYTTTCGATACCAGCAAGAACCGCATCGCTCGGTTTTGTMGCGTGGTCCAARACCCAAATCACTTTCCAAGCACTGCGTATTTGCTCCCAAGCAAGCTGCATRGCCTGTTGATCCAACTCGCCGAATCCTTCKCCRATTCCCGCGGTATCGCTCAAAAGGAAGAGCGCTTGCTCCTCTKGCTCACCAAGAGTTAGGGCAACTTCMACKGCRTCGCGGGTGGTGCCTTTWCCATCYTGTGTRGTGGCCAAAGCGGCGCGATTCCACAGATTGAATAAGCTGGATTTCCCAACATTCGGCGGACCAGCCAAAACCAAACGCGGTGGTTTCTCCAAGACCTCTGCCCATGCATTCCAACCACTAAGTGYTGCCAATGCGGCACTCCGGTCAGGATTGGCCAAGCCGTCGATGCGCGCCAGCTCTTGTGCAAAAGCATCGTTCCGCTGCGCAACGATGACTCTTGCGGCAAGCGGCGAAGTTGCCTGACAGAGAGCGTCGTCGTGTCCACCGTCTGTTCCAGGCTGCTGTTCCTGCCAACCATTCTGCTGCATCCATTTACGAAAAGCTTCAGCAACTCCATATCCACCATGCAAATGACATTCTATACAGACTTCACTTCCCGGCTCTTCCTCGCGCCGCCAGAGAAGAGCTTCATCGAACGGCAAGGATTTAGTATCTAGACGAAAACTATTCTTGGTTTTGGGCAAGCCTTTGCCAAACAGGTGCGCGCAATCCTGTTCTGCACCACGCAATTGCCAAATAGATAAAGCACTACTTCCAGGGGCAGACAATCGCTGAAAGGATTTCATCGCGGCAAGGCGGCCAAACCTTTTAAGACCATATGCTCTTCCCATTGCCAATCAGGCATGAGCGCATGCAAACGCGGAGCATCGCCACCAGTAAGAAAACGGCAAGCTTCCTCCCCCAAAGATGGCGAGAACTCCACGGCCAAAGCCTGCAAAGCGAAAGCAAAGGCGCGCCGAGTGCCAGCAGCAACCGCCGAAGCAGTATCGGCGGGAATCCCACTTTGAGCATCGTTCGGCTTTTCTAAATGAGGGCAGGCCTGCGCTAGGGCATGCTCCTGCAAGCCTAATCCTGCGCCAATCGCACCGCCAAGAAAGCGGCCATCGGCACTCACAACGTCAAGGGTGAATGCCGTGCCACAATCGGCCACCACCACCGCCGCTTGAGCTTTTTGGTAGCCATACCAAGCAGCAAGTAAACGATCGATTCCGGTGCCCTGAGTCATAATCTTCAGGGGAACCATACTGGCTTGCACCAGCTCCACCACAACGCGGTGAAAGCCATCCTTCTTCAAACAGGCAGCCCCCTCTTCGGAACTACTCGCAAGCCGGATTTCACCAATTGCTTCACGCTGCAAAAAATCGGCAAGGCGCTTTCGTTCCTGGTCTTCGCGCCAATCAAAAACGTGCACTTCCTGTAAAGAAAGCGGTGCAAGCTTCAAGCGCTGATTGCCACAATCAGCAAGCAGAAGTTGCGCCGCAGCCACCGAATCTAGCGCGGTAAACGGAAGGTCAAGTTGCGCACGCCACCGAGACGTTCAATCTTGACGACTACCGTATCGGTGTCCATTTCACGCACCGAACGGAACAGTTGATCGCGGYCGACAGCAGGCTGTCCATTGACTTCAAGCACAATGTCATCGGCCTTGAGACCGAGACGCGCGAACACCGAACCAGAAGGAACGCTGCGGATGCGCAAACCACGAATCTTGTTGGACAAAGGATCACGTGCTACCCGGACCGGAACCGATTGCAAGATTTCCTCCTGCGACATGTTCTCCAACTCGCGAATATCTTCGGAACCTACGGCATAGATGCCCGGCTCCACTTGGCTCGTTTCCACCGGGGCCACATAAGCAACCACGCCACTGCCTCTGGTGCCAGTCGTAGGCGGAGCATTTTCAGATACGAAAATACGACCTTCCTCCACTTCATAGGCGCCGGATTTCACGACAAGCTTTTTCCCCGACTCGACCACTTCAATCTCTACTTCACCTGGACGCACTGCAAGCAGACGCAATTCTAGACCCTGCTTGTCACTCAACTCAAATTTTGCGCCTACGGTAATCAAATCTCCGGGGATATTGTCATTGGTCGCCTTCTCGTTGCGTCCCTGAATCCACGCAGCGGTTGGAGCTTGTATCCAGGGCACCATGAGATCGTCTTCGGAAATACGTGGCTTCGGTTTTTTAACTTCCTCCAGCTCCACCTTTGGAGGCGGTGCAACATAGCCGGTGATATTCAGGGCCTGCAGAACCTTGTACTTTTCATAGCGAAACAGGTGCCCGCCCTTGCGGTTACTCGCACCCTCTGCACCAAAAGTTCCCTCCAGGCGGGACATGGAAAGTTTGCTGACAATGGTGTCCTTGTTCTGGACGAAGCCAAACATCTTCCATCCAAATCCACCTAGGGTGCCAAGTCCAATAAGGACTAACACAAAGCGCAGCAGTTTCTCGTTCACGTATGGCATCTTATCCCGATTCCCGGCCGATTGCGACGTCTACAGGCCGCAGCTTCTTCCTACAGTTCTTCCTCTCCGTCGACCAGGCGCACCAACTCAGCAGTCAAGCGGTCCAATCCGGAGCCGGTTGCGGCGGAAATCGCAAACAAAGGCCGGTCGATGGCAGCAAAAAACTCCTTGGCGCGCTCCTTCCCTTCCTCATCCTCTATCTTGGTGGCGATCACCAAAGTCGGGCGCGTCTCTAGGTTGGCACCATAGGCCTTGATTTCGCCACGAATGATGTGATAGGCCTCTACGGGCTCTGCATCGGCCATAGGCGAGCAATCCACCAGGTGCAACAACACATTGGTGCGCTCGATATGACGCAAAAACTGGTCACCCAATCCCTTGCCATCAGAGGCGCCCTCAATCAGGCCAGGAATGTCGGCCATGACCAAGTTGCGGTCGCCGTGGCCAAGATCCAAGATCCCTAAAGAAGGATCCAAAGTGGTAAATGGGTAATCCGCTACCCGCGGCCGCGCCGCAGTCATGCGACTGAGCAAAGTAGATTTACCAGCGTTCGGCAAGCCCAACAGGCCGACATCGGCAACCAATTTCAGCTCCAAACGCAATTTGCGAGTCTCCCCTGCAATCCCGCCCTCAAAGTGAGTGGGCGCCTGCACCGTAGCCGAAGCAAAACGGGCATTTCCACGACCGCCCTTGCCGCCTTCCGCTACAACCAAAGTCATGCCGTCCTCATCCAGGTCAACCAATAGGTTGCCGCGGTCGGCATCGTAGATTTGGGTGCCTACTGGAACCAGGACGATCAAATCCTCGCCGCCACGACCACTGCGGTTATTTCCACCGCCGGGCTGACCTGGAGTTGCACGCGCATGGTGATTCCGGGTAATCCGGAACAAGGAGTTTTCTTGGCGGTCGGCAAGCATGACGACATCGCCCCCCTTTCCACCGTCTCCGCCATCGGGGCCGCCCATGTTGACGTACTTCTCACGGTGCATGGAAGAACATCCTGCGCCGCCGTCACCAGCCGAAGCAATCATGACCGCTTCATCGCGGAACATGTTTTCAATTTTTTGTGCCATCTATTTGCTCGGTTAGGGTTTGGGTTTGGTGATTTACGGAGGAAGCCCGGCGGTCCTTAGGACTACCGGGCTTCAAGTTTTTCCGGGAAGTGCCAAAAAGCACCCCGGCAGGGCCTAACCCTCGATTGGGAGGATTTGCACGCGCTGRCGAGACTGGTACTCAACGGTGCCATCCCAKAGTGCGAACAAAGTGTAGTCCTTACCCATGCCGACGCCGCGGCCTGGATGATGCTTGGTKCCGCAYTGACGRATCAAGATTGCACCWGCWCGTACGGTTTCACCACCGTACTTCTTGATGCCACGCATTTGCGGGTTTGAATCCCGACCGTTCTTGGTCGAGCCGCCACCTTTCTTATGTGCCATAATTTTTCTCCTGGTCCTTAGACCAGATTAACCGCGGATCTCCTTCACGCGGATGTGGGTGTAAGTCTGACGATGGCCCACGCTCGAGCGTGAACTTTTACGGCGACGGAAGGTTGCCACCCGGATTTTCTCGTCCTTCACTTCACCGATGACCTCAGCCACCACGGAAGCACCAGAAACATGCGGGGTGCCGACTTCAACGCTGCCATCTTCCTTCTTCAGGAGCTGGACAGAATCAAAGACAAGTTCGCTGCCCGCCTCTGCGGTGGGCATACGGTCAATCCACAAATCCTGACCCTCTTTAAGGGTTAGGCATCGGGAACGGTCGCGGACAATTGCGTACAAGGTATTTTTCCTCTCGAAAGGGCCGAATAGTTTAACGGTCCCCTTCCACCTCGGCAAGGGCTCCGAGGTGCTCAATCACAGAATCTCCGGAAGAAACCTGTGAATCCTCCACCATCTCGACCTTATGGTCCARGCCTGCAAGCGGCTGATGCAAACGTTTCCACTGCTGAACCACRCCARGCTGGGCGCGCACGCGCAGTTTCGACGGCATTTCCATCGCGCGGAGCTTCCTCAGAATGCGCAGAGCCCCAGCCTTATGGTGGGCGACGTTGCCGCTACCCCCACATCCGCGGCACATGGATTCGGTGCCTTTGGCGGGCCCGGTTCCAAGGCGTCGGCGGGTGAAAGTCATCAGACCAAAGCTGCCAAGGCGACCGGTCTTCATACGCGCGCGATCTTCCTGTAAAAAACCACGCAAAGTCTGCTCAACATCGTGCCGGTTGGAGGCCTCGGCCATATCGATGAAATCCACAACTAAGATGCCACCAAGGTCGCGCAAACGAACCTGACGCGCGACTTCCTTTGCGGCCAAAAGGTTGGTTGCGAGCGCGGTCTCTTCCAAGCTACCCGTTCCAGAGCGGCCACTATTCACGTCGATGGCAACTAGCGCCTCGGTTTCGTGAATCACAATGGAAGCACCACTGCCAATCGGCACCCGACTGCGGAACAAGCTTTGGAACCGCGCCTCTAGACCTTGCGCTTCAAACAAGGCGGTGCCGGGAGGGTGTGCGCTTAACTTCACTCGCTCATCAGCACCTTTTTCCATRAGGAAATGTTGCAGAGCTTTGGAAGTAGCGGGGTCATCGCAAATGATTTCTTCGACGCCRCCGTGAAACAGTTCACGACAAGCGCGAATCGCAGTGGATTCCTCCGCAAGYGCYAAGCAAGGCGGTTTCGCTTTTGCRAAGTCACGCGTGATGGTGTTCCAGCGTTCCTGCAAACGACGCAAATCGCGCTCCARGACTTTSCGGCTTTGCCCCATRGCTGCGGTGCGCGCAATGACCGGCAGYTCGACGCCATCGCCCAATTCCAGCAARGTGKTRCGYAAACGGTCACGCTCCTCRGTCTCTTCRATRCGKCGGCTGACTCCAATGCGGCCCATGGTTGGCATCCACACGAGGCAGAAGCCTGCCAGCGAAAGATGCATGGTGAGGGTTGCYCCTTTACCGCGCACCGGGTCGCGCAGGACTTGCACAAAAACCGCCCGCCCAGGTTGCAGCAGCTCACCAATGCTTGGTTGCGGCTCATGCCTCCACTGCGAYTGCGCTTCGTCCTCGGACTCAGGCAACCCTTCGGACTCCAGCACCGCTGCTGATTCAGCCACCGACACCAACTCCAACTCTGGATCAGCGCCTGGGTTGGAGAATTCGGCATCGCCTTCTTTCTCGTCCGCTTTTAAGTCATCCGATGGCGCTGCATAGGAAGGCTTGCGAATCGTAGTCGATGCGACTTCGACCGCAGATAACTCCGCATCCAAGCATGCTGGATGCACATTACCCACATGYAAAAAGCCGTCGCGCTTGTCTCCAAAGTCCAAAAAGGCKGCGTCTAGGCCATCTTGCACCTTGCGCACTACCGCGAGGTAAACGTTGCCCACCACCGATTCACGCTCRGTTTGTGCRCAGCGYAAATCGACCATTTCCTGGTCKTSGGCAAGAGCAATGCGGATTTCTTCCGCATCCGATGCGTTGACGACGAGCGTCTTTCCGGGACGAGTCATGCGTGTTGCTCGCCGTCAACCGCRTGCAAAATTTCCACGATGCGATTTGCAGCAGCCTCGGCTTGAGGTCCAGAAGCATGCACTTCAATCTCTGCCCCCTTGGTTGCACCAAGAGTCATCACCGAAAGRATGCTGCGTGCATCGGCGACTCGACCATCAAAATGCAATTCAATGGTGGCTTCGAAGTCGACCGCGGCCGAAACGATGGCATGGCTGGGCCGTGCGTGAATACCATTCACATTCACGACCTTCGCCTTGCGGACGATGGTGTCTTCCACCGTAARGCTCCTTAAGCTGGCGCGAGCTCGGTCAGGAGCTCTACGACCTGCTTGCCACTGGAGGCCTGGCAGGCAAAGGAAACAAAGTCTTCGTGCTTGGCGATGCTAGCAATCCAGCGCAACAGGCCAATGTGTGCATCGGCGTCTGCTTCGGGGCGGATCACAGCGAAGAACACGTTGRCGTCTTCGCCGTCTAAAGCGTTGAAGTCTACGCCATCTTGGTGCACACCAAGAACCACGGTCACCTTGTCGGTGTGTGGCGACTTGACGTGAGGAATACCCACACCAGAGCTTCCGGTGGAGCCTTCTGATTCACGCAAAATCAACGCGGCTTTGATGGCATCTTTATGCGCAGCGAGGTCCGCATTCGAGGCCACTAAGCCGTCGACCAAAGCTTCAAGAACGCCATCCGAATCGGAGGCTTGGATGTTGAGCAGGACAGCCTGCTCGTTAAAGAGTTCCACGTAGGTCATGGATGGATTTATTCCGCGGCACGATGACGTCGTGCTTTGGCGGAGTGTTTTTCTTTGAATTTGAGGATTTGACGCACCAACTTGTCGACCACATTGTCGACCGCGGTACGTCCTTCCGGTGCGCGGTCATGCGCAACAAAAGGTTCACCTTTATGACGGTGAAGGATGGCTTCGCAGGCGACTTCGCCCGCTTCATTCACGAACACAAACTCTCCTTTTTCGAATTCCTCCCCGAATCGCTCCAGCTTCTCGAGCTGTTTGGCAGCGTATTCGCGCAATGCTTTTGGGAAGTCGTCGTGGCGGAAAGTGATTTCGATGTTCATGCGTAGGTTTCGGGTCTTGGGGTGTCCCGACTCTTATAGGATACGGTTTTTCGCGCTCTGGCGATAGTCCGCAAAAGGGTCGGTTGGGTAAAAAACGCGCCAGAGGTAGAGCCCCTCTGCGGGCGCGGTTGGGCCGGCTTTCTTGCGATCCCCGGACTGGAGTACGTGCTGGATCCAAACCGGCGCGTGCTTATGCATGCCGACATCCCACAGGGAGCCGACCATATTCCGTACTTGACGGTAAAGGAAGCCCCCACCGCGAAAATGGAAGGCGGTGCCGTCACGCATTGGCCGGATATGGATGGAATGGATGCTGCGCACTGTGGTTTTCGCACTTCTCTTGGCTGCAGCAAAGGCCTTGAAATCGTGGCGCCCGAGGAAATGTCGAGCGCCTTCTCGCATGGCAGTCAGATCTAACTCCTTACGATGCCAGGCCACCATCCCCTTACGCAAGACCGGACGCGTATCGCCATGCGCGCACAGGTAAACATAATGCTTGCCGACGGCACTCGCATTGGAGTGGAAGTCGGGGTCGCAAAGTGCTGCGGCACGGACTGCGAGGTCCTGATTGAGAAAGGAATTGATGGCGCGTCGGATTTGTTGGGCAGGCAAATCACTCCAKGTAGAAAAGTGCACAACCTGTCCCCAGGCGTGAACCCCGCTGTCGGTACGTCCACTGGCATGCATCACTACCTTTTCGCCCGAAACCGCTGCCCACGCAAGCTCTAAATCTTCCTGCACCGTGCGCAATCCCGGTTGCCGTTGATATCCGGCAAATCCGGCGCCGAGATATWTCACGCATAAGGCTATGCGTTTCGGCGCACGATGCTCCGCGGAGAYTTCAGTCATCGAGAGGACGACGTCCACGGTATGCRTCTGCCAAGATCTCGCCGTGCAAGTATTCGAGGCGCGCGCCCACAGGAAGGCCWCGCGCCAAGCGAGTGATGCTGACCGGACTGCCGCTAAGTATTTCAATCACTTTCAGCGCCGCACCTTCTCCTTCGCGATCGGGTGCCGTCGCCAAAACAACTTCTTCGACACCGTCTTGATCCACGCGCCGACGCAGAGATTGCAGTGCATTCAGGTCTGGCTGCGCACCTTCACGCGGAGCAAAGCCCTCTAGCAATACGTGATACAACCCARKGTGAATGCCAGCGCTTTCGAGCTTCTCAACTTCGCGCGGGCCTTCCACCACGCAAACCACTTTACGGTCACGCGTRTTATCCGAGCAAATCACGCAAGGGGTGCGCAATGTKATGTTTCCGCAKACTTCGCAGCGTCGCGTATCCATCCGCGCATCGCGTAAAGCCACYGCAAGTTCCGCGACTTCCTCAGTGGAAGAACGCARCACATGCAAWGCCATGCGCTCGGCACTCCGCGCACCCACGCCGGGGAATTTTTCCAAGGCGCGAATCAGTCGCTCAAGTGGTTCGGGGAACGCCACGGATTACGRCATGCCGGGAAGGCCCATGCCGCCGGTCACAYCTTTCATCGCTTCTGAGTTGGCTTCTTCCGCCTTTTTCAAAGCTTCCTTYAAGGCACCGCCGACTAAATCTTCAAGCATTTCAACCTCTTTTGGGTCTACCACTTCGGGGTTGATTTTGATGCTCTTGAACTCACGCGCACCGCTGATGCAAACCTTCACGGCGCCGCCACCCGCACTGCCTTCAAATTCGGCTTTCGCCATTTCCTCTTGCATTTCGGTAACTTGCCGTTGCATTTGTTTTGCTTGGCGCAACAGACCACCAAGATCTCCGAGACTTCCAGCCATAATCGAATTRTTTGTTAAGGGGTTTCTTCTTGTCCGTCAAAKGACGCAAGGAGGTTTTCGACGACAGGATCATCGACTGCTTTTTCACCTTGATCAAAGGTGATGTGCCAAGCGCCTGGACTCCAAGGGAGTCGCGCTAAWGCCTTGAGCTCGATAGGGTCCTCGAGCAAATCTTGGTCGCGCTCTTGCACCGGAAAAAGGATGACATGCACCTTTCCGYTTTCAACCTTCCCGTCAATCAGGTTGCTTCGAATGATGCGGCCAAAGGTTGGTCGCTCTTGTTCGAGGCGCTGCAATAAGGATTCAAAATCCTGGATYGCGTTCGGYGAGGATGGCGCTGCTGCAGCGGCCACCGCRGGGGCGGAAATGCTGGATGCMGTGGTTGGCTGTGGCGCGGGCGCGACTTCGGKCGCGGKCGCTGCTTCGGGCAGACTCGCCTGCGGGATTGAAACCGCGGGAACCGACGCGGCTTGCGGCATGGCTGCGGGTGCAGCCGGGGTTGCCTGCGGAGTTGGCGTCGGCGCAGCCGCTGCGGATTCAGCCACTGGCGCAGCTGGCGCGGGAGCTGCAACACGCGGAGCCGGAGTCGGCGGTGGCGGAGCGGCGCTTACTGCCGGTGCATGGACCGAGACATCCTCCCCATTCAACAGCCGTGCTAAATCAAAGAACTGTCCAATCCTCGCGGCACGCAACAAAGTCCATTCCAAAAGCGCGCGAGCGCCGAGCGGTGCCTTTTGCATGCGACTCTCTAAATGAAACAGCATACCCATGATGCCTTCCAAACGGTCGCGGCCTAAGTTACGCGCTAGCTCAATGGTGCGGTCGCGTCGCTCGTCGGCGGGAACCACCCCCACCGCATCTTCACCAAGCAAGGCTATGTGCAGTAAATCGCGCAGCGCATCGACCGACTGCTCGACGAAATCGCGTTCGGTGCCGCCGCGTTGCAAGAAAGCGTCGATGGCACTGAGAATGGTGCCTGGATGATCGGCTAACACCGCTTCATACAAATCCAACCAACGCTCAGGACGTGCAAGTCCAGCCACACTTTCGAGGTCATCTAAGGTGACCTGCTCCCCGGCAGTCGCCAACACTTGATCGAGCATGGACTCGGCATCGCGCATGCCGCCACGACATCCGTGGGCGATGGCTTTGAGTACCTCGACATCGACTTCCATGCCTTCGGATTTACACACGAAGGACAGTTTGGTGAGGATGTCGACTTCGCGGATGCGTCGGAACTCGAAGATTTGGCACCGCGAGACGATGGTGTCCGGAATCTTGTGCGGGTCGGTGGTGGCGAAGAGGAACATCGCATGTGCGGGCGGTTCCTCTAGAGTTTTCAGGAGAGCATCGAAGGCTTGACCCGATAAACGCTGCACCTCGTCGATGATGTAGATCTTGCGCCGATCACGAATCGGATTGGTCTGCACGGCATCGCGGATGGCGCGGACATCGTCCACCCCGTTGTTGGAGGCACCGTCGATTTCGATGACATCGATATCGTTGCCACGCTCAATTTCCTTACACGGACCGCACTCCAAACAGGGCTCCACGGTCGGGCCCTTTTCACAGTTCATCGACTTCGCAATGATGCGCGCGGTGGTGGTTTTTCCAACTCCACGCGGGCCGACCAATAGATAGGCCTGCCCCACCCGCTGACGTTCAATCGCATGACTCAATGCCCGCACGATATGGTCCTGGCCGATCACCTCCGAAAAGCATCGCGGGCGGTACTTGCGCGCAAATACGCGGTAGGTCGGGGCAGCTTCGCTCACACTCTCATCCTATCAGGAACCCCTACCGATTTCGGATGCTACGGTGTTTGCTCTTGAGGCCGTCGCGGGCGCGGAAACAAGAAGCGTAGCCCTCGGGTGGAGCGCGCCAGTCTCTCCGCGCGGCGTTTGGGGACAGGCCATTTTCGCGCCCGTGGAGCCCTTGGGTGGCGTGCTTTCATGACCCGCTGAGTGCCTTTGGTTCCAACCAAGGAAGCGGGTTCCACGCCCTGTTTTCGATAGGGCTGGGTTCCGCTGACGCCGGGTGGGACCGAAGGCGCCGGCGGGACGCGGAATGACGCCGCCCAAGGGCGGAACAAAGCAAAGGAACTGGAGGCCCGGACCACCACGGCACCCGAAAGCCGCAACTTAGAGCTGCTCCATTCCTGGTCTGACCCGGTTCACCGCAGTTTCGCTGCGTGAGGCCGAGCCCCCAGTTCCTTCACTGAGTCMRARTGGCGGAGAGAGWGGGATTYGAACCCWCGGTACCGTKAGGTACACACRCTTTCCAAGCGTGCTCATTCGGCCACTCTGACATCTCTCCACTGATTCGACNAAAAAACGTATTCCTCGGCCAAAGGAATGGCGGAGAGGGAGAGATTTGAACTCTCGGAGGCCTTACGACCTCACTGGTTTTCGAAACCAGCCCATTCGGCCACTCTGGCACCTCTCCAATGAGGCGGGGAATCATACACGTCTCCACCACCCTACGGAAGCCCCTTATCGGCCTTTGATAAGGAATCCTTTSGCCTTACGRAGGCCCGGGCGATGGCTTCTTGGCAGCYTTTTTCTGYTCTCGTTTACGGCGAAAGAACTCCTGCAGTAAACCGGCGCTTTCCTCAGCGAGAACCCCACCCTGAGCCACAATCTGGTGATTTAATCCAGGCAACTCGAGTAGGCGCACCAAGGATTCAATGCCGCCAAACTTGGGGTCTGCTGCTCCGTAAACGATACGGGCAACGCGTGARTGCATTAATGCACCGGTACATTGAATGCACGGCTCTAAGGTGCAATAYAGCTCRGCATCSGGCAGWNNCGWTYKWMWCCGGCRGCSGCAAASGCYTGAGAAAGGGCGAGCATTTCTGCGTGTGCGGTGGCATCTTTCARAGCCTCRACGGTATTGCGRCCACGACCGAGAATYYGATTRCCGCGCACCACGATGGCACCYACTGGAACTTCRTCWGCRGCCCATGCWGCACGRGCTTCGCGSAGSGCGAATTCCATAATCGCCAGGTCCCTTTCCTCTTGAGACCCAGGYTGACGYARCGGGAAGAGMAGTRCCATGWWMMARAATGGCGCGYCCGGGAGGATTCGAGGCGTAACCGGTGTTGCAAAGCGACACCAACCCTTCTCAAAGAATCCGCGGGGAGCCGCGAGAGTCGATTTCGCGCTAGTGCGGGAAATCGGTGTGGGAGTGGCGCGCCCGGGAGGATTCGAACCCCCAACCTCCTGATCCGTAGTCAGGTGCTCTATCCAGTTGAGCTACGGGCGCGTTTTGGAGGGGAGATTTCAACGTCTCCCGGCCCTCGCGTCAAGCTTTGAAGTGGAATTCCACGTCATCATCCTTGCCCCTGCCCGCACGCTGCTCTGCTAGTCTAAGTCCAGTCGATGGAGCCCTTCGTTCACCTTCACGTTCACACGGAATACAGCCTGCTAGATGGGGCAAATCCGATCGATAAATTGGTCAAAGCGGCGGTGGAAGATGGTCACGATGCCATCGCCATTACCGACCACGGCAATCTTTTTGGCGCGATGGAGTTCTATCAGGCGTGCAAAAAGCAGGGCGTGAAACCGATTTTGGGCTGCGAAGTTTATGTGGCTGAGAAATCCATGCATACAGGGCATAGCCGTCGCGAGAATCCTTATTCGCACTTAACCTTGCTTGCCAATGATGCCGTTGGCTGGAAAAATCTGATGCAGCTCAGTTCCGCTGCGCACATTGACGGTCATCATTTCCGCCCGCGTGTGGATTTAGATTTAATCGCCGAGAAATCCGCAGGSCTAACTTGTTTGTCGGGATGTATGAGTGGCCCGGTGAATAAGTTATTGCGCGTCGAAGATGAGAAGGGCGCRATWGCTATGTCGGGGCGTTTGCAGGATATGTTCGGTCAAGAAAACTATTACTTGGAAATCATGCGCAACGGCATTGCGATCCAAGACAAGTTGACCGAAGGCATGGCGCGRYTGAAAGACGCGATGAACGCGCCACTYATTGCCACCAACGACATCCATTATTTGCGCCAYGAAGATTGCGCCGCGCAAGAYGCCATGATTTGTTTGAACACCGGTGCGCGACTGGATGACCCMGACCGTTGGCGCATGGACACGGACACTTTGTACTTYCGYAGTCGCGAAGAAATGAATCGCATTTTCTCGGACTTACCAGAAGCCYTGCGCAATACGCAGCTGGTCGCTGACCGGATTGATGTCGAATTGGAAATCGGACGMTTAAGGCTACCGGTCTTCAAACCTGAGGATGGGGCCACTCCYGAGCAGTTATTCCGCGATTTGTGCGAAAAGGGTTTCGCYCATTTCTACCCGGGMAAYCCGGAAGAAGCACGACAACGCTTGGAGTTTGAGTTTGGTGTCATCAGTGAGATGGGTTTCATCTCGTACTTCCTCATCGTATGGGATTTGATTCGCCATGCACGYGATAGTGGAATTCCGGTYGGMCCAGGRCGMGGTTCYGCRGCAGGMTCCATCATCGCTTTCGTACTTGGGATTACMCGMATCGAYCCGCTGAARTACGACTTGCTGTTYGAACGCTTCCTCAATCCATCGCGCATCTCGATGCCSGATATCGATATCGACTTCTGTAAAGATCGTCGCGAGGAAATGATTCAGTACACGCGTGATCGTTATGGCAATGAGAAYGTTTGCCAGATTATTACTTTCGGRAAACTGAAGGCTAAGAATGCTTTGCGCGACATGGGTCGCGTCATGGATGTGCCATTGTCCGAAGTCGACAAAATGGCGAARAAGATTCCGGACACTCCKGGYATCAARYTGGCRAAGGCGATTGAAGAAGAYCCGGACCTCAAAGATGCTTTTGAAAACTCCGATTTACACCGTGACTGGTTYGGACTGGCACTRAAAGTGGAAGGGTTGTGTCGCAACTCKGGCATTCACGCAGCTGGAGTGATCATTGCCGATGAGCCRTTGCGCGAAATCGTCCCCCTAGCGAAGGTTTCCGGCAACATKAYRWCGCAATRSGAMATGMASKMMAKYGAGSAMTWWGGAYTKCTCAAAATGGAYTTCCTGGGATTGCGCACCTTGTCRATTCTSCARGAAGCGGTGATGCARGTGGTGCGTCTCGGCGGCGACCTGATTGATTTAGAYGCSTTGCCGCTGGATGATCCTGCGGTTTAYGCGCTGCTGTGCAAGGGTGATACCGAGGGCATCTTTCAGYTGGAATCTGGTGGTATGCGCAAGCTTCTGGTCGACATTAAGCCTTCCTGTTAYGAGGACATCATTGCAGTCTTGGCCYTGTTCCGGCCAGGACCTTTRGGRTCTGGGCTGCACACCACTTTTGCTTTGCGCAAACATGGCAAGGAARAGGTGAGTTATCAGCACCCGATCCTCGAACCGATTCTGAGCGAGACCTATGGTGTGCTGATTTATCAGGAGCAAATTATGCGCGTTGCGCAGCGCATGGGCGGATTCTCTCTGGCCGATGCGGACTCTCTGCGTAAGGCCATGGGTAAGAAGAGYCTGGAACTCATGGARCAATTCGAGGGCAARTTCCTCGATGGCGCCAAGGAACGCGATGTCCCGGAAGCCGTGGCTACCGAAATCTGGGAGATGATGAAGAAGTTTGCGGAGTATGGATTCAACAAGTCTCACTCGGCCGCCTATGCCATGGTGACTTACCAGGCWRCGTATATGAAGGTGCATCATCCGGCCGAGTTTTATGCGGCATCCTTCACCTATGAAGCTTCCGATACCGATAAGTTGCGCTCGCTGATTGAAGATGCGCGTAAACATGCGGTGCGTTTGGAGCCTCCGTGCATTCAAACTTCGAGACGCCGCTTCCAAGTCTTAGATGGAGARCGCATWCGATTTGGACTCGAAGCCATCAARGGCGTCGGTGGCGGAGCTGCTGAYACYYTRGTCGAACTAMGAGARAACCAGGATGRCGGCACCTTTAAATCCCTCGATGAGGTTTTTATYGAAGGAGTTGCRGCCAGCATCAACAAGGGCACCTTTGAAAAYTTRGCCAAAGCTGGGGCCTTCGATAGCTTYGGCCAATCCAGGGTGCACATTATTCCTCAGYTGGAAGATCGCCTGCGCTATGCSTCGGGCYTGGCAAAGGATCGCGCGAAAGGCCAGGGCATGCTRTTTGCCGCGCCGGAACCTMCYCCTGTTGTGAGCTCTGACTCAGCGGAATCCGACTCKARCTCCGGAACCCTAAGGGCTGCCTCCGAGTTGTCCGCTCCCGAGTTGAARCTCYTGCTGCAACAAGAAAAAGAAACCCTGGGTTTGTACCTCACCGCGCACCCGCTGGATGATTTCCGSCACTTACTCGGCGGGATTAGTCCTTGGACCAGCCGCTCCGCAAAAGAAGCCGGGGACGATGCCAAGTTAGCTTTACCCGGCATTGCAACCATGTTGGCCGTGCGTGGTACGCGCAAGGATCCGGCGAGGAAGTTCGCCAAGATGAAAATCGAAGATCTGTATGGCTCGACCCCAGCGGTGATTTTCCCAAAGGTCTGGGAACAGGTCGCGCACTTCCTGGAAGAAGATTTCGTGGGCCTTTTCCACGGACGTATTCAAATCTCAAATGATGAACCCGAGATGATTGTTGAGCGCATTGAACCGCTCGGCTCCAAGGAAGACATGCGTCTCAAAGGTGCATTGGAGATTCATTTACCAGCTGGGCAGCCGCCCATCATGGAAATCCAAAAGTTGCTGCAWACCSACGCTGGAGACGCGAGGGTACGGTTCTTGGTACATGACCAAAAGGGGTTGGTGCGTTACATCCGCGCTGGCGCTGAGTGGTCGGTAAAGTTGGATTCACAGCTGATTGAAGAATTGAATCAACTGCTTGGCGCCGACTGTGCACGTGCGGTGATGGAACGCGGCATTGTCGAGCGGGAGCGAAAACCCGCTTGGAGTCGGTAGACCCATTMTRCTGAGAGGRAGCCMTAGAACGGATGAGCTTCCGCGCAGCCGCAAATGGMCCCCACCCACACCTCCCGTTTCCTGCTCTGYCTCATTTAGAYATAGAAAAACGGCTGGCAGGATATTCCTGCCWGCCGTTGCTTCGTTARRAAACGAATCTACTCAGCGAYRACTTCMRCTTCTTTCTCGGAGCGCTCAACGAGCTCCCAGATTGCAACAGAAGCATTRTCRCCYAAACGCGGYTTAGCCAGTTTTAGGATACGGGTGTAACCACCGGGRCGATCCTTGAAACGTGGSCCAATGACGTCGAACAACTTAGTGGTTGTCTTACGATCGTTGCCGAGAATAGCGAGTGCACGRCGGAAGTTATGCAGGTTCTTRACCTTGGCCAAGGTAATCAACTTCTCCAMGAATGGRCGATGCGCTTTTGCCTTRGTAACCGTGGTTTCAATACGCTCATGCTCGATGAGGGCTTGGGTCAAGTTACGGGCGAGGGCGCGCCGGTGGGCACCGGTACGAGAGAGTTTATTGGTCTTTACGCGATGACGCATTGTGTTCTCCTAGTTGGAGGATCCGAGAAGAGCATCTCGGTCCATGCCGATGGAGAGGTCGAGATCGCTCRACTTGCGATCGATCTCGGTAAGAACTGTTTGRCCKAGGTTTTTGATRGCYAAAAGCTCATCRGGAGCTTTRAACACCARRTCCTCGAGGGTGCGCACTTCTGCCACATCTAGGCARTTGCGTGCGCGGGTGGACARGTCAAGGCGCTCAATAGGCTCACTRAGGAGACCGATTACGCGCTCACGACGACGCTCAGCAGCAGCATCTACGGCTTGRACTTCRTCCACCACCGAGACGCCGTGCACAGCGTTGTTGAACTGAACGAATGGGTTKAGGTGCTTACGATAGATTTTCGCAGCTTCCACCAATGCCATRTCKGGCTTMACGGTGCCGTCGGTCCAGATCTCCATGATCAGACGGTCGTAGTTGGTGAATTTRCCCACACGGGTAGCCTCYACGCCATAACGCACGCGCAGCACAGGGCTGTAAGCGGCGTCGAGTGGGATGAGACCGATTTCGTCCATAGACTCGCCAGTTTCCTCGGCTGCGACATAACCGCGACCTCGGCGAACCGTGAGCTTGACCGAAACGGCAGCRCCWTTTCCACTCAGCGTRCAGATGRYGAGATCCTTATTCACGATCTCAACGCCTGCAGGGCAGTCAATGTCAGCAGCAGTCACCACGCCCTCCTCCGACTTATCTAAAGTCAGAGTCACTGGCAGTTCGGCGACATCGACTTGGACGCAAAGACGCTTGAACGCCAGCACCAACTCGGTGACATCTTCAACCACACCTGTGATGGTGCGGAACTCGTGCTCGACGCCTTCGATTTCCACTGCGGTTACAGCAGTGCCCTCGATGGATCCAAGCAACACACGACGGAGACCATTTCCAATGGAATGGCCGAAGCCCTGTTCAAAGGGCTCGATGATGAACTTACCGTAGGTGTCAGAGGCAGAGGACTGCTCTTGGACAACACCGGATGGTAGTTCGAAGTCACGCCAGCGGATGCGCATGTTAATTCGTTACTGGGTTTCTAGGCCTAGGGAAAAAGTGAGGATCAGACGCGACGCTTCTTAGGCGGGCGGCAACCGTTGTGTGGCAACGGGGTGAAATCCTCAATGGAAGTGACCCGAAGGCCACCGTGATTCAGACCCCGAATCGCGCTTTCGCGACCGGAACCTGGGCCCTTTACACGGACCTCAACCTCGCGCAAACCCATCTTAGATGCGGTTTCTGCTGCGCGGATTGCGGCTTGCTGTGCTGCAAAGGGAGTCGACTTACGCGACCCTTTGTATCCAACCGTACCAGGTGAACCCCATGCGATGGTGTTCCCTTTWGGRTCRGTCAAAGTRATGATCGTGTTGTTAAAKGTGGAACGCACGAAMGCGATGCCTCGGGCACCGCACTTCTTWAGTTTGCGTTTANNNCTGCTGCGTGCTGCACTCATCTWTCTATTCTCTTAAGCTGTGGCTTTWAAGGGKATGCAAGCTAGGCTTACTTCATGGACTTCACCGACTTTTTGCCGGCAACAGTCTTCTTWGGCCCTTTRCGACTACGGGCRTTAGTACGRGTTCTTTGACCGCGAACAGGAAGGCCACGACGGTGGCGCAACCCGCGATAGCAGGCAATGTCWCGCAGGCGGTTAATCGCCTGMGTGTTGGTWCGACGAAGMAGACCTTCGACGACRCARTTGCTTTCCATGTAAACCGCGATGYTGGARAGTTCGTCATCWGACAACTCTTTCGCGCGGCGGTTTGGGTCCAARTCSAGATCTWYRCAGATCYTCGCAGCCGTGGTGTTGCCTACTCCAWAGAGRTAGGWCAACGCAATCACAGTGCGCTTGTCGTTCGGGATGTCTACACCAATGAGGCGGGGCATGTTCTTCGCTCAGGAATGGGATGGAATGGVACCGGAATTAACCTTGAACCTGCTTATGGCGAGGRTCACGGCTACAAATGACRCGGACTTTGCCRTGRCGACGGATYACCTTGCARGAACCGCAAATGCGGCGGACGGATGCGCGGACTTTCATCTTTCTRGANTNGTANNTTTTGTTGGACCGTTTAGCGACGGCCACGGCCGTAGCGCCGACGACGTTCACCCCGATACACAATGCGGCAGCGRGTTAGGTCGTAAGGCGACAGTTCGATGGTTACGGTGTCTCCGGGGGTGATGCGAATGTAGTGCATGCGCATTTTTCCGGAAATGTGTGCGAGAATCTGCTGACCATTCTCGAGTTCCACATTGAAGGTGGCGCCAGGAAGGGTTTCCTTRACGACCGCGGTCAATGTAATGGGCTCTTCTTTAGCCATGCAGATTAGGCTAGRTTKGTTTTTCCGAGCGCATTCTGCACAGTGKWWAGGAAATCSGTTTGGAYWTCCTCCACKRRGCGGTCTGCGTTGACCTCAGAAAGGAGTCCYCGTTCGCCGTAAAAWGCGACCARGGGTTCGGTGGTYTCTCGGTAAACCGAGAGACGRTGTTKGATGACACTTTCGRTGTCRTCYTTCCTTCCACGRCCTAACAAACGTTGCGTCAGGACGGWGTCGGAAGCCGTGAAGTATAGCGCAAGGCSWATAGAACCGCTAGGAGAAGCRGCCTCTAAAGCYTCCGCYTGGACCAAAGTCCGSGGRAATCCRTCSAGCAGRAGGACATCYTCYGGGCTKAGRGAWTCSAYGCGAGCGRCMACCATRCSGACCATGACYTCGTCAGGRACYAAATCCCCRCGACTCATGAATTCATTGGCYTGRATRCCCAACTCACTTCCSGYAGCAACYTCTTCACGWAGAAGMTCRCCGGTGGAGAGATGGATCCAACCATGCGCTTTGGCAGCAAGCTGAGCCTGCGTACCTTTCCCCACACCGGGGGCGCCAAGRAGRATGGTAATCATGCTTACTTACGGGTCCAGGAAGCTTTRCCGCCACCCTTGCCYTTTTTACCTTTAGCACTGCCTTTCATGAAGCCTTCRTAGTTGCGCATTACGAGCTGGGCATTGAGGCGGTCCACCATGTCGAGRGCAACGCCCACAACAATCAGAATGGAAGTTCCGCCGAGGAAGTAAGCKATCATCGGATTCACGTGGAGATTGCCAATCAAGATGTTTGGCATCACCGCRATCACCGCGAGGAAGATGGAGCCAGCRAGMGTRATCCGATCCAGYACGAAGCTAAGGTATTCGGATGTTGCTTTACCAGGGCGAATGCCAGGAATGAACGAACCTTGGTCCTTCAAGTTACTGGCAATATCGTCTGGTTGGAACATCAGTCTCGTCCACATGAACGAGAAGCCAATAATCATCGCGGAGTAGAGSGCRATGTAAGTAAAGCCCGCGGTGTMCATGAGATTKYGCATCCAGCCGAAGCCTGGCATCGARCCCAATACGCTGGGAACGATAAACAGTGCAGAGGCAAAGATGATGGGCATCACGCCAGCTTGGTTSACCTTAATCGGYAAGTARTGACGCTGCCCCCCCATGACCTTWCGGCCACGAGTTAACTTGGCTTGTTGGATTGGAATRCGACGYTGACCGCGGGTGAGGTAAACCACCACGACCACAATCACAACCCACATYACTGCGAGAGTAACRCCCAACTGGTGTGCATCGTCGCGCATGGCAAAAGCCTTTTGCACGGTGCTTGGCAGGTTGGCAATGATTCCCGACATGATGATCAAGGAAACGCCGTTACCGAGGCCGTATTCGGTGATTTGCTCACCAATCCACATGATGAACATCGTTCCYGCAGTRAGYGCAAGRATGATGGCCACGCCGTAGAAAAAGGACCCGCTTTGACCTTCTGGCATGAGGCCRTAAGCAGGGTTGTAAACCACACCCAAGAGYACGAARAGTCCCTGYAAAATACAGATTGGAATCGTSGCCATGCGGGTGAGCTGGTTGATTTTCTTCTGACCAGCAGCCCCTTCCTTCGATAGAGCTTCCAAGGAAGGCACTACYTTTGTAAGAAGGCTGAAGATAATCGATGCCGAGATGTAAGGCATCACCCCTAGCGAAAACAGAACCGCTTGGCCCATGCCCGCACCAGTAAACGCATTCATGATGCCGAACAAGGCATTGGAATCCGCTTTACTTGCTGCTGACGCGACTGCTGAAAGATCAATACCTGGCAATGGGATATGGAACCCCAAACGGTAAATGAACAACAACAAGAAMGTCGTGCCAATTTTGGCACGGATTTCAGGAACCCGCAGGATGGTCAGAAATTTGTTCATCTGGGTTAGTCGAGCAACTCGACGGAACCGCCGGCAGCTTCAATCTTGGTCTTTGCAGTACCCGAGAACTTGTGAGCCTTAACGGTCACCTTAAGAGAGATTTCACCCTGTCCAAGAACCTTGAGCATATCGCCGGTTTTACGGGCGAGACCACGGTCAAGGACCGACTTCAGATCCACAACCTCGCCATCTTCGAATGCTCCGAGAGATTCGACGTTGACCAAGGTGTAGTGCTTCTTGAAGCGAGCATTGGTGAAACCGCGCTTTGGCATACGACGGAAGATTGGCATTTGACCACCTTCGAAACCAATCCGGGGATGGTCTCCAGAGCGACTGCGTTGACCGTTATGGCCGCGACCTGCCGTTTTGCCTTTGCCGGAACCGACACCGCGGCCGACTCGCTTGCGTTTCTCGTGGTTATGACCACGAGCTGTGACGTCATGAATTTGCATTAGAGTTCTACTCCACGCAGCTCTGCGATTTCTTCCTTGGTACGAAGCGCACCGAGGGCGACGATTGTCGCTTTAACCAGGTTGATCGAGTTAGTCGACCCGTAACATTTGGTGAGCACATCGCGCACACCAGCAAGTTCCAACACTGCACGTACCGTGCTACCAGCAATGATGCCGGTACCAGGCGAGGCAGGAATGATGCGTACTTTTGAAGAACAATAAATGCCTTCAATTTCGTGCGGGATGGTTGTCCCAACGCGAGGCACGCGAACCAAATGCTTACGGCCGTCTTTAAAGGCCTTCTGCATGGCTGCTGGAATCTCCTTTGCCTTGCCGAAACCAAAACCGACGATGCCGTCTTGGTTACCGACTACAGTCAAAGCAGAGAATGAGAAGCGACGACCACCTTTGACCACTTTGGCCGAACGGTTGACGGTAATACGCTCTTCTTTCAGTTCACCGAGCTTTTCAGCATCGATGCGGTCGATGAATTCAGGTAGTTTGTTGTACATGGCTTCTTTCGACTAGAACTTAAGTCCACCTTCGCGGGCAGCTTCGGCAAGGGCCTTGACGCGGCCGTGGTAGAGGTACCAGCCACGATCGAACATGACTTCTTCGACACCGGCAGCCTTAGCGCGTTCGGCGACTTTGGCACCCACGAGCTGAGCACAGGCGGTTTTATCTTTGCCCTTACACTCGGCGGCAACTTCTTTGTCCAAGGWGGACGCACTCGCAAGAGTAACGCCAGCCATGTCATCGATAAGCTGCACACTGATGTGCTTGGAACTGCGGAAGATGGACAACCGCGGACGATCGGAAGACAAGCGCAAACGACGGCGCACACCCATCGTTTTGCGATTGCGTTTCTTCCACTTCTTCTTTTGCTGGAGATGGTCCATGATTAAGTCAGGGATTTGCCTGCTTTACGACGAACGAACTCGTCTGTGTAACGGATGCCCTTGCCTTTATAAGGCTCAGGTGGACGGACGCGACGAATGTTGGCAGCGAACTGACCAACCGCCTGTTTATCAATCCCGGACACCAAAAGGGTGGTCGGGTTGGTGCATTCCACTTTGACACCTTCCGGTGGCGTGCAAATGACCGTGTGACAGAAACCAATCTGCATTTCAATTCCGGTACCGTTGGGTTTTGCATTCCAACCAGTTCCATGAATCTCAAGTCCTTTGGAGTAGCCTTCGGTCACACCAATCACCATGTTGGCGATGTGGGCGCGAACTAGGCCGTGCAGTGCACCTGCGTTTTTGGTGGAGCCAGCGCCGGTTTGACTAACCTTGACGACCTCTCCCTCTACAGCGACCGAAATCTCCGGGAACAAAGGAAAGCTAAGCTCACCCTTGGTACCTTTCACTTCGACCGAATTTGCACTTGCAGTAACGGTCACTCCCGATGGGAGTGCAACTTCTTTATTTCCGATGCGCGACATGACTAGAAAATCGTGCAGAGGATTTCACCACCGATACCCATCTCCTTTGCCTTACGGCCGGACATGACACCTTTGGAGGTCGTAATGATGGTGACGCCGAGTCCTCGACGTACCAATGGCACCAACTCGGAGCTGCGGTAAACGCGGCATCCGGGCTTGGATATCCGATCAATTTCTTGAGCGGCAGGATTGCCGTCGCGATCGTACTTGAGGTGAAGGCGCAAGATGTTGCGTGGTCCTTCATCCTCGACGATTTCAACGTCATTGAGGTAACCCTCTTCCTTCATGGTCAGTGCAATAGCACTTTTCATGCGTGAAGTTGGCATGTCCACCGACTTGCGGCGCACCGAGAATCCGTTACGGATTCGGGTGAGCATGTCGGCGATGGGATCGGTCATGGTCATGATGAAATCTCCTTAAGGAGGAGGCAGTTTCCCCCTACCAGGAGGACTTACGGACACCGGGAAGAAATCCTTCGTGCGCAAGGCGACGAAGAACGAGACGGGAAATACCAAAGCGGCGAGAATAGCCCTTCGGACGTCCGGTAATGTTGCACCGGTTATGTAGACGCGTTGCACTTGCATCACGCGGCATACGTTGAATCGCTTTGTAAGCCTCGTTCTTTTCTTCGAGGGTTGCGTTGGGATCCTTAATTACCTTGACGAATACGGCACGACGCTCAGCATGAACTGCTACGAGGCGTTGACGCTTCTTTTCGCGGTGGACGGCACTTGTTTTAGCCATGTTAGTCTTGCTCCCGCTTACGGCGGAAAGGCATGCCAAAACCATCGAGAAGCGCGCGGCCCTCGGCGTCGTTGGTTGCCGTGTTAACGAAAGTAATGTTCATTCCTTGAGGAAACTCAATGCGATCGAGTTCGATCTCAGGGAAAATGCTTTGCTCAGTCAGGCCGAGGCTGAAGTTGCCACGCCCATCAAAGTTAGATTTGATGCCCTGGAAGTCACGAATACGCGGCAAAACCACGGAAATGAGACGGTCCATGAACTCGTACATGCGTTCACCGCGAAGGGTGGTTACACATCCGATAGGCATACCTTCACGCAGACGAAAGTTTGCAACCGACTTGACAGCCTTTTTAATCACAGCCTTTTGGCCAGTGATGCGGGTCAAGTCTTTGGCAGCAGCTTCTACTGCAGCCTTGTTTTCAACTGCACGCGACACACCCATGCTGACCACAATCTTGGTCAAGCGTGGAATCTGATTCACGTTACGGTAGCCGAAGTTTTCCTTCAGCGCCGGAGCGATGGATTCCTTGTATTGATCTTGGAGACGTGCCATGGATTAATTGAACTTGGTGCCGCAGGAGACTCCGACACGAATTTTCTTGCCGTCAACGACGGCCGGTTTGGTACGGACGCCCTTGCCAGCCTTTTCAGACCACAAGAGGACCTTGGAAGATGCGATCGGGAACTCACGCTCCACGGTGCCACCTTCTGGGTTAGCTTGAGTTTTCTGCAGGTTCTTCACGCGCACATTGACGCCTTCGACCACGACTTGATCACTCTTATTCAAAACGCGCAGGACTTTGCCACGCTTGCCCTTGTCGTTACCCGACAGGACTTGAATCTCATCACCTTCTTTGATGTGCATCTCAGACCACCTCTTGGGCGAGGGACACAATCTTCATGAAGTTGCGCTCGCGAAGTTCACGAGCCACTGCACCAAAGATACGCGTACCACGCGGATTGTTATCGTTGTCAACCAAGCARAGCGCGTTGCCGTCGAACTTGACGTAACTGCCATCCTTGCGACGAACGCGTTGACGGGTGCGGACGATGACGCCTCGCACTACGGTTCCGGTGGTAATRTCAGCRCCTGGCTGAGACTTCTTGACCGATGCGACGACGACATCGCCGACGCTGGCGAACTGGCGGCCAGAGCCACCAAGCACCTTAATGCACATGACCTCTTTGGCGCCGGAGTTATCGGCAACCGTGAGACGAGTTTGCATTTGAATCATGGGTTTATTCCTATTGTCCTAGGGACTACTCTTGAGGAGCTTKTTSGGTGACGCGAATCAAGCGCCAGCACTTGGTCTTGCTGAGTGGACGGGTACCCATCACCTCAACCTTGTCCCCTACATTGGCTTCGTTGTTCTCGTCGTGGACGTAGAACTTCTTGCGAATGCGGATGGTCTTGCGGTAAAGCTTATGCTGAGTCAGGCGCACCACCTCAATGGTGATGGTCTTGTTGGCCTTGGTCGAAACCACTTTGCCTTCCATGACTTTGCGCGTACCGCGAGTTGTTTGTTCGTTMGTTGTCATCTTTGACTCCTGTTTCGCTTAACGCGACTCCTGACCATCGATTCCGCAAACCCGCTCTTGCAGAATGGTCTGCATGCGAGCGATGTCGCGGCGAATCCGACGAATGCTCGCCGGGTTCTGGATACCTTCCGTTTGGGAACGGAAACGCAAGTCGAAGAGTTCCTTCTCCATCGTTTCAACATCGAAACGAATCTCTGCGTCTTCCTTGCCTCGAATTTCTTTGGCTTTCATGTTTCTGATCCCTTAGATGGTTTTCTTGGCGATCATGCGGCAGCGCACTGGCATCTTGTGTGCCACGCGGTTGAATGCCGTACGGGCAGTGTCTGCATCGACRCCACCRATTTCAAAAATGACGGTTCCAGGAAGAACGACTGCGACCCAACGATCGACGTCACCCTTACCGTTACCCATGCGCACTTCCTGTGGCTTCTTAGTCACAGGCTTGTGTGGGAAGACGCGGATCCACAYCCGGCCCTCGCCCATTGCTCGGTTACATGCAATRCGGCCAGCCTCAATCGTGCGSGAAYTCAACCAGCACCAYTCCAGKGCTTGMAGGCCGWAATCGCCGTARGACACCCGGTTACCCCGGGATGCGGYGGCWRTGCTGACCCGCTTRTTWGGGGTCTTAATKCCGCGGCGGTGCATATTGGATCCTGCTGCGCCTTTGCCATCTGGCTTCTGGCAGCGGTAGGTTCCYTTAATCTTGCCGCGCTGTACCTTSCGGTACTTGGTTCTCTTWGGCATCATCATGGCTTTATCTCCTTTGTGCTAGCCGAAGCTTAGCCGCGGGTGGTTTCYCCAGTGAAGATCCAGACTTTGACACCAAGAACACCGTAGGTGGTCATGGCTTCGCTGAAACCGTAATCAATCCGTGCCGACAAAGTCGACAAAGGTACACGACCACTBCGYTGGGTCATTTGRCGACTCATGTCCTTGCCGTCAATRCGACCAGAGACYTGAATCTTGACGCCTTCTGCACCAGCGTTCATGGTGTTCTCCATGATGCGCTTCATCTGAAAGCGTGGGGAGACACGGCGCTCAATCGCAGCAGCGAGGTTCTCGCATACGGTTTGAGCATCGAGGTCCCAGTGGCGGACTTCCTGAATGTCGAGCTTGATCTCCATCTTGGTGATCYTCTCGAGGTCAGCTACAAGTTGGTCGCGGGTGGCATAACCACGGCCGATGACCTCACCTTTGCGAGTGACGGTTAGACCAATGGTCATGCGGTCACCGCGCTGCTGAATCTCAACTTTAGAGACGATGCCTTTGCGGAAACGTTCTTTGATGAGCTTGCGGACATTGAAGTCCAAGAGCACCTTCGCAGGGTAGTCCTTGCCGCGAGCGAACCAGCGCGAGCGCCAAGGCTCACTGACACCGATGCGGAAACCAATTGGGTGGATTTTCTGTCCCATGACTAGTTTGCCCCCTTCTCGGAGACGGCGATACGGAAGTGCGAGGTGCGGCGGCGCAATGGCATTGCGCGACCCATTGGGCCTGGACGGAAGCGTGGGCGACCGTGAATCAGTGGACCTTCATCGACCCGAGCATCGCTAACCACGAGGCGGTCAACATTGATGGCATCGTTCTGGCCGGCGTTGGCGATTGCGGAGCGTAAGACCTTCTGAAAGATCGAAGCACCGCGGGTGTGGTGTCCATCCAGCAGGATGAGTGCACGGTTGACGTCTAGGCCGCGAATCATGTTCGCAGCTGGGCGAGCCTTCCTAGCAGACATGTGGGCATAACGGTGAGTAGCGCGGAATTCCATTCTTTATCCTCTACTTCTTGTCGTGGCCACGGAAGGTGCGCGTTGGGGAGAATTCTCCCAAACGGTGCCCGACCATATCTTCGGAAATGAAGACCTTGGTGAACTGACGACCGTTATGAACCATAAAGGTCATACCGACGTAATCCGGGGTGATGGTGGAAGCACGAGCCCATGTCTTAATAGGCTTCTTGTCTCCAGCTGCTTTGGCCTTGTCGACCTTACGCTGAACGCGCGGGTCGATCCACGGACCTTTCTTGAGGCTGCGGGTCATCGGTTGTTATCTCACTCCCTTCGGACGACGGCGCACGATGAACTTAGAAGTCGTCTTGCGCTTATTGCGGGTCTTCATTCCTTTGGTCGGCTTGCCCCAAGGGGTTACCGGGTGCTTACCCTTGGTGCGACCTTCGCCACCACCGTGCGGGTGAGCTGCAGGGACCATTGCGACACCACGTACATGTGGACGCTTACCCCTGTGGCGATTACGCCCTGCTTTTCCAAGCTTGATGTTTTGGTGATCAGCATTGCCGACCTCCCCTACCGTGGCGCGACATTCAATGTGCACGCGACGAAGTTCACCAGATGGCAAAGAGATGAGTGCGTAGTTGCCTTCGCGCGCAGCCAATCGTGCCGAAGCACCAGCGGTACGCACCATCTTGCCGCCCTGRTTCGGACGCAGCTCGATGTTATGCAAGTTCAAACCAAGTGGCATGTCCTTCAGCTTCATCGAACAACCGACCTTMGGCTCAGCCTCTGGGCCAGCCATGACGGTGTCGCCTTGCTCCAGACCTTTAGGCCAAATGATGTAACTCTTGGCTCCATCGACGTAATGCAGCAATGCAATGTAAGCAGTACGGTTCGGGTCATACTCGATGTGAGCTACCTTCGCCGGYACGCCTTCYTTGTTGCGCTTAAAGTCGATCATGCGGTAGCGACGCTTATGTCCACCACCACGATGCCATGCCGTGACYCGACCGCGGTTGTTACGACCGCCAGTCTTCTTCAACGGCGCCAGCAAACTCTTCTCAGGAGTCTGACGGGTTAGCTCTTCCCGATCCAACACCGATCCGCCGCGGCGGCCAGGTGAAGTCGGCTTGTAGTACTTAATTCCCATGATTCTGAAACTCTGACTCTTGGCCTATAGGAGGTCGATCTTCTCGCCGTCCTTGAGTTTCACCAAGGCGATTTTGATCGCTGGCGATTGGAAATACGATGCACCCCGACGACGCAYTTTGCCGGGACGGACCATGGTGTTGACKGARTCAACTTTGACTTCGAACAACATCTCGACTGCCTGAGCAATCTCGATGCGATTCGCGCCACCGGCTACGGCGAACCGGTAAACATTGAGACGCTCCTGCTCCGTGGTTGACTTCTCAGTCAAAATGGGCTTGAGGATCATCTGGTAGGCTTCTGCTTTTTGCATGGCTGGGCTCCTYAGGATTCCTTGCCTGGTTTAATGCGTGCGATGATGCTTTCCAAAGCACCTACTTGCATCAGCACCATCTTGTGTGCGAGCAAATCGTGCGCGTTGACTTCATCTGCAGTGCGGATGCTGACTTTCGGGAAGTTGCGGAAGCTCTTCCAAATGTTGCTGTCGCGCTCGGTGGTAATCACCAAGGCGGAGCCAGTCAGGTTGTTATCTGCCAATACCTTGCGTGCAATCTTGGAWGAYGGRGCATCGAWKYTCAAGCCAGWGACYTGAATCAACTCYTTRTCCATCATCTTGCCGAGCAACGCAGAGCGTGTCGCGACATGACGCATTTGACGCGGGAAGCTGTAGTACCAGTTGCGCTTGTTACGTGGACCGAAAGTGGTTGCACCACCTACCCACAAAGGGCTACGACGGTCACCGGCACGTGCGCGGCCAGTCTTCTTCTGCTTCCAAGGCTTCTTGGCGTGACCGGCCAACTCGGACCGGTTCTTGGTGTGTGCATCGCCCTGACGAAAGTTGGACTGGTACATCACGACCGTGTCCTTCAAGGTCTTGTAAAGAACCTTATCGCCGAGTTCTACGTGGACTTCCTGCTCGCCAGTTTTGGCGGAGGCCATGTCGTAAGTGAGGACGGTACCCATTAGTTGTTACCCCCTTTCGGCTTACCASTCTTGGCAGTGACGATGTGGATCAGACCGTTTGGAGCGCCCGGAATGCCGCCGCGGACCAAAATCAGGCCCTTCTCGGTATCGACGCCTTCAATGACTAGATTCTTAACCGTACGCCGGACATCACCGAGGTGCTTACCCATGCGCTGACCTTTGAAAACGCGCCCTGGATAGGCACATTGACCAATCGAACCTGGACGACGCACGTTCATACAACCGTGAGTTTCGTTACCCCGTTGGAAGTTGTGTGCCTTAATCGTTCCAGCAAAGCCCTTACCCTTAGTGGTACCCACGATGTCGACCATGTCGCCAACGGTGAAGGTATCCGGGCCGAGCTCTTGGCCGATTTCGTAGGAATCTACAGCATCAACGCGRAACTCGCGCAGAACGCGGTGTGCYTTMACACCAGCTTTTTCTGCAGCAATACGCTGAGGCTTCTTWGTGTGCTTGTCACGRGCKGGRATGAAGCCAAGCTGCACAGCGGTATAGCCATCACGCTCTAGCGTGCGCAAACCGGTGATTGTGCAGGGGCCCGCYTCGAGCACCGTGACGGGGACGACRTTGCCGTCCTCACGGAAGAWYTGGGTCATGCCCTTYTTCTTCGCCAGCAGGAATTTTTTATCAGTCATTTCTTTGCCCCGTATCCATGTCGGGAAATTCGCAGAGGCACCCACTCAGGGCACATGCGGGAAGTTTGGTTTCGATGTCTTTAGAGTTTGATCCGGACGTCGACGCCAGCAGAGAGCACCAAACGGTTCAGTGCATCAATGGTCTGCGGAGTTGGCTCCAGCAAGTACATGAGCCGCTTATGKGTGCGGATCTCGAACTGCTCACGGGCCTTCTTGTTAACGAATGGCGAACGCAACACGGTGTAGCGCTCGATGCGGGTTGGAAGCGGGATCGGCCCGGAAACCTTCACGCCAGTAAGACGTGCTGCTTCCATGATCGATTCAGTTGCCTGATCGATGGCCTCGTGATCGTATGCTTCGAGTCGGATTTGGATTCTGTTGGCCATGTGTAGATGGACTTCAAGCCCCGTTCCATCTATCCGCCACGCAAAAGCACGTGGTTAGGTCCAGATTTAAACGAGGCTACCCCTAAAAACGGGCCGCGTATTCTAAATGGAACTGCTCTCAGGTCAAGGGTTTCCAGCGCTTTCCGCGACCCTGGAGCATATTTAGGGGTGGTTATTGAAAATTGTCTGCCCCTTGGGGGATAAGCCCGTCGGGTAGCATCTGAAAAACCGCCATGCCTTGAGTTTGAGAACGCAAATCGGTGGCATAGGCCGCCATGCGCGACAGCGSKACTTGRGCCGTAATTCTACGCCAATCCAGCTCCGCTTCCACCTCTTGAATCTTGGCTCGACGCTTTTGCAAATCGGCCAAAACCCCAGAGAARAAAGCTTCGGGCGCGCGGACCTCAAGTGCCATTTGCGGCTCCAAAACCATGGATTCAGCACGAAARGCCTTTGCCACGGCCACYTGCAAYGCTCCCARAAGTAGCTCCTGAGAAGGCTGATGGGTGGAATCCGTCGCCCAGTTTTGCAGCAWAATRCGAACCCTAGCCATRGGATGCCCGTGATTGCCCACCCATCCGCRCARCAAAGATGGCTCCTGGAGCAACTCAAGCAGAGCTGGMGGCAATAGCGGGCAGGCTGGAGAGATCTGRAAATGGGGCACATCKTCCTCCTGSGGYTCYACYCGAAGAGAAACTTCCAGGCGCTGCGATTCTTCTCCTGGAGTTTGCAACTCAGCGCGGCATTCCACCGGGTTTTCTACGGTTTCGCAATAGCGCACYCGCGGCAGGCCYGCSCGCACTTCGAGCTTAAAGTCCCTCTTGAGYCGATTRACGGCAATYTCAAGGTGCAGCTCCCCCATGCCGGCGAGCAGGAAGCCTCCACTCTCCTCATCTTCAAGCRCCTCCATGGTGGGGTCTTCRCGAACCAAGATTTGCAGMGCCTGCTCCAGCTTGATYTGTTCRGTGGCATCGCGAGCTTCGATGGCGATGCGCAGAACTGGCTCTGGGAACTGAATYGACTCCATGAGCAGGAGGCGATCCGCGCTACATAAGGTGTCGCCGGTGTGCACGCGCGGCAAACCAGTTACGGCAAGAAGCCCTCCTGGAGCTACCGAATCCAGCTTTTCGCGGCCATCGGCATGCATCGCATAGAGAGTTTGCAGCTTCTCACGATGGCGGGTACGGACGTTGATGAGAGCATCGCCAGGGTGTAGGGTGCCGGAAAATAAGCGCAGGTAAATCAGGTCACCATGCTTCTCATGCACGACTTTGAAGCAGAATGCAGCCACTGGCGCAGCGGGGTCTGGGGGGACCGACCGGGTCACTCCGGAATCTGGGTCCGTGGCTTCAGGAGCGGGCCTTTCCTCGGGCGATGGCAAGTAGTCCACCACGGCATCTAGCAAGGGCTGAATGCCAGTGTTGTGCAGCGCCGAGCCGCAAAGTGCAGGCACCAAACTCTGGTCCAGGGTTCCACGGCGTAAACCTTCCTGCACGATGGTTAGAGGCAAGTCATCGTTCTCCAAAAACAGGTCGGACCAATCTTCGCGCTGCTCGGCCACTTTTGAGCACAGTTCCGCACGCGCCGATTCCGCCTGAGCGCGCACATCTTCTGGCAACGCATGCTCGGAAATAGTTTTCCCCTGGTCCTCTGCCGACCAAAGCAGCAACTTCATCTTCAACAAATCGACCACGCCCTGAAACTCCGGGCCTTCCCCATAGGGCAGCTGAATCGGCACCACCGAAACCTGCAGCCGCTCCCCCGCCAAACGCACCGATCGCGCAAAATCGGCACCTGGCCGATCCATCTTGTTGACCAACAGAAGCAGCGGAAGTTGCCGACGCCTTGCTTGACGCACCACGGTTTCGGTTTGTGCCTGCGGTCCGGCCACTCCATCGAGCACCACGACCGCCCCATCTAACACGCGCAAACTGCGCGCAACTTCGGCGGTGAAATCCACATGGCCTGGTGTATCAATCAGTTGAATACGATGCCCTAGCCATGGGCAACTGGTCACCGCCGAGGTTATGGTTATCCCGCGCTCGCGCTCCTCTGGCATCCAGTCCATGACCGTGGTGCCATCGTGCACTTCTCCGAGGCGACGCTCGACACCCGAGTAAAACAGAATGCGCTCCGACAGCGTGGTTTTCCCAGCATCGATATGTGCCAGGATCCCGATGTTACGCAGCGGTTCCGATTTCATGATTGGAGCAAGGCCTGACTGGATTCCAGCCATGACTTTGCCCAATAGTATCCATCCAGAAGGCTGTCGTCGCGCTTGCCGAGGAGAACCAAGGCGGCATGCAAGGCTTCGATGCTGGCCAATCCGGTTACCGGGTCTTCGAAGTTCTTAGATTTGCGCGGATAGGCGGTTTCTARRCCGGCGGGTARRCAKCGCTTATNGAAAGNTWCCGYTKACGSTGCGCAGCATGCGCGGTARATCACGCCAGGAACTRTCSACYARTAAWAGTGGGCGMGWGGCRTCGGMYGGRCTGAGGATTTCKCCATCYGGGTGMARCARKGTGACYTCCCCGACYTCRATYGMGTCACCCAARTCACAATGAAACCAYKYRATCGRYAAYTCCTCCCGYGMGCGCAASGGAGTCAAGCTGCACTTCTTYGGCGACTCCTTRCGCAGTCGRATGATTTTGATTTCGAGGTCGWKRGTCATRGCKGRCTCATGAAGAAAGCGRGACACCCGTRAWAGGTGCCCCGCTTTDDTTCTCGTTCTNAAAASCTTAGAAGTTGAAGTGGGAGAAAGCYTTGTTYGCTTCCGCCATCTTGTGRACGTTRTCCTTCCACTGCACCGARGCGCCAGTGTTGTTACATGCRTCTACGAACTCTGCRGAAAGACGCTTWGCCATWGGCATGCCTTTCTTCTTGCGRGCATTGCCMACCAACCAGCGAATCGCCAGGGCTTGCGCGCGTTTAGGGTTCACTTCGCGTGGAACTTGGTAGTTCGAACCACCGACGCGCTTACTGCGCACTTCGACGGCTGGGCGCACGTTYTCGAGCGCCTTBACAAAGACATCTTCCGGCTTAATCTCTTCCAACTTCTTCGAAGCCATTTCRCAWGCTTCGTAGAAGATGTCCATGGCGAYGGCTTTCTTGCCATCGAGCATGATGTAGTTGATTAGCTTGGTTGCAACCATGGAGCCATATCGWGGATCTGGCTTCTGGTACTTAGCAGTGGACTTGTAGCTACGTGGCATCTTGGATTCCTGTTATCTACTATTTACCTTTRCGCGTTCCRTACTTGGAACGGCCTTGCTTGCGGTCATCAACACCAGAGCAGTCAAGGGTGCCGCGHACCACGTGGTAACGCACACCTGGAAGGTCACGCACACGACCGCCGCGCACTAGCACGATGGAGTGTTCCTGAAGGTTGTGACCCTCACCACCGATATAAGCGGTGATTTCCTTGCCGTTCGAAAGACGGACACGAGCGACCTTACGAAGTGCCGAGTTCGGCTTCTTCGGGGTCATAGTCTTAACCTGAGTGCAAACACCACGCTTATGCGGGCATTTRTCGAGCACAGGGCTCTTCGACTTGCGTCGCACAGGCTTACGGCCTTTGCGGACGAGTTGGTTGATGGTTGGCATGCTTAYKAAAGCTCCAGAACCCAGGGAATGGGCTCTATCGGGCGTAAAAGTTTATCGTTTCTGCCGCGAAGGTCAAGTTCAAGGCAGGAATTCGGGGYGAATCATSGAYTCACCCCGATTTTAGAGGCTACTCGGAAGCAGTCTCCATGGATTCGTCGGCGCCACCTTCTTCAGCGGCTCCGACTGGGAGAAAGTCTTCGAACTCGTCAGCGAACTGCGAGAAGTCGACCTTCTTATTGACGCGGGTATTCAGCAACTCACGGAAGCCGGTTCCAGCTGGAATCAAGTTTCCAAGGATGACGTTCTCCTTCAGGCCACGAAGCGTGTCGGTCTTGCCGCGTAVAGCAGCTTCGGTCARCACCTTGGTRGTCTCCTGGAAGGAAGCCGCCGAGATGAAGGAATCCGACTGCACCGAYGCCTTGGTRATACCCATGATCACWGGAGCAGACGTTGGCAGCTCTTTATCRGCWGTGTCCATCKCTTCGCGGATCCTGCGGAACWGGTGACGRTCGATSARCGAGTTTGGCAGCAAATCGGAGTCTCCCCCTTGCACCACCATGACCTTRCGCATCATCTGTCCMACAATCACTTCRACGTGCTTGTCGTCAATGATTACACCYTGTGCACGGTAYACGTTTTGAATCTCGTKCACCATGTACCTCTGCACCACTTCYTCRCCGAGAATYTTAAGGATTTCGATMGGAGGCAGTGGGCCGTCAACCAAAGGCTGACCAGCACGAATCTTGTCGCCAGTACTCACRCGYAAGTGTTTGGACTGCGGCACCAGGTGCTCGACTTCGACCCCAGTTTCAGGRTTAGTCACCTTGATAATCCGCTTACCGCGACGCTTATCTCCAAGCTCAATCATGCCGTCGATCTCCGCCATGATGGCAGGGTTCTTCGGAATYCGRGCTTCGAAGAGTTCGGTCACGCGAGGCAGACCACCGGTAATATCCTGCGTACCGCCAACGCCTCGTGGCGACTTGGCGAGCAAGGTACCAGCYTTGATCTTGGCGCCATCCTTGACTTCAAGGTAWGCGTTCTCTGGCAAGGAGAGGTAGTGMAGCACTTCGTCCTTAGGGCCAAGGATGAGTACTTGCGGGTGMAGRTCACCCTTACTCTCGACGATTTTACGGCGCTTAATGCCAGTCTTCTCGTCTTCCTCRACMATCATGGTGCGGCCTTCGACCACATCTTCAAAGCTAACTTTGCCAYCRTACTGGGCAAGGATTGGCATGAAGTGAGGGTCCCATGAAAGAATCTTGGTGCCCTTACGAGCCTTGTCACCATCGGCCACGTAAAGCACCGAGCCGAGGTTCACCTCGTAGCGGTCAATCTCGCGGCCCTTTGGATCGCGGATGATGATTTCACCCGTGTTCGAAAGAGCAATCAGGTTGCCGTCTTTGTTGGTGGTGGTGCGCAGTTCGGTGTAGTGGATGGTTCCAGCACGACGCATCTTGGTCGAAGACACAACTAGTGCACGACTTGCAGTACCACCAATGTGGAAGGTACGCATGGTCAGCTGGGTTCCAGGTTCACCAATCGACTGKGCWGCAATGATGCCGGCAGCCAAACCGAGYTGCACGAKTTCKCCRCGCGCAAGGTCTTCRCCGTAACATTTGGTRCAAACACCAACCGGGGATTCACAAGTCAAAGGACTGCGTACGCGAATCTTGGTGAAGCCCATTTCCTCGATACGACGAGCCGCTTCGACGGTAATGACTTCACTCTCTCCGACCACAAGTTCATCGGTCACGCGGTCGCGAATGGTGTCACGCGCGATACGTCCCTTGATGACCTCTTTCAGTGCCAGAACCTGTTTTTCGCCCTGGAAGACTGCGGTCTTGGAAATGCTTCCAAGGGTTCCACAATCGGGTTCCATGACBACTACGTTCTGTGCAACGTCGGCAAGCTTACGGGTTAGGTAACCGGAGTCAGCCGTTTTGAGAGCCGTATCCGCTAGACCTTTACGCGCACCGTGGGTCGAGGAGAAGTACTCCAGCACGTGCAGTCCTTCACGGAAGTTTGCACGAATCGGAGTCTCAATAATCTCACCCGAAGGCTTGGCCATCAGACCACGCATACCGGAGAGCTGACGAATCTGGTCCACGCTACCACGAGCACCKGAGTKCGCCATSACGAAGACCGGGTTGAGGTAAGGTTTGCCGTCGCGGGTGTCCGCTGCGAGTTCCTTCATCAGAACTTGAGARACCTCATCACGRGCYGARGTCCAAAGGTCAATCACCTTGGAGTTGCGCTCGTTATCGGTAATCGCACCTTCGACGAAGTCCTTGCGCACCGTGTCGACCTCTTTCTGAGTGGCAGCAATGATGTCCCACTTGCTGGCAGGAATACGCATGTCGTCCTTRGCAATGGAGATCCCGGAACGGGTTGCACCTTTGTAGCCCAAGGCTTTCAGCTCATCGAGCAAAATGAGGGTTGCGTCTAGACCACACATGGAGTGACAGTCATGAATGACGTCACGAATGGARCGCTTGTCCCARGCATGGTTGTAAAACGGCATGCCCTCAGGCAGGGTGTCGTTCACAATCACCCGACCGGCAGAAGTGAGTACGAGCTCAGCTTCCGTCAAAGTGCGATAAGCCTTGCCGTGCTCGGAAGCGAGCAGCAATCCCTTATCCATGTACACCTTCACTTGCGAGTGGGTTTCAATGTGGCCGGCAGCATAAGCCTGCAATAACTCGGCTTGCGAGCTGTAGCAACCTGCCAATGCACGACCATCTTCCTTCCACTCATTGTCACATTCGAGACGCTCTGCCGTCATGTAGTAGAGACCAAGAATGATGTCCTGGTGTGGAGCAATGATCGGGTTACCGTTCGATGGCGAGAACACGTTGTTGGTGCTCAACATCAAGGTACTGGCTTCCACTTGYGCCTCGTAAGACAGTGGAAGGTGCACAGCCATTTGGTCACCATCGAAGTCAGCGTTGTAGCCCTGACATACGAGTGGGTGCAATTGGATGGCATTACCTTCAATCAGGATGGGCTCAAAGGCTTGCATACCCATGCGGTGCAGGGTTGGAGCACGGTTGAGCAAGACTGGGTGCCCCTTAATGACCTCCTCGAGGATGTCCCACACCACTTCTTCGCGGCGCTCGAGCATCTTCTTGGCAGCCTTAATGGTCTCCGCCAAACGCAGCTCCTTCAAGCGACGAATGATGAACGGCTGGAACAATTCCAACGCGATAACCTTTGGCAAACCACACTGGTGCAGACGCAATTCGGGTCCAACCACAATCACCGAACGAGCGGAGTAATCCACGCGTTTGCCGAGTAGGTTGAGACGGAAACGGCCTTGCTTACCCTTGATCATGTCGGTCAAGGATTTCAGCGGCTGATTCGAGGTGCTCATCACCTGACGCTTACAACGACCATTGTCGAAGAGTGCGTCGACCGACTGCTGCAGCATCCGCTTTTCGTTGCGGATGATGACCTCTGGAGCATTGAGATCAATCAAACGCTTCAGACGGTTGTTACGGTTAATCAAACGACGGTAAAGATCGTTCAAATCGCTGGATGCGAAGTTACCCGAATCCAAACGCACCAAAGGACGTAGTTCTGGTGGGATCACCGGGATCACATCCAGAATCATCCATGCTGGATCGTTGGGTGAATCGCGCAACATTTCCACCGTGCGCAAGCGCTTGATGGTGTCGGCAAGACGCTGCTTGGAAGTACAGTTCTTCATCGCTTCGCGAAGTTCGCGAGCGGTAGCTTCCAAATTCAGGCTGTTGAGCAGATCGCGAATCGCTTCTGCCCCCATGGCTGCCTGCAAAGAGGAGCCAAACTGAACCCGAGCGCGACGAAACTCATCTTCAGTGATGAGCTGACACTTCTTGAACTCGGACTCACCGGGATCGGTGACCACGTAGTCCTGAAAGTAAATCACTCGCTCCAACTCGGTCTTCTTCATCGCCAGCAAGTTGCCGATACGACTTGGAGTGACCGAGAAGAACCAAATGTGTGCCACCGGTGCGGCCAGGTTGATGTGACCCATCCGCTTACGCCGTTCGCGCGAAGTGGTGACCATAACGCCACACTTATCACAAACGATGCCCATGTGCTTCTGACCGCGGTACTTACCACAAGCACATTCGTAATCCCGTTCAGGGCCGAAAATGCGCTCACAGAAAAGACCTTCCTTTTCCGGACGGAAAGTACGGTAGTTAATGGTTTCAGGCTTCTTCACTTCGCCGTAAGAGGCGCCGCGGAAGTCTTCCGGCGAGGCGAGCCGGATCGAAACCGAAAGCGAATCGCCGATGTAACCCGCCACTGGACGAGGGGCTTCTGGGGCGGATCCTTCTGGGGTTTGGTTTTCACTCATAGTTCCGGGTTCCATCACTGCTGCTCAGAGTTGTGGAGTTGGATGTTAAGACCGAGACCACGAATCTCGTTCATTAACACCTCAAAGGACACCGGAGTACCCGGCTCGAGAATGTTTTTGCCTTTGACCATGGCTTCGTAAATCTTGGTACGACCATCCACGTCATCGGACTTCACGGTGAGGAGTTCCTGCAGGAGGTACGCCGCGCCATAGGCCTCTAGGGCCCAAACTTCCATCTCTCCGAGGCGTTGGCCACCGAAGCGAGCCTTACCACCAAGAGGTTGCTGAGTAATCAAGCTGTAAGGACCAGTCGAACGTGCGTGCACCTTCTCATCCACCAAGTGGTGGAGCTTCAGAACGTACATCACACCGACACAAACGCGTTGCTCGAATGGAGCTCCAGTGCGTCCGTCATACAGAACACTGGTTCCTGTTTTATCCAGCCCCGCTTCTTCAAGCGCAGCCTCGATATCAGCTTCRTTCGCACCGTCGAATGGCGCAGTGTAGGCGCGGAATCCAACCTTCATGGCAGCAATGCCAAGGTGGGTTTCCAAAATCTGCCCTACGTTCATTCGAGAAGGMACRCCCAGCGGGTTGAGCACGATGTCAACCGGAGTGCCGTCTTCAAGGTACGGCATGTCTTGCTCCGGCARGATGGTGGAAATYACACCCTTGTTACCGTGRCGTCCTGCCATCTTGTCTCCAACCGACAAGTTGCGCTTGGTCGCGATGTAAATCTTGACCATTTCCAACACACCGTTTGGCAGATCATCTCCACGCGACARGCGRCTGGACATCTTGATCTTCCATGCCTCCTTGTCTTCAATGCGGTTCATGTGCGAGCGCACGATATCCTCAGCCTTAGCCCGACGGGATGGATGATCCAAACCTTCGGAGTAGACTTTCAGGATYTCCTGGAAGCGCARCAAATCACCGTAAAGGGTGGTTTCGGTAACCGCGATAGGYTTCTTGCCTTTCGGRTCTTTGATCGGCTCACCGACGTACTCGCTCAATTCTGCAATGCAAGAAGTGAGTTCACGACGGAAGACATCATCGTAATCCGATTCAATCTGACGAATCTTCTCGTGTGCTTCCTTACGCTCACCCGCAGTCATGTTGACTTTGCGMGTGTACTTTTCGGCACCGATGACGATACCGCGCACGCCTGCTGGCAGCTTCAAGGAAACGTTCTTCACGTCTTCACCCGCWCGACCGAAAATCGCGTGGAGCAGACGYTCYTCAGGRGTCARTTCGGTCTTYGACTTCGGMGCAATCTTSCCGACYAGAATGTCGTTTGGACCAACCCGAGTWCCAACSCGCACCATGCCGCTTTCGTCCAGGTTRCGCAAKGCGCGCTCACCGGCRTTCGGAATGTCYCGCGTRAATTCTTCCTTACCGAGSGTGGTCTCGCGGATTTCCGCGGTGTACGCAACGATGTGAATGGAAGTGAAGACRTCGTCCTTCTTCAACCGCTCGGACACGATRATCGCATCCTCATAGTTGTAGCCTTCCCAGGACATGAAGGCGACCACGAGGTTCTTRCCGATGGCAAGYTCACCATTKGTGGTSGAWGGTCCATCCGCAATRATYTSRCCYTTCTTRACCTTCTGGCCRACYTTGACCAATGGCTTCTGATTGAGGCAAGTGTGCTCATTGGTGCCTTTGAACTTACGCAGTTCRTAAGGCTCCGGATCTTCCTTGATGCGAATCARTTTCGCRTCSACGTATTCGACCGTTCCRGCRCGACGRGCTTTCACMACCCAACCGGAGTTSKCKGCMACYGCMCGTTCCATWCCRGTRCCGATCAATGGYGGCTCGGTRATRATSAGTGGCACAGCCTGACGCTGCATGTTCGAACCCATCAAGGCTCGGTTTGCATCGTCATGCTCGAGGAATGGAATCAGCGACGCCGAGATACCAATGATTTGGCCAGGGTCGATGTCTAAGTATTCAACATCTTTACCTGGTAGCAACGCGAACTCTCCATGGAAACGGCTCATGATTTTGCCGTTCTCRTCGAGAATCARAGTGCCCTTMTCRTYCATCTTYGCATCTGCTGGCGCAAARATGACGTCGTACTCTTCRTCWGCACGAAGGWARGCRATKYYCTCRGTMGCACGYCCCTTYTTRATGATSCGRTAWGGSGTGACCAAGAAGCCRTAGTCRTCCAMCATCGCAAACAAWGCGAGGGAGGAAATCAGRCCGATGTTTGCACCCTCAGGGGTTTCRATCGGGCACAAACGWCCATARTGRGWGRKRTGMACATCWCGCWCYTSRAARCCYGCGCGCTTGCGGTTTAAACCGCCTGGGCCTAGAGCCGATAGACGACGCTCGTGCGCGAGTTGCGACAAAGGGTTGGTCTGGTCGACCACCTGACTCAGTTCACCGCGAGCAAAGAACTGCTCCACCGAGGTACTGAACGGCTTTGCGTTAATCAGCGCACGTGGAGTCAGGGTTTCAGAATCGTCTTCCTGCGACATGCGGTCGACGGCAGCGCGCGACACCTTCAACAAGCCTTTGCGGAAGTCATCGTGCGCCATTTCTGCCAAGGTGCGCACACGACGGTTACCGAGATGATCAATATCATCGGTTTCACCCTGACCATTGCGCAAGCCGAGGAGGTAATGCACAGAATCCAAGAAGTCTTCCGGGATGAGGGTACGTGGCCCCGAATCGGCTTCGACTGGGCGCTTGAACTTCCGGTTAATGCGGAAACGTCCAACACGGCCGAGGCTGTAGCGTTGGGTGTCGAAGAAACGATCCTGCAACAGCTCGCGTGCCTTCTCCAACTGAATTGGGTTACCCGGACGCAGCTTGGCGTAAATCGCAGCGAGCGCTTCCTCGTGCGTCGTGGAAGTATCTTCCTTCAGTGAGTCGAGGATGAGAGTGTCTTCTGGCTCAATCAGYAGAGCAATTTCTGCCATGTCTGAAGCAGCAATCCGCTCAGCAGCTTCTTCRGTGATGAGTTGACCGGACTCGGCCCAAACTTCACCGGTGCGCATGTCGCGCACTTGGCTCARRGCCAASCGATTTTCCAGCAWGCCTGCAAACTTGGCCTTRCTGATTTTCTCMGGRCGCTTCAGYACTTCCGACTGRTAGAACARCTTRAGGATTTGCTCRTCKGWGCCCCARTCTTGYTGCAAKGCRCGCAGCAAWGTCARAGCAGAGAATTTMCCYTGCTGGTCAATGCGGACCTGCAARGTTCCCTTRCCGGAAACCATRATYTCCACCCAAGARCCGCGYTCYGGAATGATGCGWGCYGAATGCAGCAGYTTKTCACCAGCATGCTTTTCAACCGCAAAGTCAATGCCGGGAGAACGGTGCAGCTGAGCCACAATCACGCGTTCYGAGCCGTTGACGATAAACTCGCCTCCGCCCATCATGACTGGGATTTCACCAAGGAAGATTTCTTCCTCTAGGCGTTGCTCCCCACGGCGCAAACCAAGGCGCACGCGCAAGGGGTAAGCGTAGCTGTACTTAAGCTCGCGGCATTCGTCCGGCGTGTAGCGCGGGCGGCCGAGGCTATAGCCGATAAACTCCAAAGCGAGAGTCTTATCGTGACTCTCGATAGGGAATAGCTCGGAGAACAAAGCCTGGAGGCCTTGTTCTTTACGGCGTCCGGGGGCGATATCCATTTGCAGGAATTCGCCGTAAGACCGACTYTGWAGRTCGGAYARGCCCGGGAGGAGCGCTTCATCGCGAAACGCGAAGGAGCGGAAGTCACGGACCTCGTAATCCGCGATGTTTTTGCTTTGGACARTCATTCCGGTGGCACCGACAAATCTGGGATGGGAGAGGTGCTAAAAGCCTARGCAGAGAAGAGCAAAAACRCTCTTCCTAGCAATGCCGACACTAGGCCGGTTTTGTGTTCCTGCGAACACGGACCAACCCCGCGACCGTTACCGCRTGTGCGGTAACGGTGTGCGGGGTCATCTTCGTGATGGCCGCCGAAGCGGGCCAGACGAAGAAATTAAGCAAGCTTGACGGTTGCGCCTGCTTCCTCGAGAGTGTTCTTGATCTTCTCGGCTTCGTCCTTGGACGCGCCTTCCTTGACGGCTTTTGGRGCCTCTTCTACGAGAGCTTTGGCTTCCTTGAGGCCAAGACCAGTGATGGCGCGAACSGCCTTAATCACGTTGATCTTCTTCTCGCCGAAGCTTTCAAGGATGACATCGAAATCGGTCTTCTCTTCAGCAGCTTCTGCACCACCGGCAGGGCCGGCAGCAGCAACAGCGACAGGAGCAGCGGCGGAAACGCCCCAGCGCTCCTCCATTGCCTTAACTAGGGTCGCAGCTTTGCCGATGGAAAGGGCATCGAGCTGRGTGAAGATGGTTTCGAGATCGGAGTCGAGCTCTACGGTGTTGGTTTCGTCGGACATTAGTCTATTCCTAAAATGCGGTGATTTGGTTTTGGGATCTGCTTAAGAAGCAGATTCTCCYTGGTCTGCGCGGGCCTGCAGGACGCGCGCGGTAGATGCAGGCACCTCGCGCAGCAAAGTGGCGAGTTGACGAGCGGAACCGGTGAGGGCACCACACATCATGGCGYGGAGAGTGTCCTTRTCGTGCATCTTGGCGATGCCAGACGACTCAGCCGCAGTCATCGTGGAGCCATCCAAGACGGCGCCACGATAATGAACTTTGCGTTCTTTCTTCTTACCCCAAAGCTCTTCGATGGCTTTCGCTGCATTGATGGTGGCTTCCGTAGAACCCACTAACATGCCGCATAAACCACCCCAAGCCGAATCGTCAAACTCAATGCCTACCTCTTTCAAGGCGACCTTGGCTAAACGGTTCTTGGTAACTCGCAACTCRGCACCCGCCTCGCGGACGGAGTGACGCAAAGCTTGCGCTTCTTCGACAGTCAGGCCATCCAGGTTCAACAAAACTACACCTTCGCGGTCGGAGAATTGTTCCTGGTAGCCTTTTGCCAACCATTGATTAATCGTGCTTACCATTTTCTATCCCTCTAGATGTGGGTGTAGGAAACCTTGAGCCCTGGGCCCATGGTGGAAGACACGCAAATGTTGCGCATGTAAGCACCTTTGGCCGAGGACGGCCGCAGGGTTTCAACGAAGTGAAGAAAAGTACGAGCGTTTTCCTCGAGCTGCTCTGCCGAGAACGACAGTTTGCCCACTGGAACGTGCACGTTTCCTGCCGAGTCCACGCGGAACTCAACCTTACCGGCCATAAACTCTTTAGTGGCTTGCGCTACGTTTGGAGTCACAGTGCCGGACTTTGGCGAAGGCATTTTGCCTTGTGGACCAAGCACGCGACCAAGTTTACCCACAACCCGCATCATGGCGGGGTGAGCAATCACCATATCGAAGTCGGTCCAACCGCCTTCAATCTTGGCTCCTAACTCGTCGCTACCTACTTCCATTGCGCCAGCTTCTTTTGCAGCGTCAGCAGCATCACCTTCAGCGAACACAATCACGCGGATTTCCTTTCCCAGGCCGTGCGGCAGACTGACTGCACCACGCACCATTTGATCGGATTTCTTTGGATCGACGCCAAGGCGTGCAACGATTTCCACAGTTTCATCGAACTTGGTAGGACGCAAACCCTTGAGGGTTTTCATGGCGTCAACTACTTCGTAAACCTTACTGCGGTCTAAGTTTTCAGTGTTTTCGCGAAATCTACGGCTAGCCATATTAGTTCACCACCTCAATGCCCATCGAACGGGCGGTTCCAGCGATGATCTTGACTGCTGCCTCGGTGGACGCAGAGTTGATATCGGCCTTCTTAATTTCGGCAATCTCTTCGAGTTGAGCCCGGGTGACGGACCCCACAATTTCGGTTCCAACCGTGCCGGAACCTTTCTTCAACCCAGCAGCCTTCAAAAGAAGGATTGCGGCGGGTGGAGACTTGTACTCAAGTGAGAAGGAACGATCTTTGTAGACCGTAATGACCACCGGGATGATCATGCCACGCTTGTCGGCCGTAGCCGCATTGAACTGACTCACGAACTCACCGATTGGCACACCGTGAGCACCCAAAGCAGGGCCCACCGGCGGCGCCGGGGTCGCAGCRCCAGCAGGGCACTGTAGTTTGATTTTTSCTGTTATTTCTTTYGCCATGATTCCCTCCCACCGAAGTGGTGCRTTCGGGTTGCCCGGCAGGGCAARKGRTTAWRCTGGTTCGACYTGCCAGTGTTCGATTTCRACACTGGTAGAACGMCCAAAGATRGTGACGGARATACGCAGAAGGCCTTTGCCATCTACSACTTCCTCCACCGATCCGTCGAAGCCTTCGAAAGGACCTTCCTTAATACGGACTGCATCRCCACGCTTGATTTTGACYGCCATGCGTGGAGTATTTGCGGTTTCCTCGATGCGRCCGAGGATGCCATCGACYTCGTCTGGAGTCATCGGCGCWGGTGGCTTYTGACCRCCWACAAAGTCTCCAAATCCTYTRGTCTCRTGAAGMGCAAACCAAACTTYTTGGTCTGCRAGGAGATGGGGCTTCTCGTTCCCATCCCARTCWCCTAGCTCTGCCTGAATCAACAGATAGCCTGGGTACARYTTGCGGCTRACSACGCGCTTCTTACCGTTTCTTACCTCGGTAACTTTCTCCACCGGCACCAAGACCTGTGGAATGCGCTCCTCGAGGCCATCGGCTTTTACCCGACGCTCAAGATTGTCGCGCACACCTTCCTCGCGGTTAGTGAGCACRCGMACRATGTACCAATCAAGCGCCACCGACGCCTCCCCACAACACGATGTGGAAGATYTGACCRAGCACCAGGTCTGCGAGAGCYAAGAAGCCCATCAGAATCAGAACCGTGATGATGACCACAATCGATGAGTTGGTCGCTTCCTCGAAAGATGGCCAGGTGACCTTCTTCATTTCACCTTCCACTTCAATCAAGTGGTCTGCGATCTTATCTTTKGCWAGATARCGCARRTAGGYGTAGGARCCGGCCAGGAAYACCAAAAACGCRACGNGCAASNGCGCCSGTYARGCGRAGTCCCATGAGTGGGATTTCCGGCATGCTCTCRATGAGYGGGCYKCGMAGGCTTTCGAAGGCAATCAGCGAACCRCTWARSGAATAGCAGCCGAAGAAAATCATRCCTTCACCCAACCAGAATGCGGTCTGGCGGGCATTGCGTCCTTCGTCGGGCTTGTAGCGGTAAAGCATGCTTGAATTTAGAGCTTCTTCTCGCGGTGCGAAGTGTGGCTACGGCAGAATCGGCAGTACTTGCTTTTTTCAAGCTTGTACTCCGCACGAGCCTTTTTATGGGTCGTGTAATTCCGGTTGCGACAGTCCGTGCACTCCAGGAAGACGTGGCGTTCTTTGTTTTTCATGACTGCTGAGATTGCTGATGCCCGCCTCGCTCAAAWMNGAACGAGGCGRGTTTATCAGCAAARAGGKTTACTCAATGACTTTTGCGACCACGCCCGCGCCGACSGTRCGTCCACCTTCGCGRATTGCGAAGCGGAGCTGTTCGTCCATTGCGATTGGGGTGAGCAGGGTGACGATCATCTTGACGTTATCGCCAGGCATGACCATCTCGATACCAGATGCCAACTCAACCGTTCCGGTTACGTCGGTGGTGCGGAAGTAAAACTGMGGACGGTARCCMKYGAAGAACGGCKTGTGACGGCCACCCTCKTCYTTGGACAGAATGTAAACCTCTGCCTCGAACTTAGTGTGTGGAGTGATCGAACCTGGCTTGGCCAAAACCTGACCGCGCTCGACGTCCTCTTTCTTCACACCACGCAGAAGACAACCTACGTTGTCACCAGCCTGGCCTTCGGTCATGGTCTTCTGGAACATCTCAACACCAGTACAAGTGGTCTTGGCCGTTTCCTTCACACCAACGATTTCRATYTCCTCACCAACCTTGATGAYGCCYTGCTCAATCTTGCCGGTCACAACGGTGCCRCGGCCTTCAATCGAGAACACATCCTCTACWGGCATAAGGAAAGGCTTRTCCAAGTCACGCTCMGGGATTGGGATATCGYTATCCACTGCRTYCATGAGCTCCWKAAKRCARGCCATGTCTGGRTCGTCCATCGGCTTRCCRGCRATYACGGCCTCCAAASCCTTCAGSGCGGAACCGCGAATRATGGCGATATCGTCACCAGGGAAGTCGTACTCGTCGAGGAGTTCGCGCACTTCCATCTCGACCAAGTCGAGRAGCTCTTCGTCGTCCACCATGTCRCACTTGTTCATGAAGACCACGAGGCATGGCACGTTCACCTGCTTAGCAAGAAGAATGTGCTCGCGAGTTTGAGGCATTGGGCCGTCGTTCGCAGACACCACAAGGATGCCGCCGTCCATCTGTGCAGCACCGGTGATCATGTTCTTCACATAATCAGCGTGTCCTGGACAGTCAACGTGTGCGTAGTGACGAGCTTCGGTTTCGTACTCAACGTGAGCAGTCGAAATCGTGATACCTCGGGCCTTCTCTTCAGGGGCCTTGTCAATCTCGTCGAAGGCCATGGCTTTACCACCGGTGGCCAGCGAGAGATAACCAGTGATTGCAGCGGTCAGCGTGGTTTTACCGTGGTCAACGTGACCGATGGTTCCTACGTTGACGTGCGGCTTCGTGCGTTCGAAGACTTCCTTTGCCATGGTCTTGTGGGTCCGCTATGCGGGGATTCTGAGTGTTTAAGTGTTTCCGCGTTCCGAATGAAACGCAGTGATTTGAGGATGTGGAGCTGCTTTCGGGATTTGAACCCGAGACCTCTTCCTTACCAAGGAAGTGCTCTACCCCTGAGCTAAAGCAGCCGGTTTCCGCGAGGAGCAAGGGGCTCGTGTTCTCGCGAAARGTTCAGGGAGGGGTTAACCAAAATGTTGCGCCAAGGTGGAGCGGGTGATGGGAATCGAACCCACGTGGCCAGCTTGGAAGGCTGGAGCTCTACCATTGAGCTACACCCGCCGTGGGTCACCGATCTTCGCTTTCCTTTTGGATAGGCGAGTTTCGCTTTTGGTCTGGTGGGAAGGAGAGGATTCGAACCTCTGAAGGCGGAGCCATTGGATTTACAATCCAACCCTGTTGGCCACTTAGGTACCTTCCCGAGAAGCCCGGAGGCTTCAACCCTGAATTTGTGATGTGAATGAGCGGTCCCTTTCGACCATTTGACCCACGAACCCTGGTTAGAGGGCCGATGGAGCTAGCGAAGGGACTTGAACCCTTGACCGTCCGCTTACAAAGCGGAAGCTCTACCAACTGAGCTACGCTAGCAGTCGCCGGAGCGTGGAAAAGGGCAGAACATAATAAGTCCGGCGCTTCTCCCGTCAACTAAAGAACCTACGAAAATCGTGCCAAGAGCCGATTTAGGCCCCGTTCGATTCACGAATGGTCCCTTCGCGGTGGAAGGGGGCGCTAGTCTAGCCCCGCGACGTCGCTAGGCCAATCCTGTGGGCACTCGTTTTTTCCTAATTTCAGAATTCTTTCGCGCATTTCACGCATGGAAACTCCGCCGAGCCGCGCGCACAGTGCTCCGGCGATTTCGAGACACATCAGCCCCTCGCCAACCACCGATGCTGGCTCCACTACGGCGACATCGGATCGTTCATAAGTCGCCCTAGAGTCCTCCATTTTGTCGAGATTCACCGATCCAAGGCCTTTACGCAAAGTCGGAATCGGCTTGATGGAGGCCTGAACCACCACATCTTGGCCATTGGTCAATCCGCCCTCAATCCCACCTGCATGGTTGGAAGAACGGCCGATTCCAGCCCACCCCCCATCCTCGAGCACGATTGGGTCGTGGTAGGAGCTTCCGGGAGTAGAGCCAGCCTGCTCACCCCAGCCAATCGAGACCGCTTTGACCGCCGGAATCGACGCCATGGCGGCCATCAGACGAGAATCAAGACGGTCGACTGCTTGGTAGAAGCCGCCTAGTCCAGGAGGGCAACCGCTCGCGGTCACTTGGAAGGACCCGCCAAGGGAATCTCCATCCTCGCGCGCCTGGTCCACCACGGCCTGCCATTTCTCGGTTTCAGCAAAAGGAACGCCTCCAATCTGGATGACCTGGCTGGTGACTTGAATCTCGAAGTGGTCGAGCAATTGCCGACAAACCTCACCTAGCGCGGTTCTTGCAGCAGTTTCCCGCGCCGAAGCCCGTTCCAGTTGCGCACGAATATCACGGGTCTTCAAACGAAAAACGCCGGCAAGGTCGGCGTGTCCGGGACGAGGCGCTTTCAGGTCAGGCAGCTCGTCAATACGCGTGTCGGAGTTCCCAAGCTGAATCACCAGCGGACTGCCCATGGTGACACCACGCTTCAAGCCAGACAAAACGGCCAGCTCATCTTTTTCAAAACCGGCACGTAAACCACGGCCATACCCCTCCCAACGACGTTTTAGCCCCGCGCGAATTGCATCTAGATCCACCTGCAAACCGGCGGGAAGCCCCTCCAGTTGCGCAATCAAACAAGGCCCATGGGATTCTCCTGCGGTACTCCAAGTGAGACCTTGCAATCCGGGGGTTGGGCGCGCACTCACGCTTCCATCTCCTTGAGCTCCTCAGGGAAGGCGGCGGCTTTCACTGCAGAAACTAAATCTAGAATAGAAAAGGGTTTGGCTATGGTGCCCTGAAAAGCAGGAAAGGCTTCCAACTGGGTGACGTCGGCCTCGTCTGGGGTTCCCGTAACCAGCCAGAAAGGTGGCATTGGACCTTCTGTGCACCATTTAGCCAAAACTGCAGCGCCGGATTCACCAGCACCCAAATGGTAATCCATCAATAATCCGGCGCAGTCTCCGCTGTGTAAAAAGGACGATGCCTCGCTGACCGTATCTGTGGTCAGGGTTTCCATTTCTTGATGACGGAAGGCCATCGCCATGAGGTTGCACATGCCGGGGTCGTTGTCGACGATCAGGATTTTTTTCAAGCAGAATCTCCGGAGGGTGGTGTGACCCAAGTCAGTTCGCGAAAGGGAAGCGCGATTTCCATGACACCATGACGCACTGTAACTTGCTGACGCTTACGGTTCACCTTCAACACCGGCAATCGTTCCTGCAACTTTGGCACGTAGACGTAACTCCCCTTCTTGACGGTGCGTATAAACTCGTCAAAGCGGCGATTGAGCGGGTCATTCTGCACTAAAGCATTCACTTCCTGCAAGAATCCCTGCAGCTGCTGACGTTCCGCTCCGCCCAATCGCGCGGCCAATTCTTTCTCCATGCGYTGCATTAATTGCTCCAAATAGCGCGCATGATCCTGAAAATGCTGTTCCGCCTCAGATTCACGCAGCTGCATGCGATGTTTCGATTGTGCCTCTTCCGTCGCCAACTGACGCGACCGTTCCTGCACTTTCAACTCCTCCTCTCCAGCAGACTCACGCAAGATTTCTGCTTCGCGGCGTACGCGTCCGACATCAGCAAGCAAACGTTCGGCGCCATCGCCCCGGCTCACTAAAACTCGTGCGCGTTCCAACAACTCCAACTCGAGGCCAAGCCGTTCTGCAACTTCGACCGCGTGGCTGGCGCCCGGCACGCCAATCAGCAAACGGTAAAGCGGCGCTAACGAGACCGGATCGAATTCCATCGATGCGTTTTCCGCACGCGGCCGGTCCAAACTAAACACCTTAAGGCTGCCGAGGTGTGTGCTTGCCATGACCCAAGCGCCGCGGTCTTGGAGAGACTCTAAAACCGCTTGGCCGAGCGCTGCTCCTTCCTCGGGGTCGGTGCCGGTGCCAAGCTCATCGAGCAGTACCAAGACTCCAGGACCGGCCGCTTTAAGAATGCGTTGCGTCCGCTTAAGATGCCCTGAGAAGGTGGAAAGGCTATTTTCAAGCGATTGCGCATCGCCTATATCAGCCAAGACCGAAGTGAATGGAGGGATTTCAGAACCGGTTGCCGCAGGAATCGGTAGCCCGCGATTCGACATCCACGCAAGCAGACCAACCGTTTTCAGCACCAAGGTTTTGCCGCCTGTGTTGGGCCCAGTGACCACCAACAAATCGAAAGCGCTGCCGAGTTGCAGGGTGAGTGGGACGACATCGTCGAGCCCCATCTGCCGCACCAGCAAGGGGTGCCGCGCATCGAACAAGCGAATACCGCGCTCGGCATCGACCATGAGCGCATAAGCAGCAAAGGCTTGCTTCGCCCACTTTGCACTGGCAAGCGCGACATCAATCTGGCTCAGGCTGGCCTGTACCAAATGCAGTTCCGGCTCGGCGCGCAAAACTTCCACGCATAAATCACGCAATACGGTTTCGACAATGCGACGCTCGCGGAAGGCCGCTTCGGCCAGTCGGTTGGACAACTCCAACACCGAGCTTGGCTCAACGAAAAGGGTGTCGCCACTTTGCGAACGGTCGTGCACCACCCCGCCTTGACGGTTAATCGAGGTCGCGCGCACCGCCAACAGCAGGCGGTCGCCGCGCACCACTGGCTGACGCTGACGCAGCATGCCCTTCTGATACATGCCTTCCGCAATCTCCTCCATCCGAGAATTGCGCTTCTTCTCAAGAGTGCGCATGAGTTTGCGCACCACGGGAAGACTTGGGTCAGCATCGTCGTTGACCTTGCCGCGCGGATCGATGGACTTGCGAATCAGCTCACGCAAATCATCCAAAACTGGAGCCGCCAAAATCACCGTGCCGAGCTCAGGGAACTCCGGATGCTGCGCTGCCCAACGACGTAAATCGTTGATACGCCCCACCGTCTCTGCAATGCCGAGTAGCTCTAGACCATCTAAAACGCGTTTTCGGGCCGCTCCAGCCAATCCGACCACATCGGAGCAGCGCGCTAGAGAAGGCGAGTGTTCGGCGCGCTCGGCAGCCATGGCCTCCATGCCACGCAGGCGTCGACGAGCAGCGTCCGGAGCGGAATTATCGTGCAATAAAGCGAGCACTTCCTGACGTCCACCTCTGGTCGCTGCCGACTCAGAAATCCAAGTTAAAACCTCGGCGCATTCGAGCGCTTCGAGGGCATCGGCCACGGCTGGGTCGACAGGTTGGGGTTTGTCTTCGGAAATCATGAAAGTGGCGGTCTTGTTCGCTAGTATGTTCCATGATGGAGACTTCCTTAATGGGCAACAAGACGGGTACCTGCGATTCGATTCTAGATGCGATTGGCAACACGCCAATGGTTCGTTTACCGCGTGATTTTGATCCAGAAATCAAATGCGAGGTTTTACTGAAACTAGATTACATGAATCCGGGCGGCAGCATGAAGGATCGCATTGCGCTGCATATGGTACGGCAGGCGGAAAAGCGTGGCGAACTGAAACCTGGCGGACGCATTGTAGAGTGCAGTTCCGGCAACACCGGAGCTGGTCTGTGTATTGTTGCGGCGGCGCTGGGCTATGACATCACCATTGTGATTCCGGACAAGATGAGCTCGGAGAAAATCAGTGCTCTGCGCGCGCTCGGTGCCGATGTGGTGGTCACCCCATGCAATGTCGATATTGAAGACCCGATGCACTACACCAAGGTTGCGGGGCGGATTGCCGATGAAACTCCTGGTTCGTGGTGGCCGGATCAATATCACAATAGCGACAACACCGATGCTCACTATTACACCACCGGTCCAGAAATCTGGGAGCAAGCCGGCGGCAAGATCGATTACTTTGTGGCTGGAGCGGGTACCGGAGGCACGATTAGTGGCATTGCGCGTTACTTGAAGGAGCAAGATCCGAATATCACGATTGTTGGTGTGGATCCTCCGGGCTCCATTCTTGCGCATTTCTGGAAGACTGGCGAAATCTGCGAGTCCGGTCCTTATGCGGTCGAAGGTGTCGGTGAAGAAGAAGTGCCACGCGCATGGGACCCAAGTGTCATCGATGATTACAAGGTGATTGCCGACAGCGACAGTTTTGCCATGGCGCGAAAACTTGCATCTTCAACCGGCATGTTTCCAGGCGGTTCTGGCGGCATGAACATGGCTGCCGTTCTGGAAGTGGCGCGCGGCTTGCCTGCCGATGCACGCGTGGTGACTTTGCTGCCCGATTACGGCAARGCCTACCTATCCAAGGTTTACTCGGTGGATTGGTTACGCGACTGCGGTTATTTGCCGCAAGTTCCAGCCGCCACCGCTACCGTTGCCGATTTAGTCCATGAAAACAATCGCGCCCGCGTTTATGACGACGAAACCCTAGCTTGGGCGATTCGTCAGGCCGGTGAACGTGGCGTGCGTCCTTTGGCCATCATTGCCCGCGACGGCGAGGGCTTGCTTGGTATTCTTGATGAAGACAAAGCGATAGGTGTTCTATCGCAAGGGTCCGATCTTGAAATGCTGAAGGCCGGCGATTTTGTCACCACTTCCCCTGCGGTGCTGGAGTTGGATCAACCGTGGAAGGACGCGGTCGATGCCCTCGCCAGCCACGAAGCTGTGTTGGTGAAGATGGAAGACGGTGGTTTCGCTACCTTCAGCCGTCAAGATCTCATGCAGGGTTTAAAACGGCTGAGTCATTAAGGCAAAGCATGCAAACCTCGTTCACCCTTGCAACGCCGGGGCGCGGCACTTTCGACATCACCGCCCAAGTCGATGACATCGTGCAAAACGCGCCCTGCAAATCCGGGCTTGCAAACATCTTTGTCCATCACACCAGCGCTTCTTTAATCCTTTGCGAAAATGCCGACCCTCAAGTGCGGCGCGACCTTGAAGCTTGGTTTCTCCAGGTAATTNCAGATGGCGCACCTCTTTTTCGCCACATAGACGAAGGCCCCGATGACATGCCTGCACATGTGCGGTCCGTGTTAACCGCAACCAGCCTTAGCATTCCTATTTCCGATGGCCGCCTAGCGCTTGGCACCTGGCAGAGTCTTTATCTTTATGAACACCGCACGGCTCCGCATACGCGACGGCTTACGGTGACCATTCAATCGGTATAGAGATTGAATAGATCGTAGCCCATTCGCCACCCTACGATCGCCGTAAGAGTGAAGGCAAGGATAGTGGCCATAAGTAACCGGTTCATCGAACTGGTTTTACGATCCCACCGTGAGATTTCAATTTCTTGCAGGCGAAGTTCTAGGGCACTTGCATCGAATTCTGTCATCGAAGCTTCTAAGGCAATCCCCAAAGCTTTTTCTCGCACGCCGACCACAAAGATGCCTCCGATGAAGGGTGGAACCAGGCTGGCCATCCCCATCGCGAGTGCAATCGATATACCTGAGGCAATGAAAAATCCTAACGCAGGATGAAAACCCCAGGTCGGGGCAAAAACGCCTCCTTCCACGATTGCGAAGTAAAGCAGAACGCAAGCCATATTGGGAATGAAAAGCCAACGATTGCTAAGCAGCATGGGTTCTCCGCGCCACCGCTTTGACGAAAACAGAGTTGCTGTGAGCATGGCACCCCCCATGAGGAAAATTAGAAAAATGTATTCCAATGCTTCGCGCCTAGCGCAAAAAAGGCCAAATGAGGAAGACCAGGCCGGCTAAGAAAGCAAGGCCGATGACTAGCGCGATAAAAATCAACAGGACTCTGCGCGCAAAGGCCACAGCATCGTCGCCTGCATCGATTWCAAGATCGGCAAAATCGTGCTGCAAGGTGGGGAGCATATCGCGACTCAGCTCTCCGGCACCAGCACCGGAAAAACGAATCCGCAGAATGAACTGCCCCAAGATTTCACTCGTGGTCACTTCTGCATTAAAAGCATCGCTGTACCACTGCTCTCTTTTTAACCTGGCACCGGGATCCAACTCGCGCAGGGCATGCTTGATGACTTGATGCACTTCCGAGCGCCTCACACCGAGCACCACAAGCCCGACCCAATGAGTTGGAAACACCCGAAATGCGCCCAACATTCCAACCGTGGCTACCAAGCCTCCAACCAGAAAGCCAGTTCGGTCACCCATGCCCAACCTTTCCCAATGATTGGTGCTGTATTCAATCCAAAAGTAAAACAGAGCGAACCAAGTTCCAGGAACCGACAACCATCGATGGTCAAGCAACACCGGCCTGCCGCGGAGCTTTGCCAAGGAATACAAAGCCATACATAGAAACATGGCTCCGTAGACTGCTCCGATCGAGATGAGCCAATTCATACGGTGAGATTCTAGCTTGTGTGCATCTCTTCATGGTGGATTAATCCCAAATGACATGGTGGGCTAATATTTCCTGTCAAAGTCTCAAGCGAGTTCCGTTGGCACCCTTATGAGAATCTTCCTCGCTTCCCTTGCGTTTATTTCGCTCCCCTCGCTGGCTTCAGCTCAACTTGGCGTCATCCAAAAGGCCTACAACCCGGCAACCGGGCACACCTACGCCCTCCTGGAAGAATCTTCTTGGACCGATGCCGAAGCCACGGCGATTCAAATGGGTGGACATTTAGTCACCGTGAACGATGCTGCCGAAAACACTTGGGGATGGGATGAGTTCAACTGGTTAGGCAGCGGCAATCTCTGGATTGGCCTAAATGACATCAACCAAGAAGGCACTTTTGAATGGGCCAATGGCGAGGTTTTCAACTATCAGTATTGGCATTGGTCGGAGCCGAATGACCTCAATGGCGTAGAAGACTATTGCTGCATGTGGGGTTGGTATGCCGGSAACTGGAATGACTTCAATGATCTTCCGAGCGGCTGGGGCCCTTGGCATGGCGTGGTCGAAATCGAAGGTATGTATGCCATGAAACCACTTCCGGGAGCTTCCGGCGTGAGCAATACCTTTACCGTCAATGGAGCTAGTCCAAGCGCCAACGTGACCTTCATTGGCAGCTTGGTGACCTCGGCTGGAATCGGCGTTCCAGGGTGCCCCGGTCTATTCACCGACCTCGGGCTTCCAATCCAAGTTCTAGGCACTGCCGTCACCGATGCAACGGGATCCGCTTCGATTGCTTTATCGGTGCCATCTTCTATGGCCGGAAGGACTGTCTACATTCAGGTCGTCAATCTCTCGCTCTGCGAAGTTTCAAGTTTAGCAAGCATTACCTTCTCTTGAGACCGTCCAACCCCCACTTCATTACCGTGTAGGATGGCATCATGCCATCCTCACAGTTTCGAGATCTTCTGCTAAGCCGAAGATCCGAGTTACTTGGCTTCCTCCGCCGTCATGCACCGCAAGCGGTCTTGCGTTATGAATCGCCGGAGGATTTACTTCAAGGAACCCTAACTTTAGCACTGGAAGGATTCGCCAAGTTAGAGGAACGCAATGACGATTCCACCCGTGCCTGGCTTTTTCGCATTGCGCGTAATCATCTTGCCGATCGCACTCGTTATTGGATGGCACTGAAGCGTAGGTCCGGTAAAGTTTTGAGGTTTGAAATAAGTCGTTCAGAAAGTGCCACCGACATGTCTGCTTGGGATCCCAAAGCAAGTCAAACTTCGCCTTCCCAGTGCGCCATGCGCCGCGAGCAGTTGGTCACTGCGGTTAAAGCTATGAACTTACTCATGGAACGTGACCGCAATCTAGTCACCTGGACGGCACATAAAATCCCGCTTTCGGAACAGGCGAGCAAATTGGGTTTAGGCTAGGCCGCGACGGCACAAGCAAGTCGACGTACGCAACAAAGGTTCCGCGACGTATACCGCTTGGTGGTTGAGGGAGAAGTAGGAAAATGACCGACGTTGATAGCCTCGAAGAGCTTTACGACGCCTACTTAGATCGCCTACTAGCTGGGGTAGAGGTCGACCCTTCCGCTTTTTTGCAACGAGAAGGGTGCGATGACGAGCTCTTGGAGAAACTCGGGGCCTTGCATCTCGCGGCACGCATTGTGCCGGCGGAATCCGTGAGTGGTGTGGAGCCTGAGGCCAATGATCTGCCATGTGACCGTATTGGTGGCTACCGACTTCTCCACCGTCTAGGCCGAGGCGGCATGGGTGAAGTTTTCTTGGCGGAACAAGAAACTCTGGGGCGGAAAGTAGCCTTGAAAATCCTGCATGAGTCTTCCTTTCCAACTCCGAATGCCTCACTACGTTTCCATTGCGAGGCGCGTAACTTGGCAAAGCTGAGGCACCCAAATGTGGTGACGATTTTTGATTTCGGCGTGGAAGATGGCTTGTATTACTTAGTGATGGAATTCATTCCAGGACAGGACAGGATCTAAGCAAAACTTTGCAAGAGGTTGCTGCGGAACCGGTCTTGCGCTATCCCATCGACGAATCGGTTTATGGAATCTTCGACACCTCGGGCAGCGCCTTGGAATGGCTAGATACTTGGTGGGATCAAAACCAAACCGAACGTTTTTCCGGTGGAGGCAGTTGGGCGCAAGGTGGGTCGATCCCCGCGAAACCAACCTCAGGCTTAGGTATTCGCCCCAACGAAACTTCGATGGAAACTAGTTTTCGTTTGGTTTTAGAGATGGATTAGTCTTTGCGACCTCAGGGTAGATTTTGATGACCTTGGTGGCTGAAGATTTCAACCCTGGGGCCAATCTATCTAGATTATGGGAGCTCTGATTTAGGCTGGGAGAAAGGACGTGGTTTTGAACCGCCTGCCCCTATGCGCGAAGCGAAGGCGGTAGACTTGTTACCGCCAAGTTGAAGCAAGCCAGGGCTGGCGATTTCAGCCGCTGAGTCACCCTCTTATTAAATCAGAGTTTCCCCAGGATGACCAAATGCCAACCATCCCATACACTATTCTTTTGATATCTCCCCAACCAACCCCAACCACACCTTGCCTTCTCTACAACAACAAATAAGCACGGCTCACGCCCGATGGAATCATGCGTTGCTATTCAGTCTGATTGGCACCGGCTGTGGGTTCGGACTTCTGGCTGGTGGGTGTGCTGTTTTACTGGGAAGAGTTTCTGGTTATCGATGGGATCTTCCTGCAATATTGGTTGGAATCGGATTCGGTTTAATTTGGGCGGCGCAAAAATACCAAAAACGTAAGGTCTCCCTGGAACAGGTCGCAGTATGGATGGATCTCAAGAATGGCGGAACCGGGCGCCTATTACATCATCTCGAGGTGAATGACCAAACTCCCCTCGCCGGGGTTCAAGAGCCACGCCCGCGGCCCGATTTGCGTCGCATAAGCAAGAGCCTGCTGCCTGGTTTCATGTTCTTCGCTGCCACTTTGTTCCTACCAGTTCGCACTCCTGCTGCAGTGTTGGCCGATCCCTTYTCAGCACAACGCGTTGAGGAAGTACGAGCTATGGCAGAAACGCTAGAGGAAACCTTGACCCTACGCGAAGAGCAGCACGAAGAAATCAAAGAAAATCTCGCAGCGTTGGAGGAAACCGCAAAGGGCGACAAACCAGAAGGCGACGCCATGCGCGAAGCTTTAGATAGCTTTGAATCCAGGCTGGAGGACATGGCTCAAGAAGCGGCGGACCGATTGGAACAGAACATCCAACGTAGTCGTAGCGCTGCATCCCAAGCGCTATCGATGGACCCTGCCATGCAGCAAATGGCCATGCAGGAGCTAGCTGACCTCGCGGCTCAGATGACCGCGAACCAAACTCTTTCGAAGCAAGCACTGTCGCAAGATCTCATGGAGGAACTCAGTAGCCTTGGACTTTCCCAAGAAGCACTAGATGCCTTACAAAAAATCATGGAGTCGGGAGCTTTTGATCAGCTTTCGCAAGCCGCATCTGATTTTGGTTTAACTCCAGAACAAGCAGCCCAATTTGCGCAAGCCATGGCCACGCAGTTGTCCGAAGAGGCGTTAAAGAAACTGGCTGAACTGGCACAGCAAGGTTTACTCGGATCCTCTGAGAATCCTGGCTCAGGACGAATGGCTACCGCGGAAGAACTTGAAGCCTTCCTTAAAAGTCTTGAAGATCTTGAACCTGGCGGAACCTGAGAAGGTAGTGGCGACTGCGCAGGTTGTGCAGTCCACCCAGGTGGAAGTTTCAGCATTCCGCTGCCAGGACAGGGTGGGATTAGCCGCGGACCGGGAGCAGCGCCACTCACTTGGCAAGGTGACACCGCCGAATCGCCCGAGAACATGCCTTGGCAAGCGATGGCAGCACCAAACACGCCGGAGGAGGCCATGCAGTTGTTGCGCCTTTCCACAATGACGCCCACCACGCATGCCATCCAGGATCAAATCCTTGGGTCAGATGTTCAGACCACAACCAAAGGTGAGGCCGTCTGGCGACGCAGAATGCGGCCAGAACATCGCGAAGCCGTAAAGCGGTTTTTTGAACGTGATTAATCAGACTTCTCATTCCTCATGAATCAACCCTCCTCTCCTCTCAGTGATCAAGAAGTAGAAACTTGTCGGCAGCTTGGACAAAACCTGCTCGACAATCTCGACACCATCCTTCTTGGACAAAAGCCAATGACTCGTGCTGTGGTCATTGCTGCTCTTGCTGGCGGCCACGTTCTTCTTGAAGGCCTTCCAGGACTTGGGAAAACCGAATTAGTCAAAGGGCTTGCGCGCTTATTGGCTATGGAATTTCGTCGGGTTCAATTCACTCCTGATTTACTTCCTGGCGACATTACTGGAGGCCACATTCTTCAGGAAACTGAAAATGGCAATGAGTTTGTTTTTCGTCCGGGGCCGGTGTTCTGTAATTTGCTCCTGGCTGATGAAATCAACCGCGCGTCACCCAAAACCCAATCCGCATTACTCGAAGCTATGGCAGAAGCCAGGGTCACGGTCTTAGGAGAAACCCGCGATCTTCCGGACCCTTTCTTTGTATTAGCAACGCAAAACCCGATCGAAATGGAAGGCACCTACCCTCTACCTGAGGCTCAGCTAGACCGGTTCTTGTTTAAGGTTCAAGTGCCGAGCGTCAATGCAGATGTCCTCGCTGCGATTATCGGGCAGCGCCAGTCAGGTCGGCCACCTGAATGTGAGGCGGTTGCTTCTGCTGAAGATTTTCGTAACTTCCGCGATGCTGCGCAAAGGATGCACTTCCCGCCAGCGGTGATTTCGTATGCAGCAAGGCTTTGCGCAGCAACCCACCCAGGTAATCCTGAAGCGCCTAAAAGTGTCCAAGAATTTGTCCGCTACGGCGCCTCACCAAGAGCTGCAATCGCTATCGCAGATGCTGCCCGAGTCGATGCCCTGCTCCAGGGGAAGCCAACGATTGGTTTCGACAACATCAAAACCGTGGCTCCATTTGCCTTATGTCATCGCCTCGTATTGGATTACCGTGCAAAGATCGAAGGTGTAACTTCGCACCAGGTAGTCGCAGACTTATTGGCATCGGTTGAAGAACTGGAACACGCCATGCCAAAGGAAGTTATTGATGCCGACGCTTAGATCCCGCTTGACTGGTCTACTGCTTGCGATGGCAATGACAATGCTAGCGCAAGCAGATTCGCTTTTTGCTCAGGGTTTTGTCGTAGAGCAAACCGCTGAAAATATGGTGCGAGTCAGAACTCGGTGCATCATGCCCGAGGCCCTACAGAATGGCTATCTGCCAGTTGAGATTGAGGTATTCAGTCTTGCCAAAGGCCAAATCGCTCTCAACTTGGCACTTGGTGATCTTTACGATTGGGGCAATCGCGCCGTCACTACTGGAAGCATTGTCCTTGAGCCTGGAGAAACCAAACGAATCTCCTGGTTGGTTTACATARCCGAGGCGAGCAGAAGGAACAACACTCGCCTCAGTATCACCATCCCGGAAGGAGAGCTCATTGGGATGGACGTCTATCAAGCTGACGCTTCCATCGAAAGGTCTACGCTGGGTCAAGCAACTCCAGCTCTTGCGGTCTCTAATAACCCGGTTGAATTCGCTCGAAAAATCAATGGCAAGGCAACCGTAAATAACATGGTCGCGGCTACGGGGTGCGAACCGATTCACCTGCCAACGGATTGGAGAGCTTACTCCACGTTGACTTATGTCGTATTGGACCTGAGCTCCACTCCCCCCGACGCTGCTCAACTGGAAGCCATTCTTGCATGGGTCACGACGGGTGGAACACTCTTACTAGCGGGCACAGACTTGCAAGCTCAACAACTCTTTGTTGACCACGAGCATCTACCCGACTACGACACGCTAATCACTCCGCCGCCGCCTTTAGAGTTAAATAAACTTCACACCTTTCGACATGGATTTGGCCGCATTCAATTAGCGAAAGGAGAGATCGAATTTGACGATGTACTCCTTCCGCGACTTGATGACTCCAGCCTTTTCCTTCCTGGACCTGGGAAGGAACAAAGCGACGATGATGATGTCGCCATTGCGAGCACCTTCTCTCCAACTTTACTGGGAATCAAACTGCGTATTCCTGGCCTCAATAACACCCCGGCACCGCTTCTAATATTGGTGCTATTGGTATTCGTCCTCCTCATTGGCCCGGTGCAGTTTTTCATGCAGAGAAGGAAAGGGGTCTCTCCATTTCGCTTCCTTTTCGTGACTCCGATTCTTGGTATTGGGTGCTCGTTATTAATTCTTGTGGCTAGCCTCGTCTCGCAAGGGATTTCAGTAAAGGAGTCTTTGTATTCCGTAACCTGGCTAAATCAGGAAACTCATCAAGCCACAACTTTAGCTAAGCGCTATACCTTTTCGGGATCTTTGTTCCCGGGCAGTTTAAAGTACTCCGGCCAGACCTTAGCCGTCTCGGAAATGCCGCGCGGACACAGCGACAAAACCAAATTCTTTCGCCTTAACATGAATCAAGGTGGCCGTTTGGAGGGAGATTATCTTCCTATACGATTCCCAACGCCGCAGGCTATCGCAACCGTAACCACTTCACGCGGAAAGATTGAATTCGAAGTGGAAGATGATCTCTACTACGCAGTCAATGGCCTCGATGTTGTTGTGGACGAACTAACCTATCGATCTTCCACGCAACGATTCTATGCCATGCCAGCTGGAGAAAAACTTTCACCGGGATCAAGAGTCGCTCTGGAAATGGTCACCAAGTTAGCGCAAGTGAAAATGCCTAAAATAAAGCATACGCGCAATGATAATTCCCGATTGCTCCCCCTCGGATATTCCGGCAGCACTTCGCCTCCCCCTCCCAGTGGTCCGATTTCCATTAGCTCTTTCAGCGCAATGAACAGTAAGCCATTTTATCTTGCGAAAATAGCAACTACGCCCTACGTGGAGGATGGCGGGATATCTCGGGACATCATGGATCAGACCAATATCCTGGTTGGATTCCTTGGGGAGGATAGCCCATGATTCACCCACTCCTTGAGGTTAAAAATTTAAGCAAGTCGTTTAGCAATGTACACGCTGTACGCGACTTATCTTTCCGCATTGAAGCAGGACAGATTTGGGGATTCATTGGCCCAAACGGCGCTGGCAAGACCACGACCATGCGGATTTGCAGCACCCTAGAACTCCCCGACCACGGCGATGTCCTACTTGATGGCGCTTCCATCTTGGCCGACCCCAATCGCGCGCACCGGCGTATCGGTTTTATGCCAGACGCGCTTGGAGTCTACGCCGACACCACAATTGAGGAGTATCTCGATTTCTTTGCACGAGCATCGAAACTTGGATTTGAGCATCGGAAAGAACGCATTGCCTCAGTCCTTGCCTTCACCGATCTCACCGACTTGCGAGAACGGATGATGGACAGTCTGTCAAAAGGCATGAGTCAACGGTTATGCCTGGCCAAGACGTTGTTGCACGATCCAGACTTACTCATTCTGGATGAGCCAGCCAGCGGCCTAGACCCTCGTGCACGGGTTGAGTTCCGCGAGTTAATTCGCGCTCTTGCCGATCAAGGAAAAGGCGTTCTCATCTCAAGTCATATCCTTTCGGAACTGTCAGAGACCTGTGATGGAGTCATTGTTCTCGAACGAGGAAGGCTCGTAGAGGAAGGTTTAGTCGACGTTCTCACCGAGAAGATCGCAAAGCACCAGCTGCTTTATATTCGCTGCATGAGCGCACCAAAAGAACTGGAACTTGCGCTGATGGAATACCCCGGCATCATGCGAGTCTCGCCTGATGACAAAGGGTTCACTGTAGATTTCGACGGCAATGAAGACGCCATCGCAAGCTTGCTGCAATCCTTAGTAGAACGAAAATTCCGCCCTGTTGAATTCCAGTGGCGCCAAGTGGGTCTAGAAGAAATGTTTCTCAACTTTACCGAAGGTACTGTGCAATGAACTGGCGCAATCGTTTGAATGACCGCCTAAACCCCATCCTGATTAAGGAGGTTCGCCAGGCGGTGAGAGGCAAATTTTTTCGGGTGTGCTTCGTCATAACATTAATCATTGCGATGTTTGCAGCAATTATTTTGCTCTCGAACGCACAGGGCAGAAGCAGTCGCCTAGACAGCGATGCTGGTTCTCAATTCTTCTTCGTCATCCTCATGATTTTCTCCGGCGCGGCTTTCCTGGTGGTACCACTGCAGGCCAATCGCAGTATGGCCTCTGAAAAAGATGACAAGACTTACGATGCCCTGATTACAAGCGGACTTCGCCCTACGCAAATCATTCTTGGGAAGTGGCTCTCCGCGGGCCTATTGCTTCTGCTCTTCCTAAGTGCCTTCGCTCCTTTTTTAGCGATTGCCTTCACGTTGTTCGGAATTAACATCCTGGCTTGCTTAACTTTTTTGTTTTTCACTTTAGTGATTTCCATGAGTTTGAATCTGGCGGGGCTTTTCGCAGCATGCATAGCCAACAATCGGGCTTTCCAAACCATCCTTTTGGCCATGTTGGCCTTAGCGGGTTTAGCAAGCCTTGGAATTTGGGGCTCGCTTATGTCCACCTTCTTGTTTTTTAATCAGTTGTTTGGCGCTGGATCGGACTTTCCAGTGAATTCACTGATTTCGATTATCTCCATTGCGCTACTTAATTACTGGCTGTTCGGCTATACGGTTTCTGCGATTACGCATCGTGAAGAAAACGGGCTCATGCACATGCGCTTTGCTTGCCTCGGTATTAGCGGATTCATTGCCATCGCGATTTTTATCCTGTGGACGAACAATCCCGACCACTCCGAGTTAAATGTGTCCCTTGCTATGGGATATGCTGCTATTGCCTTCCTTAATATTCCACTTCTTACCGAGAGTGACCACCTTGGAGTTCGTTGCCGGCATCAGTTGCAAAGCGGTCGCTGGAAAGGTCCGATTGCATGGATGTTCTTGCCTGGTGGCACCGGCGCCGTCCCTCTTTATCTTTTCCAGATCTTTGTCGTAAGTATTCCTCTTATACCAGCATGGAATGCCACGACTCTTTACTCCAATTGGATCGCGGCCCCGGCAATAGCCATTGCATTATGCCTGGCAATCGTGTTGATTCCATCGGCCTTGATGACACCAAAGCATGTTCCGCAAGCAAGAAGATTTCTCTCCCGCGTCCTGATTCCATCACTTCCAATTTTCCTTATGATTCTCTCTACTCTCATGGGAATCATGTTGAATTCGCGCGGCTCTTCAACTTTCGATTCCAGTCTTAATCCATTCAATGCGATCGAGGTGCATCTAGATGGCTTCGACCCTGATCACGCTGGAGGCTTCTTCATGTGGTGGTTCCTTGCAGGCGCCGCGGTGCTTTGGCGGCTGATTGCTGTCACTCGTCGATTCCGAGAAATCCGCGCATTGCGCTCCCAGGCAACCACTCTGGCAACGTCAAGCGATTGAGTAATTCGGATTCTTTCGCTTATGGAAACGCCTTTTCATTACTCGCAGCAGCACGGCCACAATCCGGACCAGCTGGCCAACGTTTCGGCAAAGGAAGTGGCTCCTCCTTGGAGTTTCAGGAATTCCGCGATTATCAAATCGGCGATGATCTTCGGCATGTCGATTGGCGAGTCTTTGCACGAACTAAAACTTTAACCACCCGCCTTTACCGCGAAGAGATTTCCGCAACGGTGGAGCTTGTTGTGGACGGCAGTCGATCGATGGCAGTCAGCGAGGCAAAAGCTTCCATGACCAGAACTGTTGCAGCATTTCTTGCTGGTGCTGCTCAAGGCGAATCCATGCTACGCGCTGTCCTTGCTGCTGATCCTCCCACGCCTCTGGCGATTGAAACTTTACGGGATGGTCAAGCCAAACACTTTCCGTTCAAAGGTGCCGCCCATTTAGGCCAACTACCACTCAAGTCATTCCTTCGCCCTGGCACGGTACGGATTCTCATCAGCGATTTCCTCTTCCCCTTTCAGGCCTCAGAACTTATGAAACGGCTTGGTGCACAAGCAAGCACCTTACTGGTCCTACAAATCTTGGCCCCAGAGGAGTGGAATCCAACCAACTTGGGTGCCTTGCGGTTTACCGATGTAGAGAGCCAACAAACTCGAGACCTCACTATCGACGCCCACGGGATTGGTCGCTACCGACAACGCTTGCAACGACTCTGCGATGACCTGCAAGCCGAAACCAAACGCGCGGGAGGCCACTACCACCGCATCTTGGCTGGCGCTTCCATTCAGGAGACCGTCCTGCAACARCTGATGCCTGCTGGCTTGGTCGAACCAAGATGAACTGGTTCACCAACTCCGTGGGCCTGTTTGCCTTTGCGGCTCTCCCTGCAGTTCTTATTCTGCACCTTTATCGACAACGCCACCGAGATTACCCGGTTAGCGCGATGTTCTTGTGGCTAGATCCTGAAAGCCGAGACTCAAGCGGATTTACCCGTCGTCCTCTGCAAAAAAACCCTTCGTTTTGGCTCGAGATGTTGGCCGCACTTCTGCTGGCTCTGTGCCTCTCTGGATTCCAGCCATGGGGCGCGTCCAAAGTTGTACACCTGGTTGTCGTACTAGATGATTCCGCGTCGATGAGTGCGACTCCCAACGCTCCAGCACTTAGCCCCCGCGACGCAACGATTGCATACTTAGAGGAGCAGTTCCAAAAACTCGGACGCCGCACCCGGGTGACTCTGATTCAAAGTGGCTTACGCCCACAGTTGCTTTGCGGTCCTGGCGCCTTACTCGCTGAGGCTCGCGAAGCCTTGGCGGCGTGGCAACCACAATCAAGCGGGCACGATCCACGATCGGCATTGCAATTCGCGCGGGAGTTTTCTGCTGGTGAAGAAGTTCAATATTTCACCGATCATGCACCCACTCAAGAAAGCGCTGTAGGAGCCGAGGTTCGGGTGATTGCATTAGGCTTGGCTTTGGAGAATGCCGCAATCCTTGGCGCGCGACGCTTTCGCCCCGAAGGTGTGGCACGAGATCACGTTTCTTTTTCCGTACGTTCCTTCGCTTGGAATGACCAAGAGCGCTTGATTCGAATTATGATCAACCAGCAGGTTGTGACTGAAAAGAGTTTTCGATTAAGAGCAGGAACCAGTGTTGATTTCGATTTCCCACTCCCAGCTTCAGTTGGCGCCGTAGATTTGCAACTCGATCCTGATGGAYTGCTCCTCGATAATCAGATACGTCTTTTTCCAAACCCTGACCGAATTGTAAAAGTCAGCATCGGATTGGAGGAGGAAGCCGTGCAAGCGCTTCGCCTGCAACAATTAATCCAGGCTCTACCGCATGCGAATGCTACGCAAGAGCAGGAACAAGCCAATCTCTTTGTTGGGCACGCAAGAGCCCCTTCTCCCGCGTGGTCTCTAGTGCTGCCAAGAAACCCAAACGACACGGAACAGGCGGAAGCTTTTATTGCCGGATTCCTGCCTGAAAAACGTCATGCACTCATGCAGGGACTCACCCTTCAAGGAGTCGTTTGGACTCGGGCACGAGAGTTTCTACTCGACGGTATCCCGCTTCTTTCCATTGGAGATATCCCACTGCTCACAGAACGAGCGCAAGATGGCACCGCGACATTCCATCTCAATTTATTGCCTCAGCGGTCAACTCTTCCGCAATCTCCTGACTGGCCGATATTGATGAGTAACCTCGTTGAGCTTTGCCGAAGCTCCTTAGAAGGTCCTCGCACACGCAATCTAGTTGCCGGCCAAGCCTTTGAATACGTACACCAGGGGCGCAAAGATTTTGTATTGGTAGGCGCTAACGATGAGCGCACGCTGCATTCAGAAAAACTGTTGGAAGTCGAGGACCTACCACCCTTCAACGATTACATCTTGCTCGATGGAGAAGCGGAGTTGACCCGCTTCACGGTAAATTTTGCGGACCCGCAAGAATCCGATCTTTCTGCTGCTGAAAGCCAAGTGTTTGCTCCACTCGCAGGAACCACTGTGCTTGCGCAACAAGCTTATGCAGAATCTCCCATCGGTCGCATTTTGCTTTTACTCTTACTAGCCTGCCTTGCAGGAGACTGGCTATATCTCGGTAAGGAGAAGGCGCAATGAATCTGCTATACCCAGAGTTACTCCTTTTAGCTATTCCGCTTGGATTCCTACTGTGGAAGACTTCTCCATGGCCAAGCTTGCGCATGTTTTGGCGTTTTGCGATTAGTTTATGCATCCTCGTCGCGATTGCCGGCCCACATAGTGGTGGTGTCGTTTCGGGAAGGGATTTAGTCTTGGTCATCGACCGCTCCCGATCCATGCCCGGAGGTGGCATTGCGACTGTTGAAGAACTGGTGCGGATTTCAGCGGCGAGTGCTGAAGTCGGCGATCGTATTTCTTTACTCACCTTTGCCTCCGACACAGGCCTTGAGCAGGCGCCTAGCGCAAATATTGAGTTCGATGGCTTCACCCGCAGCCTAGACCTAGACGGTTCCAATTTGACTGCCGCATTGGAGCAAGCACTAGCAATGATTCCAAAAAATCGTCCGGGATCCATTTTGCTTTATTCCGACGGCGAGTTTCACGGCTCCAATCCCGACAGCGTTTCCCGTCGCGCAGCAGCCAGGGGTATACGCATCGATGTACGCAGTGTCGGGCGTCCAACTTCGCTCGATGTCGCTGTGGAAGGAATAGAACTTCCCGAGCAAGTTGAGGTGGGCGAACCATTTCAATTTTCCGCATGGGTTAGATCCGGTCAAGCTACTTCCCTTGACTACACGCTTTATCGCGGCAGCGAAGTCATCGGCCGTGGTAAACACGATGTTCGCATCGGGCTTAATCGACTTATCTTTCGCGATATGGGCCGCAAAACCGGAATCGAGGAATATCGCCTCAAGGTCGAACTCGACAATGACCCGATACTAGCCAACAACCAAGGCACTGGAGTCATGCGAGTCGCTGGCAATCGCCCGTTGCTGCTAATCAATTCCACGGGAACGGTTGGACGCCTTGCCAATGCACTTCGCTCTGCGGGTCTCGACACGCAAGTGTTTAGCCCAGAACAGCTCCCAATGGATCGCCCGGAATGGCTGGAAGGGTTTCGTGGCATCATCCTTGAAGATTTATCGGCTTCTTCCTTAGGACCGCTCCTTCCGGCGATTGCGAGTCAAGTATCAAACCTTGGCACCGGACTTCTGATTACCGGAGGGCGTTCCAGCTTTGGAGTCGGTGGCTATTACCGTTCCGCTTTGGATTTACTGCTTCCGGTCAGCATGGAAGTGCGGGTGGAGCATCGAAAGATGGGGCTATCGCTGGTAGTGGTTCTAGATCGCTCAGGCTCTATGGCCGCAACCGTAGGTGGTGGCATGACCAAAATGGATCTCGCCAACATCGGGACCATGGAAGCTATTCGTTTGCTAAGCCCGATGGATGAGATTGCAGTGATTGCAGTGGACACGAATCCGCATGTGGTTGTTCCACGTAGCCCAGTCGATGATCCGGGCGCCTTCACCAGTCGCGTCAACGGCATTCAATCCATGGGCGGCGGCATTTTCACCTATACCGGGCTAGTGGCTGCTGCCAACGAGTTGCGCAACACGGCACGGCAAAATCGGCACATCGTTCTGTTTGCGGATGCTGACGATGCGGAGGAACCAGGGCGATATCAAGAATTGCTGGCTGGATTAAAAGACGATTTCAATACCACGGTTTCGGTGGTCGCACTTGGAACGGCTGGAAATTCCGATGCCGCCTTTTTGCAAGACGTCGCTTTACGTGGTGGAGGTGAAATTTACTTTACCGAAAATCCAAACGAAATCCCGCGGTTGTTTGCGCAGGACACACTGCTATCTGCGCGCTCCTCTTTCATTGAAGAACCCTCCCCAACTGCGGTCACCACCGGCATGCTTGCAATCGCCGATATGCGCCCAGGAGCATGGCAAACTTTGCCCGGCTACAACTTGTGCTACCTACGCCCCGGTGCCTCTTTAGGTATTCGCACCACCGATAGCTATGCTTCGCCGGTTATTGCCACGATGCAGGCTGGGTTAGGCCGAACCGCTGCATTTACTGGACAGGTAAGCGGGAACTTTCAAGTATCCGATGCCAACTGGCCAGAAGTTGCAAACAGCTTAGTGACACTTGCGCGGTGGATCTCGGCGCAAGCTCCACCTCAGATTTACTTCACCAATGTTCGCCGTGAAGGCCGCGAGGCTGTCATCAGCATTGACATCGATAGAACTACCGAAGTGGGAGGCAACGGCGCAGGTTCTGGAATCTTAAAAGCACGCATGGTGGCTCCCGACGGGACCGCCTCTGACCTTCCTCTAGTGCCGGTCAGCGCGGATCGTCTAGAAGCTAGAGTGCCCATAGGCTTAGAAGGGGTCTATCGATTTGCAGCTGCAACCGAAGACGGCAAAGTTCTGGAACTGTCGCCTCTGGCGGTGTCCTATTCTCCTGAGTTCGAGCCACGATTTGAACGAGACAGMGGGGATCGTGTTTTGGGTCGTATAGCTWGGCTTTCCTCCGGACGCATGAATCCTGCCGGAAAAGANTTATTCCGTGGCGACCGTAGTGGTCGAGCTTGGAAACCCCTGGCGATGTGGTTCGTGCTCGCGGGATTGCTTTTACTTCTGTGCGAGATTGCATGGCGCCGTTTCCTGGAGGGCTCGGTGCGGTTGCAAACAAAACGATCCTCCGTCAAAGCAATGGGAAAAGCTAAATCGGACGCAGGCACCAAGCAGAACAAAACCAAAAGCGCTTCGGTCAAAACCACCCATTCTCGACTAAAATCCGAGCCGATATCAACCGCTGCTCCGAAAAAGGAAGTTGATTTGGGAGACGCGCTCAACCAAGCCAAGCAAAAAGCGAAACGTCGGACGGATCAATCCTAAGCCAAGCGATTCGAAGTCCTCTCCATGGCGGTTGAGTGTAACTACGAACTAAAGATTTGCCTGTTGATCATAGTGCGTCCAAATCGCAAGCAAACTTCCAAAAACCGCGAGAGTCATTCCCACGAAAAAGATTGCCTTCAACACGGTGATGGCAAAATGTTGACGTGGCTCCAACTCTAATTCCGCCAAATCGAGCTTCAATAAGGGGAGCATGTCGGCTGCAAACACCCTTGCCCCCTCGCCACCAAAGCGTAGCTTCAGATTGAACTCTCCAAAGCCTGGATCAATATGGACGTCGGCATGGTAATCCTCGCTATGCCACTTTTCCGCCCGCAACGATGCGTGTGGATCGAAAGAGCGCACCGCACTCTYTAAGGCATGGCTTAGATCGGCCTTCGCTACTCCGAGAATATAAATTCCTCCCCAATGTCTTGGGAAAAACCTCGAGGCCAGGAGTGCCGAGGTCACCGCAACCCCAGCTCCCAAAGTCACGCCATACTTGTGCGCCAAGCCCCAAGATTGCCAAGAAGCTTCCGTCCATTGCATCCAGTTAAACAACAACACCAGCGAGAGATTGGGGATCGCAAACCAGCGGTTATTGATTACCAAAGGCGCGCCCCGCCATCTTGAGGTAGCAAGAAGCAATAAGGACAGCAGAAAGCTGCCTATCATCATCATTGCGACGGAAAAGGAAGACATGGGGTTCAGGTGTCCGCAGAGCTGCGAGAAGATTCCTTGCAGACGAGAAAAGCGAGACCGCTCTCCTAGTCTAAGGCCTTATCTCGATAGGAACGACAATCAAGCGATAGCGTTGGGCAAGCCTGCCGCAACCAGCATCCATTTGCCGATGACACTCGATATGTGTCAGGCAACAATCCGCACCCCTACAATCTCCCCATGCCCGACTCCAAAGAACATGGATTTGGCACCCAAGCGGTTCACGCCGGCTGGGAGCCTGAAGAGAAAACCGGTGCGGTGATGCCGCCGATCTACATGACCAGCACTTATGTGCAAGATGCTCCTGGTCARCCGCGYGAGGGYTTTGARTATTCGCGCACGCAGAACATTACGCGKTTTGCTCTGCAAGATGCYTTGKCACAACTKGARGGTGGTGCTGCWGGRTTCACWTTYACMTCSGGCATGGCRGCSATYACSACCTTGCTGCTTACYTTRAAGCCTGGCGATCGCATTGTTTGTGGCGAYGACTTRTACGGCGGCACTTACCGCTTGTTCACTAAGATTGGTGCACGCTTYGGTTTGATTTTTGATTTTGTCGATACCAGCGAYYCCGCRACCTTYGACRACTTRCCAGAAGATACGCGGCTGTTGTATTTAGAAACACCATCCAATCCACTGCTRAAACTMGTGCCACTCGAAATCGCGATTGCCGCTGCGCATCGTGTCGGCGCTGAAGTTTCGGTGGACAACACTTTCGCMACGCCTTGTCTGCAGCAACCGCTGAAGATGGGCGCAGATTATGTAATTCACTCCACCACCAAGTACATCGCCGGTCACTCCGATGTCGTCGGTGGTGCRCTCATYGTGCGTGAGGAAAAGCTGAAGGARRATATCTGGTTCCATCAGAACTCCGCGGGCACGGTCAACTCCCCCTTCGAYGCMTTCCTCACCCTGCGCGGATTGCGCACTTTGGAAATYCGCATGGAGCGTCATTGCAAAAACGCGCTGCAAGTTGCGACTTACCTCGAAGCGCATCCAAAGGTTGCGAAGGTCATCTATCCAGGGCTTCCAAGTCATCCGCAATACGACCTCGCACAAAAGCAGATGTCCTCAGGCGGTGGCATGGTTTGCTTTGAAGCCAATGCCACTGCCGAGCAAGCCGCTCAATTAGTGCAAGACCTGAAGATTTTCGCGCTCGCCGAATCACTCGGCGGTGTGGAATCCCTCGTGGAACTTCCTGCGCCGATGACCCATGCATCGATTCCTGCAGAAACGCGCGCGGCCCTCGGCATTACCGACGGCTTAGTACGTCTCTCGGTCGGCATCGAGAACGGCGACGATTTGGTCGCCGATCTAGAAGCCGCACTCGCGAATATTTAGGCTAAATGGAGCTCGGTGGGGTCATTCCACCGGGCTCTGAGCCCATCATCGGGGCAGGTGACGATGGCGCTGGTGCAGCTGCTGGAGCCGCTCCCTCTTCCACGCGTCTGCGCATGACGTTGCCCACCTTGAACTTCACCACCCGTTTCGGTGGTACTGGAACCTTTTCCAGAGTCTTAGGGTTTTGCGCCATGCGACCGGGGCGATGACGGACTTCGAAGACGCCGAACTTCCTAAACTCCAAGCGGTTACCGCGAACTAGTTCATTCGCCACTTCGTCTAAAAAGCGTTGAATGATGTCACGGACCAAGACTTTGGTCTGGCCGGTGGAATCGGAAATGCGCTGAACGAGGTCGCGCTTGGTGACAGTGTGGGTATCGGGTTCCATTAGGAAATGGGTGCGATAGGCAGTTTGCCTACATTGACCTTACTCCTTTCYAGCTCARGAGTTGGRGAGTTTTCCYCTAGTATTTGAGAAACCTAGTGGATTTCCAGCAAATAAGTAGCYGGWCCRACGTTGGTKGARCTCACCCTCATATGCGCCCCAAARACYCCGGACTCAACCCTAAATCCTTTATTTTCAAGGATTTGGCGCACCTCACCCAGGAGAACACGGGCCGCATCWGGGGCCAGTGCCGTAGTGAAAGAGGGCCGATTCCCACGCCTCAAATCAGCGGCCAAAGTGAACTGAGAAATGAGCAAAATACTGCCCTTCACAGCATTTAGGTCKAGATTGGTCTYTCCATCCTCATCCTCGAAAATACGCAATTTTGCCAATTTTYCAGCCATTTTGRCAGCCAAAGCGCTCACATCGCCAACCTCACACCCGAGGTAAATCAGAAAACCGAGGCCTATCTTGCCCACGACCTCGTCMTTGACCACCACCTCGGCATGGTCCACTCTTTGCACCAAGGCTCTCACTGCTTCTGATCTTGGCTGAGCCASAGTTCCACCTGCATCACTCGCCTGAGGGTGGCTCCGCCGGACTCCTGATTTAGCTCGATGAATTTCTCAAAGGCTACCCGGGCATCCTCAGGGCGAGCCAAATAATCGCGTAAAAGCAACCCTTTATTAAACCAAGCCACGACCTCCTGCGGACGATCTTCAATCACCGATTCCACGACATCAAGAGCCTCGTTTGCGCGCCCTAACTTGGCCAATGCGGCCGCTTCTAATAGGCGTCCTTGCCATAAATCATCGGCCAGGGAACGCGCACCCCGCAAAGCTTTCTCGGCATCCCCAGCTTCCAAATCTGTCACCGCTAAGGTGTATTCCGCCCGAGTACTYGCCTCAAAAGCAGACCAGGGTTCGGTTTGGGCAGCGGCGCGCGCTAAATCAGGACGTTCAAATAAAGGCGCCAGCTCGCCCAATAAGCGCCACCCCTCTGCGCTTCCAGGGGATTCCCATAAAAGGCGAATCAACTCGTCCAACACTTCTGCATCGCCAGCGCGCGCATTCATCGCCAACCAATAAACCTTAGCTTGGGTCAAGGAGGGATCTAAATATGAAGCTCGTTCCAACAAACGAAAACGGTTTTCGGGGTCGTCTTCAACCCTTGCCCAAAGAAAAGCATTTAACCCAATTCGATTCTTTTCGAAGGCTGCTTTGGCACGCAAAAACACCAAATCTTGCCCGTCCTGCTCTAACTCCATATCCTGCAAGAACATCGCTAGTCGCGCGCTATTCGGGCTTTGCTCCAGCATTGCCCGAACCTCCGCAATCCCGCCCCGCGCATCGCGAGTCATGAACACGTAGGCCTGTTCGAGCAACTCCCAATCATCCACTGCGGCCACTCGCGCAAGCCGCACCGACTCTTGGCTTGGCAGGGTTAGCTCCGAAYTCAGCAACCCGCAGGACACAAAAAAAGAAASNNCMATGMGKANCAWGGWGGKWCKGGARKWGRYCNAMGASRWGARSCTACAATCTCCGCATGACATTTCTGCGTCACCTGGGCCTTGTTGCCTTATTCGTCTGGAGCTCGTGTGCAGCTCCCGATGCAGAAGTTCATTTAGCACCATTCGTCTCGCGCCACACCCTGCCCGACTATCAGCACTTCGATGCACTGGGTGGCATCGTCCGTTACCACCAAGAAGCCGATGAATCTTTATGGGCAGTGAGCCCGCTTGTTTGGCGCAAGGATTATGCCGATGGCGAGGTCGAGGCTTCCATGCTTGGCGGAATGGGGCGTTATGAATACAACCCATCGCGCGACCGCACTTATGCGCGTTTATTTCCGCTGTTTTCCTACCGCAGCGAGATCCGTGCCGATGGCATTACCGACACCGATTGGTCTTTGCTTTTTTGGCTCATAGCAGGTGGTTCCAGTTCGGATGATTTAGAAAACTACTTCTGGTTCTTTCCCTTCTTTGGCACCGGCAAGGACTTCTTAACCTACGACGAGTTTACCTTCTTTCTCTTTCCGTTTTACCTTGAGAATCACAAAGGCGAACGCACTAGCAAGCATTGGTTATGGCCTATCTTTGGAACTATTGRAGGCCCCGAAGAAGGTTGGCATTTTTTCCCCTTCTATGGTGAAACCATAGTGCAAGGCCGCCATGAAAGCCGCTACATCCTGTGGCCGTTCTGGAACGATGCAACCCTCGACTTGCAAAAGCCGCACCCGGCCAAGCAGTGGATGCTGTTCCCGTTCTATGGCAAAACAACGCAGGACGATTACGATGCCACGGTATTCCTATGGCCTTTCTTTGGCTGGGCTGAGCGCCCCTCTACCGATTATTCCTCGTGGAGTTTTTGGCCATTCTTAAAGTTCGAGTCCGGTGGCAAGGAAGATGAGCGCAAAATCCAGAAGGTGGTTCCGTTTTGGATGCACTATGAAAACGCACAAACCGAATATTCGGTTTTCCTGTGGCCTTTTTTCTGGCACACCAAGAATCACTTCAACGGCATGGAACGCGAAGGACATTATTTTGTACCCTTCTTCATGCACACCAAAATGCTGCGCGATGATGGGACCATAGAACGGCACCTCCGCATTTGGCCCTTTATGAGTTATGAATTGGAAGCCAAAAAGCGTGAAGCACTCCGCTTCTTTGATTTAGGCCTACCTAGATTGCTTGATCCTGAAGGCTTTTCATTGATGTTTGGCTGGATTTACGAGCTCTGGTCCGACCGCAAGCAGATGGAACCCGCCCCCATCGTGGTGCGCGWAAAACGCGCTTGGTTCAACCTATATCATGAGGCCCAAGCTGCCGGTCATGAGCGCTGGAGCATCCCGGGCATTGGCGGGAAATGGACCGAACCAAATGGCACCGTGCATTCTTCATGGCTATTTGGTCTAATCCGATGGCGCGGCGGCGAAGGTGGCGGCTTAGAGGTCCCAGCATTCCCAGGTCCAGGTTGGCCTGATATCCACCGCGTTGCTGAAGCTGAAGCTGAAATCATGGAGACCGTCCAGTGAATCAATTCCAGAGAGTTGGCGCCACCATGTTGGCGCCTCCGATTGAGATTGCTGGTAACACCTTGGGCTTAGCGATTGGCGTGGTGCAACGCGTCGGCCAATTCCCTCGACGCTTCCGCTCCACCTTGGACCAAATGCACTTGACCGGTGTGAAGTCCTTAATGGTGGTGTTGTTTGTGAACTTCTTCATCGGCATGATTCTGGCCCTGCAGTTGGGCTATGAACTTGCCCGTTATGGTCAGCAAGAGGCGGTTGGGTTCGCGGTTGCTGTGGCCATGGTGCGCGAAATGGCACCGGTTATGACAGCGGTAGTTCTTGCAGCAAGCGTAGCCAGTGCGATGGCCGCCGAGTTAGGCACTATGCGTGTGCAAGAAGAAATCACCGCATTGGATGTCATGTCGGTCGACGTCACCAGCTACCTAGTGTTCCCACGCGTGGTCGCCATGACCTTGATGGCGCCCATCCTCACCTTACTGGCCTCTGTGGTTGGTATTTTGGGTGGCGCGGTGATTGCACATGCGCAACTCGGCCTTGACTTCAACGGCTACATGCGCAACGTTTATGACTCACTTTCCGACACCAGTTTGTTTGGATTGCCGCGCAGTCTTTATGCCAGCCTATTAAAGGCCACCATTTTTGGATTTGCGGTTTCGGTGGTGGGATGCGCCTCCGGGCTCATGGCCAAAAACGGCGCGAGTGGAGTAGGAAACAGCACTCGTTCTGCAGTGCGCAATTCCATCATCTTAATCATTGTGCTTAACTTCTTCCTCGGCAAACTCATCTACACATGATCGAGTTTAACGATGTCTTCAAGTCCTTCGGCACGCAAGAGGTGTTGCAAGGAACGCAATTCACGGTCGAAAAAGGCCAGTCCTTGGTCATCATGGGCCCTAGCGGATCTGGCAAAAGCGTCATTCTGAAGCACTTAATCGGGCTTTTGCAACCGGATCGCGGTGCCATCCGCATCATGGGGAAAGATGTCGCGAAATTAGACCGTGATGGACTGCAACAGTTACGTCGCGACATGGGCTATCTGTTCCAACACTCGGCCTTAATCAACTGGCTGTCGGTGTTTGACAACATTGCTCTGCCCCTGCGCGAAACCACTTCCATGTCGGAGAAAGATATTGAAGAACGCGTTATGCATGTACTTGGCTTGGTTCGCTTGGAAGAAGCGCGCATCAAGCTGCCTGGTGAAATATCGGGCGGCATGCAAAAGCGTGTCGGCTTAGCGCGGGCTTTGGTCACCAAGCCTTCGATTATTTTGTATGACGAACCGGAAGCAGGGCTAGACCCTGAAATGTCAACCAGCGTCAGTCGCATGATGCGTCGCTTGAAAGAAGAGCATGGCATGACCTCGGTCACGGTAACTCACAGTGTGAACTGCGCATTAACCGTCGCCGACACCCTCGCCGTTTTTGAAAAAGGCAAGTTTCTGATTTCTGGCCCTCCGACCGAGGTCCTCAACTCCGACAACCAGCGTGTCCGTGAATTCCTCGGCGCGCCCATTGATTAGCATGGAAAAAACCGGACGCCGCGATTTCATTTTGGGTCTCGTGTTCTTCGGAGCGATAGCTCTGTTGCTTTACTACACGATTATCCTCACCGGATTTAGTTTTTCGGACAAGGTCTACATGACCGCCTACTTCCCTAATGCCAACGGCCTCAAAGAGGGCGATGCCATTTTAGTTGCAGGCCGCCCCACCGGCACGGTTCGCGGAGTGACCTTCCATGATGATCGACCCGAAGATCGCCGCATTGGAGTGCTCATGGAATTCACCGAAGCCCCCACACTGCATGAAGGCTACTACCTGCGCATCGCAGAGTTCACGGTGCTTGGTGGACGTGTGATTCAGGTCGAGCCTGGCCCCTTCACCAGCGCGAAAATCGGCCCTGGAGCAGAGCTGATTGGTACCGTGGAATCCTCGGCGCTGGCTCAATTCAGTGAACTACTGGAGGAAAACGAGGAGGACATCACCGCAATCATTGCCAATTTGCGCACGACCAGCGAGGATTTGGCGCAAGGACGCGGTGTAATTGGTGCTTTGCTTCACGACGAGGGCATGAAGGTCGATTTGGAGCAGACTTTGAAGAATGCCTCCACCCTGATCGCCGACTTGCGTGCCGGGCGTGGAACTTTAGGCGCTCTGCTCAACGACGAAGGACTTAGAGGCCGCGTGATCAGCATTGTCGAAGATGCCGCTAACTTGGTGGCCGATGTGGGTGCCATCGCCCAGGGTGCGCGAAACGGCGAAGGATTGATTGGTGCTCTCCTGAATGACCCGCTTTTGCGCGAGGAAGCCACCAACCTTGTCCACAATTTGGACGAAATAGCGGTGCGACTCAATGTAGTGATTGATGATGCTGTCGCAGGCAAGGGGCTTCTTGGTACAATGATTGCTGACGAACAGATCGCCGACGACGCAAAAGCATTCTTAGGAAACCTCGCTGAGGTCACGCGTCGTCTGAAAGATGGAGAAGGAAGCCTTGGCCGCCTGCTCGCCGAAGAACAGGCTTATGAGGAGCTACTGATAGCCCTCAAGTCGCTCAATGGCCAGCTTGAGGATGCCCGTGAAGCGCAACCGATTTCAACTTTCACGCAATTACTGTTTGGAACCTTCTAAGCCAAGAAAATGGAACTCCGCAACATCGCCATCATCGCGCACGTCGATCATGGCAAGACCACTCTCGTAGACGGCCTCTTTCGCGAAGCCGGCACCCTCGACCGCACCCAGATTGGATCTGACCGCATCATGGACAGCAATGACCTGGAGCGCGAACGTGGCATTACGATTCTGTCGAAAAATGCTGCGCTGACCTGGAAAGGTGTACGCGTGAACCTGGTTGATACACCAGGACACGCTGACTTTGGTGGTCAGGTAGAGCGGGTTTTGTCGATGGCCGACGGCGTTTTGCTTGTGGTCGATGCTTTCGAAGGCGTCATGCCGCAAACCCGTTTCGTTTTGCAAAAGGCTTTTGAGAATAAGCTGAAGCCTCTCGTGGTGGTCAACAAAATGGACCGTCAAGACGCGCGTGCCGATGCCGTGCTAGGTGAAGTCTTTGACTTGTTCGTCGAACTCGGCGCCGAAGAATTGGCTCTCGACTTTCCAGTCATCTACTGTTCCGCGCGCGACCTTTGGGCAAGCACCGAAGAAGTGACTAGTGGCGAGAACATGGCTCCAATGTTGGACGCCATCCTCGAGCACTTTGATGCACCGAACTTTGACCTGGAAGGACCCTTGCAATATCAAGTCGGCACCCTGGACTGGGACGACTACGTCGGACGCATTGGCATTGGCCGTGTAACCCGTGGCTGTTTACGTCAAGGCGATGAAGTGCGCTGGTTCACCAACTCCGGCGAAAAGAAACGTGGCCGGGTGAAGGAACTTTACCGCTACGAAGGCATGGACCGGGTCCCGACTGACATGGTTGAAGCTGGCGACATTGCGTCGGTTGCTGGCATGAATGGACTTGGCCTTGGAGATACTTTGGTCGAAATGGGCAACGAAGATGCCCTGCCGCCGATTGTGGTCGAAGCTCCAACKATTGAGATGGAGTTCTTGGTCAATGATTCRCCATTCGCAGGYAAGGAGGGAACCTTTGTGACCTCGCGTCAGGTGAAGGAACGCCTGGAGCGCGCCGCCATCATGGACCCTGCATTGCGGATTACGATTGCGCCTTCTGGCGGCTATYTGGTCGCTGGCCGTGGTGTGCTCCACCTYGGCATTCTGATCGAGAACATGCGTCGAGAAGGTTTTGAGTTTGCKGTGGGATCCCCACGCGTACTACTTAAAGAAGACGAGAACGGAAARACTCTTGAGCCAATGGAAAATGCTCGYGTCGACGTTCCGGAAGAATCCATGGGCAAAGTCATTGAGTACTTCGGCCGGCGYGGTGCTGAAATCACCGACATGACTCGCCAAGGGATYCGCGCCAGCGTGTTCTTCACCATTCCAACTCGTGGCCTGATTGGCGCACGCACGCARGTSTTGACCCTGACYAAAGGWGAAGGCATTYTGACCTCCATTCTTGCTGGTTATGGYTTRCGCACCACCGAGATTGAAACCCGCCACAACGGCGTGCTGGTTTCATCTGATACTGGTCAGTGCACGACCTATTCCTTGCGTAACCTGGAAGACCGTGGAGTCTTCTTCGTTTCCTCAGGAACGCCTATCTACGAAGGCATGGTSGTYGGYGARAACAACAARGACAATGACATCACCATTAACATTGTKCGCCAAAAGAAGATGAGCAACATCCGYGTGGCCAACAAAGAWATCGATGAAAAGATTCGCGCWCCAAGGATYATGGGTTTAGARCAATACCTGGAGTACTTGGATGTTGACGAACTACTCGAAGTCACCCCGAAATCATTRCGTTTGCGTAAACGTCAGCTCAATGAGAAGACGCGYCTGCGTTTGCTGAAAACCAAAGAGACTGCTCAGACGTCGTAGTTCTGACGCATAAAGGAACTCCATTCCWRCTCCATCTTTTGGAGCGGAATGGAGTTTTCAAATTCAAARCAGGAGCGCGTGTGYTCCTGAAGYAAGGACTGGAARTCACCGGAGTCCACRATWTCGSTYARSCCACGCAACCACTCTTGCCCTGCCTGTCCTTTCGATTCRGCRAGAAAGGTAAACAAAGCCCAGGCCTTTGAAAATTCTTCGCGTCTAAAGTCGTACTTACGAAGTGGAATGAGTCGTGAGAATGGAAGCTGGCAACCGATTGCGTCCTTGGCCATGGACTCGCGCTTTCCAATAAAAATTTCACCGTACTCTCCTGCACTTGCTTCGCGCGGGTTTCCTTTTGCAACAGTGTGTCCCTGCATAGCCTTGGAACGATGGAAATCGAAACAAGTGATACTGTTCTTATTTAAAAACTCCAAAGACAAGTAATAGCCCACCGCTTCCTCAAGCCAGTCCTGTGAATCTTGGTGGACTTGATAATGCAAAGCTGCCAACCGATGGCCGAGCCCGTGCACAACACGGCCCTCTAAATCAGAAAACAGAGTGGTGCGCCAAAAAGAAAGCAAAGTGTTCTCGAAGTAAGTCCATTTCCCATTCAGCTTGAGTAGATTCTCACGCCGCTCGCCCTCTCCCCAATCACCCTGTAAGTAATCCTCATAGAGACGCTCATAATGGACCTCTTGGTCAGTTGAAAAGAAAAACTGAACGAAGATTTCGTCGGGGATTTCATCGGCAAATCCATCGCTTAGGTAGGGGTCGACAAACTCCGTGCGGAAGCCATCGATGACGGTTTCCCCGAGTTCGGCTAGAGCTACGATTTGCCGATCGGGAATGCCGCCGTGATAGAGGAACTTCATATGGGTGCTTTCTAAACTCCGGAACTCCAACCCACCTCCGCCAATCCGTTCTGCAACATGATTGAGCTCCGGGTCGACGGGGACAAAACGAACAGAATCTAAGGCTTCTTGTAAGCGTAGATTGTCTTCATTGGAACTACGCCGATTCTCGCGCATCAAACTCCTTTCCACTTTGGGTACAGCGTCGAAGAAGCCGGTGTATTGCAACCACACGGCCAGAGAGCCTAGCTGCTGAATATAGTGCATCTGGATTTTCTCCCACGCGACAGATTTGGCTTTTTCACGGCTTCGTTGCTTGGCAAGCTCCTCAAGAAAGTCCTGGCGACTCTGATATTCCTTGGCCAAGGAAGAAAAATCTTCTTCCTCCATAAACGGAATCAGTCCGGCGAATTGAGCCCCCTGCAAGGTAATGATTAGAGACCTTTTACGCGGTTTCTTTTGCCCTTCTTGACTGACGGAATAGGGCAAATCCAAAGGATCCTTTCTATTCTGAATATAGAACTCGATGCGGTCATCGCTTTGCCAAAGAAAACGCCCAGCGCTGTCACGCATTAGTTCGGTCTTCAGCTCCACCAAAATGACTTGGCGCCCATTCCAGGGATGATGGTACTTTTCAAATTTCTTCGCACTCGCACTATCTTTAAACTCAAGAGCGTAAATCTGCGCACCCTCTGCAGAGCAACAAAGGAATAGGCCTAAAACGACGGCAAGCATATAGCGCATGCCTACAGCTTACAGCATGTTCGGGTTCGTGCCTTAGACGTCGAAGTTCTTAAGCATGTAAGCCTTCCATTCTTCTTCCATCGTTTCCACCGGACTACCGCCTTCATAGCCAAACCACTTCTTGGTGTGGTCTTGCAGTAGCAACTGAAAATCGTCCTCATCTACAATAAGCGTGAGTCCTCGAAGCCACTCCTGGCCAGCGCGTCCCTTTTCATCGGCAAGGAAGGAGAAAAACGCCCATGCCTTTGCAGTATCTTCATTTTCGAAGTCATACTGTTGTTTTGGCAGGAGACGTGGGGTTGGCATTTTCGAATGGAATGCTACGCCAGCCATGACATCGCGAAGGCCCTTCATGATGGCAACCGTGCGGTCTTCCTTCTTCTTCTTTTTCTTCTTACCACCACTGGCGACGGTTTCACCTAGAACCGCACGTGGTGGCGGCTTGAAAGCAACGCAATTCACTGAGTTTCGATTAAGAAAATTGAAGGACAAGAAATATCCAAGGCCCTCTTCAAGCCAATCTTGAAGGTTTCCGCGGGTCTGATAATTACGTTCTGCGAGACGGTGCCCCAACTGATGAACCACCATTCCTTCTAAGTCTGCACGTTCATCTACAAGCCAATAGGAGATGAATAACTTGCCTTGCATCACGGAAGCTCCATGAATATTTAAACGTCGACGCCGATTGTCACCACTGCCCCAGCTGCCGCCGAGATAATCCTCATAAATCTTCTCGTAATGCATCTGTTGGTCGGTCGAAAAGAAAAACTCTAAAAACAGGTCATCGGGAATATGATCCTTGAACTTCTCACTTAGATAGGGGTCCACAAACTGAGTGCGGAATCCATCAATCACGGTTTCTCCCAATTCTGCAAGGCGAGTAATCTGGTCGTCAGAAATGCCGGTGTGGTAAACAAATTTCAGATGCTTACTTTCTTGGCTATGAAACTCCAAACTAGGGCCGCCAATCTTGTGCGCCGCTTCGGTCAGCTTCGGGTCCACTTTTACGATTTTGATCGAAGCGATTGCAGAATCCAAGCGCGCGGTTTTTGCTTCCTTCGAACGCTTCTTCTCTTTGTAAATATCACGCTCCAACTTATTCGCGGCCTTAAAGAATCCGGTCTGATTCAACCACAACTTCAACAAATCCAATTCACGAATCAACTGATCATGCGGCGCAAACCAAGCAGCGGAACCTTCTTCTGCGTCCGCGCGCTTGTCACGCAAACGATTCATTAAATCCAAGCGCCTTTGGTATTCCAAGGACAACGTGAGGAAGCTTTCATTGCGCATGAAGGCTGAAAGCCCTTTGACTCGATCACCAGAGATTCCGATAGTCAGCGATTTCTTCTTGGTTTTACGCATGCCGTCATTGTCAATCTTGTATGCCAAATCAAGTGGATCGCTCTGGTTCTGCACAAAGAACTCAAGACGGTCATTCGGCTTCCAAGTGAAGCCAGTTTCACTGCGGCCAATTCCACCGCGAATCTCCACCAGGACGACCTTGCGGCCATTCCACTGGTAGATGTTTTTCTTGTAGCCCTTCGCGTATTTCTGGTCTTTAAATTCCAGCGCGTAAATCTGCCCGAACGCGGGGGAGCCGAGCAGTAAAAGGGTGATGAGTGGGAGGAGGAATCGCATCACTTCACCACCTTAGCATCTGACCTAGTGAAGCTCTGATTTAGTCTGGCGGGGGAAGCCGTGGATGGAAATCGGTTGCCTCAAGGTGCGAATCGAAAACTGTAGTGTCGCTATAGTCAAGATGAAGCAACGCTGGGGCAAATGATTTCGGCCGCGGAGTCGCCGACAGACTAAATCAGAGAATCCCTAATCAACCGCGTAAATCGAGGCCAGCCATGGACGCCACAGTTCTTGCTCCATTTGATAGATGGAATCGCCGCCTTTGACTCCAAAAAGCTTAGTGGTCAGTTTGCGCAAATCGCGCAAATAATTGCGCGACAACATGAGCTGCTGCAATTCCCGCATCCAAATTTGCCCCTCAACCCCAGCTTCTCGGTCGAACCAGGCCATCGTAGACCAAGCTTTAGCTAAATCGGTGTTCTCATAAAGGTACAACTGGCGACCACAGAGGTCCGGCAAGCGAGTTTTGCTCTCCAGTGCAAGTAAACCAAGCTTCTGCGCCAAACCAACCTTAACCACCACCTCGTAATCTTCCGCAGCCTCTTCCTTAAAGCTCACACAGTGTCCGCTACTGCGATTAAGGTAGCGAAGAGTTAGYTCATATCCGAGACCCTCTTCCATCCAGTCCAACTTATTATTTTCGATGTTGTAGCAACGGCTCGCAAGYGAATGYCCAAGRCGRTGCARKAGAACYCCGGCAATGTCGACATCTGGCACGACCTTCCAATAACTAAGGTCGCGATCGGCCAATCGAAAATGGGTGCCTCGGTTGCGTTGGCGCGCGGGTTCGCCGGGCTTATCACCCCAGTCCAGTTCGTAATAGCTCCCGAGAAGTTTTTCCAAGTGCATCTTTTGATCGGTACTAAAGAACAACTCCAAAATAATTTCCTCGGGAATAGGATCCAGCTTGCCCAACTCCATCAAGGGCTCCACGCTGCGGATGCGAAAGTCAGCAATCACGTATTCACCCAAACGCAGAAGGTCTTCAATTTCACTATCCGGGATTCCAGTGTGATAAAGAATGCGAATATGCGTGCTTTCCTGAACATGGAACTCCAATCTTGGACCGCCTACAGCATGCGCGGCATCGACCAACTTGACCGGTGTTTCTACTGTCGAAATGGAAAACACGGCATCGCGTATTTTCGCTTTAATTGGCAAACCCAAGACTCTGCGCACCTTCTTTAATGGTTTTTCAATATCGGTGGCGGCCCTGAGATAACCCGTTCGCTTTAACCAAATTTGTTGATTCATCAACAAGCGATGCAAATCATGTTGCARTRSRGTCTGCTTAACATCGTCCCCTTTCGYGCCCTTTATTTCYTTCTCAAGAGAATCGATGCGKTCTTCCGCTTTGGCATRTGCAGCKGCCAAGGTGTAAAARCTCTCGGTAGACATAAAGGGGTGCAGACGCTCRACTTTTTCACCYTCTATGGAAATCATGAATTTCTTTTTGCGCACCACCCGATGTTGCCGCTCGTCAATCGCATAAGGCACCATGCTTGGRTCMGCTTGATCTTGCAGGTAGAAATCTAAAACATCCTCGGCCCGCCAATCAAAATCGCCTTCGGAATCGCGCGAGATGCCATCGCCCAGCTCGACCAAAAGCACTTGCATGCCGTTCCAGTTGTACAGCTTCTTYTTAAACGGCTTGGCGTACTTGGCRTCGCGGAACTCGAGCGCGTAAACCTGCGCAGATGCGGTGGCGCCAAGGAGGAGGAATGCTGCCAGGAGGAACAGAATGGGTCGCATGACATCGTAAGGGTACCCTATAGGRAGGATGCGGGGTCRGAATCCCCCTCCACTACAGAAATTGCTCAAAAGCCTGCTTGAACCGCGTTTTATGGGCCACTTACTCGGGGTGCCGATCAAAGTGGCCCCTGCGGTCTGGGTCATGGTTGGACTCGCCCTTCTAAGTGGCGGCGGCGATTCTGGCATCCATCCGCTTGCCATCGGCCTGCTTTTRCTGATTCTCATGATCGCCTTGTTGGTGCATGAATTGGCCCATGCGCTGGTCGCAAAGCAGCAAGGCCTTCATGTSMTYGAYATAACSATTTGGCCYTTAGGYGGTGCAGCRCGCATGGAAGGCCTMACYGGKCAATCCARRCARGARGCCYTGGTCGCKKCRGCTGGSCCGCTGGCRAACATCGTSCTCGGYGGGATTTGYWTGCTTNTTCCYSGKCCSCNTCGCKGCYGATGCSGCKTGGATYAATYTRGTGCTWGGTTTRGGCAACTTGATTCCCGCCTTCCCKYTRGACGGYGGACGCATTCTYCGTGCRTGGCTTTCGCGGCGCTCGCCTCTGGTCGAYGCCACCCRCGCCGCMAAYCRRCTCTCKCGYTGGCTTGCTRTTCTYGCCTTGATTTTCTGCTTTTACATCGGTGCTTTGTTCATCGGTTTGATTTTGGCAGTTTATCTGTGGTGGAGCGGTCAAGTGGAGTACTTCCAAATCGTCATGCGCGAAGGTCATGGCCCGACACTACCCACTACCGAGGTTTGGCGACGCGCCTGCTATCCTTGGTTTTCCTCCGGCGGCCCTAGTGGTGGTTCCGATAGTCCCGATCAGGATTTGGAAAACTTCCACGGCAGCCTCGACGAATTTTTTCACGACCGCGATTCCAAATGATTTCTCTCCTTGTCCTTGCAGCTTTTCCACTATTCCAAACTCCAGCGAAGCCGGAACGCTTAAAACCTTTGGTGCCTGCTCCGGAAAACTACACGCCGAAACAGGAAGGAACTTCAAGGCCGAAACCCAGTGCAACCACGCTCCGTCCTGGAAGTACGCCAAACGGCCCCGCAACCCATCCAGATTTAGCTGGAGGCGACCTCGCTAACCTCAATGCAGAAGGTCCACGCGATTTACGCGATGGACGCCCTCTACCCTTTGCTAGTGATCGCCCATTGCTGCGCATTGATGGAGTGGAAATCCATTCCCAAGAACTGAACGAGTTAGTTCAGTATTACCGCAGCTTTCGCTCTGGCTCCGACGACATGATGTTGCAATCGGCAGTCAAAGCATTGCTGCCACTAAAGGTCATGCAAGCTAGGTTTGCAGTCGACCTTCCCGATATGTATCGCAACATTGAAGAAGCGCATGAAGCTGCTGTTGCAGGTGAGGACTTTGCTTCTGTCGTCGCGCGTTTTTCACAAGACTCAGAGGCGCCAACCGACGACGGACGCTACACCTTTGGCCGTGAGCTTGCCGTGCAGCCTTTTGATCGCATCTGCCACACCACGGCAGCCAATGCATATTCGGCACCTTTCCTTACGGTGTACGGTTATCACTTCCTACAAGTGCTCAGTTATGAGCGTGGGCAAAAACCGAGCGATGACAAGAGCACCATGCGCCACGTTTTAGCTATGTACCCGGAAATGGTGAAGATGGAAAAGGCCGGCAAGGACCTCCGCGTTTGGATTAAGCAGCAAGTCAAAGCTGCCAAGATTGAGGTCTTGGAAGTCGGCATGCACAATCTAGTGCCGTCGGCGAACCGCGGGCAGATGGTCGGTCAGTAAATCTGCCGCGAAGCCGCTGGCAGACTAAATCAGAGCTTCCCTAGTCATCCTGCGGAGGAGCCAAGCGCACCAGCGGTTGGTTTGCATCGACGCTTTGACCGGTTTCGACGAGTACTTCTTCGACCACGCCACCGTGTTGGCAGGTGACCTCGTTTTGCATTTTCATGGCTTCGAGAATGGCGACGCCGGCTCCCGGTTCGAGGACATCTCCGACTTTCACTGAAACGTCGATGAGCACACCAGGCATGGATGCCTTGATAATCTCGGCCTTCGGCGGTCCTTGTCCAGCAACCTCACCGGCAGCTTTCTCGCGTTCGTCCATGGCGACGACGGTGTAACTTTCACCGGCAATATTGACCTGTAAATGCTGTGGGTCCTGCTCTTCGATGGAGACCGCAAAACTACGGTGATCGATGATGGCGGTGTATTGACCGAGACGGTCGACATCTAAGAAATCGGCTTGGATCTCTTTGCCGTCCACTTTCACGGTGCAATGTCCGCCGCCACAATCCTCGACTTCAAGCTCGAACTCACGGCCGGAATCTACGCGTAGGAAGTACTTCATCGGGAAACCCTCCCATGCTGCTCGCGGCGTGCTGCTGCCACCCAAGGATTAGCTTTTGCACCACCTGTGTCATCGGATTGCATCACCCGACGCGCTGCCGTTTTCTGGCGATGGAGTGCAGCCACAATGGCTGCGATTTGCTCCAGGTCATCTGGGATTTCACGCTGCACTTCTTGCTGGCCGCGTTCTTCCACAAAGGTCTCGAGATAGGCGGTGTCGTAATTGCCACTGATGAAGCCATCGGACTGAAGGATTTGCAGAGCGATGCCGGCCGAGGTTTTGACGCCTCCGACATGTAGCTCTTGCAACACCCGCAACATCCGACGTCGGGCTTGCTCGCGAGTACGGCCATAAGCAATCAGTTTGGCGAGCATGGAATCGTAGTACGGAGTCACTTCCATGCTGCGATAAACGCCAGAATCGATACGCACTCCAGGTCCACCGGGCCAACGCAGATTTTCAATCACGCCAAGGCTTGGCAGAAATTGGTTGTCGGGGTCTTCCGCGTTCAGGCGCACTTCAATCGCGTGACCACGTGGCACCAGGCCGGTGCAGTCATCAATCTTCTCTCCTGCAGCAACCCGAATCATTTGCGCGATGAGATCCACGCCATAAACCTCTTCGGTGATGCCGTGCTCCACTTGGATGCGAGTGTTCATTTCCAAGAAGTAAAACTCCCCCTTCGACCACAAGAACTCAACGGTTCCGGCAGAGAAGTAGTTCACCGCTTTGGCAGCGGCAATTGCAGCCGCCCCCATCTTCATGCGCGTGGCTTCATCGATCGCTGGAGAAGGCGCTTCCTCAATCAGCTTTTGGTGGCGTCGCTGCAAGGAGCATTCGCGTTCGCCGAAGTGAAGAATGGTGCCATGCTTATCACCCAACACTTGAATCTCAATGTGACGCGGCCGAACCAAAAACTTCTCAAGGTACATGCGGCCGTCACCGAATGCGTTGAGCGCTTCCCCACTGGCGGTGGTAAAGGCCGCTTCAATTTCGCTCGGCTCATGCACCACGCGGATGCCTTTGCCTCCACCACCAGCCGATGCCTTAAGCATGACTGGATAGCCGATCTTCTCCGCTTCGACAGCCGCTTCTGCAGCATCGGCAACCGCTTCGGTGTTGCCTGGAACCACCGGAACACCAGCGGCAATCATGGCAGTACGTGCCGACAGCTTGTCTCCCATCACCGCCATGGCATGAGGGGATGGACCGACGAAACGAATGCCAGCTGCTTCTACTGCTTCGGCGAACGCGCCGTTTTCAGCAAGGAAACCAAAGCCAGGGTGAATCGCATCGGCCTTGGCCTCTTGGGCTATTTCCAGAATGCGGTCGGCGCGTAAATACGATTCGGCCGGAGTCTTACCGCCGAGTGCATAAGCTTCATTAGCAAAACGCACATGCAGCGCATGACGGTCTGGATCCGAATAAACTGCAATGGTTTCAATACCGAGATCTCGGCACGAACGCTGAATCCGTACCGCGATTTCACCACGGTTCGCAATCAACAGGCGCTTGATCGGAGTTTGAGGGACTTTGCTCATGACTCCTAAAGTGGGATGGAACCGTGCTTCTTCGGTGGATTGGATTCGCGCTTGGTCGCAAGCATTTGCAGGGCGCGAATCAAACGTGGACGGGTACGCGAAGGAATGATGACATCGTCGATCAGACCGCGTTCGGCTGCGAGGTATGGGTTAGCGAACATGTCGCGGTACTCCTCTACCAGTTCGGTTTCGCGTTTGGCCGGATCATCGGCAGCAGCAATCTCACGTCGGTGGATGATCTTGGTAGCGCCTTCGGCTCCCATGACTGCAATCTCGGCACCAGGCCATGCAACGTTCCAGTCACCGCGGGTGGATTTGCTTGAAAGCACGCAATATGCACCGCCATAAGCCTTGCGCGTGACCACGGTGAGTTTCGGCACCGTCGCTTCGCAGTAGGCGTAAAGAAGTTTGGCGCCACGCCTAATAATGCCGGCATGTTCTTGCACCGTTCCAGGCATGAAGCCCGGGACATCTTCAAAGGTGATGATGGGAATGTTGAAGCAATCGCAGAAACGCACAAAGCGCGCTGCTTTCTCGGAAGCATCGATATCCAACACGCCAGCGAGTGCCATCGGTTGGTTGGCGACGATGCCTACCGAGCGTCCGCCTAAACGCGCGAGACCAATCACAATGTTGCGCGCGAAGCCCTGTTGGATTTCCATGAAGTCGCCATCGTCCACCACCGAGGTGATGACCTTTTTGATGTCGTACGGCTGGTTCGGAGATTCCGGAATGATTTCATCTAGCAGTTCATCGCAACGGTCCGATGGATCTTCGGTTGCAACCATCGGCGGCTCTTCAGTGTTGTTCGCCGGAAGGAAAGACAACAAGCGACGGATGCGTGCCAAACACTCGGCATCGTCCTCGCAAGTGAAGTGACTGGTGCCACTGATTTCCTCGTGCACCTGCGCACCGCCCAACTCTTCCGAAGTGACGTCTTCATGAGTGACCGTCTTCACCACATCGGGGCCGGTGATGTGCATGTAACTGCTGCCATCAACCATCAAGATGAAATCGGTCAGAGCAGGCGAATAGACCGCACCGCCGGCACATGGGCCCATGATGGCGCTGATTTGCGGCACCACGCCACTGGCCAAAGTATTGCGCAAGAAGATCTCGGAATAGCCCGCGAGCGAAACCACGCCTTCTTGAATGCGCGCGCCGCCGGAATCATTGAGTCCAATCATAGGAATGCCGAGCTTCATCGACATGTCCATCACCTTGCAGATTTTGGCAGCATGCTCTTCGGCCAAACTTCCGCCAAATACGGTGAAGTCTTGCGCGAATACGGCAACCGGACGGCCATCAATGGTGCCAGTTCCAGTGACTACGCCATCGCCGAGCGGACGTTGCTTATCCAAACCAAAGTTGGAACTGCGGTGGCGGCGAAAGGCATCTAACTCTTCGAAAGATCCTTGATCAAGCAACAGTTCAATCCGTTCCCGCGCGGTCAGTTTGCCTTTGGCGTGTTGGGTTTCAATGCGTTTTTCGCCACCACCCAATCGGGCTTCCGCGCGCATCTCCTCAAGTTTTTGAATGGGATCCATGTTTATTCATCCAAGCTCTTACGAGCCAAACCCTTCGCCGCCTTCGACGAGTTCTGTCAACACACCGCTGGTCGCTTTCGGATGCACAAAGGCAATCCGCGTTCGATGCGCCCCAGTTTTCGGCTCGGTGTTGATCATGCGTACTTCCCGGTCGACCAATTCCTTGGTCGCTGCAGCGCAGTCATCGACCGCAAGCGCGAGGTGATGCAATCCTGCACCACGCTTATCCAAGAAGACCTGAATCGGCGAGTCTTCCCGAATAGGAAAAACCAATTCAATGCGAGTGGCGCCGGCGTACATCATCTGTACCTCCACGCCCTGATCTTCCACCACTTCGCGGCTCCCTACGCGCAGCCCCATCTCTTTCCAGAGTTGAGTGGCCGCGTCGAGATCCTTGACGGCAATGGCAATGTGGTCGACTCCGAGAACGTTAGGCATGGGGTGTCCGGGTTGGAGGCAAAGTATAAGCGGTCGGCGCTGCCGATTTAGCGCCTACGCGGGGCCCGATTTGTTCGAGCTAGGCTAGTTGGCGACGCAAATGGCCATCAATTTTACGCTGGACGATGTCCGCCACTCCGACTCGTTCCGCATAGCCCGGCCACAACCTCACCACTTCCTGAACTTCACGCACAATCCGTTCGGCACGACCGCGTACCAGCCCAACCGCCTTGCCGCATGCCTTGAAATCGTCCATGGTGAAACCGTCACGCTTACCCTGCATGCTCATCTGATGCGCATGCGTCCAATCGCCGGAAGGTTGGTAGCTATAAGTCACATCGAAGGCCGGCGCGAGGGTCCAAGTGCCTTGCTTATCCATTAAGAAGGCGATGTTTTTGACATGATCATCTTGATTGCGCGCGATGATGTTGAAGGCCATGCGTCGGAACTGCTGTTCGAGCGACGCCGCCGGCATGTCCAGTTGCCGCATGATTTGCAAACACTGTTCATAGCCATGCGCGCCAGCTTGGTTGAAGTCAAAATGCGCGAGGGCACCAAGGGATTGCATGTGCAGCTTCTCGCCCGATTCCGTGCGATCAAATCGCTTGGTCATGAAGTGACTGCGACCGTTCTCCGTTAACAAACGACACGGCATCATGTTGATACCGGCATCCTTAGCCATGAGTGAGTAGGCGTATTCAATAAGTCCATAGCCCTTCGGGTCATCCATTTCCTTATCGCGGTTTCCGCTGACGCCATCAAACTTCAACAGCCAATGTTCAAATCCGATATCTGCCTTGACTTGTCCAGAGCGGACTTCCTGGGTTGCAGGATTCCACGCAATCACCGCTTTGGCGCGCGCTCCGCCAGCCGAAGTGCCTACCTGCAAAATATCGCGAAGTGGGTCTGGCGCGGCAGAATCAGCCATTTCTGCATGCACATGTTCACGCTGTTGCAGAATTGCAGAGGCTAAGTGAACCAATTCCGCGACATCAATCGGGTGTGAAGTGCGTTCGCGTGGGCCTTGGGTGGGGAAGAACTCCAATGCCCCCATGCCACGAGTCCCGGTGTAACAAAGGCGCTCCACCGCATTAAAGGTGGATGCGTTACGTCCCTGACTGGCAAGCCATGCATCGATCAATGCATGACCAAAGCGGTCGGGCAAAGTGTCGGCAAGCAAACCGGGTAGGCCGTGGAATGTTGGTCGTGCTAAAGCCGGAAAGCTAAATAAGTTTTGGCTCAAGGGCATGTGCAAAGGAGAAACCTGAATCCCACTTTGCGCAAAGGCCGGGTCATATTCGAAGGTCGCGACATCGTCCCCGTCGGCCAAAAAAACTGCGCCGATGGTGCGTTCCCAGAGCTTAACTTCTGCGAGCGTACTCATGATTCCTTATCCCAATCCCAAGGCTTGTCCGCCTTCTTACGTTCCGACGACGCGCGCTTTCGTTGCTTCTGTTTCAACTTCAACAGGTCCATAGGGCGCGGCCCACTTTCCGGCAACAATTGATCTAAGACCTCCAGCAGTTGTAACGCGCGCAGAACCCGAATCCAATTCGCCAGTTGCGTGGAAGCTCCCCCTTCAATCCGCTCGACCGTGCGTTTCGACACGCCGGAACGCTCCGCCAGATCCGCCTGTGACCATTGCTGAGCCAGGCGTTTTTGCGCCAGACGTGCCCCCATTTCCTTAAGGACCGCCTCGTCGGGTTGCTTCGATTCGATTTGCATTGCAGATCTTCTTCGGGTGGAAGATAAATCATCTTAACCTAATTCGTCTATTTTGACGACTAATACCCATTTATTAGGCCATTTCGCCAGTTTTGTCTCATTGAGAGTCTAAAGTACAGCCATGCAAGTCCCCGAAGTCCCCGATTCTGCGGAAATCCGCTTCCAGGCCAAATGCCGCACCCGCTGGTCCGATGAAGACAATCAGGGGGTGCTCAACAATGCGGTTTACCTCACTTTGCTTGAGGAGTCGCGCTTTCAGTATTTCCACCATCTGGGCCAGATTGGCATCCACGGCCATTTCACCTTCGTTCTAGGCCAAACCAATATCCGCTACCTGGCTCCTGGCCGTGGCCCCGCCGATGTCATCGTGGACATTTGCACCACACGCCTTGGTACTCGCTCTTTTCGCCAAGCCTATCGTGTGCGCGATGCGGCCAACAATACCACCTGGGCAGAAGCCGTTGCAGATATGGTGATTTGGGACAGCAAAGCCCAATCCAGCGCTCCCATGCCAGACAATTTCCGCGCCGCGATTGCTGATTTTGAAGGTCTATAGGGGATTTCGCATTCCTCTCGCTGCTACCCTGGACTCTCCCCCCGTTCACGATTCCAAAACATGATTCGAACCCTACCCCTCCTGGCCTTCGGACTCGCCGCGCCACTTGCCGCACAGTCCAACGCCACCAGCACCCTGATGACTTACGGCGATGTCCTCGGCGCGCCGTCCACCCTGGTGCTCACCGATCTCACGCCGAACACGCCGGTGTTCCTGATTCCATCCTTCCAAAACACCGGTAGCGCCTTCCTCGTAGGTCTCACCGGCGATGTGAATGATCAGCTAGCGGTCGGCGTGGACCTTGCGGCGAACGGCAATATCTTCACCGGCATGTCTGATGCCACCGGCCGTTTTTCAGTGAGCCTGACCATTCCAAACAACCTTGCCTTCCTTGACCGTTCCGCCTACTGGCAAGGCTGGACCGAGCCCGGCGGAATTGGAGCAGCACGCTACGACGATTTCTCCAACATCCGCACCATGAGTCTGAATAGTGCAGGGCGATGGCAGGCTACCGARAATGCGGTRCCCGTTGCATCGGCAAACTTGGCWTTTGCARCTTGGGAAAYCGGTTCYGAMAAYRRKGACCCGACGCGCYTRTTTGTTTGTGGCGGYGGYCCCGCWTTATTGGTCGACGCAAACACYGCMTACCCAACCATCAAYCAATGCTGGGAAGTCGATGSWGTSASWGGWCTGCACACTTTGCTYCCTGGCWCCATGACGGATAGCCGCGCCTTCCAYAATGTRGTGCAAYTGCAAGATGGSCGYTTTATGGCGATTGGTGGYATCAAYGGCCCCTTTGGCRGTGGCKCMAACTTCTTCACCAAAGTGCTKCGCACCTGCGARATTTACGAYCCRGYAACCGGARCYTGGACCRCAACYGCCAACATGTCGAGGTTCCGCGCCGGCTCGACMTCCTTCGTGCTGCCCGATGGCCGCGTCATGGTCGCCGGCGGAACCGAAGGCAATAACTCAAATGAACTGCACGAYGTTGCTGACYTRCTTGGCACCGCGTTGAAGACCACYGAGATTTACAAYCCAGSWACCAACTCMTGGTCCAATGGTCCGAACCTCACTGAGTTCAAAGCAGGCGCCATGTCCGTTGTGCTGAACGATGGACGTTGGTTGGTTTCCGGCGGCATCACCCACACCTTGTTGTTTGGCTTGGCGATACCTGACTTCTCTAACAATCAGCAAATCTACAACCCGGCCACGAACTCTTGGTCCAACACCGGCAACCTTAAAGACAAGCGCGCACTCGGCGGCATTGCTTTAATGGATAACGGACAAGTTTTCATTGGGGGTGGCGCAGGTGGCGACATCTTTAACATCGGCCCCATCAGGGACACCGAGACTTACAACCCCGGCACGGGTGGCACCACTGCACGCCCGAACTTGAGTCAGGAWTCRGCGTTCAACACTTGCGTGGCACTTCCAGGCAATGTGGTGATGATTGTTGGYGGYGCTCGTGGCGACYTARTCGACCCRATYCCRATCAACAACACCTGGTTCTACACTCACGCTTCTGGAACGATCACAGCSGGACCACCCATCACTGAAACGCATGCCGGTGGCGTGGTTGCSCTGATGGAAGAYGGAACGGTTTACGTCGGTGGTGGCGAATCCAATAGTGGAGCGGCAACCATYGCAGCGCGYTCYTACTCTCCNNNKKRARCAGAASCTKMCTTACCAAGCAAAGGTCGCGGCGATCAATACGGAAATCACCGATTGATCRTATTGRTCGCCAGAYAAATCGGACAGCACGGCGTTACTGCCTGCTGTCCATTTTTCTGGAATGGCYGCAACYACGGCMAGATGCCAATCGGCAAGRCCTTCACTKCCGGCCCACCAACTTGCACCGGCMGCCACATGCCATTGGTTGTACGGGGTCACTCCTGGCAACACCGACCCACCYACCGGATTACGCGACCAGCCAATGCCGCTGCGYAAAGTMACSCGCTGGTGGACATCGACCTCGTARCCGGTAGAAATGGCAATGCTGTCACGCCACTTCAAACCAAGGTCGATGTCAATCGAACCRTCKCCRCCGAGGTAATCCACRAAYTCCGRRTTGCTTGGATTRCTTARGYGCACCGTCCAATCGCTGAATGCRTTCGACCARTCRGTCCACACCATCTTGGCYTGMAARCGTTGGYKGTYGGYGAYCCARYGCTCCATRGAAACWCCRGCTTGCTGAGGAAARGCMACRCTRGCCAARCTRAAGTCGTAGTTGGARGTCGRGTCATCCAACARGTCSACYGMCAARATATCCTCCARGCCMTCGACGAAKGCGCCGAGGTCATCGSTCAARTCCACCAANMMCTTGNCCTTCSAGRTTSGTGRCRCTCGATTGCGGGCGATACCAAAAGCCSAYSCGSGTATTGCGGTTCGCCTGCCAAGTGCCGCCGAACTTCAGGAAGATACTGGGTGAACTGCTACTGGCCTCCCCGGTGTAACTAGCCTGAAAAGAATCGACGCCGCGGTCCTCCCCTAACTGCGCAATCAGTTCACCCCAACTCAGCGGYCCAAAGATTCCAGCCAAGCCATCTGGAATGTCGCCTTGCAGGTCCGATAAAGCCACTTCMGCMGCCGAAGAGCTTTTTAACTCAGAGTTGCGRATCGACAATCCWAAACCAAAGTTCAAMGWTTTGCTTGCACGCCAAGCCAGCGACGGCTCCAAGGCTAATTGCGTCAACTCGGTTSCAATRGGAGTGTTAGCCGTAGCGGGCCCACCGCTGCCATCGGCGTTCACGGTGACGATTTGCATTTCGGTCAACCGAGTGGTGGAGAAGTCTGCAGCCAAGGTGGGTTGGAAAACCAAACTCCACGCGACATCGTCACTCAAGGTTGCGGCATACCCCATAAAGGGGCCCACTGCACCTGGCTGGTCGATCAACAGTTCYGYGCCACCTGCYGTRGTRATGTCGGTGCTGGTGYTTATCGAACGCGCCAAAATYTCAAAGCGATGMTTGGCRCCWGGATGMCGACTGCGRCTRCCGAACAAGTCMAGCAAGGTGGCTGGRTTGGTCGAYGCATCGAGCAAACTTTGCCCRGTGSTAATCGCGGCGCCWGCAGTTCCGGCTTCTTGCGCGGAAACTCCGGTAATCTCCGCACCCTGTTGCGCGGAAAGAGAAAGCGTGGTTGCGAGGAAAGCAACCGCAAACACCTGGGGGAGGCGAAGTTGGGGCAAAGGATTCGACTAYGGAATGACCGGRCAATCCCGGCGAAGTGCATCYAACACYTGCTGRAARATYGGCGGGTAGGGAGATTCGAAMTCCATGTGCCCAAGCTTGGGATGCTCRAAGGACAACTTGGCCGCATGCARCAARGTACGGTCRGGGTCTGGACAGCCTTCCGGCAACATGCCAGCGCCAAAGTTCTTCGCGCGATAAAAAGGGTCGCCGACCAAGGGCAAWCCTGCATCGGTGAGGTGCACGCGGATTTGGTGTTTCCGTCCAGTTTTCGGAATGGCCTTGATTAAGGTAAAGCCTTCGAAATCTTCCAACACTTCCCAGTAGGAAAGTGCGTCGCGGGTGCCACCCTCGGTGGAATTGGTCGTGACCACGCGGTTCGGGGCGCGTGGGTCCGCGCGCAGGCGACGATCCACCCAATCGGAGCGAAAGCGTGGCTTACCAAAGCAGATTGCGTGATATTCCTTCGCCACTGTGCGTTCGGCGAACTGGGATTGAATGTCTTCGAAGACATCGACCTGGAAGGCTACTACGCAGGCACCTGAAGTGCCGCGGTCGAGGCGGTGCACGATTCCTGGGCGCTCAGCCCCCTGTCCGATGGGCAAATCGGGTCCATATTTGTGGGTCAGCCAGTTCGCCACACTCATTTGGGTGTCGCCAGCGGAATTCCCATGCATGGGCAGGCCGGCTGGCTTATCCAACACTGCAAGGTATTCATCTTCGTACAAAATCCCTGGCTCAAGCTCTGAGCCAACTTCAGGCACTTTCACCGCCGGAACCTGCAGGCGCAATTCTTGCCCTTCATACACCGTAAAGCCAGGTTTTTGGATGACATCGTCATCTAAAAGGACCAGGCCATCGCGAATCCATCCAGAAAGACGAGAACGAGAATAACCCTTACCCAAGAGCGCGACTAAGGCCTTATCCAGGCGTTTACCGTGCAATTCTGGGGTAATTTTTGATTTAAGAATTTTTTCAGACACGTCTGAGCCGAAACCTCGGGGACGCAACAGTCTAGAGAAGCTTGCCCGAAAGGGAGACTCCATTTGGCGCATTCGCCCTGCTGGAGTAAATTGCCCGGCCCCCGCGACGTACCAACCGTTTCCAGGATGATTTCAACTCTACTACTCAGTCTTACTTTTACCCTTCTACAAGGCCCGACTCAGCGTCCTGGCCTGGTGGAGATTCCTGCTGGTAACGTCACTCTTGGCGCTTCGGAAAGTGCGACCAAGGACCGTATTCGCAAGGATCCTGTGAAGGCGTCTATTTTCGCTGGAGAGCTTCCACGTGCTTCGGTTGCGGTCGAAGGCTTCTTTATAAGCCCGACTCCAATCACCAATGAGATGTACTTGGAGTTCGTCAATGCCACGGGCGCGGTGCCGCCGCCGACTTGGGCAAGTATCAGCGCCGAGTTGAAGAATGRACTGATTTTTGAAGGCAAGGGATGGGTCGATGGCAAGCAAACGAATCCTGCCTACAAGTTCGATGAAACCGCGCAGGCTGAATGGTGGAAAGAGCATTGGCAGGATGAGGGTCAGGAGTGGGATATGCCTGGCAGTCTTGCGCTGGAGCCGGTGGTATTCATTAGCTTCATGGATGCACAGGATTATTGTGAGTGGATTGGCATGCGACTTCCTACCGAATTGGAGTGGGTACGCGCAGCGCGTGGTGATACCGATTGGGATTACCCTTACGGTCATGAGTTCAGCCGTGAGAAGTCCAGCAGTATCAGCACCAAGCCAAGCACTTTGGCGTTCAAGCGTTTGCCCGTCGGCACCTTTGACAACCCATCGCCATTTGGTATTTACGACATGGTTGGCCAGGTGCACGAGTTCACCGATTCCAAGGCAACCAAGCTGGAGGGCTATAAGTCTTTCAATATGGAAATCAAAAATGCATCGGGTAAGAAGGAGAAGATTTATCCGGATCCGGTTTGGGATCAGAGTCGCATCATTCTGAAAGGTGGTTGCTGTGAACTCGAAGAGAAGTACATGCGTATCGATTCACGTTATGCATACGAGAAGACTGCAGCAGTCAAGCTTGTGGGCTTTCGTGTAGCAGCGAGCAAGATGCCACTCAAAGATGCAGCCTACCTCAAGACCCGCAACATGCGCAGCGGTGTTCTTGGTGTACCGCCAGCATCGGGGCTGGACTACTCCCGCACTCTTGGCATGGAACAATTTACTCAGTTTGATTTGGCCAAGATTGAATCCAAGCGTGCCACTCATGATGCCCTAGAAGCACTCAAGCTGAAGCCAAACGTGCCGGAGTCCTATGCGGTATTCGGACCCCATCGTTCGATGACCCTGACCCCGCTGCGTGATCCGTTTGAGATWCACAAATGGCAGGGCTTCTCCAAGGTTGACAAAGTGGCCAACAAAGACGGACGTTTTGTTCCGATTGGCGCCCTGAGTACCGCAGTCGGCTTTGCCGATTACGATGTACCTGCGGGTACCTATACCTTGGTCTACATGGCTGGTCTGAAAAAGAAAACCATCGAGCGCATGGGTGGCTGGATGAAAGGCAAAGATAAGCCAGGTACCGATGGCGAGCCGGTGGAGATTAAGGATCCACTCCTCCCATCGGTCCAGATCAAAGACTTAGAGCTTGTCCCCGACCGTCGTTACATTTTGATTACCGACGGCAAAGGAGTAGCGCTTGCGGCCATCCCGTTGATTGGTGCTCCCGTCTTGAAGCAGGACAAGCAAGTTGCTCACGGAATGAACTACAACGAGAAGACCGAAAAGCTTCAGGTGAACTTCCGCGTTGCTGCCAACCGCGGCAAAGCTTATGGATTCACCTTTGCCTTCAAGCTCGCTGATGCTGATGGCAAAAACATGTCGAACCCAGCTGACTGGAAGTAGAACTTAGTTCGACAGTCCATCTAGATTTGCGCTGAGAGTTTCTAACTCTTTGCGCAAATCTTCAATTCTGGAGCGCTCGGATGCGACCACTTCCGGATCGGCATTGGCTAAGAAACGCTCATTACCGAGCTTGCCTTCAATCGCCTTAATGCCCTTCTCCACCTTCTCCATTTTCTTATCTAGATTGGAGCGCAACTTGGCGGGATCGGTTTCTGCGGTAAATGGCAGGAACACCGAACCGCCGCGGAAGACATCGGTGCCGGTGTTGGCCGGTTTCTGATCATCGGTACTACCGAGTTGCATGGTTTCCACACGCGCTAGGAAGCAGGCGAGGTCCTTACACTTTTGCATGGATGCACTGGCTTGGACTAAATCGCATAGCACGGTTGCCTGAGGGCGATCGCCGGCTGGGATCTCGAGCAGGCCGCGCRCATTACGCAGCGCACGGACGACGTCTTGCAAGCGCTCGAATTGCTCCTCTGCAGCAGCATTGGCGAGTTCCGGCTGACTCTTCGGCCAGGGTGCCCCCATCAACAAGCCATCGTCCTCCTTCAGACTTGCCGGAACTTCCGACCACAAGGCTTCGGTGAGGAATGGGGTGAACGGGTGCAGCAGTTTCAATAGCTGCGCGAGGGTTTGGCCAAGGGTTGCCCGTGCCGCCGCCGCCGAACGCGCTTCTGGGCCATCTGGCGCTGCATCTTCCGCAGCCCATAGCCGACGCTTAGCGCTTTCTACATACCAGTCGCAGAAGTCATCCCAGGTAAAGCGGTACAGCGCTTGGGCGGCATCGTGAAAATCGTAAGTCTCGAGGTGCTGGCTGACTTCTTCTTGCAGCCCTTGCAGGCGCGAACGGATCCAGCGGTCCTCTAACTCCAAATCCTCTGCGGCAGGAGTCGCTGCAAGTGCAGCGGGGTCGGCGCCTTCGAGATTTTGCAGCACAAAGCGCGACACATTCCAAATCTTGTTGCAGAAACGCTGCCCCAGCTCGAAACGGTTTTCCGCGAGTTTCACATCTTGCCCTTCGCGAGTGAGAATCATGAGTGAATAACGCACTGCATCGGCGCCGTACTTCTCAATCATCTCCACCGGGTCAATGCCGTTGCCGGCCGACTTCGACATACGTTTGCCATTGCCATCCAATACGGTGGCGTGGATGTAACAGGTAGCGAATGGTATCCGCTTCTCCATAGGAAGCTTATCCAGGAAGGCATAGCCAGCCATGACCATGCGTGCGACCCACAGGTAAATGATGTCGCGTGCCGTGGAAAGAAACTGAGTCGGGTAAAAACGTGCGAGGTCTTCGCTATCGTCGTCCGGCCACCCCAAAGTGGCGAATGGCCACAGCCAAGAACTGCCCCAGGTATCGAGCACATCTTCATCCTGGCGCACCAAAGGTTTGCCAGTGACTGGGTGTGCACTGCCGAGTTCCAGGTCATCGACCGATGCAACCGGCACGTGGTCCTCGTCGTACCAAACCGGAATCCGATGCCCCCACCACAGCTGGCGTGAGATGCACCAATCGTGCACATTCTCAAGCCAATCAAGGTAGACCTTGGTCCAGCGTTCCGGCTTAAACTTCAACGAGCCGTCCTTAACCGCGTTGATCGCAGGTTCGGCCATCTCCGACATTTTCACGAACCATTGCTCCGAGATCAACGGTTCAATCACCGTCTTGGAGCGGTCGGAAATGGTCACGTTATGGGTGATGTCATTCTCTTCGACGAATAGTCCAAGCGCATCCAAGGCCTCGATGACGGCCTTACGCGCAGCTTCTCGAGTCATGCCAGCGTATTCACCGCACTCCTCATTCATGGTGCCATCGTTGTTGAGCACGTTAATGATCGGCAAGTTGTGCCGTTTGCCGCGCTCATAGTCTGCTGGATCATGTCCAGGCGTAACCTTGACTGCGCCAGTACCGAACTCAGGATCGACCGAATCATCGGCGATGATCGGAATCTCGCGGTTCATGAGTGGCAGCAAAATTTTCTGCCCGACCAAATGCCCAAAACGCGGGTCATCTGGATGCACCGCAACCCCGGTATCACCCAACATGGTCTCCGGACGTGTGGTCGCCACACAAAGTGACTCCTCGGAATCCTTCACTGGATAACGCAGAGTCCAAATCTTGCCTTTACGCGAGACGTATTCGATTTCATCGTCGGAAACCGCGGTCATCAACTTGCAGTCCCAATTGACCAGACGTGCGCCACGGTAAACCAGACCTTGCTCCCACATACGCACGAAGGAAACCCGCACCGCTTTGGCCATGTCTGGATCCAAAGTGAATTTCGTACGGCTCCAATCGCAAGTCGCGCCGAGACGTTTCAGCTGACCCAAAATCACATCGCCATGGTGCTCGCGCCACTTCCACACTTCGTCAGTGAAAGCTTCGCGGCCCATTTCTTTGCGGTCAATCCCTTCCGCGGCCAGCTTGCGCTCGACTACAGCCTGAGTGGCAATGCCAGCATGGTCGGTTCCTGGAATCCACAACACGTCGTAACCGAGCATGCGCCGATGACGCACCACAATGTCCTGCAAGGTGTTGTTCAACGCGTGCCCCATGTGCAGTACTCCGGTCACATTGGGTGGCGGGATCATCACTGTGAAGGTCTCGTTGCCAGTGTCTTCCGCAGGCGGCGACATCAGGCCACTACGCTCCCACTCGGCGTAAAGGCGTTGCTCGAATTCAGCCGGCGTGTAGCGCGACGAAAGGGTGTTCTCGGCAGTCTCGGTCATGATTCCTCGGTCTGCACCGACGTCGTCTCCTCAGCAGGAGGCTGCGCGGTCCAGGCCAGGGATTGTCGCAGATTCGGCGGCTCCCATCCGAGCACTTCTCGACTGCGCGTATTCTCAAGGTTCAGCTTCAAACTACGTGGTGGGCCGTCGAAATCGACGGCCGACACGGCATTGAAGTTGGGCGCCAAGCCGGCAAGCTCACACGCGACTTCACCGAGTTCCAAACGGCTTACCGACTCACTGCCGGCAAGATGAAACACGCCGGGAAGACGTCGGTTGGCGATTTGCCATAACATGGGGCCGAGGGCGGCTGCAGCAACCGGCGTGCGGTATTCATCGTGGAATAAGGGTAGGCGTTGACCGGCGCGTACTGCTTTGACGATTGCCGAATCAGCGCCACATCGTCCAATGCCCACTTCTGGGCCGAGCAATAACGGCAATCGCACCACCGCACCACCCGCTGCCAGCACCAAGGCTTCGGCCTCCGCTTTGGTTTCGCCGTACAAACTTAATGGGCAAACCGGACTGCTTTCGGCATAGGAATCGGCGCGGCCATCGAACACTTGCTCGGTGGAAATGTAGAGAGGGAAACTCGCTTGTGAGGTGGAGGTGGTCAGCCATTCCTCCACCGCAGCCACATTCACCTGCCGCGTCAGCTCCGGAAAGTCGGCGCATTCTTGGGCGCGTGATATGCAAGCCGCGTGCACCACCACTTCTGGCTTCAACATTTCCAACACCGAGCGAAACTCGCCCGGAACCGCCAAATCTAAGCGCACTCCAGGGGCGTCCGGCCAGAAGCTCGGTCGCACCCGGCCGGCAAAAGCGAAAGTGCGCGGGGGCAAGGATTGGCGAATCCCCCATCCGAGGATTCCGCCCATGCCAGTGAGCAACCACTTCGCTAAACTTTCCTCGGACATACTTACAGGCTACCAGCCGCAAAAGCATTCCCCCATGCAAATCGAAATCCTTGCCAACCCTTTTTCGGGACGTGGTCGCGGTCCGGAACGGGCAGCGCGCATTGCCGAGTTGCTCAGCGCGCGCGGACACTCGGTGGGCGTGCATATTGGGCGTTCGCGTCAAGACGGCATCCAGTGGGCGAAAAACGCTGCGGAGATTGCCGACCGACTGGTGGTGGTCGGTGGCGATGGCACCCTCAACGGAGTCATGAATGGTTTGCCTGCACAGGACGCACCACCACTAGCATTGTCTCCACTTGGAACTGCAAACATGTTGGCGCAAGAGTTGAAAATCTCGCAACGCCCGGAAGACACCGTGACTTTGGTTGAGCGCGGCGAACGTCAGTTAATCGATATTCCAACCGTGAGTTATCAGAGTGAACGTGCACGGCGCACGCGGCGTTGTTTTCTGTGCCTAGGTTTCGGTTACGACGGCGAGCTCATGCGTCTCATGCAAGCGCAACGCGACGGACCGATTCATCCGGTGCAATACGTCAAGGTTTTGGCCGATGCCATGCGCAGCTGGACTCCGGTCCCACAGGAGATCATTGCCGACGATCAACCTTTGGGTGAATATAGTTACGGCATCCTTTCTGGAGTCAGTATTNACGGCAGCACGATTTTGCGACTTGGCCGCTGCAACCTCCAGGACGGCCTGTGGGAGCTCTTTCTGTTYCGCAATGTCGACCTTCTGCGYGGCGGRYTGTTCGCCATAGCGGCCGCGGGAGGCCAACTAGAGAAGCTGCCTGATGTACGGCGCATTCCRGTGCGTAAAGTCAGCATTAAGGGWGCCGAAAACGCCCCTCTGCAGGTYGATGGCGATTACGTCGGCAATACTGCGTTAGAATTCCGCATCGATGGAATGCAGGTGCCACTTTTGGTCGCCCGYCCYTAGCAGTTCAAAAGTCTCATGACCCAAACCCACGAGTTTCTTCCCGGCCGCCATCTTGGTGCAGACACTGCGCCGCTRTTGCTCGCRGGRCCATGYGCGATTGAAGGYGARAARACCATCGAYCTGGCGCTGARRATTCGCGATGARCTCGATGGCCTAAATGTGCAGTGGGTGTTYAAGGCGAGCTTYGATAAAGCCAATCGCACCTCGACTTCTTCTGGGCGCGGGATTGGCATCGAGCGTGGCTTAGAGATTCTGGCCACGATTAAGGAAAAACTACAAGTGCCGATCGTGACCGATGTGCATCTGCCTGAACATTGCGCCGCCGTCGGAGAAGTGGCCGATGTCCTGCAAATCCCAGCCTTCCTATGCCGTCAGACTGACTTATTGGTCGCTGCTGGCGAAACCGGGTGTTGCGTGAACATCAAGAAGGGTCAGTTTCTGGCTCCTGCCGATATGAAACACGCCGCCGGCAAGGTGGAAAGCACTGGCAACAAGCGCATTCTGATTACTGAGCGCGGCACTTTCTTTGGTTATGGGCGCTTGGTGGTGGATTTTTCCTCCATCCCGGAACTACGCGCTGCCGGCTATCCGATTTTGATGGATGCCACCCACGCGGTTCAAGCTCCTGGAACTTTGGACGGAAAAACTGGCGGCGATTGGAAACGGGCGCCGCTCATGTTGCGTGCAGCAGCGGCGAATGGCTTCGATGGCTACTTCCTCGAAACCCATGACGATCCGTTGTCCTCGCCATCCGATGGCCCCAACATGATTCCGTTGGAGTTCTTGCGCTCGACCGTACAGGAAGCGCTTGCGATTCGATCGATTTTGCGCGGAAGCTAATCCAGCGCCAAGCAAGCTCTGAGCAATTCAGGCCTTCCTAAATCTTCTCTTCGAAGCGCACCTTAAGCCGCTCCATGATGCGGCCAAGAATCTTCGAAACGCGGGATTGAGAAATCTCGCGGATTTCACCGATTTCTTTCAGTGAGTAATCGAGAAAGAAGCGCATGAACAAAATCTCGCGCTCTTCAGCATCTAGCGTTTGCGAAATGAGCTCGAGCAACTCTTTCGAGTGCGCGCCATCATCCGGCCCGTCGGCGCGTGGATCTTCGTAGAAATCCAAAGTGCCTTCGCCGTCGCCGTGTTCGTTGCCAGGTTTACCGCCAGCGAGAACTGGTGTATCGCGGCCACCACCATAAAGACGGTGGTAATCATGCAGTTCCAGGTCGAGTGCTGCAGCGATTTCCATTTCGGAAGGCTCGCGCTCTAAATCGCGGCGTAGCTCTTCAACTACGACCTTCAACTTGTTCAAGCGATTACGCACTGGACGCGGCACCCAATCGTGACGCCGCAGTTCATCCAGGATGGCACCACGCACGCGGTACTCGCAGAAAGCTTCGAAGGGAACTCCACGCTCCGGGTCAAAGTTTTGGATAGCCTGAATCAGTCCGACGTCGCCGGCACCTTCCAAATCTCCAAACTCCACCGAACGCGGCAAGCGCGCCTTCACCTTACGTGCAACACGCGCAGCGTAGGGACGGTAGTACTCAATCAAAGCATTGCGTGCTTCAATCTTTTCGGAGCTACGAAACTCAGTCCACAACCGCACCAAAGTTTGGTTGGTGTCCTTGTCGAGTCGTGCGCGTTTTACCATGAAAAAAAGGGGGCGGCAAGCGATGGAAGTCACCTTCCCGTTTACCGATGCGACGATTTCACGCGAATTGAATTACGATTGCAAAGAAAATCGTAAGAAACTTTACGTTACGACATCATTACAGCGGCTTCGGCAGCGCGCATAACTACACGTTGCGCGTCGGTGGCGTCTTCCAAGCCCAATAAATGCAAGGCGCCATGCACAACGTAAAGCGCCACTTCATCGCACATGTCAATCTTTCGGGAAGTGGCCTGTTCTAGCGCCATATCTAGATTGACTATGATTTCACCGAACAAGTCATCGTCTTCATAAGGGAAAGTAATGACGTCGGTTGGAGTGGGGTCGTTAAGAAATCGCTCATGCAAACGGCTGTGTTCGGCCTCTCCCATCCACACAATTTCTAATTTCACTTTCGCAGGTCCTTTTTGCAATTCCCACGCGCGCGCAACCAGTTTTTGCAGTTTTTCGTGCTGCAATCCTTCCAACTCCGCATATTTCTCCCGACCAACGCGATCACTAAAACCTAAACGGGGCGCGTCCTCCGGCAACATTACTCGTCTCCGTATGCAGCGACGWCGCGCGCCACCAGATTGCTGCGCTGTACATCGCGGGCATGGAATTCCACCATGCCAACACCTTGGATGCCCTGCAATCTCAGCATGGCGTCCTTCAAACCACTGCGTCCACGCGGCAAGTCGGTCTGACTGATGTCGCCGGTCACCACAGCGCGGGTACGCTCGCCTAAACGAGTCAGAAACATTTTCATTTGCCCCTTCGATGCGTTTTGCGCTTCATCCAGAATGACAAAGGAGTCGTTCAAGGTTCGTCCGCGCATAAATGCGAGCGGCGCAACCTCGATCATGTCCATATCCTTCATGCGACGTGCGGCGGTAGGACTGAGGAGGTCATTCAATGCGTCGTAAAGCGGACGCAGATAAGGGTCGATCTTCTCTTGGAGGTCACCGGGCAAGAAACCAAGGTGCTCGCCGGCTTCTACAGCTGGACGAGTGAGCACTAACCGCTTTACCGAGCCATCGCGTAAAGCGCGCACTGCGGCGGCCACCGCAAGGAAGGTTTTTCCAGTACCGGCAGGGCCAGCGGAAAACACCAGTTCATTGTCATCGAGCAGATCGAGGTAGCGTTGCTGGGCAGGAGTACGCGCCGTGGGCAGACCATCGCCTTTGCGTTTATTCGTTCTCGCATCGAGCACGATGTCGCGCGAATTGGCGCCACGGCCGACAGCATCTTCGGCGAAGGTTGTGCCAAGCAGGGCATCGGCAATTTGCGCAGGCTCGAAATCCTTGCCGCCGCGAATGGCTTCCAGTAAGTCCTCGACGCGGGCGGCCAAGAGTTTCACTTCATCGTCACCGCCCTGCAAACGCAGATTTCCGCCGCGTGAACTGAAGCGCACGTTAAAGCGTCGCGACACTTGCTTGACGTGACGATCATGAGGGCCGAAAAGGATTTGCTCCTCTTCGAGGGATAACAGCGGGATGCGGGTCTCCAAAATTCTTTGCGGCGGAGCAAAAACGCTCCGCAAGATTCCTAGGCACTATACACGGTTAATGCCAAGTAGCCATGCAGAGCCGGCGCGGCAATCAGAAAAGAATCGACCATGTCGAAACTCCCGCCGAAAGCTGGCACCGCGGTGGCGGAGTCTTTGGTTTTGCAACCGCGCTTCAACAGGCTCTCCGCGAGATCCCCAAATTGAGCGCCGAGATTGGTCACCAACACGGCGACGATCCAGGTTGAAGTGGCGAGCACGCCTTCAAAGGCCCAGGTCGCAACGATATACCCACCGAGTAAAGCCCCAAGCACCGATGCAATCGCACCTTCCCAGGATTTATTAGGGCTGACTGTCGGAATCAACTTGTGCTTGCCCATGGCACCGCCCACCAGATAGGCGGAACTATCCCCAGCCTTACACGCAACCACCAGCAACATAATCCATTCCCAGCCGAGGCCCGAAGGATCGATTTGGCGGATCTGCATCATGGAACTCAGCAACAGTGGCACCACCATCCAACCGAGCAAAGTGCTGCCAATGCGCACCGGCGCCTGCTCCACCTGACGACTCAGGACTTCCATCACCAGGTAGCCCACCAACAAACCCACGATGAGTCCACCAACCGGCACCCAAGCGAACCAAGCATTGAGCAAGGTGATGGCACCAAAGACCAAACCCACTCCTTGCCGCGACGGATGGCCGCTGTTTTTGAGCATGGTGTAGAACTCATTTTGCGCTCCTAAAGCCAACAGGCCGAGCACAATCATGGTCACACCGGGGAATACCGACTTATCGAGCAGAAACAAGCCGACGATGGCGGCCACCAAGAGGGTGCCAAAGCCGAGGCGCTGCTTGAGGTCCTTCATCTAGTTATTTTCAACCGCTGGATCGCGGTCAAGCACTTTACCGAAGCGTCGCACACGCGAATGATAATCGCGCAGGGCTAGGAGCAGATGTTCGCGGCGGAAGTCTGGCCACAGGACATCGGTGAAATGAAACTCCGAGTAGGAGGCTTGCCACAGAAGGAAGTTAGACAAGCGGATTTCACCGGCGCTGCGGATGATGAGATCGGGATCCGGCATCGACGGATCGTAGAGAGAAGCGGCGATGGATTTGAGGTCGACATCGGCGGCCTTGGTGTTGCCGGACTCGACCTCTGCCAAGATCTTCTGCAAGCCATCGAGGATTTCCTGTCGTCCGCCGTAGGACAAGGCCAAACGCAAAGTCATGCGGTCGCCATCTTTGGTGGCTTCTTCGACATCGGCCAGGGCATCGGCCACTTTGGTGGGAAGGTCTTGCAACCGGCCCAAACCTTGGAGGCGAATGCGGTTCTTAATCAGGCCGTCCTTCTCTTTGGTGAGAAAGTTCGCCAAGAAACGCATAAGCCCTTCGACTTCCAACTTCGGGCGTTGCCAGTTCTCAACTGAAAAGGCATACAAGGTGAGGTGTTCAATCCCCCACTCTGCACTCGCTTCGACAGTATCTCGCACCGCCTCCACACCAGCTTCATGGCCGCGCAAACGCATTAAGCCAGTTCGCCGCGCCCAGCGCCCGTTGCCATCCATGATGACGCCAACATGGCGGGGCACAGGGAAGTCGGGCTTCAACTCCAAACTAGGCGGGTGCGCCCGCAGGCTCACACTCGAACAACTGATCGCGCCCCGGCCCTACCGACAAAGTGGTAATCGTGGTTTGCATTTGTTCTTCCAAGAACGCGACATAGGCACGGCAAGTTTCTGGAAGTTCCTCCAAGCTGCGCGCGGCAGTGATGTCTTCCGACCAGCCAGGCATGCTTTGGTAAACCGGAGTGATCTTGCTTAAGCAGCTCAAGTCGCCCGGGAATTCAGTAGTTTCGGTACCATCTTCAAAACGGTACGCAACACAAACCGCAAGTTCTTCAAACCCACTGAGCACATCTAAGTTGGTTAGGAAAACGCCATCCAATCCGTTGAGCGAACAGGCGTAACGCGCTTGCACGGCATCGAACCAGCCACAACGACGCGGACGTCCGGTGGTGGCGCCGTATTCATTGCCTTGGTCGCGCAGTTGCTGACCGACGGCATTGTCAAGTTCACTTGGGAAAGGTCCAGAACCGACGCGGGTGCAATAAGCCTTGCTTACCGCTAGTGCGCGATCGATGCGGTTCGGTGGAAATCCAGCTCCACCGGAAACTCCAGCAAGGCCGGTCCATGACGAAGTCACAAAGGGATAAGTGCCGGCATCTAAGTCCAACATTAATCCTTGCGCACCTTCAAACAAAATACGTTTGCCGTCGGCGTGGGCTTTGCGCACCATGGCGCCGCCATCGACCACCAAAGGACGTAAACGTTCGACTTGCGCCAAGGTTTTCTCAAGCAAACCCTCTTGGTTTTCAGGCTCCACGCCGTACACCTTGCGCATGAAGTTGTTCTTCTCCTGCATGGCGTTGGCGAGTAACTCGGCAAAGGTTTCGGCGTTCAGGGCATCGGCCAAACGAATGCCAGTGCGTGAAACTTTATCGGAATAAGCCGGGCCAATGCCGCGACCGGTAGTGCCGATCTTGGCTTTACCGCGACCGCTTTCAGCCAGCCCATCGAGCTGACAGTGATACGGAAAAATCAAATGCACACGCCCGTCGATGAACAAGCGTTCCGAAACCGGCACGCCACGCTCTTCGAGGCCATCGATCTCTTCGATCAGTGCATCTAAGTTCACCACCACGCCGCGGCCGATGATGTTCTGCTTGCCTTCATGCAAAATACCGCCAGGGATCAAGTGCAGAACGTATTTCTCGCTCCCCACGTGAACCGTATGGCCGGCATTATTGCCACCAGCAAAACGGACAATCATGTCCGCCTCGGCGGACAAGCTGTCGATGATTTTTCCTTTTCCTTCGTCTCCCCATTGGAGACCGATGACTGCAGTAGAGGGCATTGGTCGGGCGGTTTGTGGCCAGTGGAAGGAGAGATTGTCCCCTCACCGCGCAAGATGGCAAGAGAAGAGTGTAAATCCCGAAAAATCTTTTGCTCAGCTGCTACCTTGAGAAGGTGTCCCCCGGCGCGCCCTCACCCCAGACCTATTCCGAGCTCCCCTATCAAGAGCTTTGGCGCAGACAGATTCTGCGCTGGCTGGCACGTTTGCCTCATGGTCCCCGACTGGGCTCTCCCGAATCCATCCTCGAGGCGGTCCAAGGCTCCCTGTGGCTCGATTGCCAGGGGTTAGCCTTGGACGATGCCGTGGCCACACGCATCCTGCGTAGGACCCTCTATCGCGAATACGAGGTTGCCTGGAAGCACTCCACCTTGCCACTCGCAGATCGCTTGGGGCAACTTTCTGCACCCGATCCTCCCGCACTGGAACTCCCGCCGCATTTACACGACCTCGCCGATGCCTACCTGCTCGGCCTCGGTTCCGCGGGTTCTCTACGGCGTGCCATGGCCTATTTTGGCTCTCGACGTAAAGTCCGTTGCCTGAATACGCTCTTGCTCGACGTCCTCACCGATGGCGCACCGCTGCAAGACCTAAAACGCCGCACAGCCAGACTTTTTGCCGCCGCCGCACGGGATGGCATCACCCCGGCGCATGCTCGAGAAGCACGTTATCTGCGCCGGGCACTACGCATGTTGGAACCGAGCCACAAGGTTTGTCTGATGCAGGATTCGCTGAAGGGAATCCTGCCCGAATCCAAACTTCCTTAGCGGTATTGCGGCGCCCGGAAAGGCGGCAAGTCGCGTTGGAAATCAGGAATCCGCCAACGGGTGTAGGGAACCTCGTGCCAAGGCTCCAGATAAATCAGCTTCACGCCATCCTGAGTGGTCCGACGCCAAATTACCGCCTTCATACGCAGTGATTTTCCAGGAGCCTCCTGATAACGACGCGAGGGCTCCCACTCTGGATCCAACTTACGGTTGGCGATCACGTAGACACTGAAGATGTCGGACTGCACACCAAGCAGCGCTTGGATTTCAGCTTGGGTTTCTTCCTGCAGCTCATCGGCAGCGAAGCCTTCTACTTCGGTAACTTGCTCAAGAGTGCGGAAGAACTGTCTTGGCTCCGGCTCATATTCGCCATAAATCGATTCTCGTAGCTCACGATCGTCGGGCTCTTCATCGACACCGTCACGCTCTTCGAGCGCATCTTCATCGACCTCATTGCGGTATTCCAAAAGTGCGGTCACTTTAACCGGCGTGAGTTCCACGGTTGGAAACATGCCTTCGAGGACCGCACGTGGTGCAGTATTGATATTGATGAGGGTCCCAATCGGTGGGTTGCCCTCTAGCACGCCTTCCATTCCGCCATCACCTTGCACATCGCGGTCACCGTCTAGGCCCGTGCCGACGGAATCGTCGCCAGATAAGCCACTGGGGTCTTCCTCTCCGGCAAATCCAGTGTCGGCGCCAGAGCTAGCATCACCCGAGCCGGCACCGGAACTATCGGCATCCAGGGAATTGGCACCGGCGGCCTCAAACTCAGGAAGCGTCCAAWTGGTGAAGATGCTCTCAAGACCAGGTGCAATCGTTTCATTCGGACGAAGCTGATCGTAGAACAATTCCTGATTCACCGTTTCCAGCAGCATCAGCTCTTCGAGAGCGCTGAGCATGGTGTAAGGAGATTCCTCATCTAAAGAATGACGCGGCATAAGCGGCAGCTCTTCATAGCGCGAATCCACATTCATCCAGCGCAACAACTCATCGAGAATGGCGCGGGCATCGGACTCGCCAAGGTCGTCATCGAAGTCGTTGCGCAGGGCACCCAAGATGCGCACCGCACGTTCAAAGTTTTCTTCCGCCGCGAGTTCATCCTCCACCAGCAAAAGGTGCAGGTTGAACTTACCGTTTTCATCGCTAACGAAAGTGGTGACTTCCATATCGTCCACCATCACACGCATCGGTTTGGCCCAACCGTCCTCGAAGGAATCGGAGTTCGAGGCATCTTCCTCACCTTCGCCTTCCTCACCTCCTTCACCAGTTCCGTCAGCGCCGTCGTCGCGGCCAGGCTCTTGGCCCAAACCCGCGCCGTCGGCACTCATCCCCTCCATGCCGGGAAAGGAGCCGGGGCCTGAAAGCGCGCTACTAAAACCACTAGATGCTTCGCCGGAGGCATCGTCCTTAATCAAGGTCATAATCTCCTGCGCAGTGGCGCGGCAAGCCAACTCCATACGCAAATGATTGGCGCGATTGGCGGTGGCCTGAAACGCGACCTCGGCGCCAAGCGAAAGCTGCGTAATCAGCGCAATCACCAAGAACAGCACGAACATGGTGAGAATGAGGATGACACCCCGCTCCCCCGTCCGCGTTCTACGGCAGGATTCTAGTCCGATGGAGGCATGAAGTTTCAAGGTAGGAGCAGGTAGATTCCCAGACCACTCAATGACGATTTCGTTTCGCTATTACTTCCCGAATCATTACCCATCACTCGCTTCATCTTCAAATGGATCGTAAAAATCTCCAAATGGGTCGATGGATGGGCGGGCCTTAAGAATAGGCTTTATCACAAAGAAAACTTCGGTTTGTTCCTTTGCCGTTTCTCTCGATGAGAACAGCCAACCAATGAGAGGGATATCACCCAGGATGGGAGTCTTACTTTCATTGGCCGTTTCTCCTGAAAGGAGCAATCCTCCAATCACAACTGACTCCCCATTTCTCACATACACCTCCGTTTTGGCTTTGCGGGTGGTTGTCGTGGGTGCAGTAATAGTCTCTGTACCAGTTGCGCTGATCTGAACATCTCCCGTTACGCGAGAAATATCAACCGAAATAATTAGGTGAACCGTGTCGGTTCCAACCAGAAACGGAGTAACGTTCAGAGTAATGCCAACTGGATTTTTCCCGACCTTGTAAGTTGGAACACCATTAGCCGCAATAGTTGCAATCTCAAGGAATGGAATGTTCTCAGTCGACTCAACTGACGCTGCTACGCCATTTCGAGTAATGATACGAGGTCGGGAAAGGATATCAGCCCAACCTTTTTGCTCTAGCAACTGGAGAACACCGCTAATTTCAAAGGAAGAGTCAAGCAGTCCGAATTCAAAGGAACCCGCACCCGATGTAATAGGAAAACTCCCACTAATCGCTTTCAAGAAGGTCGCATTCTGGGTATCGCGAAAGATGGGGCTGTCCGCTAATTCGGCAATTCCTCTAAGAAAACCTTCCGTACGCCGTGTTTCGAACACCTCTGCCTGAATTTCAATCTGCGGACCTGAGTTGTACCACATATCGATCAGAGCAAAAAGTTCGCGGATTTCATCCTCAGTGCCGGTCAACAACAAGAGGTCTTCGATAGCATCAAATTTTCCGACGCCACTCCATGCTGTATTTACACCGTTATAAACAAACCCACTAGCTGCATTTAGTTTGAGGATTGCCGTCACCTCTTCACCATTTAAGCATGTCGCGAATTCCTTAAGTGTTTTTTCGACGTGAACTCCACTCCCTATAGGAACCGTAACAATCGCTGTATAGGTACCATCAAAGTGGTCCATCATCCGAACAAAGGGGAACTCCTCCTCGAAAGTCTGTGGGCCGGAAAAAACTGGCTCTTGAACAATCGGCTGAGGCGCCTCCGGCTCTGGCTCAAAAAAGGAGCAGGCATTGAGGGTGAGAAGCCCCAAGWGCATAAGGGAGCCAGAAACCAGACGGGTCTGGCGGGGAGGAAACATGAGCGCCTTTAAGGAGCTACAGGGCAGAGATGATGTCCGAGGTTGCATCGGTCACATGAGCGTAACCGGAAATGCCTCCCTCTTCCACGATGAGCGCGAAGCTCTTCTCATTTGCGACCTTTTTCAAGGCAGCCTTATAGGTCTTGGTGGCCTTGCGAATCAGCTTGTTATAGCGAGCGGAGCCTTTCTCCAAGCCCTCCTTCTGAATCGTTTGGTAAGCCGGGATTTGCTCGTAAATCTCTGTGGAACGARTAGTTCCGACAGTTTCAGTGCCCTTGGTGTCAAACTTGCTGACATTGCCATGGCGTACTTTCGTCCGGTCCAACTGGACCTCCTCAACAATCAGGAGCGGGTTGTCCGCAACGGCTACGACCACTGGAGTGGTGAAGGATATTGCGAGGGCTACGAGCGCGAAAGTATGCAGGGGCTTCATTGTGTTCCTTTGTAGGAGTCTTCAGTCTAGGTTTTAAACGGCCCAGGTGGAAGACTATTTGCTCATTTTCCATCGGAAACGCCTAATGTATCGGCAATTTCAGGGTTTTTCTGAATTCACCACAAGATATAGACGCAAGAAGGCGCAAACTACCCCAAGAGTAATTTGCGCCTTCGAAGATTATTTGCGATTAAACGCGCTCGCGACGGCCACTATCACGGCCTCCACGGTCACGATCCCGTCCGCCACGGTCATCACGGCCGCGTCCACGGTCGTCACGTCCACGTCCACGGTCGCCGGATGGGCGCGAAGGACGTGCAGCTGCTGCGATAGCATCCGCSACTTCCTCCTCTGGCAACATGGCAATGCGACGGCTCAGACGAATCTTGCCGGAACGCTCATCCACGTTGACCACGATGACATCGATCATGTCGTCTTCGTTGCAGAYGTCCGAAACTTGCTCGGTACGCTCAGGCGCCAACTCAGAGATGTGACACATGCCTTCCTGYCCGCCGCCTAGATCGACGAAGCAACCGAAGTCYTTGACTCCCGTAACCTTGCCGTTGAAGCGCTCACCGATGGCGATGACGCGGGTYTGCTGACGAATACGCTCGATACAAGCYTCGACATTCTCGACTGGAGTACCCGAAACYTGAACGTTGCCTTCCTCATCGAGGATGTTCACGTTCACGCCGTAGGTTTCCTGCAGCATGCGAATGTTCGCGCCCTTAGGACCAATCACGAAGCCAATCTTCTCTTTHGGTACCTTGACCGACTTGTTGGCCGGAGCGTACTGCGAGATGTTTTCGCGAGCACCATCGAGKACCTCRTTCATCTTGYCAAGAATGTGCATACGACCTTCTTGAGCTTGRGTGATGGCTTCCGACATGATGTCRGCGCTAAGGCCTTTGACCTTAATGTCCATCTGCAAGGCAGTGATGCCTGCAGCGGTTCCAGTSACCTTGAAGTCCATGTCGCCATGGTGGTCTTCGGAGCCGAGGATGTCGGACAGAATGTTGTACTGACCGGWTTCCTCATCCATGATCAGTCCCATGGCAATACCAGCAACAGGTGCCTTCATCGGCACGCCTGCGTCTAGCATCGACAAGGTACCGCCACATACGGAGGCCATCGACGACGAGCCGTTGGACTCGGTGATGTCCGACACGATGCGGATGGTGTAAGGGAAGTCCATGTGATCCGGCAGCATTGGGCGCAATGCGCGCTCAGCGAGGTTGCCGTGACCCTTCTCGCGACGCGAAGTTCCGCGCAACATCTTGGCCTCACCGGTACAGAACGGTGGGAAGTTGTAGTGCAGGAAGAACTTGTTCTTGGTCTTCTCGGCGTTGAGGCCGTCGATGAACATTTCATCATCGGAAGAACCGAGGGTGGTCGCAACAATCGCTTGAGTCTCACCGCGCGTGAACAAGGTCGAACCGTGTACACGTGGCAGCAAGCCAGTCTCGATGTCGATCTGACGGATGGTCTTGCCGTCGCGACCGTCGACGCGCTTGTTGTTCAAAGTCATCTTGCGCTCGGTGTTGTTAGCAACACGCTTGGCAGCCGACTTGTAACGCTTCTGCTCAGCCTGAGCTTSGTCAGAATCGCCTTCTGGAGCCATCTCCGCGATGACCTGCTTKACGAAKGCRTCKACYGCAGCGTAGCGCTCGAACTTGCCCTGAGTCATGAGGACCGCTTCGACGTGAGCCTCACCGTACTTAGAAAGCACTTCTTCTGCAGTGGCGGTATCGACAACTGGAGCTTCMACGACCAACTTCTCAGAACCGCACATGCCGCGCAATTCGTCGAGCATGCCRATGATGTCYTTGATCACCGCGTGGCCAGTAGCCAGAATGTTTGGCACTTCCGAGTCTGGCAGTTCCTTACCGCCAGCTTCCACCATGCACACGCCSGATTCGGTTCCCGACATGGTCATGTCGAGCAGGTTGTTRTCCATTTCCAACACCGACTTGGTCGGGTTGATGACCACGTTGCCATCGATGTAACCGAGACGCACTGCGCCCATGGCTCCTTCGAATGGAATGTGGGAGAGGTGGATGGCAGCCATTCCGCCAATCATGGAAAGCACCTCTGGCTCGTTYTCCTGGTCAAAGGARAGCACCGABGTCATGACCTGCACTTCGTTTTGGAAGCCTGCAGCGAACATCGGGCGGACCGAACGGTCCAACATRCGCATGGCRAGCACTTCCTTAAGGGTTGGTGCTGCTTCGCGCTTAAAGAAACCGCCAGGAATCTTTCCTGCGGAGTAAGTTTTCTCACGGTAATCGACCGTGAGTGGGAAGAAAGGCAGATCCTTAGGACCGCCGTCCACTACCGTGGACATGACCACCGTTTCGCCGTAGCTAACAATGACCGCGCCGGTTGCTTGCTTAGCAATCCAGCCGGTTTCGATGGTAAGGGTGCGACCACCRATCTCACGMGAGACCGATTTCACATTAGGGTTGGAAGAAATTGTCATTCCGCTATTCCGCTATTAAGTATTTTGTTGTTATTCGAACATTCCGCAAATTCAGCAATGGGCATTTCGCTCCTTCKTWGGCTGAACGGGTCCTCCGATGTGACCCTGGAAAAACATTGAGCACCGCYAAAAGCGGTGCTCAATCGGAGARGNTKWYTAKCCTCGGATGCCGAGTTTCSCGAYAAGYTCGTGATGCCGGTGGGCRTCGATCTTGCGCARGTACTTCATSAGGCTGCGACGYTGGGCTACCTGGCCGAGAAGGCCRCGGCGGGTGCCATTGTCTTTCTTGTGGATCTTCAGGTGCTCGGTGAGTTCGCGGATRCTCTCGGTTAGGAGTGCAACCTGGACTTCAGGAGAGCCGGTATCGCCCTCACAGCGGGCGTATTCCTTGACGATCTTGGCTTTAGTTTCTTTATCTATGACGGACATGTTGTTTCCTCTAAGTGTTCGCGTCGGGGTGGACAGTGCCCACTATGCCTTAAATTCAAGGAAGAGGTCCCTGGACATAAGGTCGGGAGATTATAGCCAGGTTTGGCTAAAAATCTAGGCTTGGGCCTACTGCTGATTTGGCCCATGAAATCGCATCGCGCTCGAGCTCTGAGAAGAAGAAGGCGAGCTCTAGGAACCCGACCGGCATCTCATAAGCCTCTACGCTGGCGCTCCACGACCCCCCTGGAGCCATTTCAAGTGGAGGGGTGCCGATGGAGCCTGCTGGGGACTCGCGCAGGCTTGGGAAATCCAAAACCAATGGATCCACCCCAGAAGCACTAGCTGCAATCCAGAAGTGCCAGCGGCCTGGAGCCGCAGCAGTGTCTTCCACCACCAGACGATAGAAGCCGTTGCTTCCGATCAGGGTGTTGGTGAAGGAATGCGCGAAGGGATAAGCCACGGTGGAACTCCACACACCATCGGTGGGAATGTCTGGCAGAGTGAGGAAAACGTCGGCTGGAGAAGCTGCGAGGGGGGCTGACACACGGGCCAAACCCAAGTTGCCGGAGTCGTCTTCGACGAACACTTGCAGGGTGACGTTAGCGGCATCTGCACCTTCGATGACAGCTAGGTCATGAAGGGTGAGTTCTARCTCAGCATCGCCGTTGACTCCCCCGCCGGAKAGATCGACGGAACCCGCGCCAAGTCCGATGAAKCCAGGAACGCCGGGAATGRTGGWGCCGACCAAGGCATKRCTRTCSGTGAGTGCTGARAAWCCKGCKCCTGGAGAAACKCGCAATGGGTAAATGAAATTTGTCGTTGTGGCCAYYTGATTGGTGGACTCAAYCATTGRAAACAAAGGCTGGATGGTTCCRGAGTTGGTGCTYGGCTCCAACAARACGCGGGCATCTACAGCGAAAAAGCGGAAGTAACGATCCARSGCATCGAAATCTTCCACYTCATGAAAAGCGGTATACCAACCTAAACGATTCAAGCGAGAGGTCACGCTTCCAAAAATATTTTCGATGTCATADKTCTGCAGCGCATCGGCATCGAGGTATCCATCGGTATTGACCAACAAGTTACTGCTGACATCGAGAATGCCGCTGGTTAATCCAGAAACTTGCGGAGAGGTCGAAGCGAATAACGGAGAGGCTCCAGCCATCGGCACCGAAATCTCCGTGGYGTTAAACCCGACCACGCTGACGCTATCAAAACCAGAAGCTTGAATGGTGATGGTTTGCGCRCCGCTACGGCTGGAAAAAGTAAACGAGCCATCGCTGCCGGTCGAACCAAAATCTTCATTGCCYCCACCGAAGTCCTCAATGTGCACGGTGGCRCCGCCGAGGGTTAGAAGAGCATCSCGATCAAAGGCGAYCACGCGCAAATCACTGCCGCCACCGGAAAGTGGAACCATGCCAAGGAATCCACGAAAGGCCACACTGCCAGGAGAAGGGAAGGATGCTGGGTTTCCCGCTTCATCGGTCAGGGTGATATCGAAAACCARTGGGCCCTCGGTGACTACGATGGGRTCRAAGAATGGGCCGATGAAGAAGTTGCTCGAAGGAGGTTCCGGCATAGTCCGRGRCTTAGTCAAGATGGTCGGCGGGAAAGATGAGTCAATCTGCGCAACCGGCTCGCTGGCMCGCCCATAAGGGCGGAACTGCGGTAGATCGGTCACGAACTGACTTCCAAACTGTCCYGCGGGTGGACCATAGGTGAACAACAGCGGGCGCACTAAATCGTGCGCAACCGTAGTTTCTAAATCRTCKGCATCGCGCAGAACTTGCACRCTRCTACGTAATCCATCGCGCTCCACAAAGCTGGCAAGAATGAGCGAAGAACTGGACCCGAACAAGGCAAAACCGTCGRTGTCGGTCARGTYCAARCTAAAATCWAGGATTCCAGTYCCAGCGGCCAAGGTGGMTTCCACAAARWTGGARTCRTTSGTTTCATGCACCAAAAGATGGACGACATCGGTGGGYTGCACCGCRATAGGCGTAGTCACTTGWACYGGRAARAYRTCTTGGTTCGCSAGRTTCACCGCAGGTTCAAAAATGCCGAAGTTCGCTAAATCAAAGCCAATCGTGGTTGGACGACCAAAAGCTAAAGTGTCCCAAGACGAAGTAAAGGCTTCTGCCAAAGGCAAAGGCACAAACTCTGAATCGGTCAGTGAAGTATCTACATTCACSCGGATGCGCGCGCCGAGGTCATCGGCATCGTCTAAGTGCGGAAACTCAAACACGCGGYTGCCAGCATGACGAAACTCTCCATCGGCAGCCAAATCAAAATTACCAACCGCCGYAGTCGTGGTGTTGGTCAAACTGACCGCGCCGGTAATACCAGTAAAGTCCATCGCTTTGGAAAACGCGATRATGGCCGGCGCATCGTTAGGGATTCCAACACTGCCCAATGGTGGGAAAGCGCCAATCACAATCGGAGCCTGGCCAGCGAAGGTGCTCGATGTCGTGAAGCGCGAAAGACGACCATTCGCTGCCAGAATGATGCGCTCCCCTTCTAGGTCGGTGATGCCATCGGTAGCGACAATCTCGAACTGCGTAYTTGGGCTCAAAAAAGTGACCGGCGACAAAATCAAACAWCGGTTCCCAGCCAACCACGTTTGTTCGGTGGTAATCGGAAACTCCGGCGTAATCACTGGGCGCAAAATCAACGAAGCTGCTGTCACCGTATCGATGCGTATACTCTCACTGAACCACAGCACAATAGGTGTGTGAATATCGATTTCATCCGCCTTGTCGAGTGGCGCGACAGCATCTAGCGCGGGCTGGCCATCGGCCAAAAAGGCGCCGGCCATAGGAGCTGCGGAAGGTCCATCCTCACGTGGTGGAATGACCCCACCATCACCGTCTCCGTCCCCCGGATCGGTAGGATTGAATACGGTGCCAGGATTTCCAGTACTGCATGTACCCGCGAACAATCCCAGGCATAGAAGCAGGGAGAGGGCGGGCAGGATTCGGGACAGGATGTTCTTGGTTAGGCTGGCCTGCATGATGCTCATATATAATGACGCACTCGCCCATGAGTTTCCGCCCTGAATTCCATTCTCTTCTATACGTCGGCCTTTTGGCCGGCCTTGGGAGTTGCACCGGGTCGCATCCGACCACCACTGCGCAAAACGAAACGCCTCTCCAAGAGGTCGCCGAACCGTTGGCCGAGTCCTCGGACGATGCCAGCCAAGCAGAACATCCTCCTTCCATAGAGGAATTGTTCGTGCTGGCACTTGAGGATCCATCCTCTGCACTGAACAAAATGGACGATCTTCTGGCAGAAAACCAAGGGAATGGCCCCCTTTTGCTGCTTTTTGCCGACACCACCCTGCACTTCTTCGCCGAGAAGCAGGCCGATGGCACCCTTAGCCCTGGTCTCGCCGCTGATTTGCTGGACGATGCCCTGAACGCTTACGAGGGCGCCCTGTCGGCTGGTGGGCATGCCTCGGATGGACTGCTCGGCTTGGTCAAAGTTTACCGCCAAATGGGCGAATCGACCTCCAGCTGGGATGCCGCTCTCGGCTTGTTCGATCAGATTTCTCCAGATCTCGAAGCTGGGAAGCTGGTTTCAGCCGAAATCCTGCTCGCCATCGGACAGGCGGGGCTGGACGAAACCGCAGCAGCGGTGCAAGCCGGCACCCCGACTCCGCGCTCGACCCACATCGCAATTTTGGTTCTGCAAACCGCTGCCGAGCAAGGCGAGACCGCAGCGAATCTGCCACTTTCCGATCTCGCCACCTGGCTAGGCAATCCGACCTATGCGTCTGAGGTTTTGGCTGCGGGCTTGCATCAGACACCGCATGATTTGGTGCTCTACGGACGCCTGCAAAACTTGGGACAGAACAATCGTAATCGCCAAGTCAGCTTGCTGGAGCAGTTGCGTCTCGATGTTCCCGGACAAGCTACACCGCTTTGGTATTTGGGGGAAGCGCGTTACTTGCAAGGCCGCGAAACGCGGGCCGCTGCCGATTACCTGAAAGCACAAGAGTGCTGGGATCGTGCCGAAGAGTCCTTTCTGCAAGCGATGGCGCTAGAAGACAGTTACCAGACTAGTTGTCTGGATTGGCTGCATTTAGTGCGCACCCAACGTGCATGGACCTTGCGCGACGAAGGCCGCATTGCCGATGCCGCCGCAACTTTCCTCAGCACTCTGCAAGCCGACCCGAGTCGTCTAGAGGCCACTTCCGAGCCCGAGAGTTTGCACTTAGGCATCGATGCCATCGCCGGTGATTACTTCAACCGCGATGACCTGAAATCGGCCCGCCATTTCTTGCGCAACATTTGCGCGATTTACGATGACAACTCCGATTGGACCAACAACCTCGGTTTCTTTTGTCGCGACCTTGGGGTGCAAGCTTTGCAGGCTGGCGATGCTGCTTTGGCGCGTCAATACTTTGAGGAATCCTGGGACTCCTACAGCCGCACGGTGGAGCTTTCTCCGAACGAGGCACGCCTAGTGAATGACCGCGCCCTCATCGCGGTTTACTATTTAGACCAGCATTGGCAACTTGCGGAACAAGAGTTGCATAGGTCGATCGAGTTAGGCATGAAAACCCTGGCCGAAATGGGTGAAGATGTTCCCGTTTCGGAACACGAATACTTCGACATGGCCGTCGGGGACGCCTGGGAGAATCTGGCCTACCTCTACCTCAACCGCTACGAGGAAATCGGAGACTCCGAAACTTTCATCAAAAACAGCCTGTTGCACTTCCCATTTGAACAGCGCACCGGCATTCCGCCCCTCCAGCGGAAACTCGAAGAACTGCGTAAACGCTCGCAATGATCCTTAGCACCCTACTTCTACTTTCCCTTCAGTCTGGCAGCTTCGATGCAGCCATCGCCGATGCCTCGGCATTAGCCTCCAAGAACAACTTCAACGGCGCCGTCCAAACCCTGAAGGATGCCGGTGTGGAAGACAGCACCGATGCTGCAGGTTGGACTGCCTATGGCGAAATGTCCGCTAAGTGGACCGAGTTTGAAATCGGCGCGGGCCGCATTGCCGGACTCGATGCTTACGATGCATGGAACGACGTCGCTTGGATTTATGAAAAAGCTTCCGAAATGTCAGGCGCCGAAGCCAAGGTTTGGGTGAGTTGGTCGGAAGCCATGCTGAACGCTAACGATGTTGCGAACAGTTTGCGCACGGTCGACGATGGCCTAGTCATGTTTCCAAAATCTGCTGAACTCATGATGCAGCAAGGCCGCGTGCTGATGTCGGTGGCGCGCTCTAGTGCGGAAATGGGCAAGCCGGAAGATGCTGCTCAAGATTTCGGCAAAGCAGAAGCTGCGTTTCGTAGCGCCATGAAGGCATCGCCCAAGTCCGCTGCTCCTTGTTTGCGTTTAGGTGAGTTGCTGTGGACGCTCTACTACAACTCCGGTCAAGAAGACCAAACCGCACACGATGGCGCAATTGAAGCCTTTCTAGCCGGCGCAAAGCGCGACGCGGCTGGCGTCGATGGCGGCATGGTTTCCAACTGGTTGGGCGCGGAAGGCCTCCCGGTTTTAGATGTTCTGATTGAGAACCAGCCGATGGAAGTCCTGAACTACTGGTATCGCGGTTCGACTTATTACGCCATGGGGCCTGATCAGTGGGCCAACACCCGCGATAACTTCTTGAAGGTCTTGGAGCTCAATCCAGACTTCACCAATGCTTATTACTTTCTCGCCGATGGCGCTATGCAGCGTGGCACCCAGTTAAGTGGAGAAGGTGATGCCACCAACCGYGAACGCGCCTTCAGTGCTGCCGCCAAGTTTTGGGCTTTGTACCTGAAGGATTTTGGCCCGACCTACCTGCAGTCGGTGARACAAAATGAAGGCGGCATAAAAGACGCTGCTGAACGCATGAACTGGCTCGCCGGTAAATCGACCATGACCAACGGCATCATCATGYTGGAATGGGCTACYTCGGCTAAGCCTGACTTCGTCGATGCATGGAACAACCTCGCGTTTTTCTACCGCGACACCGGCAGTGCCGAAAAGTCTCTGCGTGCCTACGCCAAGGCGCATGAGCTGAGCCCGGAAGACCCSCAAATCATGAATGACTATGCGGTCATCTTCCAYTACTACCTGCAAACCGACGATGACACTGCRCGYGRGCTTTATGAAAAGGCGATTACCCGGGCAGAAGCCATGATCGCAAATGGAGAAGTCGAGRATGGCCAAGAAGATCTCATCGATACGGCCTTGCGCGATGCCAAAAACAACCTGRARAAGCTGAACGCGGGCAACCGCAGAAACGGCTAACTCAGATCCTCCCCCRCAACCGACAACCCGCGAGGAATCTGACCTCGCGGGTTGTTATCATTCCCAGACATGCGGATTACCATCGGTGGTGAAGATGCCGTCGCCTTCCGGCTCGCGGAGGCTTTGATGGCRGATCATGAGGTCACGGTCATTGTGCCTGAAGAGGTGCGCGACCCGGCCTTGGAACGTTTAGACGTGCAAGTCTTGCATGGCATMACYTCGWSCGGCAGCACTTTGAAGGCTGCGGAAGTGCACAAGGCGGACTTGTTCGTSGCTTGYACTCCRGCGGACGAACGCAACTTAGTTGCATGCGCMGARGCCAARCGGCTTGGCGCAAAAGAGGTGACSTGTTTYTTGCGSCGCCATGARGTGCARACCAATGAGGCKGAAGCRGACTCGTTGGCGCGGTCSCTRCAYATCGATCARGTGRTKTTGCCGGCCGCACGTTTGGCGCGTGAGATTTTGAAAATCGTCATGGTKCCAGGTGCRCTCGAGGCCGATGCCTTCGTCAAYGGCAARGTGCGTTTAGTGAAACGCTCGGTGGAGGCCAAGTCGAAATTCGATGGCGCCACCTTGAAGGAAGTCGGCGTCCCCAAAGGCATCGTTCTAGTCATGGTGCAACGTGGAAATGAGCGCTTTATCCCTAAGGGGGACACGCGTTTTGAAGCCGGCGACAAACTTACCGCCATGGGCAGCTTGAATGGCATCAACAAATGGCTGACCCAATACATGACCTCGAGTGACCATGGGCACGACCCGCGCCGCGCGGTGGTGGTCGGCGGTGGAGCGGTCGGATTTTCGGTCGCGCTCGGGCTAGAGAAGGCCGGCTGGAAGGTYAAGGTCATTGAGGCGAACGAAAAACGCGCGCTTGAAATTGCGCCAAAGCTGAAGTCTTTGGTGTTGCAYGGYGATGGCACCGACTTGGAATTATTGCGTGAGGAACACATCGCAGATAATCCAGTACTGATTGCGGTGACCAGCCACGATGAGAAAAATTTRCTGGTWTCRCTTTTGGCCAAGCAGCAAGGTGTCGCACGCATCGTGACTCGGGCGGACAAGGAATCCAATGAGTGGCTGTTTGAGAACGTCGGCATTGACGTGGTGCGTTCGGCAACCGGCGCCGCGATTCGAACCGTGGTGCGCAAAGTCAATCGTTCCGAACAYGACCTGATGGCCGAGTTTGAACACGGCGATGTCAAGGTCTTACGCCTGGATGTTCCAGAAGACACCATGCCGGTTGCACTGCATGAAATGCGCGCCCCCATGTTCGCGATTGTTGGCGCGATTCTGCGCGAGGGTAACGTCATCATTCCGCAAGGTAGCGATGAAATCCATGGCGGCGATCAGCTGTTGGTGTTTTGCCAAACCGAKKRMKCGGARGWRRSSCRMYAYTMCWTCGAAAACCAAGCCGGTCCTCCTAAGGACTCTTAATTCGTCATGCGCATCGCGCCCGTTCTTGGTGTCATWGGCCGCATCTTGCAGGTTTTCTGCTTGGCGTTCTTGCCCCCATTRGCACTAGCGACTTGGGATTAYTTTTTTTACCAGGCGMCGTGGAGTGAGATTGTTCATTTCGGTGGAGCCWTGGCGCTGACTTGGTGCTCKGGGTGGCTGCTGTCACGTCTGTTCGAACCGAAACCAAACTTTCGRCGTGCCGAAGCCCTKGCCATCGTGGCTGGAACTTGGCTGGTGCTYGCKCATTTCGCAGCGATTCCCTAYCTGCTGTCAGGCCTTGGTTATGTCGATTCCTTTTTCGAATCGATGTCCGGCCTGACCACCACCGGYGCCACCATCCTGACYGACTTCGATGCSCACGGTCGCGCATTCTTCCTRTGGCGCTCCATGACGCARTGGTTCGGCGGCTTGGGCGTCATTGCCCTATTCGTAGTGGTGCTTCCGCAGCTCGGCATTGCGGGTCGCCAAATCCTGTTCGCCGAAGGATCCGACGCCACTACCGATGTCATTAGCCCCAGCGTCCGCGAATCCGCCCGACGTTTATGGCAGCTTTACTGCTTCCTGACGTTGCTAGAAATGGGCATGTTGCATTTAGTCGGCAACATGAGTTTGTATGACTCTTGCTGCCATGCMCTCACCAACGTGTCGGCAGGTGGYTTTTCGCCGAACCCWGAATCCATTGCCGGTTATGCAAATCCGACSGTGGAATGGATTATCACYGGATTCATGYTGYTGAGCGGTGTGAGTTTCCCGCTRATCTGGATYGGCTTCACCCGCCGGCCGAAAGAGTTCTTGCGCGATGGAGAATTCCGTTTCTACACCTTGTGYATCTTTWTGGCAACCGGCGGCTTGGCCTTCCTGCTTGCAGRCGGCATGCCCACCATRGACAGCTTGCGCGTCGGCCTATTCCAAGTCGCCAGCCTGATTTCAGGTACTGGATATGCAAGYGTGGATTATGCGGGTGAWKCATGGACCGATGGCATGCGCGTCATTCTTTTATTCGTCATGTTGGTTGGCGGATGYGCTGGGTCCGCAGCTGGCGGACCMAAAGCCATTCGGATWTTGTTGTCGCTGAARTTCATGTGGCGCGAACTCACTCGRGTTCTGCATCCGCGCGGMGTGATTCCCTTACGTCACCGYGGCCGCGCGATTCCAGACGATGCCATGCGCGCMATCCTYAACYTAGTGCTKGCMTTTGGCGCACTAGAATTGGTCGTGGGCTCGGTYATGGTKTTATTCGGCGCCGACATGATTWCAGGATTTACTTCGGCGTTGGCCTGCATCGGCAACATTGGCCCTGGCTTTGAAGCCGTCGGACCCATGGAGAACTACTCCGCTCTTCACCCGATGGCAAAAATCACCCTCACCCTCGGCATGTGGGTGGGGCGCCTCGAATTACTTACCGTCCTGGTTCTTCTACACCCCGATGTACTACGCAACCTGCATTGGCGGGGCCGTCGTCCGTGATTAAGTACTTAGGCTCGAAACGCCTACTCCTGCCCTTTATTCTCCAAGCTTGCGAAGACCTGGTCAGTGAAGGTACGGTTTTGGATATGTTCTCCGGAACATCGCGGGTCGGACAAGCGCTGAAGGCAGCCGGCTATCGGGTGATTGCGAATGACAGCAACCGTTACGCGGAAGTTGTAGCGCGGTGTTATATCGAGGCCGATGTTGAGGACCACCGCAGCTTCCTTGAGCAAACTTTGCCTGAGTTGAATCAGGCCCCTTCCATCGACGGCTGGTTTACTGAAACTTACTGCCGAGAAAGTCGTTTCTTTCAAGCGGAAAATGGAGTGCGCATTGAAGGCATGCGTCAGGCAGTGGAAGGCATGGAATTAGATGCCGTGCAAAAAGCCATTCTTCTGGTCGCAGTGATGGAAGCGGCTGACCGCGTGGATTCCACCACTGGAGTGCAGATGGCATTCCTCAAGCAGTGGGCGAAACGCGCATCCAACACCTTAGAGTTACGCACTCCTGAATTGTTGCCGCACTCCAAAGGTGGAGATTGTGAAGCTTGGTGCCTCGATGCACTCGATGCCGCGAAAAAGTTTCAAGGCGATTTGGTTTACCTTGACCCGCCTTACAACCAACACTCCTACCTCGGCAATTATCACATCTGGGAAACCCTAGTGCGATGGGATCAACCGGAGGTTTATGGCATCGCGCGCAAACGAGTGGACTGCCGAGAGAGGCGCAGTCCGTTTAACTCCAAACCAGGATTTAGAAGCGCATTTAGTGCGGTGCTCGATGCGCTWCACGGACATCCGAWGGTCATCTCGTTTAGCGATGAAGGGTAYATCAGCCGCGCAGAAATGGTCTTGTTACTGGAGCAGCACGGAAGTGTAGAGGTTCGTGCGCAGGATCATCCGCGTTATGTGGGCGCCAAAATTGGAATCCATAATCAACAAGGTGTGAAAGTTGGCAAAGTTTCCCACCTCAGGAACAAGGAGTACTTGTTTCTGGTGAGTCCCTAGCGGGATTTTCGGGGGGCCGAGTTGTAAGGAAGCGGGACTTCCTAGCCTTCGTGCATGGCGATGTAGTCGCGCATCTCACGCACCTCATCTTTGATGAGGTCACGAATCGATAAYACACCGACCAGTKGGCCTGTGGCATCGAGTACCGGCAAGTGCCGGATGTGATGGCGTTGCATTAAGAAGCGAGCATCCGATGTGGTGTGCCCAACTTCTGCGCAAATCAATTCGCGAGTCATCACATCTTCAACGCGCACTTCGTCGACGTTGAGATTCCGTARCAAGACGCGTTTGAGAACGTCGCGCTCGGTGAATAGACCCACTAACTTGGTACCTTCCATGATGGCGGCGGCACCTACATTCGCTTCAGCCATCGCTTTGGCTGCRTCACGTACCGTGGCATGCGGGCTGATCGAAACCACCCGTTTTTGCTGACCCACGAGATTCTTCAGTTCTGTCATTTTTTTCTCCTATCCAACTTTACACCGTAAACCTGAGTTTCACAAATGCTCTTCGGAAAAGGAKATGTGGCCACRCAGCCCTACSCCTCGTTTACGGGYACTACGAGGCAAGGCCAAACCGATTTTTGCTCGACTCCGAAAAGTAGCGCAGTTTGGATCTGAGCGACCTCCTCACGCGTGGTGAAGGCGTCGAGGGCGATGTCGCGGAGGTGATTAGCATCGCGAACCGCTACATGGACGAGGAAATCGAAGTCCCCGGTCATGTGGAAAAATCCCACCGTTTCGGGCAAATTCAGGATGTGGTGAATCAAAGAATCGACCTGATCGCGCGAATGTCGGGATAAACGCACCTGAATCATCGCCTGAATGCCGATGCCTAGTGCTGCAGGGTCCACCTTGGCATGAAACCCCTGTAAAACCCCATTTGCCTGCAGTTTTTTGACCCGTTCCAAACAACTCGAGGCGGCCAAATGGACTTTCGCAGCAAGTTCCTTGTTGCTCAACCGTGCATTCTTCTGTAATTCTTCTAGAATTGCGTAATCTATTCGGTCCATACGCCAATATTACCGCATATTCCGCAATTTATTCGATGGATTCCGCACGATTTTCGGGTGAAAATAGAGCATGACTTACCACTCCGATACGCAAGCTGTTCACGGCGGCAGAGAAGACTTTCGCGACTTGGGCGTTCACGCTCCACCGCTGGATTTCTCCACCACCTATCCAGTGCCAAGCTTGGAGAGTGGTCGCGACAGCATCGATGCTTTGGCACAAGGGGAAGCCAAAGCCAACTCTCCGATCTATGCGCGCCTGCATAACCCAACCGTGCATCGTTATGAAACTGCTTTTGCTGCCTTGGAGAACGCAGAAGAGGCCATTGCTTTTGCATCCGGCATGGCTTCGATTCACGGCGTCATGCAAGCTTTACGGATACGCGATATGCAAGACGGCGTGAAGCGCAATCGCATTCTTGCGGTGCGCCCGATTTACGGTTGCACCGATCATCTCCTCGCTTGCGGCCTGCTCGGTTTCGATGTCACTTGGGTGAACGAGAGTCAGATTGCGGACGAGATCGATGACACCGTTGCATTGATTGTGGTCGAGACTCCAGCCAACCCAACGCTGAGTCTGGTCGATATTGAATCGGTGGTCACGCAAAGTGGCGGCGTACCTGTCATGGTGGATAACACTTTTGCAACTCCGCTGCTGCAACAACCGCTCGCGCTTGGCGCATCCTTCAGTGTGCATAGCGGCACCAAATACCTCGGCGGTCACGGCGATGTCCTCGCTGGGATCGTGGCCACCGACAAAATTTGGGCAGCGCGCATTCGTCAGGTACGCATTTTGACTGGCGGCAACCTCCACCCGATGGCGGCCTACCTTTTGCATCGCAGTTTGCCGACCCTCGCATTACGCGTCGAACGTGCGCAAGMARWCSSGCGGMKTYNNGYRRATCGTYKNGCKSCRSATNCGNAMATSGCNNCGMYYKRCKMSYCRRRTTYYGCCGAYRSWRWYCCMRCCGACRKCGYCGGGCGCCAGATGAAGGGCACCGGCTCGGTGATTGCACTCGAAATGCACGGTGGCTTCGCAGCAGCAGCCAGCATGATGGAATCGGTGAAACTATTCACCCCTGCGGTCAGCCTTGGCTCCACCGATAGCCTCATTGAGCACCCAGCAGGCCTCACCCACCGCATTGTGGCGGAGGAAGGTCGTGAGGAGGGTGGCATCACCGAAGGCATGATTCGCTTGGCGATAGGCATTGAGCACATCGAAGACCTGTGGCAGGACCTCGAGCGCGCGCTTGAGAGCCTGCCAGTGCCAGTGCGCAAAACTGCCTAATTGAGAAGCTTCTCTAAGACTTCTTAGACGCAGCCCGTTCTTCCTCAAGCACCACGCCCATCATGTGGACCAGACTGTCTGGATTGAGCGAGATAGAGTCAATCCCACGCTCCACTAACCACTGGGTGATTTCTGGGAAGTCGGACGGCGCTTGCCCACAGATGCCAATGTATTTGCCTTGCTCACGGCAGGCTTTAATCGCCATTTCCATGAGCCCAAGTACTGCTGGGTCGCGTTCATCGTAGCCGGTCAACATGCCAGAATCACGGTCGACGCCAAGCGCTAACTGGGTCATATCGTTAGACCCAATCGAGAAGCCATCGAAATGCTCGAGGAATTCGTGCGCCAGGATGGCATTACTTGGAAGCTCGCACATCAGGTAAACCTTCAAGCCGTTTTCACCACGGCGTAATCCATATCCGGCCATCTTGTCGAGCACAGCTTTGCCTTCCGCAACCGTTCGCACAAAGGGCAGCATAAGGATGACGTTATCAAATCCCATTTCATCGCGCACCCCTTTCAAGGCCGCGCACTCCATGGCAAAAGCTTCCGAAAATTGCTCCGAGAAGTAGCGCGCGGCACCACGCCAACCCAACATGGGGTTTTCTTCGAAGGGTTCGTAACGGGTGCCGCCAAGCAAGGCAGCGTATTCATTTGATTTAAAGTCAGACAAGCGCACCACGACTGGTCGCGGATAAAAAGCGGCAGCAATGGTCGCAACTCCTTCGGCAAGGCGTCGCACGAAGTAATCCCGTGGCGATGGATAACCGGCAATGATGGGTTCCACTTTGGCRCGGGTTTCAGCATCTAAATTGTCAAAATCCAACAGCGCCTGCGGRTGYACYTTGATGCTGTTATTRATGATRAAYTCCAARCGKGCMAGCCCAACWCCGTCAGCRGGCAAGCCGGARAAGTTCAAKGCTTGCTGCGGATCWCCSACATTGAGATACARCTTGGTTTTWGGCTTCTNCAAGCCYTTNCAGATTCATRGTCTCGGCTTTAAAKGGCARAATKCCGGARTAGACATAKCCGGTYTCYCCTTCRGCGCAAGAMACCGTGACYTCTTCATTCATYTTGATGAGCTCGGTGGCATCGCCGCARCCRACRATGGCAGGAATWCCYAGYTCSCKMGCAATRATSGCCGCATGGCARGTMCGTCCACCKCGRTTSGTCACRATYGCGGATGCGGTCTTCATRACCGGYTCCCAATCAGGRTCGGTRATGTCGGTRACCAGGACATCGCCTGGATGCACCTCGTGCATGTTCTCGGAATCCAAAATAACCCGCGCCTTGCCACTGCCGATACGTTTTCCAACCGCACGCCCTTCCACAATAATCGGTCCGCGTTCTTCCAGCTGAAAAGTCTCATGAATATACCCAGAGCGACGCGAATGCACCGTCTCGGGGCGTGCTTGCAAGATGTACAACTCTCCATCTAAGCCATCCTTCGCCCATTCGATATCCATGGGAGTAGGCATGCCACGCTCCTTGCTGTAATGATCTTCAATCAGCAAAGCAAAACGCGCAAGCTGCTCCACCTCTTCATCGCTTAGGCAAAAACTTTGCTGCTCGTCGATCAACACCGAAACATTGTGCACCGCACGCGTGGTATCTGGGTCGCGGTCGTAAACCATCTTGATGGCTTTTTCACCCAAGCGGCGACGCAGAATCGGACGTTTCCCAGCGCGCAAGCCAGGCTTGTAAACATGCCATTCATCGGGGTTCACTGCACCTTGCACTACGTTTTCGCCAAGGCCGTAAGCACCGTTGATCAACACTAAATCGCGAAAACCCGTTTCCGTATCCAAAGTGAACATGACACCGGCGCAGCCGCGGTCGGAGCGCACCATTTTCTGCACACCTACGGATATCGCGATTTCTTCCGCGCCATAACCAGTGTGCGCACGATAGGAAATCGCGCGGTTGGTGTACAAACTTGCGTACACGCGGCGCACTTTTTCAATCAACACGGCGGAAGTGCGTACATTCAAAAAGGTTTCCTGCTGCCCAGCGAAGGATGCATCGGGCAGATCTTCGGCAGTGGCGGAACTGCGTACCGCGACATCGTAATTGGTGCCGTATTCTTGTTCGCGTTCGTTATAGGCAGAACGGATTTCTGCGGCCAGATCAGCCGGAATAGGAGCTGCGCGAATCCATTGACGAATCAAGGAGCCCACTCGCTCTAGTTGATCCAGCTTAGTGGGATCCAAGCCCTTGATGGCTTCATCGATGCGAGCTTCCAAATCGTTTTCACGCAAGAAGTAGCGGTAAGCGTCGGCAGTGACTGCAAAACCATTCGGCACCTTAACGCCAAGATGCGACAGCGCGTTGACCATCTCGCCGAGGGAGGAGTTCTTGCCGCCCACTTGGGGCAAATCTGCAAGGCGGATTTTCGAAAAAGGAAGAATGAAGGTCATCGGGGGATTGCCTTAATAAGGTATACCCTCACCAACGCATCCTTTCCTCTTATTCTTCAATCATGCAGCGATAAAGGAAGTCCAAAACTATCGGCATGATGTCATCGGTTTCCGTCCGCATCACGGTGTGGCCACCCAGCGGATAGAAATTGGTCTCACAAACTATTCCGGCAGCAATCGCGGTCGCTTCCAGCTCAAGGGCATAGAAAAACGGGACGCGCATATCTTGCATACCGTGGGTGATTAACAAAGGCGCTTCTCCCCGCGCAAGACTCGGCAGGTTATAGAGACGGCCGCTGACATCGGCACATGCGGCGACATCAAAAGAAACATTTGGAAGGTTCGGATTGTGAAACTTCRAGCTCTGGTCATAAGTCGCACCAAGCACGGCGTATCCTCCGGAGCTGTTGCCGCACAAAGCAATCTTGGTGGTGTCGAGACGCAGACTCGAGGCCTGTGTACGCAGCCATCGCACCGCCGCCTGCGTATCCGACGCAGCATAGGTGGCACCTAAATTCTGGCGGTCCAAAACCGTAACCAAACGATAGTTGATGGCGATGGCCACGTATCCGCGTTCCGCGTAATAGCGGCACATGGTTTCCATCTCTTGCTTATCGCCGGCAACGAATCCACCACCGTGGACCCAAAGCACCACCGCACGTGCTTCTGCGGTATCTCCTGCCGGCTCATAAATATCCAACCTCACATCGTCCACATGGTTAGTGGAGAGGTTGAGCACAGGGCCGTACGCCACATCTTTCGTCAGAGTGACATCGAAGGAGGGATCGATGTACCTCACTATGACGAATTCTCCCGCGGGGGTCGGGGAAAGAGAAGCGATTNNGANGAGGACGGAGAGCGCSARAATCTGGAGGAGCGCTTTCATGAGGGGACGTCTACCTTAKCAGCWAGATTTCCTTTWTGGAAGGAACTTGCTTAATTCCCTAATCTAAGGCTAATTGCGGCCTTTCCCGATACTCYTCCAGAGCCTCGGGATTCGCCAAGGCYTCGGTGTTCTTGACCGGCCTYCCATGCACCACRTCGCGTACAGCGATTTCAGAAATCTTGCCGCTRCGTGTACGGGGTATGTCGGACACAGAACARATAATGGCYGGAACATGCCTWGGMGTGGCTYSGKCGCGAATYCCASSCCKCARWCGRTCCTCRAGGTCCTGATYCARCRYTAYRTTYTCSWCCAAYCGCAARAAKARAACCACRCGYTGATCSCCATCRTYGGTGTCYTGMCCAATRACSACGGCTTCCTCRACTTCMGMAAAGTGTTCCACTACGCGGTAGATTTCAGCAGTACCGATACGCACACCGCCGGGATTGAGGGTGGCATCGGAACGGCCGTATACGACGAGGCCTTGGTTTTTAGTGAGCGCCACCCAATCGCCGTGACGCCAAATGCCGGGATAAGTATCGAAGTATGCGCTTTGATAACGGCTGCCGTCGACGTCATTCCAAAAGCCGGTCGGCATCGAAGGGAATGATTTCGTGCACACCAGCTCCCCCGCCTGATCGATGATCGGAAGGTTTTCATTTTCCCAAACTTCCACCGCCATGCCGAGGCCGCGCTTTTGCAGTTCGCCACGGCGGACTGGTGCGATGGGACATCCGAGAGCAAAGCAGGAAAGTAAATCGGTGCCCCCAGTGATGGATGCAAGTTGCAAATCCGCTTTGACCTCTGCGTAAATCCAATCGAAGGATTCCGCGACTAGAGGTGAACCGGTAGAAAGGATTAGCCGCAAATCTTTCAGCTGATGGCTCTCACGCGGCTTCAACTCGGCTTTCTTACATGCATCTAGGAATTTAGCAGAAGTGCCAAATACGTGGAGTTGTTCGCGATCGATCAAATCCCACATGGCAGCGGGCGATGGATAAAACGGGTTGCCATCGAATAAAACCACGGTGGCTCCGGTGGCGAGTCCGCTGACCAACCAGTTCCACATCATCCAACCGGTGGTGGTGTAGTAGAAAAATCGCTCGCCTTCGCGCAAGTCACAATGTAAGACATGTTCTTTACGATGCTGCAGCAAAGTGCCGCCTTGGCCGTGAACTATGCATTTAGGCTTACCAGTAGTTCCGGAACTAAACATGACGTAGAGCGGGTGCGCGAAGGGTAAACGCGCATAAGTCAGCACATGGCCCGCATCTGTTTGTTGGGATTCTTCCCACGTACAGGCGAGGTCTGCCGTTTCACACCAATCCGTGCTGGCCGCTTGCCCCAAGAAAGAAATGGTGATGACCTTTTTCAAGCTGGGCAAGCCTTGCACGATGGCGCATAGCTTCTCAGATGTGTCGATGCGCTTGCCCTTAAAGGTATAGCTTTCGGTTGCGATTAATACCTTTGGTTGCAGCTGCCCGAAACGATCCAACACTCCGCGTTCGCCAAAGTCGGGCGAGCAAGAGGACCAAATAGCGCCCAGGCTCGAGGATGCCAACATGCCAACCACCGCTTCTATGCAGTTTGGCAGAAATGCTGCCACGCGATCCCCTGCCTCCACGCCCCAGGCAACAAGGTTTGCTTGCAGGAAGCGGACTTGCTCGCGCAAATCATTGCGGCTGATGGAAAGACGTTGTCCATCTTCGCCGCAAAACACCAAGGCTTCTTGCTCTCCGGAAAACGCGAGCAGGTTCTCTGCGAAGTTCAGTTGCGCATCGGGGAACCAGTCGGCACCGGGCATGGCGTCGGCGCCGAGAATGGTGGTGCCTTTGTCCCCCACAACATGGGTGAAGTCCCAAATCGCGCTCCAAAAATCTTCGCGGTGTTCAATCGACCACTGCCAAAGGAGATCGTAACCGTTGTCTTTTCCTTCTAGTCGAAAGCCAATCTGCGCCGCAAAAGCGGTCATCCGACTATTCGCGACGGATTCCACACTCGGCTGCCACAGGACTTCGTGCATGGGCGTTTCTGTTTAGGAAATCACGCCGTGCGCACGTCCCACCTTCATGAAGGCGGCCACAGCTTTTTCGATGTGTGCTTCGGTGTGACCTGCAGAAATCTGCACGCGAATACGTGCTTGGCCCTGCGGCACCACTGGAAAGCTAAAGCCAATCACGTAAATGCCCTCCGCGAGCAAGTCTTTAGCCATGTCTGCAGCAAGGCGTGCATCGCCAAGCATGATTGGAACAATCGCGTGCACGCTTTGCGGAATCTTGAATCCAGCTTCGGTCATCTTCGCGCGGAACAGCTTGGTGTTGGCTTCCAGGCGATCGCGCAGCTCGGTGGTCGATGACAAGCGCTCAAACACCGCAATACTCGCCGCCACAATCGGAGGCGCAACCGAGTTCGAGAACAAGTATGGACGCGAACGATTGCGCAACATGTCGATGACGATCTTATGCGCGCAAGTGAATCCGCCACTTGCGCCACCTAAAGCCTTACCCAAAGTACTGGTGATGATGTCCACGCGCCCCATGACGCCGCAATGCTCATGCGTGCCGCGACCAGTTTTACCCATGAAGCCAGTGCTATGCGAATCGTCGACATGCACCATCGCGCCGTATTGCTCTGCCAAATCGCAAACCTCCTCCAGCTTGGCGATGGTGCCATCCATCGAGAACACGCCGTCGGTCGAAATCAGAATCCGACGTGCACCAGCCGCGCGCGCTTGCTTGAGGCAATCCTCCAACTCTTGCATATTGCTGTTGGCATAGCGGAAGCGCTTCGCCTTCGACAATCGGATCCCATCAATGATGGATGCATGGTTGAGTGAATCCGAGATCACTGCATCTTCAGCCTTCAGAATGGTCTCATAGAGTCCACCGTTAGCATCGAAGCAGGAGGTGTAAAGGATGGTGTCTTCAAAGCCAAGGAACTCAGAGATCTTTTCCTCGAGTTGCTTATGAATGTCTTGGGTGCCGCAAATGAATCGCACCGAGGACATACCGAAGCCGCGTTCCTGCAAACAATCCGCCGCCGCTTGAATCAGCGCCGGGTCGTCCGAGAGTCCGAGATAGTTGTTGGCGCAAAAATTGGTCACCTCTTCGCCAGTCGACACCTTGATGTCAGCATCTTGCGGAGTCACGATGACGCGCTCTTCTTTCCACAAGCCTGCATCGCGAATTTCTTGCAGCTCGCTTGCAATCGAATCAAGAAAATCAGCTTTGCCGTTGGCCATGGTAATTTCGGAATCGGACATCTTAAGAGGTTGGATCGAGAACGACTTTGTGTGCTTCGCCGCGATCGAGCAGAGCAATGCCTTCGTGGAAGGAAGACATGGGTAGGCGGTGGGTCACAATGTGCTCCACATCTAAACCGCGCTGCAACAAGGAAAGCATTTCATCCCAGGTCGCAAACATGCGTCGTCCCAGAATGCCTTTCCAAGTGAGCCCTTTAAAAATGAACTCTTGGGAGAAGTTCTTCAACTCCAAATCGGAGGCGGAGGGAATGCCAAGTTGCATCATCTCGCCACCGGGATAAAGCATTTCCATGCCGGCTTGAATCGCAGGAGCGGCACCAGACATTTCKAGAACKACATCGACTCCACCYTTGGTTGCTTGGCGCACRCWTTCAACCATGTCCGGGCCTTCGGTGGCCGGGTCATGRATAGAAATGGRGATCCGGCCGTCTAAGCCCGCRGCCCATTTCTTAGCCCGTTCCAAATGACCCGGCATRACTTCGGTGATGGTCAAACTTTTKGCWCCTTCAAACTCCACCACYGCAGCAGCCATAGCMCCRATGGCMCCATAACCRGACACRAGMACRTGACGYCCTGCAATGCTGCTGGCRGATTGCRCSGTATGTACSGCATTCCCMAGTGCATCTAGAAAGGATCCKATGTGCGGTGGAACAATCTTCGGGTCCAAACGCACCAAGTTCGATGCTGGCACCACYACATATTCYGCAAAACAACCKGCACGATGYAGACCCGCGATCTCGGTCTTTTCACAGATGTGYTGATTMCCGGCCTGGCAAGCACGGCAGCGGCCACACACGATGTGCATTTCTGCCGAGACATAATCCTCTAAATTCCAGCCATCGACCCCTTCGCCAAGTAAATCCAGGTGGCCGCAAAACTCGTGGCCGATGGTGACCGGCGGAGTAATCATGGACGARACCGAAGGATCCCAATGATAAATATGGCGGTCRGTGCCGCAAATCGCAGTATTCAATACCCGTACGCGCACCTCGCCAGGGCCAGGTGTGGGAGGGTCGAGATCCTCGATGAGTACTGCTGCCCCCGCTTCCGGTCGGGCCATTTGGATTGCCTGCATTGAGGGAGATTCTAGCAGGTCGCCGCACCAACGGACAATCTGRGCTAGCTCTCGAAGGCGCGTGAAGAGAACAAAGGAGCGCGAGTGGCTCCGACCACCAAAGCYAAGCCCAGGGCCAAACCGCTGGCCATCATSGARCTGCCACCGAAGGAAATCATTGGAAGTGGGAGRCCGGTKGTYGGCCAAACTCCGAGGGTGACGCCYACGTTCARCGAAAGGTGAACCAAAAAGTGAATGCCGACGCCWGCCAAGACGTAACGCGCAAAGGGGTCGCGGTAGCGGGCGGCGTAGGCCAAAAGRGTGATGCCGAGGCTRGCGTARAGYAGSAGRAAMCCGACYGCKCCGAGGAAKCCATACTCCTCTGCAATCACCGGGAAAACAAAATCATTATGCCGCTCGGGYARGCGATCTAGCCGGTTTTCYGGWCCYTGKCCRAAKCCAAATCCAGTCAGCCCACCRCTRCCCACSGCRAGCTTSGAATGATGTAAGYGATATCCTTCMGAYGCGATTTCCTCCGGCGACAATTCGTTCTGATGCCACCAGGTCAAGATGCGTTCCTTTTGATAATCCTGGATCGCAAGCCAGCCGATGGGTGCAAGGAGAACCGGCAGTAAAAGTAACCAACGAAAACTGCGCCACGGCAAACCGGCTAACCATGCCATCGCTAGGAAAAGCGGTACAAAGACCAAGGCGGTGCCTAAGTCTGGCTCCACCAAAATCAGCATGGCTGGGATGGCGACCATGAGTCCTGGTTTGAAGATATCGCTCAGTCGTGAGGGTTTCGGGTGATCGGCAAACCAACGCGCAAGGACCAGGATAATCGCAACCTTCATAAATTCGCTTGGCTGCAATTTGAATCCGCCAAACAAGTCAATCCAGCGACGTGACCCATTGGTGGCGCGGCCAGCGACTAAAACCCAAACTAAAGGCATGAGCACTGCGGCATAGAAAACATAGGCTTGAGAGCGCCAACGTTTGGCTGACCAAACTAAGGCTGCGATCGCAAAAAAACCCAATGCGCCGATGCGCAAAATATGTCCGCTAGGTAACGCAAGTTCCGGGCTCACACTCCACTGCACAAAAAAGCTGAAGGTCAGGAGGATGCCCACCATGGGAATCACTGGCCAACAGGTGCGGCGCAAGAATCCGCGAAAACGGTACAGGAGAGATGGTCCTTTCATTCGAATAAGACCTGCGCTTCTGGACTACTAAGGAAATCCTTTAAAATGAAAGATGCGATTTGACCGCCGTGCAAGCTCGTGTTCTCGCATAAGATCGCAAAAGCATAGCGCGGGTTTTCGCGTGGAAAGAAACCGGTCAACCAAGCATGAGTGGGCTGTAAGTTTCCACGCACGGAAACTTGAGCGGTTCCAGTCTTGCTAATAATTTGCCACGCCGGATCAAATTCGGTGCGCTCAGCCGTGCCGCCCTCTTCATAACCCACTGCAAATAGTGCATCGAGGATGAGCGCTCGATTGGCATCGGACAAGGCAGGCACGGAGTGTTGTTCCCGTGCGGGCGAACCACCACCGCCAGCATGCACCAAGCGCGGTTGCAAAAGMTCKCCGGTAGCTAACCAACCGTACATGCGTGCCATCTGCAAGGGACTTGCTTGCACTCCCACTTGGCCGATCGCAGTACGCATAAGGCGAATGGTATGTTTTTTCAAATCCTCCTTATCACTCAGATAGTTCGCCTTTCGCTCCAAACGCGGGTCGCCACTTAAACGAAGATTCTCCGCAGATTCTTGAGAGGCATCGAAACGCACTAGCTCTAGACCAGTTGGCCGATCGAAACCGAGTCCTTTGGCATAAGCGTGGATGACATCGGCGCCGATTTCTTTGGCTAGTAGATAAAAGTAAACGTTGCAGGAGCGCTTGAGAGCATCGCGCATAGCCACATCTTTATGCCCCCATTTGCTGTCACACTTCAATGCGGTGCCGCCGCTGATTGGGGTGATGGCACCTTCGCAATGAAAAACCTTATTCCAATAATCTGGATTCAAGGACAATGCGGCAGCAGCAACCAAGGGCTTAAAGGTGGAGCCCGGATAAGGCACTTCCGCGCCAATATAACCTCCACCAAGCGCCCGATTGCGCATAGGGTTACCAGCCTTAATCGACGAGATTCTCTGATAATCGGTTCGAAACTCCTCGCGCGTAAACCCTGGAGTACTCATCAGCAAAGGAGTTTCGCCATTGCGTAAATCGAGCAATGCAAATCCGACCCGCGGAAGGTTGGGATTGAATTTCCGCAAAGACTCAGCTGGAGCTTCTGGAAAGGTCGTTGCCAGAGTTCTCAACGTTTCGCGATAAACTTTATGAATAGAGCGCTGCGCAGCATGGGCGAGATCGACATCAAGGGAAAGGGTGATGTCGCTGCCATCGCGTGGTTTGGAGAAAAGCAATTCTAAAGGGCGCCCATCGTCTTCGCCTCCTTCGAGCACCTGCAGATAACCGCGACTGCCTCGCAATTGGTCTTCATAAACCAATTCGACTCCCGTAGCGCCGCGCATCTCATCGGGTCGCAAAGCATCGCTCCAGAGTCGGTCACGCACTTTACGAAACTCTGCCTCCTCTTCTGGAGTGCGGATAAAGATGCGCCGTAAAGTATGAAACTGGTCGAGTGTTTCTTCGAACTCTGAAGTTTCATCGGGATCCACGCTGCGCACATTCCCAACCAGCAAAGGCGAGATCTCATTGGGGTAAATCCGTCGTGCAACTTCTTGCAGATACAAGCCTTGATAGTTTTCCGCCTGCTGCGCGAGCAAGTCCACTAACTCAAAATTTAAGTCGCGTTTGATGGCGATTACCCGGTACTGGTGAATGCGATACACCTGCGCGCGACGCACTCCGGTGGCATCGTCGGCATGGTTTTTTTCGAGCTCTGACAGGAAATTGTCTAGCAGTTGGTTTTGAGCCATGGTGGTCATCAAATCGAAAGCCTCTTTTGCCGGACCTTCCACCGGAATCAACAAAGCGCCCAGTGCATGAGCTTCGGCTTGCCACGACCAACGTGCACTAAGAGTTTGCAAGATTCCATCCCGCTCTTCACCGACTAGTGCAAGGCGATTGTGCAGACTAGAAGTGGGAATTCCCAAAGCACGGCTTGAACATTCCAGCAAGGCACGACGCAGTACCATGCCTTCCAGGGCTTGGCGTCGGGATTCCAACTTGGGAAGGATGGTGCCTTGCCAATTCAATCCGAGAAGTTCTTCCAGTAAAGCGATTTCACGGCGAGCTTCTGCCAATCCGCGGTTKAGCCCGTCGATGGCGYYTGGGAATTGATCGGCAAAGGAACYYTCWCCTCCTTCCGCCCATTCCTGAACGGCAATCCGCCACCTGGAAGAGGGCATATCACCGATGCCGCGYAAATAAAACATGAGGTCGCCGCGTTGCCGARCGTTGATGTTGCCTAAATCYTCGGGTGTCCAAGCAAAACATAAATCTCCCAARCGCTCGCCCTCSGAAAGACAAACTTCCAGRCCGCCGGACTCCACTCCCATSAGAGAAAGCGCTTCATGCAACTGCCCGGCTATGTGCCCGCGACGAAAATCACGGTARCGGAAAAACAAATCGTAGGATGGYTTATCCATCGCCAAGATTTTTCCGTTGCGATCTAAAATGCGACCCCGMCGAAAAGGAATCGACTCGCGATCCAAACGCGAATTTCGTGCTTCGCGCAACCAGTGGTCATGGTCCTTGATTTGCAATTGAAAGAGCCGCGCAATGAGCACTGCCACAATCAGCAAGAACAAATAGGCCAAGTTGCGTAAACGCGTGCCTTTCATYGTCCGGCTCCTTTGGTCAAGAAGTTTGCGCGTGCCGGGCGGTGAAAGAATGCCATGAGCAGGCCGGTGCACAAACAACGAATCCAGGCATCGGTCACGCTGAGCTCGGCGCCCAGTTGCTGCGCGGCAAGACGGTCGAACAAGGCGAGTGGGACTGCAGCGGAAAACCCGGTCACTAAGCGCAACAACGGGTTGTACTCACTTAAGCGGCGTGCAAGTGTTTCGCGCACAAACAAGGCCATGCCGAAACCAGCCCACGCGGTGAATGGCGAAATGGCGGTCACACTACTGCGCAAAATGCCGAAAAGGATGACCAGATGTCCGGAACGCCGCCAGGAGTCGGGCGCTGGAACCGGGATAGACAGGAGCAGCAGCACCAACCAGACATCGGGGAGTTGAGCACCGGCCGGTAGTTGACGCAGAATGGGCGCCAATATGGTCACTAGAATGGCTACCGGAATCAAAATGCGTAAACGCGGACCTTTCACCGCGAGTCCCCGACCTGTGCATCTAAGCGCAAGACTTCCAGATTCACCTGCGGATAATGCGCTGCTTCATCTTGATAACCGAGCCATAGACCACGCGGCAGATGGAGACCACCGCGAGTGAACAACGGCAATGGGTCCTTGGCAGCTTTCCATGCGCTCGCTCCAAGCACCTCGCCGGCATCCGGGTTAAGAGCTACAGCACCTTCGCTCCATGCCGCTGGAGCAAGACGTCGCGCCCAGCCCCAACTGCTGCGCCACACCAATAACTCACCGCTAACTTTGGATTGGTCGGTCACCACAGTAGGTGCGAAATCAGCGTCCGAGCGAAGCGCATACCAATCTGAGCCGAGCAGGGCATCGGTACGCAGCAAACGCGATGCGACTTGACGCCGTTGCGCAGGCTCCGCAATCAGTTCTTTGCCAACTGCACCCGCAGCAATGAAGACTCGCCCTTGGGCGCCAGCAGGAATCGAATGGTCGACCACCCAAAGAGATTCACCGCGACTCGCGTCGCCTTCCACTTGCATAGTCCCCATGTACAAGCCAGCTTGTTCTAAGTTTGGTGGATCCAAAGGACGTGGACGCCACATCAAGGTTTGCTCGACTAGATAACCGGTTTCGTCCTCCGAYCATTCCACCACCGCTGCACCACCCGCGCCGCGCCCAAAACAAACCGCACGAATCGGTAGGCCAGTTTCTGATATGACGGTTAGGCCTGTGCGCAATCCGGCGGCCGACCATAACTCGACATCGGCAGCGTGTTCTCGAACTTCTCCAAGTCGACCGAGGAAGGCATTCCCAAAAGCGACCACCTGACCTTCGGCAAGATGAAAGTCAGTCCCGGCAGCAATCACTAATCGACCGCGTTCTARATCCAAAGACCACACTGGCACCTCCAACCAAGCCATGCCCGGAATCACTGCAGGAAGTCCGAGGCGGCGCTCCATGGCGACCAGAGCGGAATGAGTGGGCACCGTGGTCGCCTGATTATTCGCGTCCATCTGGTTCTCCGTGGAGCCGGTCAGAAGGTCATCCAACCCACCTGCGAGAGCAGCAACCGGTTTCTGCACCGGAGCCAAGATAACACTCACAACGTGCTCAACCTGCGGCAGCTGCACCACGGCCTGTACGGCTAACAACCCAACTGCTGCCCCAGTGAGCAGTACACGCCGATAGCGCTCCGCTCCCGGCAGCAGGAACACTAGGCCAGRTCCTCTCCGTCGGAGAGGAAGGACGCGTAAAGGTCGAGGTCGTCGAGGAACTTGGCGGTTCCACGAACCACCGCAGTTAATGGGTCCTTACCCACTTTACAGGGCAAACCCGTATTTTTCGTCATGTACTCAGCAAGTCCTGGCAACAGAGCTCCACCACCAACAATGACGATGCCCTCCTCCAACAAGTCCGAGCCGATTTCTGGCGGCGCCGTTTCCAAACAATCCAAGACCGCACGCATGATGCCACGCAGAGGGACATCGAGCGCTTCTCGGATTTCCTCTGAGTTGAGCACCGCTTTACGCGGCATRAGGTTGAGCGAATCGCGCCCAGCAATCTCCAAGGTCTTTTCTTCGTCGAGCTTCCAKGCCGAGCCAATGGTRATYTTCAACTGCTCWGCGGTTTGCGGYCCAATCTGCAAGTTATGGTTCTTGCGGATGAAATCGACGATGGCATCGTCCATGTTGTCGCCAGCCATYTTGACCGACTTCACCGAAACYGGMCCACCRAGTGCAAGGATGGCAACTTCYGTRGTACCGCCACCRATGTCGACCACCATRGAGCCTTGCGCTTCGGTRATWGGMARYTCGACGCCAAGYCCAGCCGCCATCGGYTCATCGACTAGGTAAACCTTGCGTGCTCCGGCRCGTTCGGCRGAGTTAATCACTGCGCGACGTTCTACCGTAGTGATTCCAGAAGGCACCGAAATCACCACCCGCGGGCGTACCCAAGTGCGGCCTTCCTGCGATTTGCGCAAAAAGTAACGCAGCAACTTCTCAGTCACTTCGAAATCCGCGATGACACCGCCTTTCATRGGGCGAACGGCGTCRATRTTGGTCGGTGTCTTACCYAGCATGCGGTAGGCCTCAATRCCTACGCCCATGCCATTMARGATCACYTCATTGGTGCCYTTRTARACCGCGACCACCGACGGCTCATTCAGAATGATGCCGCGTTCCGCCGACGCAACCAAAGTRTTGGCGGTGCCGAGGTCAATGCCGAGGTCCTCAGAAAGRGAGAACCGACGAAAAAGCCAATCCATGTRTGGGAAGTRTTGGGGYTYGGAACCRGGAGCAGTTCCDTGCKCAGTATAGGAACCYTTTCCRTGKGATTAAAGCAGGCTTTCCGCAATTGAARGAAGGCCGSAACCATTTCWGRTTSCGGCCTTSYCTRGTCTTGTTYGACTCTACTTRSCGWAGCTGTCAGAGAACAAGGCGCCCATTCCGTAGTGCGTRCCCGCAGAGTGGTCAATGATGATGACCGCTACMAGGAGCAGAACTGCGGTGACGATGCTCATGACCACCTCAATCGGTGGGCCTGGGCTCACGACCTTAGGCTCTTTGRCYTKTTTRGCCTTCTTTGCCTTAGGAGCTTTCTTACCGCCACCTTTCNNAGCAGGAGCGGCTTTCTTAGCGTTACGTCGACGTGCTGCCATCTGGGGACTCCTTACAGGCGAGTGGTGACGCGGTCGCCGGCGGTGATWGCGCCGTTACCGTCRAGGACAACCGTTGCTGCAGACTTRGTCTGGTTTACGGAGTGRACGTAGATGCGACCCTTGTAGGTVGAGCCGTTGTAGACRTCGTAGGTGTAGCCAGGCTGAACATCGTTGTTCTTGCCGAGGTTCACRACCACRTAAGTRGTGTTGTCTACVGTCTCMACGCTAAGCACCGAGCCATCCATTTGCGGCTGAGCRCCGATGCTCTCGAGGTCGACCTTGTACAGGCTAACCACGGTTGCAAGCTTGGCTTCCGCAGCGGAGGAMCGCTCKATTTCACGATCTAGCTTGATGCGAAGATCGYTAGCAGCACCATTCGCCATGTTGGCGGAATCYTCTGCAGTGTTAGCGGTTGCGAGTGCTGCATCGCGTGAGTCGAGRGCATCGTCRCGCTCTTGGCGGACGGCTTCGAACTGRCGGTGCAAGCCTTCGAGCTGCGTGGACTGCTGACCGTTGGTGCCTTCTAGGTCACCAAGCTTGCCRTCAATCACCTGCAWGMYCWSRYKCAKMYYSSMGWYNTTGCKGAMRMWCWGRSTYAAGGCTCTCAGTAAGAGCCGTCTTGTCAGCAGTAAGGGTACTGTTATCGTTCCGAAGCGTTGCGCTTACTGAGTTTGCAGTGCGCAATTGAGCATTGAGGTCTGCTTCTGAAGCAGTGTTAGCTTCTGTAAGAGAAGCTACCTCTCCTTGAGAGGCCTCTAACTTGATTCGGTAATCATCGCTGTGCCCAATCAGGGAAGCGGCTGCTCCCACGAATAGTGCAGCTAGTGCGAGAYTCAAAACGACAAAAAACTTTCCGATGGTACTCATCCCAGATGGTGCGGGCTTGTTATGGAGAGGTGAAGCGCAGGGTCGCGCGGGGTTCAGTCTAGGCGTGCGTGGGCATTGGGTTTACGCCTGAGAAGCGAAAAATCTATCCCACTCCTCAAGAAGGGTCAAGCACTTTGATGTTCTTCGCCTGGAACCACCGTTTGCGGCAGTTTTTCAGTAGCTGGACCAACGCGAAAAAACTGGCGATGGCAGCCCAAATCGGAGCCATTCGCCATCCGCCGAGGCGATACGGGGTGGCTTTCGTATCCGGCGCAGCAATCGGGAGATCGACGCCCCACCACCCCGCAACATTAGGTTCTAATCCGTAAACCACTTCCCCGTCAGACTTTACAAGGCAAGTGATTCCTGTATTGGTCGAYCGAAGCAGGGCTAGGCCGGATTCGGCAGCGCGCAGACGCGTAGCGGAGACCATTTGCGTCATCACCAATCCTTTGCGGCCAAACCAATCCTCGTTGGAGAGAATCACAAAGGCTTGGGCGCCGGCATCGGCTTGGCGTCGAAATGGGAATTCGAAAACATTTTCCCAACAAACCGTGCCACCGATGGCTGGAAGTGCRTCAATTTTGTCCAGYGGGCCAGCATCGTCGGTGATGTGAAAGTCCGGACGCAGGCCAAAAGTCTGGTGCACCCATGCGCGGAAGGCTTCGGMACCAGGCAAGCGCCCTCCAAAKGGGATGGATTCCCCAAATGGAACTAGCTCTTGCTTGGAGAAATGGCGCTGCAACTCACCCTTATGGTTGAACAACACGAATTCCGTGCCCCTAGGGGAGTACTTGGTTTCGACTTCCTCGTCCGCGATCGGATAGTARAAATGRGMGCCGGTCARGAAGTAGGGYTGGTTGGCYGCRYGCGACARYAAATSCTGCACCATGATTTTYTGSCGSAAAGCCACCTCCGACATCTTCCTWATYTCATCYGGCYKATTCGGCCAYGGRCGACGCAGCCATCCCYKGGCWCCTTCCTCGGTWCCRGGATAGGGCCACATGGTTTCCGCCCAGATSACCAAGTCGGGTTGTTCGCCGGATGCAAAGGCTTCTCGCGTCACCTCTTCCTGTATGTCGTAAAACTCTTGAGCAGTCAGCCAAGATCCATTCTTCTCCTCCACCGAAACATTGGGCTGCACGGTAAGGCAGCGCAAAGTCTCGGTCGGCTGGACGGGTGCCGTCAACCAAGGAACGCCACCTATAAAAAGCAGTGCAAGGATGATGGTGGGGCGAAGATTACGCTGCTTCCAGAAGGCCCAAAGCGCAACGCCCATTGCGGTTGCCAGGATGACTAATCCCGATTCACCGTAAACCCTTGCATAGGGATAAAGCGGTGACGATTCCAAMGCTAARCCCATGGATGCCCACGGAACCCCGCCAATGCCGAAATAGAACCATTTCATGCGCARGTATTCGGCCGCCGGAATGGCRAGTAAGGCTGCGAAAGAGGTCGAAAGGCGCGCGCGGATGAGGCGAAAAAGAATGCCTTCGACCCACCAGCAAGTTCCCAGGAGGAGGGCACCTCCGATGGGAGCCAACACATGCACATGCAATAAGAAGGACAAGCAAAGCACCCAAAAGACCAAGCCGCCGACATAATCCACCCACAGCCGTGGTTGCTTTTCCCAGGCCAAAATGCGCAAAACCACCGACACAATGACCAGSGGCCACATCCARTCGCCGAACCATCCYGGCAARGAAAGSGCRCGSSMRATGGCAGCAAAAACKGTCARCCAAATCGCAGGCACTAGTGACACTCCAARGGMARGTAYTGRATGRTRGCCSCWGAACTYAAGGTCTGGTTTGGYTCWAGRAAYARCARRATYTCGGCSCCGGCCARRCTGGTCCAATCWCCGGAKCCCGATTCWTGGATCGGMGTSACSGTKGSGRTRGRKTCGGTGGTGAACCTACCCGGTAAAAAACGAGGGCGTCGACGGCTACGCAAATCACCCTGCAGACGGGCGTTGCGCAGGATACGGGGGAAGTTTGCAAGACCTCCGGCGAGGCGCTCGAGGATGAGGCGGCCGAAAAGTTCGAGGACGACGTAGGAAGAGATGGGGTTGCCTGGCAGACCCAGCACGAAGCGTCGGTCCTTTTCGCCAATCCAAACCGGTTTCCCAGGTTGGAGGTCCACCTTATGAAAGATTTTTTCCACGCCAAGTTCGGCGAAGACTTGCGGCAGATAGTCCTTCTCCCCCATGCTGACCCCACCAATGGTGACCACAAGATCGGCTTGTTCCAGCGCCTGGCCGACACCTTTGAGTAGAGCCTCTTTATCATCGAGAAGGTGTTGGTGGTCGATGACATCGGCGCCGAAGGATTCGAGCTGCACTTTCGACAGGATGCGGTTGGAATCGCGGACTTGGTGCAGTTCTGGGGAGGTGGCATAGGGCACCACTTCATCGCCGGTGGAGAGGATGACGACTTTCGGTTTTTGGCGGACCTGGAGGACATCGCGACCGCAACCGGCGAGGGCGCCGATATCGGAGACGCGGAGTCGATGTCCGGGCTCGAAGATGACCCGACCTGCAGCGCCCATTTCACCGGCATTGCGTACATGTTGACCGGGGATTGGGATGGTTTCGATATGCAAAACATTGTCCGAGCGGCTGGTGCGTTCGACCGGAATGACCGCATCGGCGCCATCGGGGACGGTGCCGCCGGTCATGACTGCAACTGCTTGACCGGACACAAGCGGAGTTTGGCCCGCAGTTCCAGCAAAATAGGTGCCGACGATTTCGCGTGGYKRKSYGSCRYYGYYRSTCRWMAGCGSGNNNCSGTYCATGGCTGACCGGCGCACCGGCGGTTCCATGCGGTCCAGGCAAATCTGCTCGGCTAAAATAGCGCCGACCGCTTCACCTAGGGGAAGCTTTTGGGTGCCGCAAATTGTCTGTAAACGAGCCTCCAACACTTGTACGGCTTCTGCGTAAGGAAGCAAGTTCCCCCCCTTGCTTGATTGCGATGCATGCGATTGAGTGCCCATGATGACGTCGGTCCGACCAACAAAGCGTTCATAATAGGGCCCCCCGCGTTCCCATTCCGCCATGACCTCCGATAAGACCACCCTGCTCCTGCTTTCCCTGCTTTTCTCGCTGAGCTGTTCACGCGTCGCGGACCAGGACGATGCCACCGCTGAAAGTTCCGCCGAGGAGGTGGAAGAATTCACTCCAGAGAAGGAAGCCGTGCTCGTGCGTGCTTCGAACCTAACTCTCGGCACGGTGTCCAAAGTCTTAGAATCCACAGCCAACGTCATGTCCATGGATGTCGTGGATTTAATGCCCGAACGCGCTGAACCAGTGATCGAGGTCTTGGTGGAGGAAGGCGATTTAGTCTCCGCGGGTCAGGTGCTCGCGCGCCTGCGCGACGCCAATGCAAAACTCGCGGTGGCCGAGGCCGATGTCCGCCTCATGGAAACCCAGCAAGCCATGGATCAGGCGCAACGTGAGTTTGAACGGGATCAGAAACTCATGGAATCCGGTGGCCCAACTGGAGTCTTGTCTGACCGAGTCTTTGAAACCAGTCGGCAAACCCGAGATGCAAGCAAGACCGCCCATCAAACCGCAATCGTTGCACGCGACAAAGCCATGCTCGACCTTGCGCAATGCGATTTGATTTCTCCGATTAGCGGCACCATTAGCGTGCGCGATATTTCTGTCGGTGACATGGCAACGGTCGGTGCTCGTGCCTTTGAAATCACCGACCAGACCAATCCGAAGGTCGTGCTCTACCGCCCCCAGCGCGAGTTGATGGTCTTGAAGGTTGGCCAACGCCTCACCGCCACCTCCGATGCCTTTCCGGGTTATGCGGTGGAAGGCTACATTGAGCGCATTGCCCCAACCGTAGACCTTGCTACCGGCACCGTCAAAGTGACCGCGGCCTTAGAGCCTGGCGACCGACTCATTCCGATTGGGGTTCTCGCCAAACTCGTTTTGATTTTAGACACCCACGAAAACGTGTTGCTGATTCCGAAAAAGGCCTTGGTGCACGAAGGCAATCAGGTGTATTGCTATGCGGTGCGCGATGGCCATGCCGTGCGCATTGACATCATCGAAGGTTTTGAAAACGAAGACATGGTCGAAGCTGCTGAAGGTACCGACTTAACCATGGACGATGTCGTGGTTGTCGTCGGATCCGACCGGATTGGTGAAGGCGATCCTGTGGAGCTGGCAGACGAATGAGCCAATTGGATTCTGAACGTCGCGGCATGGGAGGCTTGTTTGCCCTCGGTGTCCGCCGGCCAGTGGGCATGGGCATGATTGTCGCTGCGGCGGTGGTCTTTGGCATCATCTCCYTAAGCAAGTTACCGGTGGATTTATTGCCGCCAGTGAATTACCCATCGTTAACCGTGCGCACCAATTACTCAGGTGCWGCACCGGAAGATGTTGAGGAGCGCGTTACCGAACGCCTAGAAGATGTGTTGTCGACGGTCGGCCATTTGGTGCGCATTAGCTCCAGCTCGCGCGCCGAAGTTTCAGAAATCTTGATGGAATTCGAATGGGGSTCSAAYCTCCCCTTCTTAGTCCAAGATGTGCGCGAACGKTTGGATCGRGTGTTCTTGCCGAAYGGMGTMGAGAAGCCATTGATTCTGCGTTATGACCCGAGTTTGGACCCGGTGTTGCGCATTGCACTTTCTGGYGGCACCGATTTRGTACGACTGCGCGAYATCGCGGAGTCGGAGGTGGAACGCCAGCTAGAAGGATTACCGGGAGTTGCTGCGGTCAGAGTCAAAGGWGGRCTYGAAGATGAAGTCCACGTTTTGTTTGAYCCACAGAAGCTCGCGCGTTTYGGCATTTCAGGCGAGACCATTCGGCAACGWCTGATCGATGAAAACCTCAACGTTCCGGGTGGAAAGCTAGAGGAAGGCTCGGTCGAGTAYGTWGTGCGCACACTGAATCAATTCCGCAGTCTGGAGGAGATCCGGGACYTWCCCATMATCRSCGTCRACCAGACCATCGTGAAGTTGCGTGACCTGGCCACGGTGAAACGCGCGAACAAAGACCGCGATGTGGTGCAACGCGTCGGCGGTGAAGAGGCGGTTGAAATCGCGGTGTATCGGGAAGCTGGCGCCAACATTGTTTCGGTAGCCAAGGAGGTGCGCGAAAAGTTATTTGGCAAACCAATCAATCCGAATCGCGGCCCACCGAAAGCGAGYRAGGACGGCCGTCCRCCGAAGAAGCCAGAGCATGTGGAAGCGAAACTCCCTTCTGGGATCAAGCTCACGCTTCTGTCCGACCAATCCACCTTCGTCGCCGATGCCATCTCGGAAGTCAACAACGCGGCCATGTTTGGCGGCGCTTTTGCAGTTCTGGTGTGCTATTTCTTCCTGCGACGTTTCGCCACCACCTTCATCATCGGRCTYGCGGTYCCGATCTCCATCGTCGCCACCTTCGGCGCGATGTACAGCGCTGGCGTMTCCATGAACATCATGTCGCTGGGCGGTCTCGCGCTTGGCATTGGCATGTTGGTGGACAATGCMATCGTGGTGCTCGAATCGATTACTCGGTGYCGCGAAGAAGGCGACTCCCCACGCGATGCGGCCATCCGCGGAGTSAGTGAAGTTGGTAGCGCRGTCACGGCATCGACCTTGACCACCATTGCAGTGTTCGCCCCCATCATTTTCGTTGAGGGTATYGCAGGCCAAACKTTTGGYGATCAAGCGCTCACCGTAGTGGCCTCCYTGCTGATTTCCTTGGCGGTTGCGCTGTTCTTCATTCCGGGACTYGCTGCGCGRGTGCAGCTGACCGATCAAGATAAACCGGAAGGTGGCGTGAGCAAATTTGTTCAACGTCTCAGCGCKCAACTCCTGCCCCATATTCGCTCTGGCAACCTGTTCAAACGCACTGGKTTAAGCCGTAACAAGCTCATGCTTTTWYTGGGRGTCGKAGGCWCATTCGCTGCATTCTTCCTCTTTGGCGCRGTCCTCCCYGGCATGGACGATGAGTGGATCAAGCCAGGMACCAAGCCMAAAGGAGATTGGAATCCMGTCCCGCAAGAAGTGCAACAAAAAATRGCGTTGGTCAARTTTGTRGCCTTTGCATGTGCAATCCCCGCGATTTGGTCCTTTGCCAATCCGATCATTGTGGTGGTGTCGCGCTTACTCTTTGACTTCCTAGGCGTACTGTTCTTCGTAGTCAAAGTCTTCCTGGGCGCGGTCCTTGGGGTCATCAAAATCGTGTTGTGGGTTCCTGCCGGACTGCTCAACTTGATTTTCAACCTGGCAGAGCGGGCTTATCCAGTCATTCTGCGTGGTGCCTTGCGCGCACCAGCAGCCGTGTTGCTGCTTGCCATGGGTGCCGCCGCACTGACCTTCAAAAGTGCAGAGGACATGGGCCGCGAGTTACTGCCCGAAGTCATGCAAGGCGAGTTCACTGCCGAATTGTTCTTCCCTGCGGGCACTCCGCTTTTGGAAACCGATTCCCTCGCACGCAAGATGGAGGAGAAAATTCGTGGCTTAGAGGGTGTCATGGAAACCGCCGTCACTTCCGGCGCCGACCGCGAAACCGTTTCCACTGAGGAAACCGGGCCGCACACTGCACGCATTTCCATCCGCTTAGACCCAGACCACCCGGACCCACACGACCTGGAACGGCGCGCGGAAGAGCAAATCCGCAAACTCATGGAGCGCGAACCAGCACTGGCTCGCTTTTCCTTGCGTCGGCCGACCTTGCTAGCGATGAACGCGCCGCTTGAGATTGAAATCATTGGCGATGACCTCAAAACCCTTGCACAAGTAGCAAAGCAGACCCAGCTTGCCCTGCAGGGGATTCCTGGATTGGTCGACATCCGCTCTTCCTTGCGTCGCGGGAATCCAGRAGTCCGCATCACACCCAACCGCGAGATGTTAGCGCGTCATGGTTTGACTGCAGCGCAGGTTTCCAACCGTTTGCGTTTGGCGGTAGAGGGTGAAACCGCATCGACTTTCCCCGGACGCGATGAACGCATTGACATTCGAGTACGCGCAGACATGGAAGGCATGAAGCGCATCGAACAGTTGATGGATTTGCCGGTCAACCCGGATTCCGAACGTCCACTTCCGCTCAGTGCCGTTGCCGATTTTGTGCTCCAAGATGGACCTAGCGATATCCGCCACATACGCGGACGGCGTGCAGCAGTGCTCTCTGCATCGCTTGCAGGATTCGACTTGGGCGAGACCAGCACTGCGGTGGCTGCTCGTTTGAAAACCCTCGACATTCCACCTGAAATCACGCTTAACCTCGGTGGGCAAACCGACGAAATGGCAGAGGCACTCAACTCCTTAATGTTCGCATTAGGACTTGCCATCTTCTTGGTTTACGCAGTCATGGCGGCGCAGTTCGAATCCTTGCTACAGCCCTTCCTGATTCTGTTCTCGGTTCCACTTGCTGGGGTTGGTGCCATCACCGTCATGCGCTGGACCGACACCCCCATCTCTGTKGTKGCYYTRCTYGGMGSCGTCATYCTYGCYGGCATTGTGGTSAACAATGCGATTGTGTTRGTCGAYCGCATCAACCGYAACCGYCAAAAGGGCATGGARCTRCAGGAAGCCATCATTGAGGGTGGCCARGCRCGCTTACGMCCWATYTTGATGACCACMACCACCACCGTKCTTGGYATGTTGCCKATGACSGGTTGGATTTCATTCCTCGGCGGKCAGCARGGCGCRGARCTMCGCACWCCGATGGCYYTRGTSGTSATYGCCGGWYTMATYAGTTCAACCSYWCTCACCTTGYTGGTGATTCCAACYGGWTACCGYCTTCTWGCTGSACTSGARCGCGGCAACCGCAARYCMMAGGAGRACSCARCTGTCTGATTCYCGCGACMCCGCAYTAGTKCGCTTTTTYCGCGAACTAGTCCAGCATCCGATTGGCGTRCTGATGATCTCGGTTGCYCTWCTGGGCATGAGTTTCATTGCRGCCAAGCGKATYCCWTTGGAGTTGGTGCCKKCGGGGCTCACTKCMTCGCARCTTTCMATCAAYGCRWCKTGGGAAGGYGCGAAYCCGATTGAGCTAGAGCAGAARGTKCTTAAGCCTCTGGAAAARGAGTTACGCTCGATTTCCAACTTGGATGAAATCATTTSGTGGGCATCGAATGGAAATGTTGGTTTCCAACTCGCATTCCCAGGCAACATCGATATGGATCAGATGTACAGCGAAGTGGCGGCACGAGTGGAACGTGCTCGCCCCGCTTTGCCGCCGGAAGTCGACCGCATCACGATTAGTAAACGCGGCATGGATCAGATTCCGGTGATGATGGCCGGCATTCAGTACAACGGGCTATCCGACGATGTCGCGCAAGACCTCATCTCCAACGTATTAGTACCGCGCATTGAAGCCATCGACGGCGTGGCCAGCGCAAACTCCTGGGGCCTCACCCCTCTTTCCATCCGCATTTTGYTGGATGAGCAAAAGGTCTTCGCCAACCGYATTGACATTGGATCACTGGTCCAACGGCTGCAGGGTGACAATGTTTCCTCTCCGATTGGCGACCTTGAGGACGGCRGTTCGCGTGCCATCATTCGGGTGGATTCTCGCTTTACCTCGATTGAGGAAATCGAAAATTTCCCGGTRCGCGATGGCTTGGTGATTAAAGACATCGGCCGCGTMATCAAAGCTCGYAGCGCYCCAGAATTCCTGTTTAAGTTCGATGGCGAATACAGCACCACTCTGCAAATCACMAAAGAGAGTTCYGCCAACACCTTTGACTTATGCGAAGCCTTGGTGARGGARTTTGAAGAGATCTTGCCTAACGACCCGGTGCTCGGGCGCTTTGAGTATCTGATTTACTTTGACCAAGGCGAAATGATTGGGCAAAGCATTATGGGYCTGGTCGATGACTCCWTGCTCGGCGGCCTSATTGCATGCATTGTGCTTTTCCTATTCCTGCGCCGCCTGTCGTACACCCTKCTCATTACCCTTTCGATTCCGTTCGCGGTRTTGATYGCYYTRAGCTATCTCTACTTCAGYGGCAARAGTTTGAACCTCATGTCGATGATGGGCATTACCATTTCGATTGGCATGTTGGTCGACAACTCGGTGGTGATTGTGGAGAGCATCTTCAAGCGACGCGAACGTGGCGCGACCACCTTGGAGTCCATCAGCCAAGGCCCGTCCGAAGTCATGCTGGCCATCGTCACGGCGACTCTGACTACGGTGGTGGTTTTTYTGCCGCTGATGTTCCTTACCGAAGATCGCGCACAGCGAGTGGTTGCCGGAGCGATTGGCATGCCGCTRATYGTGGCTTTGCTCTCMGCATTGGTACTTTCCATCGTCATGGTCCCAGTYGCGGCGCGCTATTTACAGCACAGCGGTAAACGCGGCGAGAAAGAATCGAARGCGGCAGGCCAWATGCCATCCTGGATGASYAARCCGTTATTGGCTTCGTTAARTTTGGCGCTGCGTTATCGCTTCCGCGCARCCGCCCTATGCATGCTCATSCTGATGTCTGGMGGCATAGCGAAAGCTGGTTTGGGRTCCTCTGGAAGTGGCGGAGATGGAGACGGACARATCAWTATTGGGTTTAGCTTCACCGATGGCACCCGCCTACTCGATGGCGATGAAGAAGTGAAATTTATGGAGGCCGTAATCCTCGGTGAAGATTTCAAACAAGCCTTCCCCGATGTTACAGCCGGGCTTTGGTTTAATGACCGCGATGGCCAAATCATGATTTGGCCAGAYAAGCCACTCAAAGTGCGKGMAAMSGAAGCACTCATGRCCYWCTTGCASGATGARYTRCCGCAACGCTCACGGGTTAARTTCCATTTCGAAAAAGAGTTTAGTCAGGGTGATTCCAAGGAYCARGAGTGGACGCGGATTCGCATCGARGGGCCGGAGAGYCTTGGCGTTGCCGCGATYTTAGAYCAAATCCGCGAGGCTGCTTTATTGAGTCCTGACTTCACCGARGTCAGCAARGACCGCAACAAGGATCGCGAAATCYTGGTGAGTCTTGATCGTGAGCGCATGAGTCGKCTCGGCATYAAYAGTCGCTCRGTGATCAGTAACATTGAGTGGACCATGCGTGGRTTYATGGTGTCGCGTTTTGAAACGCCGAACCAAGACCTTCCACTCATTATCGAATAYGAYGAGCCGGAGAATCCMAACCGCGCGAGCTTGGAAGAGATGATMRTCTCTACCGACACCAACTTGGTGCCYCTYTCCACCTTTGCGACCTTCACCAACTCCCGCTCAAAAAGTGGAATCTTCCGCCGCAATGGCAAGCTCTCCGATTCKATTGGTTTGAAGGCRAAGGACGAGGACATYAAGGCWGCGTATGCTGCGGCAGCKACGTTRATGGATGACATCGAAATGCCGGAAGGTTACCGCTGGACYCAAGATGGWGGTTGGTCGCAAACGCARRACGAGATGRATGACATGATGAAAGCGATGATGCTCGCCATCGGCCTAGTCTTCCTCCTCATGGGACTGYTGTTCAACTCSGTGGTGCTGCCGCYTTCCGCATTGACCACGATTGCCTTTGCGATTCTGGGRGCCAACTGGGCGTTYTACATCATGGACCAACCATTCGGCACCATGGAAGTCATCGGCATGATTGTGYTGGCAGGAGTGGTGGTCAACAACGGCATTGTGYTGATTGATGCCATCCTCCAGTTCGAGCGCTCCGGCCTCGCCACTCGCGATGCCATTCTCGCCGCGGTGAAGGATCGCATGCGTCCGGTGTTCATGACCGCRYTGACYACGGTKTGTGGACTRCTRCCGATTGCACTWTCRGARCCGTCAGGCAACGGCATGAACTTCCAGGGACTAGCCATCGGCATTGTCGGCGGCATTACGGTGTCGACCTTCTTCACCYTRACSGTRGTGCCACTCTCCTTCTCSCTGCTGCGTGACCTTGGAGCTCTGTTCGCCAACGCCTTCCTCGGCAAGCCGCTGCCGTGGGCGAAAGTGAACTAAATGTCGCATCGGGCTTGGGAATCTTCATTCCTCCACAGACCTAAGCTCCCTAATGCCCTACAATACCGGGCAACCCAGTCATGGCGACGTTCCTTGAAGGCAATCCAGCGGATTCTGACGGTCGATTTGCGATCGTAGTAGCCCGCTTCAACACAGACATCACCGAGTCTTTACTCGATGGATGCCTGCACACCCTCGCCCATTACGGCGTAGACCTCGACAACATCGATGTCGCACGAGTCCCGGGTGCCTTTGAGTTACCCCTGACTTGTGACCGCCTCGCCCGCACCGGCAATTATGCGGCGGTGATTGCGCTTGGATGCGTGATTCGTGGTGGCACCCCCCACTTCGATTACGTTTGCACAGAAACCAGCCGCGGCTTGATGGATGTCAACCTCGGCCATGGCGTTCCCGTCATCATGGGATTACTGACTTGCGATGACCTCGCGCAAGCTCAGTTCCGCGCCGACCGCGATGTGTTGAAAGGTAGTGATCAGGCCGAGGCCGGTCGCACCGAAAAGCAAACCCCACGCTCCAATAAGGGTTCGGAATGTGCCGAAGCCGCCCTCGAGATGTCATCCCTCCTATCTCGGATTTAAATCATGGCTCCTGTTAGACGTCGTACGCGTGCGCGCGAACTTGCCCTTCAATTCCTATTCATGCTGGAGCTGCGCGGCAGTGAAGCTATGGAGGAGTTGGTCCCGTTTGTAGAACACCACACCAAAGGTTCACGCGATAAGAAAGGTCGTGGTGAGTTGGCGGAGTTCACCCTCACCTTAGCACGCGGCGTGGTGGAAAACCGTGTCGAGTTGGATCAGTGGATTGAAGCGATTGCCAAAAACTGGCGTATGGACCGCATGGCGCACCTCGACCGCAATGTTTTGCGGCTGGCGGTTTACGAGTTGATTTTCCAGACCGACACTCCGTATAAAGTGATCATCAACGAAGCCATCGACATTGCAAAGCGTTTTTCGACCGCGCAATCGGGCTCATTCGTAAACGGCATTTTGGATCGTGCGCGGGTGATGATTGATGAAGCCCGCGAGACTCCCGACAGCCATCCGGCGCCGCCGCAGGCGAAGGCCAGCGCAGATGCGGGCAGCCAATCCAACTCGCAGCGTGGTCCGATGACCGTAGCAGACCCCATCCCTTTCTCCTCGGTCCCGGTGCCGCGTCCAAAAAAACGCACCGCTCCGACCGACGGCCGCTCCTAAACGCCCACTCTTCGCCCCATGGTTTTCGCTCGGCTTAAAAAGGGACTGTCCCGCACTCGCAATCGCATTTCCAATGCCATGCGCCGCCTCTCCGGCGACAACAGCGCGGCAGAAACTTTAGATGCGCTCGAAGAGGTGCTTTACTCGGCGGACGTCGGCCCCTTGGCCACCGAGTTATTGGAAGAAGTGGAAGGCGAACTGAAGAAGGGTAATCTGGGCAAGCCTGGCGAAATGCCGGTTTGGTTGCGCGCGAAACTTTTAGAGGTTGCGCAAGGCCCCGATGGCGACCCACTGCCACTGACTGCGGAATCCGGCCCTACTGTCATTTTGGTGGTAGGCGTGAATGGTTCCGGCAAGACCACTTCGATTGCCAAGCTCATCACCTGGCTACGCAACCGCAATCAAAGCGTATTGGTCGCTGCCTGTGACACTTTCCGCGCTGCCGCAGTTGAACAGATTGCCATCTGGTGTGAACGCACTGGAGTAGAACTCATCAAAGGTGCACCGGGTTCCGACCCCGCAGCCGTCGCCCACGATGCCGCCCAAGCTGCAAAATCTCGCAAGGTCGATGTACTCCTAGTCGACACCGCAGGCCGCCTGCACACGCAGAAAAACTTGATGAAGGAACTGGAGAAAGTTTCTCGGGTCATCGGACGTCAAATCGACGGAGCTCCTCATCACACCGTGTTAGTCCTCGATGCCACCACCGGCCAAAACGCCATCCAACAAGCCCGTCACTTCGGTGAAACGGTGCCGCTGTCCGGAGTGTTCTTGACTAAGCTCGATGGCACCGCAAAAGGTGGTGCAACTTTATCGATTGGTCATCAGCTGGGTCTTCCAGTTTTGTTTGTAGGTCTAGGTGAAGGCCCTGAAGACATGGAAATCTTCGAGCCTGAATCTTTCCTCGACGCTCTGCTTGAGCCGCGCGCCGAGGGAGCAGAGGCCTGAACCGCACCCACCCTTTGGTTCCTTGGGCAGCCGCCATGACGGTGCTGCTCCCGATGCTCACCTGGTCGGCCTATCGCCTCGATGAGTCGCGAGCCGATGGCGCCTCCTTCTCGATGCTGGTGTTGGTCTTTACCGCCCTCACCCTGTGGAAGCAGAAGCGCCTGACGATTCTACCGGGTAGTTTTTTAGTCCTCGGCGCCCTAGCTTTCGGTTTCATTCCGCTGTTGCGTCTCGCCAGTGAAAGCACTGGATGGGCGCCAAGCCTGGGTGGTTTAGCCGACCGCGCACCGATTCTTGCGGCCTGGGTATTGGCAGCGGCCGCCGCGACCTGGAAAAACTTATCCGCACGCAGCTTGGCGTTACCTCTGCTGTTTGGAGGCGGAATTGCAGCACTCCTAGGGCTAGTCCAAGCCTTCGGATGGGATCCACCCGGCTACGACTCCTTACTTTCCATTCGTCCGGCCTACCCTTTCGCCGGACCTAGCCACGCGATTGAGGTCCAGCTACCTCTACTCTTCCTAGGTTTGGTCTTCCTGCCAAAAGATGCGAGCCAGCGCCGCCTGTTTTGGATGGCGATGGCCCCGATCGCCTTGCAAGTCGGCTATCTAGGTTCCAACGCCGGACGCCTCGCCCTCCTCGCCGCCGGCGCCTGGATGATCCTGCGTCAACGCGCCGCACGCCTCCCCATCATCACCGCTTTGGTATTAGTGATCTGTGGCGAACTGACCCGCAGCTTGCTTGGTGGCGCCAGCATTCTGCCGCCCGACTCCGCACCACGCGGAGTTTCGGTACGTCAGGAGATCTATCTCGCATCGGCCGGACACATTCTCACCCATCCACTCGGCATGGGCATCGGGCGCTTTGAATCCGACTACCCGGAGTGGCGTTCCGAGGAAGAGGCGCGCTTAACTTCTGGCAACTGGGCCGACACCTCGCATCGGATTCCAAAAACCCCGCACCAGGAAGTTTTACTGACCGGTTTAGAGCTCGGCTGGGCTGGAGGATTGCTGCTGGTCTTTGCGCTTTTGCGTTTGGCGCGTGGACGGCGGGAAACCGGCGGCACCGAGGCGGTGTGGATGACATTTGGTGTGCTCGCCATGCTGCGCTCCCCCTTCAGCGATAATCCGGCAGCTCTCGGCATTGCAGCTCTGCTTCTCGGCAGTRATTTACGCACCTGGARTCCRAACCTAAACCTGCGCGGGATTTCTTTTTTGCCGATGAGCTTGGGAATCCTCGCGGTGGCCCCAGCGTGGGCGCAGTTACGCGGGGAGCATCATGTGGCTGCTGCGGTCATGGACCAGGAAAACCTCGCCGARCACCTGAACGATGCCATCGAGGCGCGCCCATGGGAYAACCGCAGCTTAGTTTTGCTTGGCTCCTACTATTTYGCCAGCCAARATTTCGATGCCGCGCGCGATTGCTTTGACCGTGCTTTAGTGCATAACCCAACCGATCTTGCCGCACTCACSGCCTACATYAARGTGGAAATGTTYGCRCCCGATGGCAACGARACTCTCATGCTGCGGTTGATTGCKCGCGGCGARGAGTTTGCTCCTTTCCACCCCAGYGTGAAGCARGCRCGCATCCTRTGGATYGATGGATACCGCAAAGCCTTCGAGCAGGAAGCGGTGCGTCGGATTCAGTTGGGTATTCCGAATGCGCGACCATGGTGGACCGCGAACCACTTGGCRGAAGCYTATATCGCGGCCGTAAAAGGCGACGACCAAGGCACCCGAGATGCCTTATTCCGCGCTTCGGCCTATGCACAAGGCGGTCATAAAGGCCTCCTGGAACGGACCGCTGGATTGTCCGATACGGAATTGGAGCCACAGCTGATTGCGCAGCTCACTCGCCGCGTCTTCCCGGAGTGGCCGCGGGTGATCTACTAGGCAGCCGGCCAACCGAGGCTCGATAAGTTTGTGCTATGGTTGAAACGCCGGGATTCACCTCCGTCAGGCTTATTTCATGTCTCTAACACAAATCACAACTCTACTCCTATTGGCCGCCCCCCTCGCAGCGCAAACTGTAGGCGGTCAATCTCAAATCTTGCGCGCAATAGACAGTCCAAAATTACTGGACGGCTTTGGCGACTCAATCTCCAACCGAGGAGACCTCAATGGCGATGGCTTCGATGACATTCTCATTGGCGCCTACAGCACAGACTTTGGCAACTCCCAAGATGTTGGAGCTGCCTATGCCGTCTCCGGCGCCGACGGAACCTTGCTCTATCAATGGGATGGTGTCAATGCTGGCGACAATTTTGGCATCGCAGTGGCCTATGCCGGCGATGTCAACAACGACGGCGTGGAAGATGTCATCATCGGCGCACGTTGGACCACCTCGCCGAGTGGTCGCTCCCAAGCCGGATCGGCCAATGTTTACTCCGGTGCAACTGGACTTCTGCTCTACCAATGGCATGGACAGAGCACTAGTGATTGGTTCGGTTCCTCCGTTGCAGGCGCCGGCGACGTCAATCAAGATGGATTCGAAGATGTCATCGTAGGAGCTGTCGGTGCGGACTCACCTGGCCTTCCGAGCACTGGTTCGGTTTATGTTTATTCCGGCGCCGATGGCTCGCAATTGTACAAATGGACTGGAACCCAGCTTTCCGATCAGTTCGGATTCACGGTCGCAGCAGCCGGTGACCTCAACGCAGATGGTTTTGCCGATGTCGTGGCGGGAACCTCCCAATCCACTCCTGGAGTCTTAGGCCGGGTCATGGTTTATTCTGGAGTAGACGGCTCTGTGCTTTACCAGTTTGACCCCAGCACAGCGGTCAGTGGATTCGGCACCTCCATCGATATGCTTGGCGATGTCAACGCCGATGGCACCATAGATTTCATTCTTGGTGAACGTAATGAAAATTCTGGAGGCCTATTCGGCAATGGATCAGCCACGGTCTATTCCGGACTTGACGGCTCAGTGCTGTATAAGCTTTTTGGCGAAAATTCATTCGATGGTTTCGGTGCAAGCGTGTCCAGGGCCGGCGATATCAACCAAGACGGCTATGACGACTTCCTCATCAACGCAGACGCCATCAACCTTGGTGGTCTCTCCGACACCGGCGCGGTTTATCTTTATTCTGGAGCGGACGGCACCTTAATGCATCGCTTCGACGGCCAGTTTCAAGGCTCCTTCTTCGGTCGCTCCATATCCGGTGGTGGCGATGTCAACGCAGACGGCCTGCCTGACCTCCTGATTTGGCAACCGCAGCCGACCATCATGATTGCCGATGTGGTCACGGTGTTTAGCTTTCACCCCTTCTTAGCTGCGGACGCCCCAACGCTTTCTGCAGCGACCGGTGGAACCCTAAACTTCACTCTCGACTTCCCTGGTAGTGCTGCTTTTTATGACTATAAAGTCATCCTTTCGGGCGCTGGCAACGGTCCAACTTTTTTCGGTGTGAACATTCCACTTACTCTAGATGGGCTGGTCGTGGATTCCTTCTTGGGCAACTACCCGGCACCAAATACCAACATGCATGGCACCTTGGATAGCGCAGGAAATGCATCCGCAAGCCTCACGGCTCCAGCGAATCTTCCGCCAGCGATGATTGGAAAGACCTTCCATCTGGCGGCGATTGCCAATCCATCCGGTCAACTGCCGGAATACAGCTCGGTCGCGGTCAGCGTTACGGTCCTACCGTAACGCTGAAAACGCAACGCGCTGGTTTACTCCTCGAAGTCTTCGACTTCAGGCTCAGCCATTTTGACGAGCCCGTAAAGGTTGGCCATACCTKCGAAAGAAAGYACRTCRGCCTGGAAGCGTTGGCTGGCAAGAGCYTGAGCACTGCGYTCTGCACGGTCGYGCTCGCTTGGCCAAATCTCCTCGGCRTTRGCMGGACGRCGTCCYTTYAWCTGSGCGATGACKATGCCATTCTCRCCGTARTCCTCGGGGCCAATCACTTGACCGTCTTCGARYTCRTCMAGYTGGAAACCAACCAKGAAACGTARRCGCGGCAARATCTTGCTGTCGGMTGGCCAGATTGGATCMACYGTRCGACGGGTRGTTTTMGAAATCCAACCCATTTGCTCRACCGCAWGRTCGRCGCCKGCAAGMGCAGCWGCRAATGCAKCCGCRTCCATRACYACTGGRTCGCCYTCGACRGAATCTTCRCCCTTCGGCARASCTTCRAGGAAGGCATCKGCAGCTTCTTTGGCTAAGACGTCTTGCTGACCTTCGCGCCACAATGCGACTACATCGTCGCGGATGTCGGCGAGCTCAGGCATGACCCGATCGCGACGCTCCAATGGGCGTGCGAGGAACACCATGTCATTGGTCTGCACCGGAGTTTGTACCCAGAAGTTGATTTCTGCGTTGAACAAACGGCGTAGTTGCATRTGGCCTAGACGCTCGAYATCTGGCAAGTCGCTGTAGGCAACCATCTCTTCTTGCTTGATGTACTCCGCGCCTTTTTCAGCTGCAAAGACCGCAGCGTCTTCCGCTTGCGGTAATTCCAGTGCAAGGGTGGTGATGGCTTTATGCAGCAAGTAATCATTACGCAAACGATCGCCCAGCTCCTCYACRGTAAGGTGACCACCAAGCTCGGCATCGACCTCTTCGCCTTCTTCCGGCTCAGGGCGACGGTAAAGCGAGAAGCGGTTGGTTTGGTAGAAGCCGTTGAGGATTTCCTCGGTTGGCGCTTCCGGGGTGAACCAAGCTTTTACCGYATCGGTTTCAAGAGCTGCAGCGGTCAACACCACGGTGTCAAAGGAAACCGCCTGCTCGACTTCAAGGTCACGGCGCTGCATGCCATTGATGCCGAGAGCAAAGAAAGTTAGCAGCTCTTCYTCTTCCGGCTCCAATGCAGAAGCGGCGTCGGCGAAGGCCGATGGGTGCCAAACSGCGTATTGCACRTCCATCTCTTCGTAATCCTTGGCCCAAGCCTCGAGGATTTCGGACTCGGATGGCATGGATGCCGAGCTGAGCAAACTTACTAGGGTCTGAACGCGAAGGGCGGAGCGAAGTTGCCCTTCAAATTGACGCGCACTGGAAAACCGATAGCGTTGTTGGTAGAAGTTCTGATAATCGGTTGGGCTCATTTGAGCAAAACCGAGTGCGCTCATGTAGCCCGCAAGCTGAGCATCGGTGACGATCACCTCCATGTCTTCAGCGAGCAGCATCAAGGCCGTGTAAGCGAGATCGCTCTCTCTCCCATCCGCATCCTCTGGAAAAAGGTTAATGCCGAAATCTTTACCCCAACCACGCAGACGAGTGCCACGCTCGGTGTCCAAATAGGTGATGTCGACCATGCCGCTTGGCAACTCCATGGTTGCCGCAACCGGAGGTCCGCCGCCGAACCAGTTGGTAATGACGTCCGACATAGGGCCGGTCACGGAGAAAATTAGGAGACAGAACACCGCCACTCCACTGATGACCCAGCGCTTTAGGGGCGACATAGGTTCGTGGGTGTGAACAGCAGCGTGTTGGTCGACCACTTTGGGCTTTGGGTTGGATTTCGACATGCTTAAATGGGGCTTAGAGCCGTTTTCGCAAGGGAAGCTCTGATTTGCTCTGAATCAGACTTTCCTAGCCGAGAAGTGTACCCCCTCCCAGCCGGAACGCCTACTCTTCGGCAGATTGCTCTCCGCTGGACTGCTCTTCCTCTTGGGAAGGTGATTCGGCCTCTACAGCAGGTGCAGGCTCGGTTTCAACGACTATCTGCTCGGTAGGGTTGGCCAGGCGTCCGGCTTCCGGTAGATCTTCAAGATCACGCAGGCCGAAACGGTCGAGGAACTCTTTGCTGGTTCCATAAAGGAAAGGACGGCCAGGCAAATCCGCACGTCCAAGAATGCGCACCAGGCGTAAATCCAAAAGATGGCGCAAGTGGGTGCCGGACTTCACGCCGCGGATGGCATCGATATCGGCCTTCAACACCGGCTGGCGGTAGGCGACTAAGGCCAACACCTCGAGACCGGCTGGCCCAAGGGTTTCCTTTTGCGCSGATTTGCGCACCGCTTGCARGGACTCYGCCATGTCYTCGTKGGTCAGCAGRCGCCAGCTGCGGCCRGCYTGRTGCARKACCAAAGGAAGATTGCGCKCTTCCATCCAGTTTTCGAGCGCGGCCAAATGCTGRCGCGGGCTGAARTGCTCCAGYTCYGCRAGTACMGCTTCMGGAGTRCATTCCTTCTCGCTGRCWTCRGSATCGCCATSGRYRGCGGCMKYTRCAGCRGAKGGATAAAGCACYTGGCGAATCCGGTCWAGATTCACGGCTTCKGGGGAGGCGAACAACARCGCGAACAAAAGACGCARCTTGTCGTCGGARATCTGKGGATCGKTGTCCACAGTGGCTTCAGCGGGAGAACTCAAAGGCTTGGGTSGGGCCGGARAAARGCGAAAGRCTCGCSGAAACAGTATAGCGGCGGGACATCTTCTCRAACCARGCCCGYGCCTCAAGTGCRTCRATSGGCTGAGTTTCRAGCTCATCGAGGAGSATGSCGACSGGTGGRWGYTSCATAACTGGAGGGAAAATCGCGGTCACCACCCCTACTCGCCAACTGCGGTCGCCCTCGAACTGGATAGGGCCGATGATTTGGCCAACTTCCGCGGTGCGCAATTGCTCTCCAGCTTGCCCAGGTAAATCGCGGCTCATCGGCGGATAACTGCCATCGGGGTTGGGGCCAGGGATGAGAGACTCCTGAAGCAAGGATTTAGGATCGCGGCCGGCCTTGAGACTGGATGCCCAGCGTCGGGCTTCTTCGAATTCGCCGGTGAGGAACCAGAACATGCCGATGCGACCACTCAGCCGAGCATCGGCGCGGAGCACGACTTGGTAGCGCAGATTCTGGGCAATGTGTATGCGATAAAGCGGTTGCACTTCACGCCACAGGGCATCGTGTCGCGCCAGCGCCCATGCATCGGGCGTGGAGGTGGAGCCTAGTTGCGCGACCAAACCGTTCTCGAAGGATTGGAATGCGCGGTCGATGCGAGCACTTGGAATGACCACCGCCAAGTGCTCAGCTTCCAAACGCGCCATTTCGTTACGTACCAGACTCCGGGTTAGCTCGGCGGACTCATCCGGAAAAACGAAGGCCATCTGCGCGACGTATGCGCGAAGGTTTAAGCCGGCTCCATCGACCGCAATGCCAGCAACACTTGCGTTACGTTGCGTGCGCTGCATTCCGGATTGGGTCTGGCCCGACGTCGGCCCGCTCTGACATGCGCCACAAAGCAGTAAGAGGCCGACGCCCGCGAAACGTAAGGTCACTTGAAGTTCACGCTGCGCTTCACTTGAATGCCATGACAAGTTGCGCATTTCTTTTTGCGTTGCCGCGCGCCGGAAGCGGTTACATCGGTCACTTCAATGTAGCCACTACCTGCACAGGTTGAGCAATAACTAAAGCGCACCGACAGCACCGTGTAATCACCGGAGAACTCCGAGTAATAAGCCAGCATCCATTGAAAGCGCGATGTCACCGAAGCGCGTTTCCACCAATCTYCTGGGCTGACATCGCCAGCGCCACCCGAAGCGGACCGACGTGAAGCCTGAATGTTATCGAGGTAACGCTTCATGCGGTCCTCCATCTCACGCTGTTGCTCGGACTTGCCGTCATCCTTTTCCTCCTCCTCATTCTTCAAGCCAGCACGCGCTTTTTCTTCGCCGAGAATCCAGGTGCCATCGTTGAAGCCGGCAGTGTGCGCGGTGGCTCCACCTTCCAAACGCGCGAACCATCGCGCATCAATCGAACCGAGGTCCAAATGMGAATTGAGCGAAGTCATCTCCAGAAGCAACTGTTGACGCACYCTRATCGGCACTTCGGTTTCCARCCAACTGGTCAACTCATCNATGGCCACATTCTTYTCCAAGGACTTCCGCTTCAGCACYTTSACCACGCGGCTGAACCAATGACGTTCCAGATAACGCGTCACCGCAGCATCACGACGCCCTTCAAAGCGGTCGGCAATCTGCAAGTATTCGCCACGCAAAGGAGAGTTGGCATGTTCGCGATCGAAGTCTTCAATCAAACCCTCAGCAACCGTAAAGCGGYTGCGGTGCATCATCTGACGAATCATGTCCAACTTCTCTGCTTCCACACGATTCACGATGGTGTCTTCCAGTTTATTCATCGCACCATCAATGCGCTTCAGCAGGGCATCGTCGCCTTCGGTCATSGCRATTGCTTGACTGAATTCATAATGCACCATAGCTTCATCCAGAGCAAACATGACTTCAAGTTCTTGTGCGAAATCGAAATGCGCAAAACGACTGTTGCTGTCAATTTGCGGCACGCGTTCGGCATAGTAYTGCTCVGGTGTSAGRATSGTSGAAGCYTCWACGAYSACCTTYTCYGGKGGYGCRGCAAGGCGCGATTTCGGCACCAAAGAAGTGGTGTCACGTACGCGAATTTCCAAGTTACGATTATCCTCGCGCAACAAACGACCAATGATCTCGCGTCCGTTCTGCAGCAAGATGCGGTGCGCAGTGGTCATCGGGACTTCGGTTTGATTGCGGTAACCAAAGTTGTCGCGTAAACGGTCGGCCTCTCCTGGAAACAGGTCGCGCCARGTCAGTTCATARCGCCCGCCATCTAAGGCAGTGGTCAAAACCAAACCGTCGAGGTCATGTTCGACGATGGCACCTACCAAAAGGCGGCCGTCGCGCAAACGCACGATTTGATCCTCDCCCTCTTGTGGGAAGGGAGTGAACAGTARAGAAGTAAGCAGTATGGCGAGCATCATTTTTTCTGGCCCTCRAGGTAACGCGCGATGGGTACCGATTCCTCTAAGAGGAAGGTTACGCGACTTAAAACACGGTCTGGAGATTTGCGGTAGAAGCGMAGTTCGGCGCGACGTAAAGCTGGGTTGTCCCCCGCTGGTCGCACAATGAGGTCATAACGATATCCAGAAGCGCCGGGCACGGTTTCGCCCTTCATCTCCTTCAATCCTGTGACCTTGCCCTTGGCGTCGATGAGCCAAACATTCTGGCGGACATATTCCACCAGCGGCTCCACCGACGGAGCGAGTTCGGCGTGCACACGAGCATCTTGCTCCATGTTGCCACCGACTTGAAAGAGTCCTAGCAAGGCGGTGATTCCGAACATAAAAATGGCGATGGCAATCACCACTTCAATCAAGGTGAAYCCTTGCTGCTGSGATTTATGGCGCCGRTTCATGGTAGGCGTCGTCCTCCGGCAGGAATCGGGCTGAAACTTTGATAACGCTTAGGGAAAAACACTTCACTGCGTGCTTTATGTGCTGCAGGCAGGCTACCTCGCTTGCCACGACCATTAAAGCTAATGTCTGGAAACCGACCGCCGACGCTAATCCACTCTTTGCCAATCAAAACCATTTCCGGCATTTTCAACGGTGCGTTGCCGCGCAGTTTCATGCTGGTTGGCTCATTGGGAATCTCGCCATCTAAAAGGGGCGGATGCTTGCGCGGACTTCCGGCCACGTGGTCGACCAATAACTCGACGACCGAAGGGAAGTCAAACGGCTGATAAGAATCTACCCGATACTCGGTTTTACGTAGGTTGCCATCTTGTACCGCAAACTCCGTCCACAACACGCCATCCATAACCACCAGGCCAGTTCCAGAGCGCAACATATCGCGGGCGACGCGCGGGTCTTGCAGTGGTGCTGACGGATTCTCGACCTGTGCGAAACGTACTAAACGATAAATCAAACTTCCGGGAGCTTCGGGAACTAAGGACCACATGATTTCCACTGCGGCTTGCCCGGAAGAATCGATTTCTGGAAGCGAGGCGCCGCTAGCTAGGAAGCGCAAACGTGGCATGTAAGTGGAAGGCTGGCCATCTTCGGCTCCGGGGATTTCCCAAGAGTCCACCACCATCCAACCGCGCGGCCCAGTGTGCATGGCACGAAGGTCACCACGGAACCGTTCGACGGTAGCGGCATAAACCAAATCGCCACGTCCGCGTCGTTCGCCGGCACTCCATAAGTTGAGCACCGAATCCATGACTTGGATAACGAAGGCGGCTAGCACTCCGAACAGAAAGAGCGCCAGCATGACCTCAATCAAGGTCATTCCACTTTGCCCGCGTGCCTTCACTCGATGATCTCCTGGCTGCGTTCAATGCGACTCGAACCCATGTAATCTATCACCAAGTTGCGTAGACGTGGCACTTGTGTCCAACCGACCGCTTGAAAGGTTACTGGGTCGAATGCACCTTGCCCCCAATCAAACATCACCCGTAGGTCGAGGCGATCGTTGCGGAAACCGAGCGGCTGAAAACCACCTGCGGCATGGTTGCCGCTTTGGATTAAGGTAAGTCCTGGTGTCGTGCGCGGATCATCTTCCCAAGAAGCTGGGCCACTGCGCGCAAGCACGCGAATCGCATGCGAAGTATCTGGCAACTCGGTTTGGTAAGAAATCCCGCGCCACAAGGCATTGGGCTCTTCATAGCCAAGTTGCATCCATGCACCGACTCCACTATCCGATTGTGGAATGTAGTTGTCCATCCATCGGTTAGGGAAACTGTAGACCAAACTGCCTGCCGWGTGGTTRGTMGGTTGGGTACCAAAGCGTCCACGGAGGATGCCTTGCCCAATCTGTCCATCGGCACCGCGACGCTCCCGCGGCATAGAAATCATGCCKCCRGGTCCKCGCAARGGTGCGTGCATGAGTTCCTCGTCGACCAAAATCATGCCGCTGCGTCCGAAGCCCGCTTGGTTTTGGATTTGAATGGTCTCGGCGTAAGAAGTGAGATTGTTATCCAACGCCGACGATGCCCGACTGTCCATAAAGCGCAACGGAGCGCCAGTACTATGCGCACGGATTTCGGTACCAAGGAAGCCGCGTCCATTGGTTGCGATGGTGAACTCACCGTTCGCCGTATCCAAATCGGAATAGGCGATACATTCGCCATCGATGTCAACCAGGCCACTGGTTGGGAGATTTTTGAGCCAATCGCCAGGTGAAACGCCGTTCGGGGAAACACGGAATCCATCGAGCATGAAATCGCGGTTATTCACGCGCACCACGCTGGTCTCCCCTTGCTGTAAATCTTCGCGTAAAAAGAAGTTGCCGCGCGCGGTGGGGATGCCGGTTTGACCTTGTCCACCTACTGCGGTTAATGAGATCTCGTCGACATACCCTTGAAGGTTCGGAGTGGTGCCCCCTGCGGTTCCACCCACCACTAAGTTGCCAAAGTTTCGCGGGCGTTCATGGTTTGGGAACTTACTTAGACGGCTGTATTCACGACGGTCGCCTCCGAGTAAGACTGGAGCGAGTTCTTGGGGAGTATGCCCGGTGTAAGGAATGCCGGTGGAAGTTTCGAAGGCGATGAAGTTCACGTTGGGGCGAATGCGCAGAAAGTCTGGCAAATCTGGATTGGTCGGCGTGTGCACCCAATTCACGGTGTACCAGAATGGCAAACTCTGCGCGTTTTGCTGCATGACCGCCACCCGATCGAATCGTCCGACGAAGCCGTAGCCGGCGTCGACTAATCCGCCAGGGATTTGCAGGGTGTTGAATACGGGTACGAATTCCTCACCGATCACATGTGCGTGGTCAAAGGTTCCCATCACGCCACGGAAGTTCAGGCGGTAAGAGYAGCTAGTGATGATGTGGCTCGCCAGGAAGTCATTTCGATCATCGATCGGTTGCCCGATGGTAGGTCGTCCTTCGTTGCCAGGCTSTTGMGGYGCCCAAGAAGTATCCAGGCCAATAGGGGAGGTCCCTGGTCCAGGTTGTGCAAAATCGTCCGCCGATAGGTCAGAGATGAGGGGAATGAAAGCCCTACTCAGGTGCTCCCAATGGTCACGCACAAAATGTCCTTTCACCACATGGTCGTAACGAATCCATTCCATGGTCTCGGGATCGTTCTGGGTTCCTAGCTGCACGTATTCACTAAAACCATCAAGACCCGGATGGTAGGAAAGATCGTCTGCACCAGCAGCGTGAACTGAGATCGGAATCAAGTAGGGCTTCAATCCTGGTATCTGAGCAAAGGGTTGCCCGGAGCCTGTTGAGATAATGTCCCCACGGTACTGCATGATATGAGTCACCCCAGTACTAGAAAGAGTTTGGAAACGATCGCCGTCTATATCTGCATTCGCCAATCCAGGCAGAAGCGGTGCCATCACGTTGCGCGTGGACAAAGTTAGAATTAAACCGTCACGACCGGAATATTCCACGATTTCCAAGCCACCAATCATGCTTCCATCGTCAGCATTGGTAGCAGCGATAGGTCCTGAGATGAGATAGGCATAGCCGCCATCCGACTGGAAGGCGTCAGCAAAATAAGTATCCGCTGGCGTTTGATTGAACGCGGAAAGGCTAATCGGGCCAACATAAGTACCGCTGATCCCTTGCCCCAATGCTGGAATCGGAAATCCATTCAAGATTGAAAGCCCAGTAATACTTTCAACACCTACATTCAGGGTCGAAAGTGACCACGGCCCAACATTTCCAGAAAGGCTTTTCCCGCCCGGAGGGATGTTGCCCTGAAGCAGTGCTGAATAACCGTACAGTTCCACTGCGCAGCCGACTGGATGCACGGTATCGGTAGTAAGTGCAAGCGAATCAGAGATTTCGCGGATGGCGCGGCCACCAAAGTAAGTGGTGTTATCGCGATCGGTAAGGAAACTAGTTTGAGTGATCGAGTTGTACTCAATCACTTCTGGGCCAATGCGCAGCACTCCTCGAGTCGGGAAGCCTTGGGTGGATTCCACGTTAATCACACCGCCGGTTTGTGGCCCTGAATAACCGGACAATGCCGCCGTTAGGTAAGTAAAACCATCGATGTCGCCGCGTGGGACGCCATCGACCAGAACTTGTACGCCGCGGTGGGAGAAATCGCGGATGAGTACTGATAAGTGGAACCAGCGGTCGGCGAGTGGGTATTCCGCCGAATCGATGCGGACGATGATCTCCTCTTCCATACCCTCCAAATCGAAACCATCGGGGCCGGCGGTTCCTTGCACACGCACCACCAACATGCCTTGCTCCATGGCGGCAGTCACGCGGTTGCGATCGTTTTCGAAACCGGACAGTTCGAACATGGTTCCGGCTTGCAGGTCTTGGCTGAAGAACCATCCTTGGAAACACAGCGGTTCGATGTCAGAGAAGGCATTGCCAGCAGCGACATTCCATTCTTCAAACAGCGGGTTGTAAGGGCCAGTCTCTGGAATGTAACGCCCTAGCGGGGAAGGATCGAAATCGAAGTGTTCGATACGACCAAGACCGTTGAATGGGAACTGATCGCTTTCACGCACAGGCATGGGAATCACTGCAGTGGTTTCCGCGTCCTTCTCCGGCACCATGCGCCCGGTTTCCTCCCAGGTACCCAACTGCAGAGTCAGCCCGTTTTCAGAAGCCTCAAAATCTCCAGTGAGCGAACCCATGGCGACCGGCAAGGTGACCACGCCGTGCAATCCACGCCCAAAGCGGGTGGCATCTTGCAGGCTCTCTTGATCCTGCAGAACCGACAACAACTCACCAGCCGGAATCGCCGCAACTTTCTGCTGAAAGGATGCTCTTGCAAGAGTGCGCCCCAAACGCGAACGCACAGCAGCATTAATGCGCTGTAAATATTGATTACTGCTGCGGTATCCAAAACTAGTGGTGCTTTGACGCAGTGCGCCATTGTTTGGATCGAGGCCGTTCAGATAAAGCGCCCAGGCATCGGCGACCGAAAGKGCGCCATCTTTCGACATRGGCTCCAGCACYCGRTCCCACAAATCTTGTGGACCTTTGAGCGGGCGCGCTTGCACTACGCGCGTGGCAAAACGTCGGGCTTCGCTGGGTTGGACCCAATCACGACCACCGGCACCCCCYACYGGAGTGCGTGAAAAAATCGGTGGACTGCCGCGAAAGGACACGCCGAGYGCCAAGGCTTCCAAGATTTCTGGACGACAWGCGTTGATGTCGATGGGGTCACGACGCATCGGGTAGACGCGGGTGGTGAGTGGATCGAAGTCGGTAGGCAGCGGCGCAGAGAGAGCTAGTTGTCCTCTTCCGGCAGCAAGCACTAAGCGGTCCAATGGTTCACCATATTCCGGCAGAAAACGCGCGACGGTACCCATGTTGAAGTAACTGCCTTCATCGATCGTGACCACATCAGGATATTCAGGGTCAATGCGTCGGGTGGTCCAACTTGCTGGCTCCCATTTGTCAGCGCCATAGGCACTGGAGCGCAAAACGCAGAGGTCGTGCAGGATGGCTAAATCCGACCACGGTAAACGCACATCTGGACCTCCACCGAAATCAAAGGTGAAGACATCTGAGAAAAATTCTGGAGTGAGATGCCCTTCCGCTTTGAAGTTCGATAGCACCAAGGCTTGCACGCGCGGGTCTTGCACCAAGTAGCCGCGACGGAAGCGCAACTCATCTAAGTCTTGTGGTTCGCTGCCGGTGGGAACAAGGTCCGCAAAAGCTGTCGGGGTCTTGCTGCGATACTCAATCCAAGTTCTGCCGATTAAGACGAAGCCTTGGTCCGGGAAACCGGCGGTCGAAGTTACTGGAATGTTTGCGTCGCGATAACTGGCGTCGGCATTTAAGAAACATGGATGCAGCAAGTTTTGCAGCAACATGACTGGTGCCGTGGCCAAAGAAACCTTGGCCTGCAAACTTTCGATTTCGGCGCCCCAGGATTCCGTCGAGCGTTCCCAATCTGCGCCGAGCGATTGCGGCATGGGGCCGAGGTTGCTGCCATCCCATTCGGAGGCATCGTCCCACAACGGAGTCGGGTCAGCGAAGGGGTGCGACAGAGCTTGCTGGAAGGCGGTCGCCTTGGATGCCGAATCCACCGAGATCCGCGCCAGAGAGCGACTGTAAGTTTCGTTCGAAGCCTCGGAACGCAAGCGACTGGCGAACAGGAAGGGCACCCCCATCGAAAACAATAGCGCCAGGGACATCAGCACCACAACCAATGCGGCGCCGCGTTGAAGAATCTTGTTTTTCATAGTGCAACCTCCTGGGTAAAGCGGCCAATCACGAAGGAGGCGACTTCCTCCTCAAATGCGTTTATCTGAAGGAGCAACCCCGTTTCATGGAATACCGGGTCAAGAGTGCCGTAGCGATCAAAATGCACCTTCGGCGAAGCAATGACGATGTCCACATCTGGCGGCAGGTCTGGGCCAAATTCGGCAATGCGCGCCCATACGGTGAACTCATCCAAACGCCCGCGCCATCCTTTGCGGTCTTCGCCAAAACGAGCACCAGAACGTGGCGATCCGAGCACCGGTGGAATTTCAATCTTGACCACGGAACGCCCGTCGATAAAAACCTGAGCTTGGCCATCCGCAGCAACAATTTTCATGTGCTGCCAGCGACCCGGGATCAAGGTTCCTGGAGGGGATTCCATCAGGACATCTTGAAAGAGTTCATCGCCACCGTTGCCTGCGCGCAAGGAAACCGCAAGCACCCCATTCTTCCGCGTGCGGACGTCAAGCAAACCTTCCCAATGCAAAAGTTCGCCGCCGGCGCCATCGTAAGACTCAATGTCTAGGTCCAAAGAAAACCCAAGCTCCAAGTTTGGCGTGCCGCGTCCGTCCACGGTCACCGATCCGCCTTCACGAAGGTCAATGCCAGTACCAAACCGTCCGGCATGGTCCAATGCAGCAGCACCACTGGCCACGATTCCTTCGCGTCCACGGAAGCGAGGCTCAAAAGTAGCCTCCAAAGCGCGACGGAACACAAAGCGCTTCATGCTGGTGATCGGGTCATCGCTGGTGGAAGTTTCTTGCACGACCAAAACAGCATGACCTGAGGTCCGCGCACGATCGCGACTACTCTCAAGGAAAGTCTCCACCGTGGACTGCAAGCCTCGATATCCAGGATCCATGCGATCAAATCCAGAGACCCCAATCCCCATGATGATGCCGAGCAACACCATGACAAACAGCATCTCCATGAGCGTATAGCCAGCGCGACTACTTCTCAGGTTGAGCCTTGCGACTCGCAAAGGGAATCGCCCTTTACTGATTGCCTTTGTAGGAGAACAAATCATCTTCGGTCCCAAACAGACCATCCGAGCCTGCAGAAACTAACTGAAAGCCATTCGGCTCGTAAAAACTGCCGGTGCGTTCATTGCGTGCTGGAGAAAGTTGCTGTTCTTCAAAGAACTCATCTTCCCCGGCCTGCACGGTGGCTCCGGCTTTATCGTTGTAATGCAAACTTTCAAAATAGACGATGGGGTTGCCCCATTCATCGCCAATTTCAAATAACTCGCGCGATTGCAACATGGTCATGTTGCGCGTCGATTCATCGCCATCGGTATTGACCAACCAATCCTGYGGCGGRCGRTCKCCKGTGTAYTCYGSRTCAAACARCGCCARGAAAAGGGCTTCGCTRTGCGCGTTGTAGCGATTGGTGGTGACGCCTTTCGGCAAGCGGTCGTCRGGGTACTCACCCTCYACGCTGCGRTAGCTCTGCACMATRACCGACAAAGACTGAAGYTGTGCTTGTGCAGCTCGGTTCTGACTTTGRCCRAACATGTTGCCACCAATGGCAGCGAAAGATGCGGCGAGAATACCGATGATGACCAGCACGATCATCAACTCCATCAAAGTGAATCCTTGTTGATTGCTTTTCATTGGACTGCGTAAATCAGTTCCACGTTATCGAGGGAGGCATCTACTGGCAGAGCTAGTGCGGTGCGCACCATYAARCCRGAAGCCATGACTCCGGTTGGATTGCGAAGATTGCTGACCGCMTCGGAGTAAAGCACTTCATCGTTGAAGCGCACGGTCAAAATCGGCTGCTTAGGCTCGCGATTGACATGGAATGAAATACGCGCACTCTGGCCTTCAGCAAGGCGGAAGGTACTACGTCCATCTTCGGARCGAGTGCCGCGCTTCATGGTCCAGCCGATACCGCCCTCRCGGTCACGCACCACGCGGAATGACCATGTTTCCTTGTTGCGGTTTTGCAAAGCAATGAATGCCGATGCATCGCCGCGGTGGCCACTACCAATGCTTARGTCGGTAGAGAAGTCRCGGAAAGCAACMCCTGGCACGGTGTAGTAAGTACTGGTTTCAGCAGCACCGGTGTGGTCTCCCTGAATRAGSAGACTCTGGTCCGCGAGTCGCGGCTCCACGCCAGCACGTGCTGCGGTCTGGGTATCCCARCCAGGACGCAAACGACGACCATCAAAGGARTCCGTCCARCGGCGCAACTTGGCGTGCTTCTGAATCCGATCCTGCCAGGCCGCTGCGAAGAGGAACTGTGGGTCTTCYTCGGTTTCGCGGAGAGCATCTTGCAAGAATGCGAATTCTGCAATCGCTGCGTCAAGATCACCTTCGTGATAAAGGACGATGGCTTTGGAGTTGCGTGCGGCGGTCAAGCCTGCGTCCATCGAAAGGGATTGGTCAAAAGCCGACATGGCTTCCTCAAGCTCATTCATATGCAGCAAGTTCAATCCATGGCGCATCACTAATCCAGCCCATGCAGGAGAAGCTGAGGAAGTGCGCACCCAGTCAGGGAATGCTTCTTCAAGACTGCGGAAGGCGACTTCCGCGCGCCCATAGGAGCCCTCGCCGTAAAGCAGGTCGGAGTACTCCGCCAAGATGGCTGCACAAACTGGAGCCGTGCGCACCATATCTTGCAGTCCTTCCCGCGCCGTTTCGAGGTCGCCATCGCGCGCGGCCCAGTGGACTTTTAGGTAGCGACTGTAAAGGTGGCGCGGAGAAAGTTCGAGTGCGCTTGCAAGAGCTTCTTGCGCGGCATCGGTTTCACCAAGACGGTCCAACCAAAAGGCTAGTGCTGAAAGTGCCGGGGCTGCATCGAAAGGAGTCGCAGCAGCGGAAGCACGCAAATCGCGGATAGCCTCACCGGCAGCACCCCCGTCGGCGGCCTCGGAGATGCCGCGCAAGTAAAGCAGACCAGCATTGGCGCCGAAGTTTTCAATCGCAGTGCCAGCCAAGGCGCGTGCACGACTAAAGTCACCCGACAAGTAAGTTGACGCGATCAGGCCTGATTGCGCCTGCATGGCGGCTTGCTTGTCGGTGCCGGCAGCGCGTTCGGCGTTAAGGAAAGCTTGATTGGCGGTAGACCAATCGCCTAAGCGCATGGAAACCTTGCCCAGCGCGACCGCATTACGCAATGCGGTTTTGGAGTTGCGTTGGCCTTGCATACCCATCGCACGCAGCAGCTGCTGTTGTCCCTCAGCAACATTGCCGAGATCCATCATCAAGATGCCCAGCTCCATCGGTGCGGTTGCATCGCCGGATGCGAGGTCAACCGCAGCACGGAACTGCATTTCAGAATCAGCGTCGAGGCCAATGCGCCGCAGGATGACACCCATGCGCACACGCGGACCAGCGGCACGAGCAAAGCGCCCCTTCTCCACCGTCATTCCAAAGTCTGGCAAAGTCTCACCGAGATTTTCGCCAGCGAGAGTTGCGTAAAGCGCAAAGGCACGGTCGAGCTCGAAGGTGCGTTCCCATACTTCGCCGAGCAACATCCAGTTGTGAACATCGTCGGGAGCGAGGCGCACGGCATCGCGGGCAAGCTCATCGGCATAGCCGAAAGCAATCGGCTCTGCCAAACCTTGATCCAACAACCAATGCACAAAGACACCTAAGTCTTGCACGCGCGCGGCAGACATACGCGTGCGCTGTTCGCGCACGCCGAGTTCGATTTGATTGTATAAGGTATCGGCGAAACCAAAACCTTCGTACTCATCGGGACCGAAACTCATCTCGCCACTCCGTTCACGCCCGGAGTAAGGGTCGACTTGACGAAAGCGCAAGGTGGCGCCCTTAGCTAAGTCGAAGCGATCATCGCCAAGCAAGTATCCGTAGAAGGTCGCGAGAGGATTCAGGCGAACCCAGTCATAAACCTTGCGGTACTGATCATCTTGGTCGGCAAAAGTATCTGCCAAGGATTGGTCCAGCCCTGCCAGGTCAACGCCATCTTCACCGGCATCGACTAAATCATCGAGACCACCAAGAATGGTGGGTGCATCCACGAAAAGGAAGTCGCTCCAGTAGGAGGCGCCACTATCCGGTATCGGCGGTGGCATGAGCATGCCAAGAGGTGCCAACTCTGGATCGGGCAGCTGCAGGGCATCGAGCGGTTCGTCTGAACTTGGACGACGCAAAAGATCGCGCCGGGTGCCTTGCGACGCCAGAGAAACCACCGGATCGCCAATCGGCATTTGAAACTCATCCAAATTCTTTCCACCGGAAACGCGCGGAGCGCGCGGAGCTTCCGTTTGCATGAGCATGTAAGTCATGATCGCCAAGATGGCGAGGACGACGACAAAAACAATCGGCTCGCGCTTCACTGGAGATCCTCCTCAACCGTGATTAAGGGCATTACGCCAACTCCAAATTCCAACAGGATGCGTTGTTCCATGCGTTTTTCGTTGCGCGGCAGGACTTCCAAGGCAATCAGGCCAAGGGGATTGCCACCTTCTTGTTCAGCAGCGAGTTGGCGCAAAAACGGTGTCGCGCTGACTCGATGAAACACGATTTCCAGAGTGACTGGAGTCATGTCCAAGGGGGATGCATTGCGACCACCTTGACGACGACGCTTTTGCGAAATGCGAATCTTCTCCACTTCGGCAGCGCCAGTGCCCACGGCTAATCGCACCACACGTTCAACCACATCGAGACCGTGCAAAATGCGTTCGATTTGTTGCGGCTGCGATGGCGAGACGGGCGGCAAACCAAGCGAGTCATCGACTTCGCAGTTGCGCCGTAAAGCCCAACCAATGAGCTCGTCACGCAGCTCTCCAGTCAAGGTTATGTAATGCTGCGCGGCTGGAGTGCCGCTTGGGATTTGAAAACGCGCGCGAAAGGGGGGCAGGGACATGAGGCCCAGTTCCGCATTGCGAGAGCGCAAAGAATCTAGGCGCTCATTCAAAATCGTTACCGATGTCGCGCCATACATATCGTTGGCCTTCATCTTGCGCCGTGTACTCGAGATGGAACTCTTGCCGCGTTTAAAATCTTCCTTCGCACCGTTGCCGGTAATCGCAAGAATAATAAAAAACGTTACCACTCCGCCTGCAAGGCCAAGAATGAAGCGCCGATGGGTTTGCCAGAAAGCGTCGAAATTCACTGTAGGTCCTCCTCGTCGTCCCCTTCCGGTTCTGGTTCACTCATGAGTTGAGTACGTAAACTCCACTCCAAGTTTTTGCCGCTTGGCGTAGAACTTGCTTGAAGATCTCGGTCGCCATCTGCCAACAGATGCCCCATGCCGCCGGCGAACGCACCGAAGGCAAGGCTTGCAGCGCGCACGTCATCTTCCGCGCGGCCAGCTATTTCAAACACAGGAATACGTCGACCATCGTGCCCAAACTCTTTGCCGTCGGACAAGCTGACGCGGAAAGATTCGACCCATAAACTTTCGGGCAGCGAATTCTCCATGTACTGGAGCAAAGAGTCGGTACCGCGCGACACTGCGTAACGCGCTTCCAAGTCTTGGTAGAGCAGATTCTCCAAGCGCACTTGCTCCAACAACTCGGTCGCTTTGGTGTTGCTGCTTTCGATACGCTTCTTGGTATTCATCATGCTCTTCGAAGCYTTGCCWGCGRTATCGGCCAGGCCACCCATAATCACAAAGTTCACCACGATGAAGGCCACCGCAGCAACGCCCATCAGAATGCTAAATATRGTGCGTTGCGAGAACTGCTTCTTCTTGCGCGCAGCTGCGGTCAAGATTTCCAGAGCGTAGAGGTCGGAGTCRGCGGCYCCAACACCCAAGCCGAGTGCCACGGTTGCGCCAGGGCCATCGGCCAYGAGCTGCTCCGCTTCCTCWGCGGGCAAAGCCTCCATGTCGACCATATCGACCGGATTCCAAACCTGAACCGGAACCCGCATGCGTGCCTCAAGGAACTCACAAAGCCCATTGGTATTGGCTCCACCGCCGGTCAGCAACACGCGRTCCAGAGTCAGGTCACTCAACCGGGCTTGCGCCTTGCACAAAGTCACCACACCACCCAAAAGGGTTGGCAGACTTTCGTACATAGGCATCAAGGGGCGAGTGACGCGCTCAGCATCGGAGCTGAGTCTTTCGCCAAGGGCAAGACGCAAGTCCAAATGCTTGTGGATTAAACCACGCGCACGCTCGGCATCGACCTTCAGCTGCGCGGCCAAGGTGGCATCGCGCTTCTCCAGGCTGGTAGAAACCGAGCGGGCGAAGTAAAGCTCGGTGCCGTTGACCAAGGCGAGGTCTAAAGTTCCGTTGCCAAGACTAGCGATTAAAGTGGTCGATGCCTCGTGATCGCCGAGCACTAAATAGGCGTTGTAAAGCGCAATCGCATTCGGCGTGAATGCCTTAACGCTTAGCCCACCAAGATCACTCATGGTGGATTCGAGCATGTCTTCGCGCACCAAACTCAGGAGCATGGTGTCCTCGTCATCGAGGCCCTTGGGTACCGGCAACAAATTGTACGACGATGCCAAACTAGAGCCCGAACGCGTTTCCACTTCGCGGATTTCGAACGCCATGAGGCGCTCAAGGCGCCAATCTTCTACCGGAGGAACGGGTAGGTAGCGCATCATGAGGTCGGAACCGGTGAGTCCCAACTCTACTTGGCCGAGCTTCTTCGCTGGACCAGCAAGCACCGCACGAGCCGCTTCCACTGGCGCTTCGCCACCTTCCGGAGCGACCGCCATGTACCGAGTCAGACGATGATTTCCTTTACTCGATTCGAAGGCGGCTAAGCGCACCAAGGAATTGCCGAGGTCGATTCCACATCCTTTGGCCATTAGTTTGCCTCCTTCTTAATCCAGGCCGCAAGCACCGGATAGGTTGTCGCGAGTGCGCTTTGCACCCTGTCGCGATATTGTTGCGCCTTCACGGCTTGCGCCGAACGCAAATCTTGCAGCGATGCTTCCAAAACACTGGACAGTTCGCGTGCTTCACCAGCGATATTGGTGCCCGGAAAGCGGTCCGCCAATTCCTGCACTCTTTGATTCAGACCATCGAGTTGTGCGATGGCTCCAACAAATAACGCACCGGAAGAACGCAGTTGCAAGTTGGCGAAATCCTGACGCCCTTTCTCAATCGCATTGCGCGACAAAAGCAAAGCCTCTTGCACTTTGGCATCGTCGAGCGGAAGTTCGCGCAACAAACGTGAGGTCGATACCAACAGTTGCTGCACTTCACCAGAGCGTGCCGCGCGGTTGATTTCTTGAGTCAAGCGTGCGGCGTCGGTCATCACTTCGCGCAAATCCCAAAGTAGATCAACCGCGCCCGTAGCTGCGAAATGTGCTGCCCCTTGACTGCCAAGAACAGTGCTTGGATTTTCAAAGCGAAACATAAAACGATTAGAACTGTCACCGAGCAAAAGCCCAGGACTGTTATCAACCCGAATCCCGCGCGCATTCCCAACCGGACCGCCATCGCCAAGAATCAGGAAGCTACCTGCTTGGCTGAGCGATTCCGATGCTGAAACAGCTAAAGCGGCATTCTCATTGGGCGTAAAACTCATGCCATTGGCATGCGTAGTCCAGGTCCCTCCCTGCCCGCGAACGATGACTAAATCGCCTAAAGCACCGGTCAGGAATAAGTTTGCACCACTACTTAAAACAGTGCCGAACGGTGCCGACGCCTTGCTTGGCGACCCTTCAGCAGATTCCACCCGTAGGTTTGAGAGTGATCCTTTGCCATTCAAAATCAAACTAATCTGGAACCACTTTGCTTGCGTCGGCAGCGGCAAGGTCGAAGTTCCAAGAGACAGGTCCTTGGCTTCCCAACTTCCAAGAATCACCTCCTGGTCATCGTCTTCTCCCCAGCTAATCACTGGGCGCACCGACATGCCGCTCACCGTGCCAGAAACCTCCAGCGCGCCATCTTCCATCGGGAAGGCGCGGCTCAAGCGAATCTCATTGCGACCCGATGTGTTGWGAACTTTTCCATTCTCAAGGGTCACCCCCTTAGGAAGTGTCCAARCTTCTGGCTCTGCAAAAGTTCCGTAGTTGTCGATGGCATCGAAGCTCACYACRGCAGCYCCTCCACCGGCAGYACSGCGAGCAGTGCCATCGCCACCTTCTTCACCACCACTRCCACCACCGAGCGTCCACCAAGCTGCGCCACCGGCACCWGCAATAAGGACGACTCCGAGCACCAGWGTTAATGGACCACCCTTTTTCTTGCCAGACATGGCCGCTTCSCGCGCGCGACGATGWACATCGTCRTCGGCAGCGTCRWCKGCGGCGGCRGTGGCMACGGCRGARGAATCCAAATGGCGCAGTGARCMATCGCCGAGGCGCAACTCACTGCCGGGGAACCACTCCCCATCTTTCACTTGGACRCCGCCGGTCCAGGTGCCATTGGTCGAACCCAGATCCTTGAAGCGCACTAAGCCGCCTGCKTCGATCTGGAGTTCAAGATGTCGGCCCGACACGGAATCCAACGCCAMGACCAGTTGATTGGTCTTGGCGCGGCCGATGRTGTGTGTGCCCGGGCCRAGGTCTAGGACCTYGCCCGYGTCGGGACCACTTAGGATCTCAATTTGAACCATGCGTGGGATGTAGGAGCGCCGCATGAGGGACACAGCGGGCTGGTGGAAGTCTAATCACGCCCTCATGTTGCGGGCAAACCTCGTGTGCCATCCTATCTCCACCTAGCGCTCCAGTAACCTTGGCTAAGCATGCGTTTCTTCTTCCTGACCACATCGCCCGAAAGTGCAACCGGACCATGGAATCCGGGGCAAGAATTAGCGCGTCATTTCAAGGCTTTACGCTTCCAACCCGGCGAAGAACTGCTGCTGCTCCCAGCGAAGGGCGATGGCGATGCCTTGCTAGCCGTCTTCCACAGTACCGACCACCTGGAACTCCTAGGCCACGCCCCACGCCCCACTCTTCCCCTACTCGAGATCACCCTCGCCACCGCTTGGCCCAAGGGTTCACGCAGCGATGAGCTCGTACGGCGTTGTACAGAAAATGGCGTAACTCGAATCCTACCCTTGGCTTGCGCACGCAGCGTGGTGGGTCGTGGAGAACTCAGCCCGGCCCGCGAGGTGCGCTGGCAGAAGATCATGCAGGAAGTCTGCCAGCAGACCCGGCGCCCGATTTTGCCTCACTTGGACATGGCATGCATCCCGTTGAAAGACCTCCGCGACGCAGTCCCAGATGCCCACCCCATTGCCTTGGTGCCTGGCACCTGGCCTCTGGGCATGGAGTTGGACCTCCATCGGCCCGAAAAAGTCCTACTGGTGGTCGGGCCAGAAGGAGGCTTCACCGATGAGGAAGAAGCCCTGCTCCGCGATCAGAATTTCAGTTTTGCAGGACTTTCCCCTACTGTTTTGCGCATCGAGGCTGCTGGACCGCTCGCAATTGGTCTRTGCCAGCACCATTTCTTGATRCGCCAAGGCCACTAGGGAAACTCTGATTTAGTCTGACGGTGATTCCGCGGCCGAAATCGTCTRCCCCTACGTTGCTTCATCTCGACTGTAGCGACACTACAGCCTTCGATTCGCGCCTTGTGGCAACCGATTTCAATCCACGGCCTCTCACGCCGAACTAAATCAGAGCTTCCCTAGAGCMGGAGGCCCTAMAGCCACCCCTCCTCTAGAAASGAGAGGAAGTTGCCAGAGCCAATCACGATGTGGTCCAAAAGCTCGATTCCAAGCAGTCGGCCTGCRCGYTGCARKCGSCGCGTKGTGGTGCGRTCGTCGGCGCTGGGCTGAGGGTCTCCAGACGGGTGATTGTGCGCAACGAGGATGGCAGCAGCGCGTCGGATGAGGGCCGGCGCAAAAACTTCCCGTGGATGCACCAGGGAAGAACTCARGGTTCCGCGGCTGATCTCCGCTTCGAAAAGYAATCGTCCCTTGCTATCCAGATAAAGGACATAGAAAACTTCACAAGGAAGGTGCGCGAGTTTGGGTGCGAGATAACGGTAGACATCTTCACCGCCGCAAATAGGAGCTTGCATGACTTCCCCTTGTTCGGTTGCGCGGCGCCCAAGCTCAAGAGCCGCTGCAAGGCGTTGCGCAGGCGCCGGTTCCAAGCCCAGGCGTTCGGCGAGGTCAGCTGGTTCCAATCCAGCAATTCTGGCTAGGGAAATTTCCCTCGGCAGCTGCACGCCAAAAGAAGCTAAAAGTTCGCCTTCCTTCCAAGAAGCAAGCGGTCGAGTTAACACTGAAGAAGTTTTCATCCGCCATGACGACGGGGATCATCCAGTCAAGTTACAGGTTTTCCCAAGTACTACGGTGTTTGCTTTCAATGCTGGCAAAATCCAAGCCAAAGGTCCTTTCCCATCCTTCGCGGAATGTATGTCCACGCACATTTTGAAAAAGGTTGTGTAACACCCTTTCTCCATACTCGTCTTCTAGCCAACCACAGAAGGCCATGGAATAGAAGTAAGCTTGCGCCACTTGTTCGCGGTCRGTCCACGAAGTCCAATTCGCATCTAAATCAGCGGTATTCAGCCGCAGGGGCAATCTAGCGCGYAACCCATCCCGTGCCAAATCMATCGCATGCCCTTCTGCAATCTGCGCCATGCCYTCTTGCAACCAAGTCGGTAAACGCGTGCCAAGGGTAAATAAAACTGCRTGGGTTAACTCATGACGCAARGTMTTGCGGATGGCYTCTTTGTTTCCCGGATAATCATCAATCACAATGCGCACACGTCCGTCATACAAACCACTCGACCAGTCTGGCGCACGCCATTGATAGCGTTCTGGGTCAAGCCACAGGACTAGGATGCGCTGCTGCGGCTGAATGCCGAGCAGGCGGACGACATCGGCRTAGGCTTCTTCTAGRTCGCGTTTYAAATCGGGAATCCACGCCACCATGTCGGCATCTTGTGGATTAAAGCGCGATTCAAAATGRGCGGTGGAGTCGGTCAGGAAAGTGCGGKMRWSCWSYYSCTCGAWGANNANNNGWCYRGYGCNTTCGGCGAGRARGGCATCGTCGGGGGCGAGTGCGAGAGCTGCAGTGACTTCTTCRACGGCGCGYTGTAGATTGCCTTCGAGYGCGGCTAAATCTGCGGACAAGCGCAACAAWGCAGACTGATTGGGGAAGTCGCGGAGAGCATTATTTAARMTTCGGCGCGCATCTTCCCKACGYCCARTGCGCAGATAAACCCGTGCTATGGAATAAGCAATGGTGCCATCGTCCGGGTCCACCTCTGCGGCCTCCACTAGCAATTCCAAGGCCTTGGTCTGGCGACCTTGTGCGACTTCTTGCCCCGCCCAACGCCCGAGTGCGCGAGACAAATTGAGGCGAATTACGGCRTCGTCCGCGGAAAGRGCGAGYGCTTGACGCAAMAGCGTGACGGCCTCTGGAGCAAGYTTTTCATCYAAGGCCTKMAGCGCGCGCCGRTTCAAATCGAGAGCGGTCAARCGCTGGKTATCCCCCTGCTCWGMCKCTTGCGCGAAAACCAAGTCCTCAGCAGTCGGCSCAGAAGCCTCTTCMTCCTGATTCAAGGTCTCRCGCTGGAGCTTTGGCTGCGAYTCCTCCGCTTCCGATGGGYYKGAACTCCCACTTGCAAAGGAGAAGTAAGCCCAAACCCCGCCGGCGAGGACCAGAATTCCCAAAATGAGGCTGCGTAGWTTCATGCGCGAAGCTGTGGCAGCCCACCCGATGCCATCCAACCCGCRCGGCGATCGGCGAGTAAGCGCTCCCATGGGGCTACCGACCAAGGATAGCCGGAATCGGCGGCGAGGGTTTCGAGTTGTTGGCGTACCTCGGAGAGTGRACTCGGATTKTGCAACCGTCGTTCTTCGGCGGTYGCTAGATAGAGGTCGATTTCGAGCGAACTCCCCCATCGTTCTCCGGCGGCTGCGGGTTGATGACGGGCACTGGCGATGGCACGAGCATCGCGGTTTTGGATTTCATCGAGCAAGGTTGCGACTTGCGGGAGAACTTGGTTCAAAACCTTGGCACTGGGATAGCGTTGCATGCCCTGGCAATACCCAGCAGCCAACTCCAATGCGCGGGAGCCTTCGGTCAGCTGCGGCCAGAACGGAAAATCACGACATTGCTTGGGCCGAATCTCATAAATCGAGCAATGCGAATCCCCGTCGAGCAAGGAACAGCTGCCATCGGCATTTTCCATCAGCGATAAACGATCTCCGATGCGGCGTACAAAACGCTGCACAAAAGCATCTTGCGCGATACCAAAAGCACGGGCCATCGCCGGCAAATCGGATTCCTCAAACCAGACCTGCCCATGGCCTACCCGGCAGCAGTTGCCGCAACGATGACAGTCAAAGGAAAAGGGCGGCGCCGATGTCTCGCTCATCGCGCCAAATGCGCTGCGATGTCTTCCATCAACTCGGTTGGCGTGGAATAGCGGACTTCCCGATCCTTCGCCATCATCTTCTCAATGAAGTAATGCAAATGCGGCGAGATGGAGCGCCCCTTCAAGGCCGAGCCCTTCAAACTTTCCAACACCTGCTTGCGCACCATTTCCTGGTCATCGCCGGCCTCAAAAGGAAGTGCGCCCACCACCAAGTGGTAGAGCGTGGCGCCCAAGGAGTAAATGTCGGCGCGGCCATCTAGATCGGCGCGGCCCTGAGCCTGTTCCGGGGCCAAATAAGCCGCCGTGCCGAGAGTCGTGCCCTCGCCAGCCGTTCCGCTCATGCCTTCCCCAGCAAATCCGAGGTCAATCAACTTGACCTTGCCAACCTTCGACACCATGACGTTGCCGGGCTTCAAATCGCGGTGCACCACGCCTTGACCACGCATGCCATCCAGCGCCTCGGCCACCTGCAACACAATCGACAAGGCTTCCCTCTCGGAAAATTTATGCCCTTCGGCGAGCATGTCCTCGAGATTTTTGCCCGGCACCTTTTCCATCTCCATGATGATGGTGCCGATGAAGCGGAACGCGCGAAAGCCACGCACCACGCCGGGCACGTTGAGGTCCTTCAGCAATTTCACTTCTTGTAGGAAGCGCTTTGCCGATATCGGGTCCGCGGCCAGATCGGGGCGGAATATTTTCAGGGCAACGTGCTTGAAATCCTTATTACGCTGCGCAGCGAACACTTCCGCAGTCACACCCGTCCCCAATAATGGGCCCATTTTGAAGCCTGGAATCTCCGGCTTTTGCATCACTTTGGTGCGGCGTAAAAACGCAATGCGTGCGGAATCCCAGTCGGTGACTGCGGCTAGGGCATCGTCAAAAGGGACTTCCGCTGCGGCTTCTAAAACCACAGTGGCCAGGTCTCGCGCGAGGTATCCGCGGAAAACTAGTTGAGCGAGGAAGCTTTGATCCTCTGCTGGGACGGGAGGTGATGCCGCCATGAGGCCAACATCCTATATCGGCGTGGGCGGGCGTGAAACTTTAGGCTTCGGCCGCATAGCCTTTGCACTCAAGCAAGACCACGGAGAAGCCGAAATATCCACGTCTGGCAATTTCCCGTCGGACCGCCCCACACCTGTCATGTCCACCGGAACCGGAATCGTCTACAAATACTTCGACCTGATCGACGGATTTATCCGCGTCAGGGTCCTGGGCCAAGATGTGTCACTTTCAGTGCTGCAAAAGGGAGTGGGCGAACCTCCAAGCCGTCGGGAATATCGCCGCTTAGTGGTGGAAAACTGCGTGATTGCGGTGGAGGACGAGGTCTTCCCGAAGGTGCACTCCATTTACCCGGAAGATGCGATAGCGGCAGAAGATCTGCTGTATCAGATTTGCATCGACGTCAACCCGAACCTTGAAATCCATTCAGTGGCGTTGCCGGCTGAAGGAACCGATTTGGAGTTGGATACGGAAGCGACTGCAAACTTCAAGGAGCGTGCTGGTTTACTGAAAGATGCGGTGCTCAAAGAGCTCGTTGGCCAAGATGAAGCCGTGAACCAGATTTGCCGTGCGGTTCGGAAATCCGCAAGCGGGATTGGCGATCCGCAACGTCCAGTCGGCAGTTTCCTGTTGGTCGGACGCACCGGAACTGGCAAAACCGAACTCGCAAAATCGCTCGCTCGGCATCTATTCGCAAGTAATAACCTGATCCGCATTGATTGTTCCGAATTCGCGCTSCCTCAYGAGACCGCGAAACTCATCGGAGCCCCCCCTGGATACGTGGGTCACAACGATGGCGGAACACTGACCGAAGCGCTCATGCGCGACCCCCACGCGGTAGTGTTATTCGACGAGATTGAGAAAGGTCACGAAAAGTTGCAYAACATGTTGTTGCAGATTYTGGAYGATGGCCGCCTTACTGACAGCAAAGGCAATACGGTTTCCTTTACCAATGCYTTGGTGTTGATGACATCGAACGTAGGAACTGCGGATTACTCGGAAGCGACCAACCGCCTAGGATTTGGACGTGAGGGTAGTCTGTCGGATTGTGATTACGCAGCCATCACGGAAGATGCACTGCGGCGYAACTTYAARCCAGAGCTGATGAACCGTTTAGATGGRGTSATYACCTTCCGCGCCTTGTCGCCAGAAAATTGCACYACCATCGCYGAGTTGCAGTTGCAGAAACTGCGCGCCCGCATGGACGGTGCTGGCATCAAACTCAAGTGGTCRAAACGTTTGGCTGCGGCAGTTGCCGAGGCCGGATACTGCGAGGAATATGGYGCMMGGGAAGTCCGTCGYGCCTTGGCYCGTCTAGTCGAGGAGCCACTCTCMAATGCCATYCTGGATGGWGAGTTCACCTCGGGACAAAAAGTGACWGCAGGYTGGCGTGGCGGAAAGGTCRTTTTCCGCGGCGAYGCWGCYTARGSMMGCTCTGATTAAGTATGGTGCGGGAGGCCGTGGATGGAAATCGTTTGCCCCAAGGCGCGAATCAAAGGCTGTAGTATCGCTTTAGGCAAGATGAAGCAACGCAGGGGCAAGCGATTTCGGCCGCGGAGTCGCCGCCAGACTTAATCAGTGTTTCCCTAAACGCAGAATCTGCTTTTCACTGCAGGTTACCCACTTCCGAGGCCAGGCTATCCTGTGCCTCGATGTTGGCTGCCCTCCTCCTTTTGCTCCCAATGGCTGTCGCGCCTTCCGCGCAACAGCAAGCCCCACTTCGCCTGCAACAGGACCAAGTCGCGGTGTGGAATGGCGGTTCCATAACGCAGGATCGCTTTGATCGTTTCCTCGGTGCCAATGCGCATTTTCAGGAAACCGGCCGCGAAGCCCTGACCCATATCCTGCAAATCCAAGTGGTGCGAACCGAAGCCGAAGCACGCGGGTTGAAAGCAACCGCCAGCGAGGTCGATGCTCGGGTGGAAGATGCCCGCGAGCAGATTGAATTAGCTGGYAAAGATTTGAAYGTCATGCTGCAAGCACGCCAAATGGGCATGCAAGAATTCCGCAGCCTCATGCGTGATTCGATTTTGCRCGAAATGCTAGTGCGTGCCGACCGCGGGATTGCCATCACCACGCCACCGACTCCCCAGGAGTTACAGGCTTGGACCGATGAGCGCATTGCCAGTTTGTTGGTGCTTTCTACGGATGCCCCGGTCGGCATGATGCTGGACGCCCCGCCCTTCCGCGTTTCGGAACAGGAAGTGGGTGCCATCATTCGCCAAACCAAGGGCAATGAGGATTTAGTCGACCGCTTAGAGCAGTTGGTGCTCATGGAAGCGCTGCCGCAATGGGCTGCAGCAAACAAATTGCCGTTGACCGATGACATCCTTTTTCGCGAGATTGAATGGCGTCGGGTGCGGGTCGATGAGAACCCGGCTTACGGTGGTTCGACTTATGAGGACCTTTTGAAGTCGCGTCAATCTTCGGTCGAGGCGGTTTTCAAATCGGAAGAATTGCGCGTTGCCGGTTACATGCGTTTACTCGCTGCCAACCGCTACCCCGATGCTTGGTTTGACAGTCACACGGAAAAGCAACGCGCGATTTTCGACAACGAATTTGGCGCCTCCCGTCATGTCGGATGGATTTTGTTGCGCGCTCATGAGGAGAAGCACGATCCTCTGGACCTGACCTTCGAAGAAGCCGGTGAAGAACTTCTGAAGTTGCGTGCGCGCATCAAAAGTGCCGATGACTTCCGCAATCTGGCAAAGGATTACTCCGAAGATGGAAAATCAAGCAGCCGCAAAGGCATGCTGGGTTGGATTCATCGCAACGAGGAAGGCGTCATCCCGCAAATCTGCGATGCGGCCTTTGCTGCCGCTGGAAAGGGCATTTACGGCCCGGTTCAAATCGTCGACCCAAACCCCTTCGCTCCCATCAGCGGCATGGCTTTGATTCTGGTCGACGGCGTCCGCGAGGCTCCAAGCGAGGAGGACTTCCGCGCTCTAGTGCGCCGTGGCCAACATCGTCAGCTGCGCGATTTTTTCCTCCAAGAAATCAACTACAACGGCCGCTGGAAGCATCGTTTCGATGCGGCTCATTAGGGTCGCGCCAGTTTAGAGGGCTCTGGTTTAGTCCGAACCTCCTTAGTCTTTCGGCCCAGCCGGCAGTGGCAAATGCTGCTGCTGCAAAGCTAAAAGGCTCATTGCAGTTCCAAAGTGAGAGCTGCGGTCGAACACGCGATCATTGAAGGTAAGCGTTTCCATATCCATACTGGAAAAAAGCCTTGCGCGGAATCGTTTGCGCAACTCTGGGCGTTGTTCCACCGGTAAATTTTCAATCGCTAAAGATGCATAGTAATGCGCATAGTAAAAGTAATAGGGCGCGATTCCATAGTCACCCTTATGCGTTCCAGTTTTCGCGCGACGCTTCTCCAACTCCGGCCATTGCTCGAGAAAGTTCACCACTGAAATACGCAGGTCTTTCTCAGAGCTGAGGCCGGCGAGTCCAAGCACCACTTCCACCGCAGGGCTGCGCCCGATGGTGCCGGGCATTTTGGAGAGCCCACCTGCTGAGGTGTATGCGTAAACACCATTAGCAACTTTGGCCGCAACTAAGGATTTCAACGCGAGAGGAACGACCGCGGCATTTATGGCATAGCCCTGCGCATCGGCTTGCCACAGCGCGAGGATGGCCGGTGCGGTCATGAATGGGGAAGATGCTGCAGATGCTCCAGCTCCGCCACGTCGGGCGTAATTCCAGCCACCGGTTTCGGGGATGGCATCGGATTGAAGGGTGTCGACTAACCACTGAATCCGAGCGGGGACGATATCTTTTTGCGCGGTTGGGGTTGCGTCGAGAGCTTCGAGGCGCAGGAGGAAGTTGAGCGCATAGATGGTGCCCCAATTGCGGACATCGTAACCACCGGAAAATCCGGGTTGCATGGGTGGTTGATCGAGTGCTGCTAATACGAATCGGGTGGCGCGTTCGATGGCAGCATTGGTGGCAGCGTTAGTGGCAGCTCCGGTGACGTCGTCCTGTGAAGCTTGCAGACCGTCTAAAAGTGCCCACGCGCAAATCGATGTTCCGCCTACTCGATARCCCAAAGGAATCTTGCCGCCTTCGCGATAAACACCTTCATAAGGCCACTCCCACTTTTCCTCCGCCTTGCCGATGCTCTCCTGGCCGCCGACTAAATGCGCGATACCGGCCGCCATGACCAACTCCACGGTGGCTGCTTCCTCGGCGGCGTTTTCCGATGGCCCCTCAGCGAGCTTCTTCTGCGCCGCAAAACTTGGGGTCAGGCAAATCAGCAACGCGACCCCAGTAAGAACTTCACGATGACATCTCATGTCATCATGCTAACGCAAACCGCTGAGCTCCTGGGAGGCTCTAGCAGCTAAGCCGGAACTCTTCGCGTTCTAGGAAGGTGGCCGCAATTTCTTCGGCACGTTGCTCGAAGCCTTCACATCCCATCAGCGCGAGAGCTGCGATTTTCCCAGATTCTACGCCGGGCTGATCGAATGGATCAATACCGATAATGCCACCCGCATAAGCAGTCGCGATTTGCAGGAACTGGAAGTATTGCCCGAGATGGAAGGCATCCATTTTGCACAATTCAATCACGCAAACCGGACGTCCGGAATCTAACAAGGCAACTTCTGTGCCTTGACGTTCCTGCTCCATAAGCTCGGCTAAGTTGCGGCCTTTTAAATGCTCGAAAGCGGGCGATTTCACGAAGGGTTCGGGAATCTTCACTTCGCGGCCAAACTTGCCCAGCTTCAACATGGTGTAAACCTTGTCGTCTGGCCCCTCAACGTAGAGTTGCGTTTGACTGTGCTGATCGGTGGCACCCACCGCCTTTACTGGAGTTGGGCCAACATGCACGGTCTCCCCTTTTAGGTTATGCCGTTTGCCCAAAGACTCCGCCCAAAGTTGCTTGTACCAATCGGCCATGTAACGCAAACGATGCGCGTAGGCAAAGTGCACATGCACTGGCTTGCCTTGCTCCATGTAAAGCATATGAGTCAGCGCGTAAAGTAACGCTGGATCTTCTTCCGGTGCGCACTCACGCAGTTTTTTGTCTACCCGTGCTGCGCCAGCATGGATCGACTCGACATCGAACCCCGCCATTTCTGCGGTGAACATACCGACTGGCGACATCACTGAAAAGCGACCACCAACACCATCGGGAACTTCCAGGGTGAAAAAGCCTAAGTCATCGCAAATACCACGGAAATGGCCATTTACGGGGTCCGTGGTGATAGTGAAACGTGCGCGTGCAGCAGTTTCATCGCCCCCACAGGCAGCCAAAACATGATGCCATGCAATCAAAAATTCGGAGCTAGWTTCAATGGTGCCGCCTGACTTTGAGATCACATTGACATGAGCCCGATCCATCGGAACCTTCTCGAAAAACTCACCCAACCAATCCGGGTCGACGTTATCTAAAACGAAAACACGCGGTTGACCCTCATCGGGTGCCCACTCCTGATAAATMGGAGCCAGAGCGGAAATCATGGCGGTGTTACCAAGCGCAGAACCACCGATGCCTAGGACCACGAAATAATCGACATCGCCACAGGCTTTGACTTCTTGTGCGCGCTCCCGACATGCGTCTTGCAACTCCGTGCGCGCATGCAAGGTACGCCATAGTGGAACATCGGCCAAGTGGGCTTCACGTGCTGCAATAGCACGGGGCATGGCAGCGGTGAGGGATTGACGAGTAAGGCGGGCATCGGAGCCGTCGCCGAACAAACCACTGAGGTCGAGATTAAGGGCCATTAGTTTCGTCGGCCTCCGAAGAGGCTGGTTGCGTAGAAAAGCAAAGTAGCGATGCCGGCAAGAGCCGCAGCCACATAGGTCATGGCAGCGGCATTCAGCACAGCAGTCGCGCCATCGGTCTCCTCCTGAGTGCGCAAGAGGTTCAGATTGTCGAGGGACACTAGAGCGCGTTTGGAAGCGTCGATCTCCACCGGCAGAGTGAGTAGCTGAAACATCACCACTCCGAGGTAAAACACTAAGCCTGCCGCCGCCCAAATTGGGTTGCGCAAGGCCATGCCGAGCAAGATTAACGGCAATCCGAGTAGGTTTCCTAAACGGGCGCTGGGCACAGACAAGTTGCGTAGAGTCAATCCGCCATAAGCCTCAGCGTGCTGCAAGGCATGACCGACTTCGTGGGCAGCAATCCCGAGAGCTGCTACCGACCGGCCGTCATACACGCTGGGCGACAACTCTAACCGCACAGCCTTGGGATCGTAATGGTCGCGGCCTTCCTTTTCGCCACGGCTGACATCGACCTCCTCCAAGCCTGCCTGGCGCAAAATCAAAAGCGCGACTTCCGCCCCAGAAAGCCCTGCCTGATTCGGAATCKCCTGATTGACACGGATTTGTTCCTTTACGGAATGCTGCGCCCACATCCCTAATAAGGAAGCGAGGAGCACAAGGAGTAAGGCGAGCCAAAGCATGATTGGCCAGGATTCTAACCGGCCGCCGGAAAAATCCTGCTTAGCTCTTTCCTGAATGCCGATAAAAAGGCAAGGAAGCTCTGATTTAGTTCAGGAAGCTCTGATTTAGTCCGGCGCGAGAGGCCGTGGATCGAAATCGATTGCCCCAAGGCGTGAATCGAAGGCTGTAGTGTCGCTACAGCCAAGATGAAGCAACACTGGGGCGGACGATTTCGGCCGCGGAGTCGCCGCCAGACTAAATCAGAGTTTCCTTCAGAGTTGCCGAAAGATTCCGAGTACTTGGTGCGTCGTAACCGCGCCCCAATCKRCSMKMCSRGMRMSMYMTGKYKCGCTCYCARTCCGGAAATTCCCAACTCATCGGCCTTCTTGTGGTCGGTGTCTTCGTTTTAGGTGCCATTGCATTCCTCTTCATGAGTGATGCGGAGGATTCTAAAGACCCGAACCCAGCCGGCCCCGTTGCCGAGGTGGTGGACGATGTTCCAGTAGAGGCTGGAACTCTGGAGCCTGGCCCCGATCGCGAGCCAGCGAGTCTCGGCAGTGGTTCACGCACCGATCTAGAAACCGCTCCTGTCTTGAACAGCAACGATGAAGAGATTGGTGCTGCTGTCACCGGCATTGTGATCAACAATGAAGGTCAGCCGGTCGCCGAAGCGATTGTGAGTTTGGCACAACGCTACACCGCAGGAACCTTGCTAGCGGACTTCCAAAAGACCGAGAAGTTCACCGCCGAAACCGATTCCCGGGGCCGTTTCCGTTTCCGCCATTTGCCGGCCAACAARGATATGAACATTTGGGTGTACCATGGTGATTTCGCCCCCACTCAAGGCCCGAACTTTGCATCGCTCTCCAATGAAGAGCAAGAGTTGCCACCGATTGTTCTGAAAGATGGCTACTCCCTCGGCGGCCGAGTTACCGACACCAATGGGAATCCACTTTCGGCCAAAGTGCAAATGCGGCGTCAGAAAAGTGGCTTTACTCACGGGACTCCGGAAGACCAACGTGACGAAGATTTAGCGCTTGGTCGCCTGGTCGAAATACAATCCGATGTAGGCGGCAACTTCCGCTTCAGGAACCTCGCAGAGGGTATTTGGATTTTGCGCGCTGACCTAGAAGGTTTTGCTTCCTCGGAAGTGCGCCCGATAGCTTGTTATGAGAACAAGAGCCTTGAAGATCAAGTGGTCATCATGGATGAGGAACACCACATTGCTGGCCGTGCTGTGAATGCAAACGATGAGCCTATCGCCAATGCTTTGGTGAACGTTTCGCGCGTGCAACCACGCCCGATTTTGACCGCAAACACGCGTACCCTCGAAGACGGAAGTTTCGACGTGCGCGGCCTTGCTGCTGGGGTTTACGGCCTTTCCGTACAGGCGGAAGGCTACACCAATGGTCATGCTGGGCGCGTACAAGCCAACACTGAAACCCTGGTCGTGGTGATGCAGCAGAAAGCYGGTGTCGCCGGCCGCGTAACCCGCCCTAGCGGCAAGCCGGTCACCAAGTTCAGCTTGGAAGTCATGCGCACTCGCTCAGGCACCAAGCAGTACGGCATGACTGGTGCCCACTATGAATTCGATTCTCCCGATGGCACTTACACCATTCCGAGTCTCGATCCGGGGACCTTCATCCTGCTCGCGCGCGCTCCAGGTCTTGCTGCGACCTACTCCCCGAGCTTCCGCATTGATCGTGAGGAAGTTGCTGGTATCGACATTCCGATGCAAGCAGGCGGGGTGTTGGTTGGCCGTGTTCTGGACGGTGGCACGCAAAAGCCCATCCAAGGTGTGCTCATTAGCTTGCACGGCGACGAGTACGACCCGGATGAAATCGACTCCTTGTTTGGCGCTTCTTTGGGCGATCCAAACAACATTCCACATCTCACTGCGACCACCGACAAAGACGGATACTTCCGTTTAGAGAACTCCTTTCCTGGCACSGTGCAGATTTTRGTYAGCCACCAAAAATACCTGTCKGGYTTRGTYGCGACCACGGTGATTGAAAATRCCGARAACGATCTCGGTCCGATTMAGATTTACCAAGGTGGSAGYATTTTTGGCATCGCMAASGACARYWSYGGYGCCATGCTYACYGGCGGCAGCATCAACCTKTCGCGYAAAGATGGYGGCWSCTTCTTCCATAARCGGGCRACMGTAGATGCMCGYGGWCGMTTCCGYTTCGACGGCCTCAARGCYGGYTCCTACGAGCTYGTGGCYTACCCGSCSGCCARCGARAGCATGTTYCTCTTCCCRCCMGARGGYGAYAAGAAGAGYGTTTACGTGGCYGATGGCACCGAYGTRGAAGTGAACYTGACTTCCACGCTNTWAATCNGAGCCCCSTAAARGGGYCGTTTTTGCGGATTATTCCCAGCAMKAAAGGGRTTTGTRCGTATCCTGTGCCGTCCTGAAWGACYCAGGACATCACAGCATGCTTCTCTCCGCACTCCTCCTACTTTCCGCTCCGGCCCAAGAGCCCGTCCCCAGCGAGMTMCGGGTCATCGACCTTAAATCGCACATTGCCTTCCTCACCAGTGAGGAGTTGGAAGGGCGTGAAGCCGGAAAACGCGGTGGGCATCTGGCTGCCAGCTATGTCGAAAACCAGTTCCGCCGCTATGGATTGAAGCCGATTACAGAAGACGGCTCCTATCGTATTCCGTTCCCGTTGGGCAAAGACACCGCCTACAACGTGGTCGGAGTTCTGCCTGGAACCGACCCGGCCATGCAAGATGTTTTCCTTGCCGTCGGCGGTCACCATGATCATGCCGGACTCGGCTCAAGACTTTCGGGAGCCATGGGATTCCCTTATGAGATTCACAACGGCGCCGATGACAACGCATCGGGTACGTCGGGAGTTCTTGAACTTGCGGAGTATTTCACCGCCCACCCACTCAAGCACCCGATCATCTTCATGACCTTTAGTGGTGAAGAACGTGGCCTCAAAGGTAGCGAAGCTCTGGTTAACAGCGGAGTGCTTCCAAATGACAAAATCATGGCCATGATTAATTTGGACATGATTGGACGCTTGCAGGACCAGGCWCTGTTTATCGGCGGGCTTGGCACTGCAGCAGAATTGCATGACATCCTYGATCCTTTGTTCGAAAAAAGCAAACTGGATTTAGAACTCGACGACCGCGGTGAAGCGCCTAGYGATAACACGAACTTTTTCCATGCCGGAATCCCTGCATTGTTCATGTTCACCAACATYCACGAGGACTACCACATGCCYTCCGACGATGCCGACAAAATCAACTATGTCGGYGAAGTTCAAATTCTAGAATTGACCCGCGACGTTCTAGTTTTGCTCGATCAGAAGAAGTCTCTGACCTTCGTCAACAAAGGCGGCATGGGCATGCCAGAAAGCTTCATGCCGCGCATGTCGGAACATTACCGTCGGATTAGTGCGCGCAAGAAGTTGAAAGGCAAGCTTGGGCTGCGCGTGACCGTCGAAGAAGAACGCGGCTTGGTGGTCAACACGGTCACCGCCGGCAGTGCTGCAGAGGCSGCGGGCCTGGAAGTTGGCGACCTAGTGGTTTCTGTAAACGGTACCGAGACTCCAGATATGCACATGTTGCGTCGTGCTCTGGCTGCAGGCCTAAAGGGCGATGAAATCGAACTCCGCATCGCGCGTGGCAGCACCAAGATGGTGCTGACTGCTGTACTCAAGTAAGGCTTTCACCACCGAASCCCAAAACAGATAGCGAAATGTGGGTGCTTGGGCTCTAGAATGAGCAGTGGGTGAATAAGAAAGTATTACTCGGCATCGGTGGGGTCGCTGCATTGGTTGCAGCATGGGCTCTCTACGACATGTTTGGTTCCGGCTCGGRAGAGTCRGATCCSGGCTTCGAGGACGACTCCCAGCTTGAAGAAGGCATGATGGGGCCACCACCCGAAGGGGAACAAGGAGATTTCAGGCGTCTGACCATTCGCGACCACAATGACCTCGATACCCSTGAGGTCGCGGTTTATGTCGAYACYGGCGAGGRAGTCATTCGCCTAACTAGCGAACGTGGTTGGGTGCGCCTTCCGGTAAGTCCCGAYCGGCTCACCCCGGTTGCAGCCTTGGCTGATAATCGTTGGTCTAGCGTCAGTGAAATCCCGGCAAAGTCGGACGATCAACCGGTGGTTCAAACATCGGTAGCCTCCGCCCACTTGCGCGTCGAAGTTACTATTGAAGGTTTAGAGGACGCCATCGAACCATGGGTTGAGATTCACCCGCTTGGCGATGATGGCCTTGCCGCAGCCGCCAACCTTTACCTCGACGTACTCACCGCAGGTAGCTTCCGCTTCTTCGGCGCGAATGGCGAAGTCAAGGTGCAGGATTTACCTCCATCGGTCTATCAGCTCGACATCGGGCATGCCGGATGTCCGAGCGTGCGTTTGCAAATCAAACTAGAAGCTGGGCAAGTCGGTCAGCCAGTGGTGCGCTTAGAACAAGGAGCCAGTTTACGCGGCAAACTACAGACTACCGGCAAAGATGGAGAACCGATTCCCCTGAAAAGAGCAAACGTTGCACTGTGGCCGCTAGTCTCTGGCGGCACCGGCTGGGATGACCCACTCACTCCATTCCGGATTTATGGCACCTTCCCGGCACGCATTCCGCCGTCAGAACGCGCCCAATCAGGWGTTGGTGGCATCGCGCAGATCCGCGACATCCCGCCGGGCGAATATCGGATTTTGGTTTTTGCGGAGGGCTATCGTCCAGAAATCAGCAAGCAAGTWTTGCAACTAGGTTCTGGAGAGGACTTGGAGTTTGATGACATCACTTTATCGAGTGGTAAATCATTAAGTCTAAATTTGTTAGCTGAAGAAGGTGGGCCGGTGCCCAATGCGGCGATTCATTGGCAGCTACGTCCCCCATCAGGACGCCCACTTATCGGCCAAAACAAATCGCCTAAGTACACCTCTACAGCTGACGGTCGATGCACACTGAGTGGCCTACCCGCGGCCGAGATTTGGCTTCAAATCGTGCACCCGAACTATGCGGTTTACGAGACTCGGATCCGTTTAGACGGGGATGAAAATACGTTAAAGCGGGACATCGTCCTGCTCCATGGGCGCGATCTCAGCGGGCAAATCCTAGACCAAGACACTGGTGAACCGGTGCTTGGAGTCAGCCTGAAAATCCTTCCGCAAGTTGGCAGTGCCAATGCATCCAGTGGCTTTGGCGGCAGCTACCCAACGGAAACTAGCACCGACGAGCAGGGACAGTTCACCTTTCATAGCTTGCCGCCGGCCACTTACTTGTTGCTTGCCCATCATGAGCAATACGCTTCCTTGTTGTCGAATCCGATTGCGGTCGACGCCGAACATGAGCAACCGCAAACCATTTTCCTGTCGCGCGGCGCATCGCTCGAGGTTGAACTCTTAGATGAGGCTGGAATGCCTGCCGCTCAGGAATGGGTAGTCGTACGTTGCACCGAACCGGAATCGTTTTCCCGTGAACGCACCAATGATCAGGGTGTGGCGCGCTTTCAACACCTCGCTGCCGGCACCTATCGGGTCATGCGTGCTGACTCCGTTGCCGACGCCATGAGTTCTGGCGGACGCCTGCACCGGGACTACGAGTTCACCAGTCTGCTCGATTCCGATGAACGCAAAATTATCCTTGGCGGGCGCATGGTGCATTCCACCTTGGAAGGTTTCCTGTTGTTGCGCGGTCGCCCAGCTACGAATTACCGCATTGCTCTGCTCGCCGACGATGGCACCCGCATCTCCACCTCTGATTCCAGCGGCTTCTATCAGTTCCAAGGGTTGGTCCCCGGTCGCTACCTATTCCAAGTCACCAGCCCCAACGGTGCAACCAAAGGTAGTTTCTATGGAAGTGCATGGGTAACTTCTGAGGAAGTAGTCAAGCGCGATATCCTCCTACCGTCCTCCGCTCTCGAAGTAAAAGTCGTCGATGCCTCCAACGGCCGACCCATCCCCTACATGCCCATCACCCTGCGCCCCGCCGATGGAACCGATCTTCTAGGTGGGCAGTTCCAAGCCACCGATGAGCAAGGCATGGTTCGTTTCGACACTCTGCGCGATGGCGACTACTTAGTTTGCGCCGGCGATGCTGCCACCCCGTTCTATGGCGGCGATGGCAAGTATGGCGCCATTCTGCAATCCATCACCATTCGTGCGGCCGAGCAAAAAACGCCAAGCCTAGAACTACGAGCACCCCGCGGCGCGACCCTGACCGTCCACGTGGAGGATCGCCAAGGACGCGCTCTCGAAGGCGTGCACCTGCACTTCCAAGATGCCTACGGCAACGTTCTAAACCAGGCTTCTCTGCAAGGAACCAACGCGCACGGCGATGCCTCCATCAAGGGGCTTCCTTCCGGACCCGGTTACCTCATTGCACGGCACCCAAAGCTTGGCGTCACCCGCATGCCGGTGGATTTAGTTCCTGGGCAACGCACCAAACGGGTGGTGCGCTTGGAGCCAGGCATGACTTTACACGTACAGGTGGTTGATCAAGAAGGTAGCCCGGTACCAGGAGTCATGGCGCGGCTGTTGAATCGCGAAGGTCAGTCTATCGGAGACTTGCGAAGTACCGCCGAGCTACAGGCTGCACGCTTGGCCTACCTACGTGGCACTGCGCAATCTTTAGGCCCACTTCTTCCAGGCACCTATACGTTGCGCTTGCATCGGCCGGGCGAGGAACCGCTAGAAGAAACCGTCGTGGTGAATGCTGGTTCCAGAGACATGCACATGCGTTTGACTTACTAAACGCTTTGCTTCCACTCATCCTTCAAGCTGGCACCCCGCCATTTCCGGGAGCAGGAGAATGGTCCGCCATCGGCGGCGCGGCCGCTTGGGGCACGGCGTCGGTGTTATATGCGCGCAACATGCGTGGCGATGACCCGCTCAGTGCAGTTTGGTTCAAGAACACCATTGCTGCGCTTATTCTCGGAATCCTGGCCTTCTTGCTTGGCAGTGAATATGGCGGTGGACTTCCAGCACTAGGAGAAACCAAATGGTTGGTGCTTTCGGGCATCACTGGCATGTGCGTTGGTGATTGGCTTTACTTTGTGGCCATCACTCATATTGGCTTAGGGCGAACCGTCATTATTACCATGGTCACCCCCGCGCTAACGGCTCTCTTTGCATGGCCACTGCATGGTCAAGTCCTTGGCAAAGGGCAATGGATTGGCATCGGCTTGGTTGTCGGTGGCGGAGTTCTGGCCGAGAGTCGACGCTTCACCAAGGGCAGCACCGACGCCAACGCACACCTTGATCGTACTGGAGTCTTGGCTGCCATTACCTGCGCACTGTTTTGGACTGCCGGGAATCTAGTGATCCACAATGGCTTGCATGGCACGGGTCCGGTGACCGGTGGAGCGATTCGCCTTGGTGCCGGCGCCCTTGGCTTTGCACTCTGGTTCCTGTTTCGTGGAGAGCTGGTGGGCAAAGTGAAACAACTGGGCTCAAGCAACGCGTGGCGGCGATACGGCATCCCCACCCTGCTTGGCACGGTGATTGGAATGTGGCTCTACGTTGGCGGATTCAAGTGGGCCAAGCAGGGGGTCGCCGCAAGCCTTTCCAGTTCTGTACCGCTGTTTGCGATTCCCCTTTCGGTCTGGCTCCTGCATGAACGACCCGGTTGGCGTGGCTGGATGGGCGCTGCTGTAGTCATGCTCGGGGTTTGTTTCGTCGGCCAATTATTAGCTTAGGAAATCTCCCTAGCAAAGGCTCGGTCGCGCGTAGGCTGGAGTGAGGCTCATGCGGTTCCTACTCCCCCTACTGCTCTTAAGCGGCATCATCGCTGCTATTTTCTTTGTCTACACAGGATCTTCCGAAACATCGGATGAGACTGCTTCTTCCACTCATTTGGAGGAAGGAAGCGTCACCCAACCAACAGCGGAACTTGAAGCTGCGGGTCCTTTGCGTGCATCCGACGAGCCAAATTTAGTCCAACGGAGTTCCGAGGCCGATGCCGCGCTCATCCTTAAAGTTGTCGATCACAACGGGAAAGCAGCGCCAAGCTTTGAACTTTTTGTCGTGGGCGATGACAACCAAGTCCAACAAATCGATGGTGAAAACGGAAGCTTTCCTTTTGCTGATATCGAACGCCTAGATGGAGTCTTTGTACTCGCCGATCACTATTGGTCGGAATTCATTATCCTGAAACCCAAGGACGGAGAGACTTTGACAAGTGAAGTCACTGCGTCTTTGCTTTACCCCTCCACCACTTTGGAAGTCAGCCTGCGCACCGACGATGGAATGCCGGCCAAGGCACCATGGTTGGATTTGCTTGCTCTTGGCAGCCATCAGCTTCCGAAGGCCTACTTGCAACACCGCTTTGGTTCCCCAGCCAAAGTATTGGGCGCCGACGGCAAGATTCAAATTTTGGATCTTCCACCTGCAGAGTATTCTTTGACCACCAACCTTGCGGATTATGTTTCCGTCGAGAAAACAGTGGAATTGAAGGACGGCGGAGTGGAATCTATCGAAATCGCACTGAAAGCTGCTGGCCAAGCAAGCGGACGCGTAGTCGTCGACGGCAAACCCTATTCTGGAGCGACCGTGGCCTTGCTTTTAGAGGAACGCACCGATGACCTGTTTGGTTTTAGCCTCAACACATTCCGCACCCACGGGGTAGTTCCGCCCTCGATTCCAGCGGAGCAAATCACCACCACCGATGCCGAGGGAGCCTTTTCCTTCCCAGCCAACTTGCCGGGGAAGTACCAAGTCTTGATTCACGCGGAAGCTTACTTGCCGGGCATATTCACCGCCAGCGGCGAGATCTTCCCCCGCCAAAACACCAACCTTGGCGAATTCTCTTTGGACATTGGGTTTGAATTAGAGCTCATCGTGCGCAACCAAGCGGGCGATGCACTAGAAGGAGTGGAAGTGCAATGGACTCGCTACACCAGCAATTCCATCCTTACGCTTGGGCGCGCGGGCAGAGTGCCGTCCTTAAAAACAGATGAGGAAGGCATGGTTGCGCTGCATGGTTTACCAGCGGATCGGATTTCGCTCACCCTCAAGCACGCGGACTATGCACAGTATCAGGAAGAATATGACTTCTCAGGMCGCATGGCTCCGGGCGCCGACTTGCTGGAGCTCACCTTGGCCCAAGGGGCCTCGATTGCAGGCATCATTATGGATGGGCGGTCTGGTAGCCCCGTTCAAAACGCCGCCATCGAATTGTTCGACAAGAAAAGCAGTGATGGTCTGCTTGGTTTTTTTGCCGATGGGGATTGGAGCRCGGASAGTGCTGAAGATGGCACCTTCCATTTTTCYAACCTTCCAGCAGGCGAGTACACCATCACTGCCAAGCACGATGAGTTTTCCGAAACGCAATATGGCCCATTCRATCTTGGTGAAACCGCGGTGGAGAACATCACCATCATGCTGCATCCGGGTGCGACTTTGCATGTRGAAGTYTTAGATAGCGAAGGCATTGCSATTGCTGACGCCACCGTGACTGCGGTGAACTCTGAAAACCAGATTTCCGAGACGGCAAATACTGGCGCCGATGGCATCGCCACCCTGCCGCCGCTKACCGCTGGCAACTATCAGATCTCTTACACCGACCTKGCRKCCTTCAATACCGACRACAACACYGGRTCRCTCGATGTSGCCTTMAARTTTGTCACYCTYGARGATTACGAGGARCGCACSGTMACCMTTGGYGGRCTTATTCCGCGKGCWGATMTTGARGGMGAGGTGCGCCGCAGYGGCGAACTGATGGCACGCGCAACGGTGGCTATTATTACCGACTCTGGCGTAAAAATCGGCATTGCCGATGAAGACGGATGGTATGCAGTGAAGGGGGTTCCTTTAGGTGATTACACCTATATGGTGACCGCCGGTACTCCACTGCGCGGTGGCTCCACCATTTTTGGCTTATTAGAAATCCACGAGGAAGGCACCCTACGCAAAGACATTGAGATGCCGTTGGAGGGGATTGAAATCCATGTCACGGCGTCGGGCAGCGGCAAAGACTTAGCCAATGTCCCGGTTGCGATGCGGCCAATGGATGGCACCAACATTCAAGGTGGTACTTTTGGGTTGACCAACAACGAAGGCGTTTTGGAACTTGGGAGTTTAGAAAAAGGCCAATACATTTTATCGGTGGGCAATATGTCAGCCGTGTTCTTGGCGTCCGGCGATGCAGGTCTCGGGTCGAAACAAATCAGTCCGATTGAAGTGCGCGAAGGCAGCGGTATTCAGCGCTTTGAAGTGCAACTGGATCAAGGCGCAAGTTTCCGCGTGCGGGTGCGTGATAGTCACGGCAACCTACTCAGCGGCGCACATCTGCATTACCTCGATGCCAACGGACAAGTCATGAACATCCTGTCTTTGAAAGGCACCAATGCCAAAGGCGTCGCTGAGATCGAAGGACTACCCGCTGGGCCTGGAATTATTTTGGTGCGCCATCCAATGCTTGGCGCCACCGAGATTCCGGTTCATTTAATCGCCGGGGAACTCTCCAAGCAAGAAGTCACTTTGCAAGCTGGCACGCGGGTGTACATCACCCCTACCGACGCCGACGGCAACCCCATGTCGGGCGTCTTGGTCACCGCTTTGGATGCACGCGGAGCTCCAGCATCGTTCGTGTGGTCGCAAGCGGAAACTCAGGCAACCAATGCAGCCTTCTTTTCCGGCGGCGAGCAGAAAGTCGGGCCATTGATTGCGGGGGACTATCAAATCCAGCTGTATCGCCCCGGCAGCGCACCGGTTCGGCACCAGGTGAAAGTCACCGGCGCCGAGGAAATGCATCTGCGGCTTCCCTATTTGAGCGCCGAACGCTAACCTTGCGCGCATGTTTCACCGCATTTTTATCGCCAACCGCGGCGAGGTAGCGGCCCGCCTGGTACGTGCGTGCCACAAGATGGGCATCGAAGCCGTTTGCGCGGCCTCCCAACCCGATCTCGATGCGGGCTATCCCTACCTGAAAGAGGCCGCCGAAGTGGTCAACCTGGGGCCGGGCAGTGCTGCTGAGTCTTATTTGAAAATGGAGCAAGTGGTGCAAGCCGCCAAGCAAACCCATTGCACGGCGCTACATCCGGGCTGGGGTTTCCTTGCTGAGAACCCACGCTTTGCGGCTCTTTGCGGCGAACACGGAATCACTTTCATTGGACCGGCGCCAGAAGTGATGGACCGCATGGGACGTAAAGTTTCTTCGCGCATCGCAGCAGCAGCCGCGGGTTTGCCAGTAGTTCCAGGAAGTGTCGGCTTACTAAAAAGTGTGGAAGAAGCGATCGTAGTCGCAAATAAAATCGGCTATCCAGTCGTGCTAAAGGCCGATGCTGGCGGCGGCGGGCGTGGCATCCGACGGTGCAATTCAGAGGCGGACATTCAAACTGCATTTTCGGAAGCATCGCGCGAAGCGATTGCGGCATTCGGCAATGGCGATTTATATTTAGAGAAGTACTTGCTTGGCGGGCGTCACATTGAGTTCCAGATTTTGGGCGATGGCCGCGGTAAAGCGATTCACCTTGGCGAGCGCGAGTGCTCGATTCAGCGGCGGCATCAGAAGTTGTTGGAAGAAGCGCCATCCCCGGTGATCGATGCAGAGCAACGTGCCCATTATGGAGGTCTGTCGGCAGCGGCGGCGGCGCAGTGGAACTATGCGGGCGCCGGAACCATGGAATATCTAATGGCGGACGATGGCAAGTTGTACTTCCTAGAAATGAATACACGCTTGCAAGTCGAGCACCCTGTAACCGAGCAGATCACCGGCATCGATATTGTCGAAGCTCAAATCCGCATTGCGGCAGGCGAAGGATTACCGTGCACCCAAGAGGAAGTGCAGTGGAGTGGGCATGCGATGGAAGTGCGTTTGAATGCCGAAGACCCGCAACAAGACTTCCGCCCCGCTCCTGGGGTGGTTGAGGAAATCTCCTTCCCGACTGGGAATATTCGCGTAGACACGCACATCGTTGCGCAGTCGCGCATCTCACCGTTCTACGATTCGCTGCTTGCCAAGGTCATTGCATACGGCAGCACCCGCGAAGAAACCATTGAGCATATGCTCGCTTGTCTCGAAGGCGCCGACATCCAAGGCGTGCCCACCACCGCCAAGCTGCATCAGTCGATTTTGCAGCACGAAGACTTTCGCGCCGGCAACTTTGACACCCTTTGGCTTGGCGAGTTTCTCAAGGAAGCTCTGATTTAGGCGTTAGATTTAGGGCGGTGCGCGCGGCTAATCTGCTGCCATGGCCATCGTCCCCCTCCACCCTTACGGCAGCCCCCGGGAGCACACCCTGGATGAGGCTGAGGTCGCGCGCAATGTCGCCTTCCTCGATGCTGCCAAGGAGAAACTTGCCGCCAATCGCGCCACCGTGCGCAAGGGTTGGGGTGAGAAATATACCGAGCGCGTACATGCCAAGGGCAAGTTGACTGCATGGGAACGGGTGGAGGCTTTAAAGGACGATGGCAGTCCAGTGTTTCCGGTTGGCACTTTCGTCAACTGGGGGCGCGAGTTCGACCAAGGCGGTCGCAAGTTGGAATCGCCGGGTGCCGGTGTAGTGACGGTTTTCGCCCAAGTCGAAGAGCGCTGGGTGATCATCATCGCCAATGACAACACCGTGGCCAGTGGTTCCTGGTGGCCGGAGACCTCGGAGAAGATTCAGCGCGCCCAAGAGATTGCCTTGCGTTTGCGTTTGCCGGTGGTTTACTTGGTGGACTGCAGCGGCTTGTTTTTGCCGGAACAGTCCTTGTCYTTYCCSGGYGGYACCGGAGCKGGGCACATCTTCATGAAGAATGCTTTGTTGTCGGCAGAAGGCGTGCCGCAAATCGCCGGCGTGTTTGGCGATTGCATTGCYGGCGGTGGATAYATGCCAATCATTTCCGATCGGGTGTACATGACCGAGCAGGCSTACATGGTGATTGCCGGAGCGGCCTTGATTAAGGGCGCGAAGTCGCAGCACCTCACYTCCTTAGGCATTGGTGGTCCGGAGGTGCATGTGCATCAATCMGGKTGCGCSGACGAACGCGTKCCRGACGATGCCGCGTGCATCGAAGCCCTGCGTAGAGAAGTYGCRCGTACGGCAAGTTCTGGCGCCGAGTATCGCCGWGGCGGTGTCGCTCCGGCCGATCCKGAATTCCCCGCGGAAGAGTTAGATAGTCTGTTCCCGCCCGACCATCGCACKGTGTATGACGCACGCGAAGTGATTGCAMGSTTAGTCGACCGCTCCTTGTTYTGGGAAATCATGCCKGACTTCGGACAGGAAATGGTGGTGGGCGTGGGKCGGATTAACGGCCTTTACTGCGGCATCATTGCGAATGTRCAAGGTCCYATCGCMGAYCCRGAAGACCCTGGCAAGTTACGTCCGGGCGGAATTCTATACCGCGATGGCATCGCCAAGATTTCGCAGTTCTCACGCGCTTGCGATTCCGATGGCATCCCGATTGTGTGGTTGCAAGACATCAGTGGTTTTGACATTGGAACCGACGCGGAAGCGCGTGGTTTATTGGGATATGGATCGAACCTGATCTACACCAACAGCACCAACACCACCCCCATGTTCACCATCCTTATGCGTAAAGCCAGCGGCGCCGGTTATTACGCGATGGCCGGCATGCCTTATGAACCAGTAGTGCAACTCAGTACGGTGATTGCGCGGCAGTCAGTCATGGAAGGCAGCACCTTGGCGATTGCAGCTTTCAATACCAAGCTCGATGATGAGTTTGAAATCGCATCGGAGGATCCGGAGGAAATAGCCGCGATCAAACAAGGGATGGCTGCAGTGGAAGCGCGGATTGAGGGTGACATGGATCCTTACAAAGCCGCCAGCCAACGCGACACCGATGAGATTGTGTCCCCGGCCGAGCTGCGCCCTTGGCTTTGTTGCTTAATCGAAGCCGCCTATCAAGGACAGGGTTACCGGCGGATTAAGAACCCGCGAATTTGGTCTTTGCATGACCTGGCTGCAATCCGTGGAGGTGCATAAGGTGCTGGCCAAACCCCTCATCTTGCTTGCCAAGCCTTTGGATGGCGAAAACGGCTGGAGCTTAAGCGCACCGGGCGTCGGCATATTGCGCGACCTACCCGCCGCCGGAAGTCGTCTACAAGCTGGCCAAGCATGCGGATTCCTAGAGGTTTTGGGAGTTAGRCATCCGCTCCACCTCCCGCACGACRTYGCWGGATCCATGACCAACCTCACCCTTTCAAGCGCGCGCTTGCAGCCGGTRACYTATGGYCAACTCCTGTGTGARYTAAAACCGCAGYTGGACRCGGAAGACTTTGGCTCGGACCWRMAGGRACATGCATCGAGCGCWGGCGGTTTACTGTTCCGCTCTCCTCAAGCTGGCCGCTACTAYGCTGCMCCAGATCCGGATTCCCCTCCCTTCTTGGCAGTGGGCGATGTCCTCGAAGCCGGCCGCACTTTRGGYYTGCTMGARGTCATGAAAACCTTYAGYCCCATCAAGTACGGCCAGACTCCKGGCCTGCCTCCTCRGGTAARAATCAAAGCCATTTTGGTGARCGACCGCGATGACGTTGAAGAAGGCASMGCGCTTTTGGAATTGGAACTTGAGTGACCGATTYACTCCCGAGCAAGATATYTTGCTCGCAGAACTCGATGMATACCGTGGTGTCGAYCCTGCCGAAGAAGCGCATCGGGTATTCATTCGAAAGCATGTMGCSTCKACGCAYTTATGGTGGCATCGYGACACCATGCCVGGMCATGTGACNNCGAGCTCTTTYGTGGTCACACCAGATTTTKCRWKGATGCTTCTGCATCATCATCGCAAGCTAGATCGCTGGTTGCAGTTTGGCGGACACGATGATGGCGAACAACATCCTGCGAAAGCYGTGGTGCGCGAACTTGCGGAAGAGAGTGGCCTAAAGGACTTTGCGTTTTATGGCCAGCCAGTCATTTTCGACCTCGATGTTCACGTCATCCCTGCTCGCAAAAAAACTCTCGAGCACAARCATTTGGACGTGCGCTATCTYTTTCTTGCCAACAAAGAGCAGGARCTATCTCCCRGGRAAAACGAATCCAACATYCTRAAATGGGTCAGYYTGAAAGATGCTTCTCRCCTATTGATGGATGAAGGAGGACAYCGWGTATGCCGAAAAYTAGAGCAGCTTGCCWCCAATTCTTGCTGAGCACTCCCGCAAAAGCAACTTCTCTGTTAGGCTGGWMTCATGCCGCAAGGTGATATTCTTATTTACGCGGTGCAGATTTGCGCCGCCATCAGCTTAGTTTGCCTGGCCATTCAAATATGGCGCCAGCGCAAYGCAAAGCGCAARGTCAGYCAACTCATCCACGAGCTGGAGGAAGGCCGCCGCAGTTAYTACTTRCTGAAGTATCGYGCGGAATCCAATCGCATGTTGATGGAGATCTCCAATCTGTTCATCCATGTWAAGGARGAGCAACTMGATGATTCGATTACCGARTCCTTGGGGATCTTAGGCAAGTTTCTGCAGGCCGACCGCGCCTAYGCCTACCTYTTCTCCAAAGACAAGCGGAGCTTTTCCAAAACACACGGCTGGTCCAAAGATGGAWTTCCTTTGRAAATGGARTCCTTGCAAAATCTGTCGATGCGAGATTATTCCTGGTTCACCAATCGCATTCTGCGTCGTCARCAAGTCCAGATTCCAAAGACCGGCGACATTCCGAAGGAAGGMAAGTTATTTCGTGATGCATTGCAGGCGGAGARTGTTCAAGCCATGATCGCGGTACCGATGATTAGTCGTGGACAGGTTCTCGGYTTCATMGGRYTGGACTCGGTGCATAAATCGCGCATTTGGCAAGAGGATGAAACTTCCGCACTTCGYGTGGTCGCCGAAATYGCTGGATCGGAATTCTCCCATCGCGAATCGGAATTGGARGCACGCTCCAGTCGGAGTCAATTTGAAACACTCATCGCCTATGCACCAGTCGCAATGTTTGTGTTTGACCCTCGWGGACGCATCTTATTCGCTGAAGGACGGGCTTTGGCGCGCGCAGGWGTCATTGCRGGMCAACTCGTTGGTAAATCAGGGTTCGACCTTCTATCCAAWTCSCCGGAAATGTTACTAAGCCTGGAACGTGGCATCTCTGGGCAAGATTTCCGTTCTGAAATCCGCCTTGGAGATCGGGTTTTCGATGGCCAGTTCACRCCTGTTGTTGGGGAAAACGATGAAATCGAGCAACTCATTGTGATTGCCACCGATGTCACAGAYCGTTCCACAGCGGAAGAYCAACTCTCCCGCGAAAARTTATACGACAAGRTCACGCAGCTTCCAAACCGCACTCTATTCCTCGATCGTGTGCAGCAATATTTGGACCGTCAACAACACGGCATGACCGGGTSCGGGGCCATTCTRTTYCTTGACCTAGATCGTTTCGTGCAATTGCATGATGCCCTCGGTTTAGAATCCGCCAACCGATTCTTGKCGAACGTTTCCAAACKYATGNYKTGMYWTMWTTKYCYMKWCYWYSTTWWTKRMWCSTSTWKKCANCTAATGAATTTGCAATCTTGGTTGAAAACACSCCSGATGAAAAGAAAGCCCGTAGTCTCGCAGCGGAGTTGCARAACAACTTGCGCGACGGTTTCAAAGTAGACGGCCGCAGCATTGCCGCGACTGCSAGCATTGGTATATCTCTTTCTTCCGTCCGCCATAAAAACCCTACGGATTGGTTACGCGAAGGGCATACCGCTATGGTCTCTGCAAAACAGCTAGGAGGTGCAACCGAAGTCGTATTCAAGCCAGTCATGCATACGCGCATCCTGTCGAGTTGGAAACTCGAAGAAGAACTCAACGATGCGGTGCACGCTGAGCAAATAGAAGCATGGCTGCAACCCATCGTACAGCTAAACGACGGCACCCCAGTTGGTTTCGAAGCTCTGGCGCGATGGAACCACCCCGAAGGTGGCATGATTCCGCCCTCCCACTTCATCCCAATCGCGGAAGAGAACGGCATGATTGTTGCCATCGGCTGGCTCATGCTCCATCAAGCTTGCAAGCAACTTCGCGCGTGTCACGATCTGAATCCGAAATGGAAAGACCTCTTTGTCAGCGTCAATCTTTCGGTGCAACAACTTCGTGAACCAAGCATGGCGGAACGCACCTTACGCATCTTGACGCGCTATGGATTACGGCCGCGTCACTTGCACTTGGAAGTCACTGAGCGAGAGTCTTTGGATACCTCGGAAGAGGTCATTCCGGTTTTAGAGGAAATCCATAGAAGCGGTATCAACATCAGTTTGGATGACTTTGGCACTGGATATAACTCGTTGAACTACCTCAATAGCTTGCCCGTGAGTCTCATTAAAATCGACCGCTCCTTTGTGGTAAACATGAGCCGCAGCCACACCGGACATAAAGTAATTTCCACCATTCTGTTGCTTGCTCAAGGCCTCGAACTCGACACCATCGCGGAAGGCATTGAGACAGAGGAGCAGATGCAGCAAATCTATCAGTTGGGTTGCCGCTTGGGCCAAGGCTTCCTGTTCGCCAAGGCCCTAGAACCGAGCATGGTCTCGGATTACCTTGAGCGCGGTCAGCGCTTAGGCGTTGGGAACATCGGTTCAAAATACCCGGTGAAGTGAATCCGACGCAGAAGGTCGGTTTTCGCCTTCGAGCGATAGTTGATCCACATTTCCTGACCTTCCGAGAAAGACACTCCGGTTTGCCACTGCAAGGGCAAACGCAATTCGCGGATCGGCGAATCAAAGACAACTAAACGATTGCTGCCATGCTGGCATTCCAGCCAAACACGGTCGTCTAGGTCAACCGGTAGGTATTGATCTTCGCGGGAGAGAAACCACAAATCGGTCAACACAAAACGACTGCCCTTGGGAACTTTAAGCAAAAGACGCGGGGTGTCATCGTCCACGTTGATGCTATTCCAAAAGGGTTCTTTGGTCAGGCCAATGATATCCAGCGAATCTTGCTGGGTGGCAACCGGCCCGGAAGCAAGCGCGTGATTGTGTTCCGAAAGCAGAATACCGACGCATGCACCGACGGCGAGAAAGGAAAGAAGTGGGAGAATTCTCATGAGAGTTATCAACTCGATTTTAGGGCTCGCGTTGCTACTCTGGGACGCGAATGGAACACATTCTCGTCCTAAATCTTGTCGGGCTGACTCCAACGCTCCTCCATTCCACCAGGATGCCCGCTTTAGAGGCCTATGCGGCCAATGAGACGGAAAGAACCATGGTTCCTCCGCTTCCGGCCGTCACCTGTACCGCCCAGGCCGACATGATGATGGGTGTTCCAGCAAGCCAACACGGAGCGGTAGGCAATGGCTGGTACTTCAAGGACTTGGCCGAGGTCTGGTCGTGGCGTCAATCTTGTCACCTGATTGACGGTGGTGGCTCCTTGCCTTCCATCTTTGACAAATGGAAGGCGAAATATCCAGAATCCACTACAGCGCAAATCTTTTGGTGGTGGAATTTACCTGGCTTTGCGGACTTGTGCGTCACTCCGCGCCCAACTTATTTTGCCGATGGCCGCAAAGGTCCGGACTTTCATACCTCACCGCCAGAATTACACACCGAGCTAAAGGAAACCCTCGGTGATTTTCCATTGTTTCAATTTTGGGGTCCAGGCGCTGGCATTGCTAGCACCCGATGGATTGCCGAAGCCACTTGCCATATTTTAGAGAAGCATAAACCAGGCTTGGCCTTGGCTTACCTCCCCCATTTAGATTATGACTTGCAACGCTTTGGCCCCAATTCCATCGAAGCTCTGCAAGCCGCCGAAGCTCTAGACGGAGAGTTTGATCGCTTGCATAAGACGGCTAGCGCACTTGGGTATCGGGTGGTGGTGGTCAGTGAGTATGGCATTGAAGAAGTGWACCAAGCGGTTCTTCCCAACCGCGCCCTTCGCGATGCTGGATTACTTCAGATTCACGCAGCGCAAAATGGTTCTTTGCTTGATCCAGGCAACTCCAAGGCTTTCTGTGTTTGTGATCATCAGATTGCTCATGTTTATGTAGCCGATGAAAACGACCTCGCAAGAACCAAGGAGGTTTTAGGCAAACTGAACGGGATTGAACGCATGCTTGAAGGTGCGGAGCTGGAAGCCTTAGGCCTAAACCATGAACGCTGCGGGCAACTGGTGTTATTGGCAAAGCCAGRTGCCTGGTTTGCCTATCCTTACTGGTCCGAGCTGGAACCGGAACCAGATTTTGCGCGCACGGTAGACATCCACAACAAACCTGGCTACGACCCACTCGAATTGTTTCTTGATCCAGAAAAGCCTCTGCTGAAAGCACGGCTTGCGCTCAAATTGATCGGTAAGAAACTCGGCTTGCGCACCTTAATGAATGTGATTCCCCTCGACACTTCCTTGGTACATGGCTCCCACGGGCGTCCGCCTACTTCGCCCGAGCTCGGTCCAATTTGGATCGGCCCCGAAGACTTAGTCCCCGGGGCCGATGGATTCAAAATGACTGAGGCGCTAAGCCGCCTGGTTGATTAACCAGAGTTGCCTTAGTTCCAACGTGGAATCGCGTTGTTGCGTGAAGCACCCAAATCCATAGTCAACTGCAGGCCAACGGTAAAGTATTTCTCTAACAGCTGTTGTGGGTTGGTATGAGTCAGGAACATGGTCACGGTGCTTTTTTCCGACAAGGCGTAAGTCAAGAAGCCGGAGTGGTAGGAAGCATCTAGGTCTAATGCGCTGAGGCCAAGGACGTCATTGCGCGAAACCAAGGCTCCTGCAGACCATTGCGGGTTGTAAGTGAACTGGTAGAGCATCCACTCGCCGCGGGCTTCTTCGGCTTGATAAGTGTTCACGCCGGTGCGGTACTCATTGTCGTCAAGCCATAGTTCGATGGATAGTTCATGCGCCATCTCGGAGTCCGGTACTTCGAAAAGGAAACCAGCATCGAAGCCGATCAAGCTGTGATCCACTTCCCCGCGCTCGGTGACCCCAGCGCCAAGATTTGTGAACACGATTTCATTAGGTGCGAAAAGCCCACTTGCGCCAAGGCGCGCACGCATACCACCACCAAGGTCAAACTGCAGTGCTCCGCGAGCCGTGCCGGTCCAGTTTGCAGCGCCACGTCGACCGGAAGGTGTAATCGCAGGGTCGTTATCTAAACCATTGCCAAAGGAATCAACGTCTTGCGATTCGGAGTCGCCAGCAATGCCCAGCGACCAACGAAAGCTTCCGTTATCGAAAGGGACTAGATGATGCATTTCCACACCACTCAAAACCAAGTTGCCGCCCATGAAACTGCGACGCACTCCATCTAAAGAAGGTGCCGGAAACTCATTCGCGAATACGGTATTCCATGCGCCAAGGTCAGCAAGATATTTACCGACGCGTAAATCAACMWRSSCANKWWMWAGRMSRSYTGMTWYSWMRGASATCAANNMSYCASCTTYGCGNNNWAYRAYWTYKKTRYCAWTSCCNNKSCATMSKWWAKMTSWRMKKTCRCAAARKMRYKCCCSAMTYCTKYTANCRRGWKCKGCAWWKKTMANGCTKYSCMSTKCSAWYGCKKAMRWSGTWGAAKSCKWSYWCTCCATTGGCCGCTTCCGTGAATTCCGCAATGAGGTCGATGTTCATACCCAACTCCAACTCGCGTAGGAATTTACCAGTTGGGGTGTTCCAATCTGGGGTGCCATCGCCCAGCCAAGCGGCAAGTGCTTTAGCTTCTGCATCGCCCATCATGCCATCTAGTATCTCTTCAACAACGGGGTCTTGGAACATGGGCTCTTCAGGCTCCTGCCCCATGTCGGGCTCGCCTTCCTCCTCAAGCATTAGGTATCCCAGCTGCTCAAGTGTCGCGATTTCCTCTATCGTGAGCCCCTGCTTATCGACAACAGGGAGCTCCTCTAGCTGCGGAAGCTCCTCCACCATCGGCGGCTCGGCCATCGGTTGTGGAATAGGCTCTGGCTCTTGAAATGAGGCCAGAATGGGCAAAGCGAGGAAGGTGAAAATCATGGAATCTCCTGGTGCCAGGATAGCGAAACCAAGCCGCCGATTCCAAGTCGGGTTACAATGCCTACTCTGGCCCCGGAGGCCCACATGACTGACAAAAAAGAACGTCCTGTTTACGGCTCTGCTGAGACTCCGCCGGTTTCTCATTCGCAAGACCAAGTTCCGCAAGAACGCCAGGTTCCGTCGAAGGTCACTGCGCCCTCGTTGATTGCCCGCAAGGGAACTGGCCAAGCAATCTTGTGCCTCACCGCATACGATTGGCCGACCGCGCGTCTGGTCGATGAAGCCGGCTTCGATTTGATTTTAGTCGGTGATTCGATGGCGAATGTGGTTTTGGGCCATGCAAGCACCCTGAAGATTTCGCTGGATCAAATCATTAGCGCCACCCGTGCAGTCAAGCGTGCGGTTGACCGGCCTTTGGTTGTCGCGGATATGCCCTTTGGCACTTATCACGTTTCGGTGGAAGACACCATCGTCAATGCCTTGCGTTTAGTGCGCGAAGGTGGTGCGCAGGCAGTGAAGTTAGAAGGTGGCGTCGCGCGTGCACATTTGGTGCAGGCTTTGGTCGAGGCCGATATCCCGGTGATGGGCCATGTCGGTTTACTTCCTCAGGCGGTCAATGTGCGTGGTGGATTCCGCGTGCAAGGGCGCACTTTAGATAGTGCACGACGGCTTTTGGAAGATGCTTTAGCTCTACAGGAAGCCGGTGCTTTCGCCATCGTCCTGGAAGGCGTTCCGTCCGCAGTGGCCGCACGCATTACCGAGCGCTTAACCATTCCTACCATTGGCATTGGTGCAGGCGGCGGTTGCGATGGCCAAATTCTGGTCTTCCACGATGTCGTCGGCCTCTCCATGGGCCCCGCTCCGAAATTTGTGAAGCGCTACGCCAACGTCGCCGAAGTCATGCGCGATGCCCTGAAAGGCTTAGTGTCCGACATCCGCGATGGCAGTTTCCCCTCCGATGAGCACACTTACGACGCCACGTCGGCGTTGCCAGAGGATTGGGATTCTGAAGTGGAGTAGTCCACTTTGCCTGTAGACGTCAGTTGAGCCTGTAAACTTCGCCAGCTTGGTGCGATCAATCCGCAAAAGCTTCCTTCACCGCATCGGAGAGGGCTTGGAGCTTGAACGGTTTTTGCAGAAAACCAGCCAGGCCTTTGCCGACGAAATAGCTAGTCGCCTCTTGTTCGTTATAACCACTCATAAGCACCACGGGGCACTCCAATCCGGAGAGCCGGATCTCACGAAAGGTTTCAATGCCATCGAGATGAGGCATGGTGAGATCAAGGAAGACTAAATCAAAATCGCCCTGTTCGAGGAAAATATCTAGGCCGGACCGGCCATCGCCAGAGGCAATCACTGAAAACCCAAAGCGCTCTAAACCGTCCTTCAGTACACTGCAAACAGTTTCGTCATCATCAATCACCAAAACCTTTCCGGTTTGCATGGTCAAAGTCGTCGGTTCACTAAACGATGGATCTCTTACTTGTAAGTTTTTGTGAATCGCTGGCAAAAGTATTTTCATGGTAGTTCCTCTGCCGTTCTCAGAGTACACCTTGACTCCCCCTTTATGCCCACGAATAATTCCCAAGGTTGCCGCTAAACCTAATCCTCTACCGGTAAATTTCGTGGTGAAGAAAGGGTCGAACATTTTGCTAATGGTTTCAGCATCCATACCACAACCAGTGTCCGACACTTCCAAGGTGAGGTAACGCCCGGGATCAATGGCTTCATCGAGATACATGCCAGCCAGGTATTGGGGGTCGGCTTCCACTAACCCGAGGGAAATCATGATGATTCCGCTCTTTGAACCGATAGCATCGGAGGCATTGGTCAAAAGATTCATCACCACTTGTCGGATCTGGGTTGGATCGGCAAGGATTGGCGGCAGATCGTCGACTAAGTCATATTTGATAACCGCGGATTTCGACATGGCTGCCTCTAGCAGGTATGCCATTTCCTCGATTAACAACCTAAAATCAATCGGTTCCGAATGAAACTGTCCCTTGCCAGAGTACGCAAGCATTTGATGAGTTAAATCAGCGGCGCGCCGGGATGCCGCTTGGATTCTGCGCACCTTCTCGATGAACGGCGACTCCGATGGCAGTTCATCCAAGATCAGTTCGGCATTTCCTAAGACTCCCACTAAAAGGTTATTGAAGTCGTGAGCAATTCCCCCAGCCAGCACCGCAAGGCTGGAGAGCTTTTGCGCAACAATAACTTGCCTTTCCAAGGTTTTCCTTTCCTCGTCAGCCTTCTTTTGTGCACTAATGTCAACCATCAAGCCGCGCATTCTCCATGGTTTTCCATCCCGCATAACCACACGAACAAAATCGCGGAACCAAATTGCATGGCCGTCTTTATGAATCATGCGGTATTCGAAATTATGGTCTCGCCCCACTTGAGTTTCATAGGAGCAAAAAGCAACCGCACGGTCTCGATCATCTGGATGGATATGGTTCATCCAAAACTTGGAGTCCGATTTCCATTCCTCAATGGTATACCCAAGAAGTTCTTCAGCGCGTTGACTGACAAAAACCATATGTAAAGACTCCACTTCACATTCAAAAATAATGCCGTCTAGAGAATCCACCATCTCCAAAAAATCTGTGTTGGCGGATTTAATCTCGGTAACGTCGATAAACGAAACAGTGGTAGCAAGTTTTCCGTCAATCTCGACTTCGCCGGCACCAATTTCTACTTGGATCTCTTTTCCATTCTTACACAAGCAGGTCAAGATCTTGCCAAAGCCCACCAACCCACCATCTGAATCTGACAAGAAAGTGGTGCATTCCTGAGATTCATTTTCTGCAGAAGGCTCCGGCAATAGGATGCCAACCGGTGCGCCGAGCAGCTCCCCAGGACCATAATGAAACACAGTGGAGGCAATCGAATTCGCAACGATGATTTTCCCGTGTAAATCAACCACGAGATAACCAGAAGGCACAGCATCTGCTAACACCTTGAGAGAATCCAAATCCGTTTGTAGAATTAAAGTCATCTAGTCTAAAAATTGACGAGCCCATCTCACCGACGAAATAGGCCCCTCAGAGCTTAGCAAAAACCGAGGGGAGGAATGTCCGCAACTTGCTCAGGAAACCCACCAATGGCTGGTGACTGAAGTGGTGGTAAATCCAAAACTGACGCAAAAGGGGGAATCAATATATTTCCACTGATGGAGATCCAGCCTCCTATTTGTGTCCAATTGGCACCATGGGGTCCAAGACAGTAGATAAAAGGATTTCGAGTCAAATGGCTCCGCTGCACCAATCCACCAAAAAAAAGATGTCATCACATGCTCTTTGTCATTTGGGGTCCGGTAATGCGACTTCGAAAAAAGTCCAAATTTCGAAGGCCACAAAATCATGGAAGTTCCAATTTAGTCCGGCGTGAGAGACGGTGGATTGAAATCGTTGGCCACAAGGCGCAAAGCGAAGACTGTAGTGTCGCTACAGTCAAGATGAAGCAACGCCGAGGGCGGTGATTTCGGCCGCGGAATCGTCGCTGGCCTAAATCAGAGTTCCCTTATCCTTTCTAAATTCCGGCCTGCATCGACCGGGTGCCATACGCTCCAGCTAAGAGGATTTCATTTCTTCAGCTACGCCGACCATACGCGCTTGGCCCTTTTTATCGCAGAGGCTTACCACGATGGCAACCAGGAAGCCCACTGCAAAGGATGGCAAAAGCACATCGAGGGATTCTAAGTAGCCTGCCAAGGTTTCCTGGCCGAACTTTTCGAGTAAAGGCGGCACCACCCATTTGAAAATGGAAACACTCAAGAAGCCTGCGATCATGGCGCATTGAGCTCCCAATGCCGTGAGCTTGGTCCAGAAAAGGCTAAGGATGACCGTCGGGCAGAAGGTTGCGGCAATGCCGGACCACCCGAAAATGATAGTCCAGAAAACACCCTTCTCTTTGTCGACCATCATGATGCCAATGCCAATGAGGAATGAAAGTAATGAAAGCCCGAGAGTGACCCTGCGGGTAAGGCTCATCAACTTTTCATCACTCATGTCCGGGCGCCTTGACTTTTGCCAAAAGTCACGTACCGCTGCGCTCGAGGCTACGACCAAAAGTGAATCGATCGTCGACATAATCGCACTCAACACCATGGCGATGAACAGACCGGCGAAGAAGGCGGGTAATAATCCTTGTGCCATCTCGGGCAAAATGTTGTCGACGTTACCGCCGAGTACTTCGGGGTCATAAATCACGCGGCCAAAGATGCCGACTAGCACGGCTCCCGAATCGGCCAATACCGTCCATATTCCGGCAGTAATCATGCCTGGTAGGATTTGCTTTTCATTCTTCATAGAGATGTAGCGCACAAAAACCYGCGGCGACCCGAGGAAGCCGATTCCGATTGCGGCCATACCAAGAATCGAAACAATGGTCGACGTCGTCCATCCTCCAGTGCTCGGGCCATCTTCACCCGGACCATGCCACGACAAAAGGTGTGGATCAATGGCTTGCAATGCCGTGGTAACTTCTGAAAGCCCACCGATGTGACTCAGCGCCACCAAAGGCAGAGCGACAAGGCCCACCACCATGAGGCTGCCTTGGAAGACATCGGACCACACCACCGCGGTGAATCCACCTTGAGTGATGTAAAGCATGACCACCGCAAAGCCCACCGCAGCGCCAACGTAATGATTCCATCCGAGGAATGCGTGGAAGGCAGTGCCGGTGGCGAAGACTTGCGCTCCCGCATAAATCGGCACGAAAACGACTAAGGCAAAGGCTGCAATGAGGCGCAGCGAATGTCCTGTATCGCGCAGACGACTTTCTAAATAATCGGGGACCGTGATCGAATCGTAACGGTCGGTCAATCGCTTGAAGCGACGCGCCATGAACATCCAGGCGCCACAAACGCCAAGGACCTCACCGAGCACTACCCAAAAAGCTTGCACCCCCACGGCGTATCCCATGCCGGTTAGACCGAGTAACAGCCAAGCACTCTCGCCTGTTGCCCGCGCGGAGAAGGCAACGTTAAAGAAGCCGAGGCTTTTGCCAGCAACGAAGTAGTCGCGAGTGCTCTTGACGCGCTTTGCTGCTTTATAGCCAATAAAAAGCAAGATGGCTGCATAAAGAGCCACCGCCAGCAACTTCATGGTGAGTGCGAAATCTAGGTCCATGCCACCCATCATAGAAAAAAAAATGGCTCCAGGAGTAGTACCTGGAGCCAGAGTATAGGTTGGGTGCCTACAAAGTCGCAGTATTAGAAACTGCGCAGTTGCTCATATCCACTGCCTGAACAGTCATTCCACACAGACCAGCTGGCAATGGCGGAGTGGTCAGGGACAGGTTGCCAGACGCATCGGCAGGGAAGAACCCGCCAAGAGTTGGAGCGCTAATGTCAATGACAGTTCCAACGCATGGACCTGAAGGAATGGTGAAACTGCCGGCATTACCGTAGGCAATAGCAACGCTCGCAAAAGCGCTAGCACCGGAAACGGAAATGGTCACAGGGGATGGACATGCGCCCGCGATAGCCAACGTCAGGCTTGGGCCATCGCCCAAATCCCAGTTGTCCATGGTTGCAGACCAACCGCCGATGCCAACGCCGGTGCCGAGGTTCGGGAAGGCTGCCAAGATGCCAGTACTTTCGTAGTGCCATTCGTAAACGCCGTCGCTTGCCTCATCGATGTCGATGTTCATGGTGTCACCACCATTCGAAATCGAAATGCGTACGTGGCCGCCGGTGACTGGAGTGATTGCAAAGAAACCACCGTAAGTACCGATGACTGCGCCGTTGTTTACATCGTGATAGAAACCGATGTTGTCATAGAAACCACCGGCATTCGACTGAATTTTTGTCCAGAGCATGTCGATGCCAGCACCTGTTACGGCGGCTGAGTAAGACAGGCCAGGAGGGGAATGTGTCAGATCAAACTCGGTAGTGGCGTCCGCGTAATCGACGACACTGCCTAATCGTTGAATCCAATCATTACCAGAAACGGAGGTCAATAGGTTACCAGTAATGGCAAACGAGCCATTCATTTGGGTCCAATCTGGACCGAGGGATGCACGATTGAAATCATCCGAGTCAATCGATCCAGCCGCGATGACTCCACCAAGGAGGCCTTTTTGCGCGTGATGAATGGTTTGGGATGGACTCAGGGTGGGATCCTGGGACAAAGGAAGCTGACTCATGGATTGCATGGAAACCAAGAGAGCTAGAGGGGTGAGAATTAACATGATCCCAGGCTACTACTCTTCCAGGCAATGCAACTTCGGAAAAAATGGGATATCCTCAACTCCAGGGCTTTACACGGCTCAAGGACTCGTCAAGCTCCCCCTAAGGCCTCCTCACGGGAATGTCCCGCCTGGACGACCTAGAACTCTTTCTCGATGGTGACTGTTTTTCCATCGAGGAAGTGTGCTGCTTCAAGCAYGTCTGGTGCAATGCGCACCGTTTTGCCCAAGCCTGAATGGCCGGCGAGTTTGCCGTGGGCGCTGCGCAATCCGCCGAGCCACCAACGCTTATCGCAAACGTAAACCAAGTCGCCGTCATTGGCAGCGAGGTCTTGCATGCCGTCTTCATCGACTTGCACGATTCCTTCGGCTAAGGATTCATCGACCACCCAATTCATGGGAAGCTTGAGTCCCTTCTTATCGTTTGGCTCGCCACCTTTAAAGTAACGCCGAGCATCTTTGATCGTCCAAATGGTGAGACCTTCGAGCCCTTCCTTCTTTGGCTGAGTGAACAAGCTCACCAAGATGCCAACCCCGAAGCAAACGATGAGGTTGTACAGCGCACCGACATAGGTGTAGGGGTGGGAGCCATCTTCTGGGACTGGGATCCCCTGTGAGACCGGGCCAATCAGTTGCACTGGGTAAAAGTTGCCTAATACGATGAGTCCTACCCCCACCACGAAAATCGAAATCGCGCCGGCGGAGGTAAAGCGTCGCCAGAAAATGCCGAGGAAAATACACGACACCAGAGGCGGCGAAATGGTGCTTTGGAAGGCTGCGTGCGCGGTATAAAGATCATCGAACTGTGAGAAACCCCACGCGGCGCAAACACCAAGCACCGTACCAAGAGCGGAAACCATCATCGCTACATGGAGGTAGTGTTTGTCATTCTTTACAATCTTGAGGGCCTTCAAGATAGGACGGTAGACATCGTTGATAGCAATCGCTGCGGTCGCATTGATGTAAGTATCTACCGAACTCATGAGAGCGGCGGTTACTGCGGCGACAAAGAAGCCGAATCCGGCGGTAGTGGTTAAGACTTGCACGACCAGGACAAAAACATTGTCCGGCGCGACATCGGAGGGAAGCACGCCGGGGTCGGTGATGACCATGCCGCGACCAATCCATCCTGCGCAACAAACTGCGATTGCAGAGATGGGAAGTGCGAACAAGACGTTGAAGGTGGCTGCTTTACGTCCGTGGTCGACCGAGCGACAGGCCATGAAGCGCATGATCAACGCTTGGCTCATGAACAAGAATGCAATCGAACCAGCAATCGCATCTTGCCAGAAAACGCCAATGAAGTTGAAGCTCGGGTCATCGTTGAAGTTGGCGAGCGGCAACTTGAACTCGTCGGGAAGAATGCTCCAGAAGGCATCGAAACCGCCAAACCAGTTCAATCCGAGCATGAACAGGACAACTCCCGCAAGCAACAGAATAAAGCCCTGCAGAAGGTCGGTAAAAATCACCGCAGTCTGCCCACCAAAGGTGATGTAAACGCCAGCCACCACAGCGACCACCCAAATGATTTCCATCAGTTCCCAACCCAAGGCGCCGCCAACAATCGGCTCCAAGGTCCGTGCCATGGTTAAGAAACCGATGCCCACGTAACCGATCATGTAAATCAGCTGCACAATCGTGGCCAGCACACGCACGGTTGGATTAAAGCGCCGTTCGAAGTACTCAGGGATCGAACGTACCTTCATGTAATAAACAATCGGCAGCCATCCGAAGATGAACAATGGCATAAAGAACCAATCATTCATGTAGGCCATCGAACCAGAAAAACCATGCTCGAAACTTTTACCGCTGTACTTAATAAAACTGTGACTGCCGACGCCCGTCGCCACAATCGACATGGTGATCAGCCACCAGGAAAAACGTCGTCCACCAAAGAAAAAATCGGTGGTGCTGCGATTGAAACGCGCGAAATAAGAGCCGAAGCCGAGCACGATGACAAAGTAGCCAATCAGGATGCCCCAGAAAACSGGCGARGATGCRGCAGCRGCAGCGGCTTCRGCAGCCATGGCCGAAGAGTCACCAGTCGCTTGCTGTAGCAGCAGGGATTGCAGGAGCATCATCGCTTAAAGATTGATTGCAGCAAGGATTCCAGCAGCGTGAATACCCGCGTACCAGAAGTAGCCAAAAAGGAGTACGCCAACCCAACGGCGGTGGTCCGCCCGTTTGAGATTCATGGCGCCGCTCTTATAGGCCAGAACCAAACCACTGAAAAAGCACAGCCCACCCACCCCATAGAGGTAGATGTAAGGCATCCAAACACGTTCGAAAGTCAGCGGATCGGGCATGGGACGGGTCATGATATCGGTGCCTTGCCCCATGTGTCCTTGTTACCGGCGCTCTCTCGGCATAAAATCAGGGGTGCCGGGCATTTAGGACGGTGGCGGCCGCGGACGATGCCTTGATTCCCCATGAAAACCACACCCAATACCCGGATCCCCCTTCGCGACGCGCTTGGCCAAAAAGTTTTACTACTCGACGGCGCGATGGGAACCGAGTTGCATGCACGGGGAATTCCTTTTCATGGCAACTTTGAAACCGCCAACTTGGAGCATCCGAACTGGGTGCGCGAAATTCATCAAGGCTTCCTCGACGCCGGCGCCGATGCCGTGGTCACCAATACCTTTGGCGCCAACCGCTATCGTTTGGCTAAGCATCAGCTGGAAGACAAACTTGGTGAACTTCTTGAAGCGGGCGGGCGCCTGGCGCGCGAAAGTGCTGGTGAGCATGCTTATGTGCTCGGTTCTCTCGGCCCATTAGGTGTGGAGCTGGAACCTCTTGGCCGCTTGTCCAAGGAGGAAGCGATAGAAGCGTTTGCAGAATCGGCCAAGTACTTACTGCCTTATGTGGATGGCTTTTCTTTGGAGACTTTTGACAATGTCGCTGAGTTGGAATGCGCGATTGCAGGGGTCCGTTCGGTTTCTGACTTACCGATTCTGGCATTCCTCACCGTCGGCGATAATGGGCGCACCTTTCACGGCACCACCGCGGTCGAATCCGCTTTACGCGCAGAAGCCGCGGGTGCCGATGTGGTTGGTTTCAATTGCAGCAGCGGTCCGCGCGTGGTTCTCGATGCGGTGCTCGAAGCGGCGAAAGGTGGCGTGCAAATTCCACTGGCCGCAAAGCCCAATGCCGGTATGCCACGCGAGGTCGATGGCCGGATTTTCTACGAGAACGACCCCGATTACTTCGCCCGTTTTGCGCGACGCTTCTTGCAAGCCGGTGGTGTGGTACTCGGCGGATGTTGTGGAACCACCGCCGAACACATTCGCGCACTTTCGCGTGCCGCCCGCGCTGGCTCCGCGCAAATGCGTCGCGCAACTCTGCAGCCTAGTGTAAAACCTGGCGCCAAGGTCAAAGCGCCCGACGCCGGCATGGATGCGGTTCCACTGGTCGAACGCTCGCGTTTCGCTGCTGGGCTTGCACGTGGACGCACGGTCATATCGGTGGAACTCGTGCCACCGCGTACGCCCGACATGACCAAGTTACTGCAAGCTGCCAGGACTTTGGACCGCTTTGGTGTCGATGCGGTGAATCTACCGGATGGCCCGCGCGCCTCTGCACGGATATCGAACATTGCCTGTGCCGCCATCTTGTCGCGCGAAACCAACATCGAACCACTGCTGCATTTTTGTTGCCGCGACCGCAACYTKCTMGGCATGCARTCSGATTTACTCGGCGCTGCAGCGCTTGGCTTGCACAATATTCTCGCCATCACCGGCGATCCACCTTACCAAGGCGACTACCCCAACTTAACCGCGGTGTTCGATGTCGATGCCATCGGACTGACCAACATGATTACCATGTTGAATCGCGGTTTGGATTTAGGTGGTAACGATCTCGGTCAACAGACTTCGTTTTGCATCGGCGGTGCGTTGAATCACACAGCTTTAGATTTAGACCGCGAGCTAGAGCGTTTGTTCTGGAAAATCGATGCGGGTGCAGATTACTYCATCACTCAGCCGGTGTTCGATGCCGACACGCTGCTGGAATTGATCGAACGCCTGCCATCGCACACACCACCGATTTTGGCTGGACTATGGCCGTTGCGCAGTCGTCGTAACGCCGAGTTCCTGCACTCGGAAGTCCCAGGCGTGCATTTGCCGGAGAAGGTTCTGAAACGCATGGCGCATGCGGAGGACCGCAAACAAAGCGCGGAAGTTGGAATTGAAATCGCCCAGGAAATCGTCGAAGCGCTGCAGGGCAAAGTGGCTGGATTCCAGGTTGCGGCGCCATTCAACCGTATTGAGCCTGCTTTGGAAGTCGTCGAGACTATTCGCGCAGGCAGTTAACTAAGCGCGGTAGTGCGGTCACGTGCGGCACTAAAAAGTCGACGTGGCCTGGGTCGACGGACACCGAGTCCTTCACCCATTGCGGAGTGTGAGGTAAATCCATAATCCCAATTCCCTTCGGAGCTGCAGGATTGCCATCGACCCGCATGGCTAAGGGTTGGGATAGGTCTAGGGAGAGGACATCGCCCACCACTAGGTCTGGAGATTCTCGTTCCAGAATTTCACGGTATTGCGGGCGATTGGTGTGCACCGTGCGACCACTAAAACTCATCGTGCTGTGCTCTTCGCCGAGGAACTGTTTTCCWGAGCGACCRTACACGCGCAGTTGCGAAGAGCCGGGTTCAGTGTCGCGGCCATCGGCCACACCGAAACCATGATGCGAAAACCAATCCACCACTTTGCTGCCGGGAGCATTGGTGGCAAAGACTACGTTGACATCGTTCGCCAAAAGCCAATGCAAAACGCGTTCGGCGCCCTCGGTGAGATCGTGATCGACCTCTCTACGAAAACGGTCGCAGGTGCTGTGATAGCAGTGGTCCAAAAACTCCAACACCGAACCGTATTCCTGCAACACTAAGTCGCGAAAGGAGGACGATGTATCGCAACGTGCTTGATCAATATGCTGGCCAATCGCGGTGGGTACCGCAAAATAATCTTCGTCTACATAAGAACTGAAGCGGCCATCCATGTGCCAGCCATGCTGCTCCGGTTGCGCCAAAACCGCGCTGCGGAATCCCTGATAAGTAGGCTCCATCTCCTCCATGCTATGGCCCACCATGCGCGCCAGCTCCGAGCGCACCGTTTTATGCACCGCCTGCAACTCGCGCCACGGATTGGTCCACACGCCGTCGAAGTCGGTCAAAAAAGTAAAGGGAGGTTTGATTTTGTCTGCCTTGGGGTTGCGTGGATGGGATTCGTTTGCCCCAAGGCGCGAGTCGCGGGTCGTAGTCATCTACGGCCAAGAGGAAGCAACGACGGGTCAGACGAATTCGGCGGCGGAGCCTCAGTCAGCCAAAATCAGGCCTTCCGTAGGGCTCGCCATGAGCCCCTTAGTTTAAGCCAGCCACAGCCGACGGTCGTAAAGCGAAGGATTTACTTCGGAGCAACCGCAGCGCGGTTGAGTTCCACAACACCGGTTCCGAGTAGAGAATCGAATCCAGGACCGCCGAGTAGAGAACCCTCTTCATCGATGAGAAGGTAAACGAAAGTCAGGATGGAGCCGTCGTCGCCGAGGATCACGACATCGTCCAGGCGGCCAATGGCGCTATCCGAGTAGGCGAAAATGCCGGATCCGGCAGAGTAGCTATGGATGAGGTCGTCGTTATCTGGACGACGAATCTCGCCAGCCAGTACGGTGCCATCGGTATCCAGAGTCGCGGTGAAGTTACGCCGCTTGGCGCGCTCGTTGGCACCAAAGCCATCCCATACACCGGTGATGAGTGTGTCTGGGAAGTGCCCAGAACCAATGCTATGTACCAAAACGAAGGTGCCTTCGATCAAGGCGCCATCCGGGGCGAGGTTGCTAAAACTGCCGGTGAGGGACGACATGGCATCGTCCATTTGTGCATCTAAAACCAAGTTGTTGGTGAAGATGTTGGACTCCATAATGGTCTGCATAACGCCGGCCTCGGAGAACTCGAGAGAGCGTTCGGAGTCAGCGCCCTTCCATTCGTTGCCTAAGCTATCTGCGGCTTCAGTGACCGCGCCAGCCGCAATACGAATGTAAAAGTTACGCTCAGGACGAGCGAGATTCGTAGGGATAAGCTGGCCTACCCAGTCGCCTTCCAAATCGGAAAGCTCAAAGGTAATGGCTGTTCCGCCACCTCCGCCGGTTCCGGGACCAGTTGTGGCAGAAAGGGTGTCTGGGCCTGGGTGCGCGCAGGCGGCCAGGGCGAACATGGACAGCAACAGCAAGTTGCGACCGATTGTGGGGATTCGTGAGGTGAGATGCATGATTCGGTGCGAGAGGGTCCGAAGGTGCGCCGGGGGCGCTGAAATCGCTCTCCCCGAATAAGAGGGAGGCTAGATGCGACTTCAGGGGAATCTTATTACCTAACTGCCGCGCTAACCGAGATTTCTGAGGAATGCCCAAAATCTCCTAATAGGAGTATGCATTTTCCCTCTTCTGCCCGTAAAACCGGGTTATCCTAATAAATCTGGTTAACCAAGTTTCTGGAACCTACTAGCTGTTTACCCGTCCCATTCCTACAGGCGCTCCCCTGGCGTCCGGGATTTCCCAAACCTCCTACCATGTACATAAGGACCCTACTTACTTGCACCGTTGCTGCATGCCTGGGCTTTTCGCCCGCTGCCTTTTCTCAAAGTGAACAACCTGTTCAGGATCCCGTCGGCACTGCGCTCGACGCCTGGCAAAGCGATCACGGTGCGAATTGGCGCTTACGACTCCACGATGACCTCACTACAGGTCGCCACTTGTGGGGTTATCACACCGAAGCTGCCTTTACACCTTCGCTCGACTCCGATTATGAAGAGCTTGCACGTATGGCCTTCGATGAAGCTTATGGCATTTTTGCCGTGGCCGATGGCACGTTAACTCTGGAGCAGGTCAAGTTTCTTGCCTTGCAGCAGATCGGCACCACCGACAAAGTCGCTGTCGAATTCCGTCAGCACGTGAAAGGCATTGAAGTACTCGAAGCTTCCGCCCACGCCATTTTCGACACCAAAGGCTCCATCCTGTCTTTGGACAGCCGCGCCATCCCTGGTGTAGAAAGCATTTCGGTACGTCCGGTTGCTGACCGTTTCGCTGCCGCAAATGCAGCCATCGGTTACTACGCAGATATCGAAGGTGGCCGCGAGGCAAGCTTCGTTGGCATTCCTGAGYTNASKGATMRWMWWSCANACTSMAGRMMAKYWCRTKGAGCSWCGCCTTGCGTGGTCGATTGAAGTACGCAACCAGGAGAATCCTGAGAACCCAGCTGGCCGCACTATTTTCATTGCTGCCGACAATGGTTCCATGGAAATGCTCGAAGAGCGCAACCTGATTCATAATCAGCAAGCCACCGGAACAGTAAACAGCTTTGCCACTCCAGGCACGCGTGCAAACAGTGGTGCAAACCCACCGACCTTGCACACCATGCCGTTCATGACTTTGACCAGCGCGGTAGGCAACACCACCACCGACGCAAACGGTGACTTTGTTCTGAACACTCCGAACAGCAACCCAGTAGATATTACCGCTACTTACAGTGGCGCTTTCTGTCGCGTGTTTAACCAGTCTGGCGCTTCACACAGCACCACGGCAAGCTTTACTCCAGGTGCTGGCGGTAGCATGACCATGAATGCGGCTCAAACCGAGTTCATTACCTCGGAAGCAAGCTGCTACGATTCTGTTTTGGATTTCCGCACTTGGCTGAAGAGCATTGACCCAAGTGATACCACTGCAGATTTTCAGGTGCGCACCAATGCTAACCTGAATGCAAACTGTAATGCGTTCTTCGATGGATCTTCCATCAACATGTACCGTGCAGGCAGTGGTTGTAACAACACTGGCTTTAGCACCGTAGTCACCCACGAGGAAGGCCACTGGCTAAACATCCTTTACGGAAGCGGCAACGGTGCCGATGGCTTCGGTGAAGGAAACTCTGACGTGTTTGCCATGTACGCTTACGACACCCCAGTCGTCGGCCAAGATTTCTTCACTGGCGGCGGATTCATTCGCACCGGCACCAACAACCGTCAGTTCTGTGGCGACACCAACCCTGGTTGTTATGGCTCCGTGCACGCAGACGGGGAAGTACTCATGGGTGCATTGTGGAAGGTTCGTACGAACCTCAACAACACCTTGGGTAACACTTCCGGTGACCTGACCGCAGACACCTTGTTCGTCGGCTGGATGAACGCCTACAACGACGGCCAGATCCGCAACTTCATTGAAGAGCACTGGCTCGTCTTGGATGACAACGATGGCAACATCTTCAACGGCACTCCAAACTACGCTGACATTGACGCAGGTTTCCGTCAGCAAGGTTTCGATGGCATCGACCTGCAGTTCATTCAGATTACACACACTCCACTCGGCAACAGCCTCTCCGAAGCTGGCCCTTACGTGGTAGATGCCGACGTCACCAGCTTGATTGGTAACGTGATCACCTCCGCCGACGTGGTTTACTCCGTCGATGGTGGCCCTGTGTTCACCGTTCCAATGACGAACTCGGGTAGCTCTTACAGCGCCGACATCCCGGGGCAGATCTCCCCTGCTCGCGTGAGCTACCACATTGAAACCGGCGATAGCGGCGGCAACACTGAGGATTTCCCGCGCAACGGCGGCGAGCTCATGTTCGTAGTTGGTGTTGAGAACCAGATTTACTTCAACGGCTTTGAAGGTGCAACCGACGAAGGTTGGGTTCATGTTCAACTCGCCACTCAAGATGATTGGCAGCGTGGCGTTCCTGCAGGCAAGGTCGATGATCCAAGCTCTGCATTCGATGGCAATAACTGCTGGGGCAACGACCTTGGTCCAACTGGCTTCAACGGTAGCTACGCCGCAAACGTCAACAACTACCTTGAGTCACCAATCATTGACTGTACCGGTCAAACCGGTGTCGTCTTGCGCTTTGCTCGCTGGCTAAATGTTGAGGAAAGTCGTTATGACTTCGCTCGCATCACGGTCAACGGAAACATCGTTTACGTGAACCCATTCGCAGGACACGCTCTGGAAAGTTCTTGGAGCATTCAGGAGATTGACATCTCTGCGTTTGCTGACAACAACGCTTCGGTTCAGGTTCGCTTCTCCATGCAATCCGATGCTGGACTGGAGTTCGGTGGATGGAACATCGATAACTTCGAGCTCCTCACTCTCGAGCCTGTCCCAGGCGGTAGCGACACCATTACCCTAACTGGTGACACTACTGCGCTTCCTGGCGCAATCGTGAACTACACCATGAGTGGAATGGCGCCTGGCGCGAACTGGGGCTTCTTGGTAAGCGGCTCGAATGCTGGAACTGTGATCTTCGGTCACACTTTCGAAGTTGGCGCGAACTTCAATGTTCTAGCCACCGGTACTGCCGACGCCGCAGGCAACGCAGCTACCAGCTTCTCCATTCCAAACAACTTGCCTTCTGGCGCAGTTGGATACATGGAAGTGGGCGCACAAGGTGGTGGCGGAGTGGAAGACTCCAACTTGCTGACCTTCACCGTTCAGTAAGCTTCTTTGCAAAGGGGCGGCTCCGAAACGGGCCGCCCCTTTTCCCTATCCCCCATACGTTTCGAAAACCTCCCTGGTCTTTCTACCCTAAACAAAAGTCATGCTTCTGAGCCTGCTCCTTGCATCACAGCTGCAGCAACCCTTACTGCCTGAACCGACTGCCATCACCGAAGCTTCGGTGGACTCTGGTCTCATTACCGCAGAACCTCAATACGCGGTTTACGCCTTCCAATCGGAAGTGCACTTGCGCGACTCTCTGATTCGTCATGGAGAAATGTATGACGACCTTGGCGGCTACATCCTTGGCGCCATCGACGCCGATCTAGCACAACGCATCGGCGTGACCATGATTGCTCTTCCGGCTTTGGCCGACGGCGAATCGGTATTCACGATTATCGAGCATCATGGTGAAGAGGCTCATGGTGTCGGTGATTCCGGACGTCACCTTTGGACTTCCGTGGACCAGCGCATCACTTTGCGCGCGCTGAATAAGTCGCAAGCTGCGGCGGCGGCGCACAGCAACTTCCGCTGTCACGGCGCAGTGCGTCAGATGACTTTGCAGGTTATTCAGCCCACCTCCTTTAGTGGTGGAAGTTTGGCTGCAATCACCCCGAACCCGCAAATCGCAGGTTGGGTCGCTCAAATCTCGCAGACTAACCTGCAGAACGATGTCGCGACCATGGAAGCCTTTGGTACGCGTCGTCACTTCGAACCCGGCGAAGTCAATGCTGAGAACTGGCTGGTTGGCAAGTTCCAAGGACTCGGTCTAAGCACCACCACCTTTGATTACGACAGTGGCGCCGATGTGGTCATTGCTGAAATTACTGGTCAAACCGATCCAAGCAAAATCGTGGTGATTGGCGCACACTATGATTCGGTGAACTGGCAAGGCAGTGCTGCCTCTCCAGCTCCGGGTGCCGACGACGATGCATCTGGAACCGCAGGTATTCTGGAAATCGCACGCGTGCTTGCTGGTGAATCCTTCGATTACACTATCCGCTTCTGCGCCTTCTCCGGTGAGGAGTTTGGCTTGCTAGGCTCCGAAGCCTACGCAGCATTCCTCGACAACACCGGCGCCGACGTCATCGGCATGGTGCAGCTCGACATGACTGCTTATCGTGCACCCGGTGACAGCTTAAGCGTGGACTTTGTCACCAATGACACCGACACCGCGCTGAACAACTTCGCCATGGATGTCTACGCCGCTTACGTTCCTGGCTTGCAAATCAACATTGCATTCCTGTCCGGCGGAACCAGCGACCACAAGTCTTTCTTCAATCACGGCTTTCCGGCCACCTTCCCGTTTGAGGATTTAGGCGCGTTCAGCCCCTTCATTCACACCGCCAACGACACTACTGGCGTTTCTGCCAACGACTTTAATCTGTCGCGCATGATTACCGAAGGTGCGCTGGCCACCATCGCAGAGCTTGCGCGTCCAGTTTCCATGACCATGAGTCATGTAGCACTCAGCGATACCCAAAACGAAGCCGGTCCTTACACCGCTTTGGTCGATGTGGTTTCGCAAACCGCCGCTTCCGTTTCAGGAGTCGATTTATTCTGGCGTGCGGAAGGTGCAGCAAACTACACCACCATCGCCATGGCTCCGACCGGAACTCCTAATGAATGGTCGGGTGGAATCCCCGGACACCTGAGTCCAGTACGCCTGGAGTACTACATGGTGGCCACCGACTCCAACGGCAGCACTCGCTTCTTGCCAGACGGCTTAGCAGCTGGCGACAACCTCAACCGTTTCGTGGTCGGCATTTACAACCAAATCGCGTTTAACGATTTCGAGGGTGCTTCCGACGATGGCTGGGCGCACGCGCAGCTCGCCACCCAAGACGATTGGCAGCGCGGCATTCCAGCTGGCAAAGTTGAGGATCCTGGAAGTGCGTTCTCTGGCAATAACTGCTGGGGCAATGATCTTGGCCCAAGTGGCTTCAACGGATCCTATGCTGCCAACGTGAACAACTACTTGGAGTCACCAAGTATCGATTGTTCCGGGCAGACTGGGGTGAAGTTGCGTTTTGCGCGTTGGCTCACGGTTGAGGAAAGCCAGTACGACAGTGCCAAGATTCGCGTCAATGGAGTGGTGGTTTGGGAGAACCCATTCAGTGGCCATGTGATTGATAATTCGTGGACCATACAGGACATCGACATTTCCGCCTTCGCAGATAACAACGCAGCAGTGCAAGTGCGCTTCAGCCTGGAGTCGGACGGCGGCTTGGAGTTTGGCGGCTGGAACATCGACGATTTCGAGCTCTACACTCTGGAGCCAGTAGGCGGTGGCGGCAACATGACCTTGTCTGGCACTTCGTTAGTCAACCCTGGTGCAAACGCGACCTTCAACTTGAGCAATGCGGCGCACAACGAAACTTGGTACCTGATCTACAGCTTCTCGAATGCCGGCACTACCATTTTCGGTACTGTGTTTGAAGTTGGTACTCCATGGACTCTGTTCCACACCGGCACCACCGATAACAACGGCGATGCCTCGCACACCTTTACCGTCCCAGCCGGTGGTAGTGGTCTAACCGTTTACTTCGAAGCTGCAACCATCGCAGGCTCGATTGAAAATTCCAACCTGCACACTCTGACTGTCAACTAAGGGAAACCATGAAGACCCATCACTTTACTCTGACTGCCGTCCTTCTTGGGTTGTGCGCCACATCGGCCGCAGCTCAAAACGGCGCCACGGAACTTTCGCGTACCGATAACTACGGATACTACAACGAGGTCTGGGGCTACACCGCTGGCAACGGCGATGAATACGCCATCATTGGCACCGACACCGSCACCGTTTTCTACGATGTCACCACCCCTACCGCACCGGTATTTGTAAAGTTCATCAATGGTCCAAACTCCATTTGGCGCGACTTCGCAACTTACGGGGACTACTGTTACATCGTGACTGAGGGCGGCGCAGGCATGCAGATCATTGATCTCAGCACGCCAAGCAACCCAACCTTGGTGACCACTTTTGGCACAGGCATTTGGGGCCATGCCCACAACATTTCCATCGATGAAGGAGCCGGCATGGCTTACATCATTGGTGCCGATACTGGCATGCCGATTTTGGACTTAAGCAATCCAACCGCACCGGTTTTGGTGGCGAACTATGGCGCGAATTATGCGCACGATGGCATGATTCAAAATGGCCAGGCTCACTTCGCTGAAATTTATTCAGGCCGATACCGCATTGTTTCGGTAGCGAACCTACCCTCCTTACCTTCCGTGGATTCGGTCCTCACTCCCGGAACGTTTACCCACAACGTTGCGGTCAACGACACCGACACCTTGGCAGTCACCACCGATGAAAGTTCTGGCGGCGGCCTGACCATTTACGACATCAGCAATCCGAATAACATCCAGCTGCTTTCCACTTGGAACAACAGCGATGCCACCGTGCACAATGCCTTAATCAAAGGCGACCGGATTTATGCCTCTTGGTATAGCTTTGGATTTGCATGCATTGACATCAGCGATCCTTCTTTCCCACAGCAAGTAGCAAGCTTTGATTCGAGCAATGAGACCGGCACCGGTTATGACGGCACCTGGGGTGTTTACCCTTATGCCGCATCTGGTTTGGTTTACTTGTCGGACCAAGACCGCGGTTTGTTCGTGATTCAGATTGATGATCCGGCCATCGACCTCAGTGGAACGGCATCGGTTCCGGCAGGCACCAGCACTACTTTAAACATCAGCAGTGCGGCACCGAGCTCGACTTGGTACTTGCTGTTCAGCTTCTCGAACGCTGGCATCAACCAGTTCGGCACCACCTTTGAGGTTGGCGCTGGTTGGTCGCTACTCACCAGTGGCACCACCGATGCAACAGGCAACGCCAGTTACACCCTGAATGTTCCAGCAGGGGTAAGCGGCGCAACCGCCTACTTTGAAGTCGCCACAGCGAATGGTCCAGTGCTGACCTCTAACTTGTTCCGGCTGCAAGTGCAGTAGGAAGCTCTGACTTAGTCAGCCAGCGATTCCATAGCGCACCAAGTCGACCCCTATTTCGAAGCTGCGAGTTCCTCAAAAAGGCGCTCGTAAGCTTCGGCGGCGGCATCCCAGGAATGCAGGCGGCGCATGACTTCGCGGCCATTGCGTCCGAGTTCTGCGCGACGTACGGGATCATCCAGTAAATCGGAGACTGCATCGGCGAAAGCCTGATCTTCATCGGCGACGACGAGCAAGGCCCGCACTTCCTCGTGCATTGCCTCCACTCCGGTGCTATTCGTCACCACTGGTTTTTCCACCGCCATCGACTCCAGCACCTTATTTTTAATACCAGCACCAAAACGCATGGGAGCTACCAACATGCAAGCTTGCTGGATAAAGGGCTTCAGGTCTTCGACACGTCCGGTGACTTCGACTCCGGGCAATCCAGCTAAAGCTAAAATTTCGGGAACCGGGTTGGTGCCCACAACGGTGAAGCTCGCTTCTGGGTGACGCGCGCGCACCAAAGGCAGAATATCGCGCGCAAAGTGAATCGCGGCATCGACGTTGGGAAGGAAATCCATGTTGCCGAAGAGGATTAGGTTGCCAGGCTTTTCCTCGACCCCTTCCACCGGCTGGAACATATCTAAATCGACTCCGTTGGGGATCAACTCAACACGTCCACCAGGGCACATGCGCTCCAAGCGTTCCTGATCCAGCGGCGACACAGCTGTGGCCATGGGATAAAGTTTCATGGCAAAGGATTCGAAAGCCAAGAAGCGACGTCGGAGCTGGCGAGTGCGCATGCCTTCGGCCAAACTCAAACCACCGCGATCCAAATGCCGGTCGTAAAACAGGGTGCGGCAATCGCATACATCGAGCAAAGTTGGAATAACTTCTGCGCCGCTACGGAACCACAGGTCCGCCCATGGGTCGAATACGTAGGCGGCGTCGATCTTGTGTTGATCGACTAGCTTTTCGGTTTCCGCGGCTACACGCTTATCAAAGCCAGGGTACTCGGAGCGGAAAGCTGCGACTGGCGCGATACCAAGATTKGTTCTRAAGCGTCCGATTCCRCTGCGTTGCGGCACATCGACCAAAGTGATGCTGGAGAAAATCTCCTGCTCCTCCAACGGCGCCAACTTCGCACGCTGCTCYTCGTCCTGAATCAATGCMAGCAAGTGCACCTCATGACGCTTCGCCAACCTGCTAAACAGGTGGAGAATGCGTAGGTGATATCCCTCGGAGTAGGGCCAAGGGAGGCCGCGGTAGACGACGAGTAGCCGCATGNCCCCTAATGTAACGAGCCCGGCGATRGATTTCGCCGGGCTSGTTGGTAGAACAGAGATTTTCTAGTTCGCAGGGTCGGGCAGGACGGCATCGACCATCGCCTTCAACTCGCCTTGTGCGTGAAGTTGGCGCACRATGTCRCCCCCCCCCACAAACTTACCACCGAGAAAAATCTGCGGGGTGGTCGGCCAATCGGTGATTTCTACTAAAGCTGGCTTAATGCCTGGGTCATCAAAGATATCGATGGCCTCGAAGGGMACATCTAACTCTTTGAACACTTCCACCACGGCTTGCGAGAAACCGCAACGTGGRAACATTTTATTGCCTTTMARRAACAACARAACGGGCTGCTGCTTGATGATKTCTTCKARYTTTTCCTTAATTTCCATGRTTCAACTYTTRGTKSTGATTTGAACAGCGTGGATGGAACTATCTCCTTCCGACATGAACGGGCGCACGATTTCGAGCACCTGTTTGTGTTGTTGCATGAGAGTCAAGCCCTCAAAGCCCGGCCAAGTCACTTCTAAACCCCAATGATCCAGAGTTCCAGTGAGGTCGGTCACTTTACAGGTTGAGCCATCCAGCTTGCTGGTGACGATTTCGCTTACGGTGTCTGCGTCCATTTTGATTCTGTGTCTATAAAAGGCCAGGCCCTGGAACTTTTCCGGGGAGGTAGACTCTTAGTCACACTGGGCATTGTCCCACGAAACCACTCTCATGGCAAAGATCGAAATTTACACGCGCACAACCTGTCCATATTGCATCCGGGCCAAACAGCTTTTGGAGAATAAAGGACAGAAATGGGAGGAAATCGACCTGGAAATCTCCCCGGAACGCACCGAGGAGATGCTCGAGCGCAGCGGCGGCAGGAAGACCGTCCCCGAGATTTTTATCGATGGCACCCTCATTGGCGGATTCGATGAYCTGGCSGCYCTCGAGACYGMRGGCAAGCTAGACGSSCTGCTCGCCAGCTGAGCCGCCCTYCGGGTCAAGCCCTGCTCGCCAKCTGAGCAAGCCCTGCCGCTCCTAGCCYCTSGYTACTTTCCGATYAGGAAGTGCACGATGTCRCCATCYTGCATSGCATAGTCSCGCCCTTCGGTGCGCAAACGGCCRGCCGCRCGAATGGCGGACTCCGTATGGTGCTCATCGAGGTCATCGACCGAGTAGACCTCGGCRCGGATGAAGGCTTTCTCGAAGTCRGTGTGGATGACACCCGCGGCAACCGGAGCGGTATCTCCAGCGTGAATGGTCCAGGCGCGCACTTCTTTTTCACCAGCAGTGAAGTAGGTCTGTAGACCAAGAAGCGTGTAAATGGTTTGAATCAAGCGGCCCAAGCCMAGCTCCTTCACTCCGAGATCCTCCATGAACATGGCGCGGTCCTCTTCGTCCATCGAGCGCARYTCYARCTCGAGGTCGCCRCAAATYGGCAGCCACTGYGAACCGTGACTGGCTGCGTACTCCGCAACTAGCTTGCAGTATTCGCTTTCGCCATCTAAATCGTCATCGGCGACGTTGGCCACGTAGAGCACCGGCTTCATGCTCATYAARAACAACGGCTTCAGYAATTTGCGCTGACGGTCATTCCAGTCGTGAGTGCGCAAAGGCTTAYCGGMTTCCAGAATCTCAAGCGCTAAATCGTAAACCTCTTTTTCAGCCTGCGAATCCTTATCCCCGGCGCGCGCCTTCTTCATCACGCGATCCGAATTGCGACGCAAGGTTTCTAAATCAGCAAGGCCAAGCTCAAGTTCGATGACCTCAATATCGCCAATCGGATCGACCGGCGTATCGCGCAAAACCTTATCGCCACCAAAGCAACGCACCACCTGCATAATGGCATCGCACTCCTTGATGTTGCCGAGGAMCTTATTGCCCATGCCTTCGCCTTCCGAAGCGCCGGCAACCAAGCCTGCAATATCCACAATCTTGACCACTGCCGGCAAAACTCGCTGCGTTTCGACATAGCCGTGAATCAGCTCCAGGCGCGTGTCAGGGACTTCCACCACTGCCACGTTGGGCTCAATAGTGCAAAAGGGGAAGTTGCCCACCTCTGCTTTTGCAGCAGAAAGGGCGCTAAAAATGGTGGACTTGCCGACGTTCGGAAGCCCCACAATGCCGCAGGAGACGCTCATGAGACCGCGCATTGTATCCTCTCGGCGGTGCCGGGGCGGTTTCACCCAATACTGAAATCCCTAAATCCGACGACGAGTCAGTTGCAGCAAGAATCCGAGCAGTAGGACTGCAAAGGCAAAACGCTGACCAGGATTCCATTGAGTGAGTCCATCGGCGACAGCAACTGGGAGAACTAATGCAGCGCGTGCGCTTTTCCGCGCCCACTCATGTTCCAGCAAGAAAGCTGCGCCCTGCGGACCCTTCTCGTAATACCAATCGACGCACTGATTTCCTGCTGGTGTTGCTTTTAGGTATTGGTCACGGAAGCGGCGCAAGGCAAACACCTCGTGCGAGGCGTAATCACCATGCGCAGCCGTAGCGACAAAGCAATCGTTGGCAGGAATGAGATCCCCTAGAGATGGGGCGGAGATGGACAGGTTAAAGGTGCCGGTTTGCCCGCCGGGATTGGTCACGATCAATGATTTGTTCCCAGCGACCAAGGCGGGCAACTGCAGCAAGATGGAAGCGCCCAGGGTGGTCACGCCAATGTCCGATTGGAGCAAAGCAACCCCATCTAATGTGATGCTAATCTGCCCGGTGTTGCCACCGCCATCATAATCGACAAATGCGGTTCCAGCAGCAGCGGTCAAGGTGACCTGCCCTGCGGTGTCTGGCGCCAAACTTACCGTAAAGCTGCCATCGAGGACCTCGTTCATGATGCCGTTGACATCGGCGGTGCCACCGAACTGACTTGGCGGGCCATCGGGGAAGAARTTATTGCGCGCTTCAATCGCGTTAATGACACCGRGGCCAAAACGGAAGTCCGAGCCGTTGCCGGAAAAGGTGTTCAGGCAAGCAAGGAAACCGGTGTGGCCAGGGCCGAAGTTTGGATCGTTATTCACCGCACCTGCCGTCGGYACCGAAGARGTTAGCTCCACTCCCGCACGGCCTGCRTTTTCAATCCGGTTGGAATAAAAGTCAGCCGMGATATCGACTTGATCACCACCACCGTTGATGGTTTCGCACAGAATGTTGACATTGTTACCAGTGATATTGCCGAAGCAAATRTAAGGAGCCACTACGGCTCCACCRCTCGACAGTCCGTGCTCGGAGCGAAGGTGATAACCGACTTCGACGATGCCACCGCCACTCAGRAAGTTCCCATTGGAAGCGCAAAGGATGGTCGACACCGAACCGATGCCAATCCCAGAGCCAAAAGCATGCATAAAAATGCCGGCTTCCAAGTAACCAGCAAAAATGTTTTCRTGCACCACRAAGTTCTGCTCTACCGTGGAACCKGATGCCGCAAGAATCGACACCGTCCGGTCCACTCCACCAGAGCTAGTATTGCCGGTAATCCCGCCCAATTCCAGGATAGTCGCGTTTGCAAGCTGAATTGCGATRGCATCGCGMGCGCTGTTGCCGGCGAAAGTACATTGGTCAATCAGCAGTTGCTCGGTAGTGCTTCCRSTATYCAGGATGGCTAAAACACCGAAGCCGTCGTTCGCGCCCACACTTGAATCGGCAAAATTATTAAAGTTRCATTGCTGAATGGTGAGRCCATTGACACTGCGACCACTGGGTATTTCTATACCGACCGTGCAGCCAGTCAAAGTCACGCCGCGGAATAATGTGCTCAGGYTRATGTCTTCTCCAACCYGAAATAAWGTGCCGGCGCCGCCRSCATCGAAAATRGGRTCTTCCCCATCGAAGGCTTSGATATCYACCCGATTCGCTAGCARGATAGGRAAGGTCTCCAAGGAAGAATAGGTGCCRGTACGTAAGGCMACTGCATCCCCYGCTGCTGTTTGAGTCATGGCGAAGGTGAGRCTACGAAAAGGTGTGCCTACCGAACCGTCCGAGCCATTATTGCCGGTGCCWGGATCCACAAAGAAGGTGGTTTGCGCAAAGRCCGWACCGGTGAACGCAAAAACCRARGMRAGCAAAAGTGTRCGCAGTAACATAATCCTAATTCTTCAARAGTGAGAGACCATCCATGACCTCGGGTTGTTSCAASCCCATGGCYTGCATGAGGGTTGGSGCGACRTCGGCAAGCACGCCCATTGCGCGAAGCTTGGCGCCACGGAATTCTTCGCCAATAAACAGGAAAGGAACCGGATTKATGGTGTGCGCGGTRTGCACTYCCCCCGTTACCGGATCGATCATCTGCTCGGCGTTGCCATGGTCGGCGGTAATCGCAACCGTGCCTCCATGCTTCAACGCCATGTCGACAATCTGCTTSAGGCAGCCATCGACCGCGCGCACCGCCGCTTCTGCAGCAGGCACGATTCCGGTGTGTCCGACCATRTCGGAGTTGGCAAAGTTRATGACGTACAAATCGTTTTCGCCTTGYTCAAGTCGGTCGAGCACGGCSGCKGTGACCTCAAAAGCCGACATTTCCGGCTTCAAGTCGTAGGTAGCCACTTTGGGCGATGGMACCAAGTGRCGCTCCTCTCCCTTATAGACCGCTTCGCGCCCRCCATTAAAGAAAAATGTGACATGCGCATATTTYTCGGTYTCGGCGCARCGGAATTGACGYAAACCTGCCTCTGCGACCAACTCCCCGAACATGGAGGTCAGCTCGAGTGGTGGAAAAACCACGGCCGCTGAGAACTCCTTGGAGTATTGGGTCATGGTGGTATACCGGACAGCGGGCACATTCCCGCGGGGGAATCCATCGAAGGAATCATCACCCAAGAGTGCTGCCGAGATTTGCCGCACGCGGTCGGCGCGAAAGTTAAGACTCAAAACGGAATCTCCGTCCTGGATGAGCGTCAGTTCCCGAATCGCTATCGGCTTGATGAACTCATCGGTTTCGCCGCGAGCGTAGGCGTCCTCCACCGCCTGCACCGCATTGCTTGCGCAGTAATCCGCTTTTCCGTGCACCATCAAATCCCAAAATAGTTGCGTGCGTTTCCAGTTGGTATCGCGATCCATGCCGAAATAGCGACCGCACAAAGTCGCAAAGCGCGCGCCAGTTTTTTCCAAGATGGGCTCTAATCGCGCCACATACTTCAACGCGGACGATGGCGGAGTATCGCGGCCATCGAGCAATCCGTGCAGCACAACGCGTTCTCCAGGAAGGCCCATGGAATCCGCAAGTTTGAGGATGGCTTCCAAATGATCGTCGATCGCGTGCACGCCGCCATCGCCCAGCAAACCGAAAAGGTGCAGGCGCCCACCACCTTCCTTGGCAGCTTCGACGGCTTGGCGCAAAATACCCATACGTTCAAAATCACCGGACCGAATGCTCTCATCSMTCYGCNGWAWTNRGTCTKWTASMMSCKRCRCCCAGCTCCAAGATTGGTGTGTCCGACCTCCGAATTCCCCATGAGACCCGGTGGCAGACCGACTTCCTTGCCTGAGGCAGAAAGCAGTGCGTGCGGCCACTCTTCCCACCAGGAGAGGAAGTTCTCCGCCGGAGCATGGGTGATGGCGTTGCTATCGCTAGGTGGGGCGTATCCCCAGCCGTCGAGAACAATGAGAAGTTTTGGACGCTTCGGAGTCATGGGAGGGTGCCATCGGCACGGTTTGGTACTACGATAGGGACATCATGCGTGTTTTTCTCCCATCTCTTCTACTGCTCGTGCTCGCTACGGCCTGTTCCACCGTGCCTGGCACTGGCCGTTCACAGCTTAACTTCATGAGTGCAGGCCAGGAAATGAAGATGGGCGCGCAGGCCTACACCGAAATGCTGGCCAATGAGCGCGTGATTACTACCGGCTCCGATGCCGAAATGGTGCGCCGGATTGGCGAGCGCATTGCGCGGGCGGCGGTGGATTTACTTCCCGAGTCCGATGCCAAACGATTTCGCTGGGAGTTTGCTTTGATTGATTCCCCTGACAACGCAAATGCCTGGGCACTTCCAGGCGGAAAAACTGCGGTCTACACTGGCCTACTTGGAATCACCCAAGATGAAGACAGCCTTGCTGCGGTCATGGGACACGAAATTGCACACGCGACTTCCCATCATGGCGCCGAACGGGTGAGCCAAAACATGCTGCTGCAACTGGGCATGCTCGGCGCATCATTCAGCATGAAAGATATGGATGCAACCGAACGCAATGGATACATGATGGCGCTTGGTGTAGGCACCAATGTTGGTGTGACGCTTCCGTTTTCACGCAGCCACGAATCGGAGGCGGATGAAATCGGTTTGATGCTCGCTGCACATGCCGGCTACAACCCAGAAGCTGCGATTGGTTTGTGGGAACGCATGGGCGCAGCCTCTTCCGGTGCACCACCCGAATTTTTGTCCACGCACCCAAGCCCGGGCACTCGCATGGACCGTTTACGCGCGCTCATGCCGGAAGCCAACAAGTTGTACCAAGCTGCCTTGAAGCGTTGAGTTTGTTCTTGCCGCTGTTGCTTGCGGCACTGCCTTCCCCACAGTCCGAACTCGGTGATCCGCTTCAGGCGGAACGCTTGGCGGTAGATGTAGAATTTTTAGCGGACGATGTTCTGCAAGGCCGCGCATCTGCAAGTTGGGGAGGCCATGCTGCAGCACGCTTTTTAGCCACCCGCTTTCAACAGATTGGATTACAGCCGGTCGGTGATGATTGGCTGCATGCTTTTAGTGTGAAGCCGCTCATGCTGGACCTCGATGCCACTTATTTGCAGTTAGAAGATCATCGTTTTTCTGCAGGGCGTGCCTTTATCCCCCATCCTTCGGCGCCGGAAGGAAAAGCGAGTGGGCCTTTGGTGTTTGCCGGTTTCGGGATGTCCGCCAAGGAGCTCGATGTGAAAGGCGCCATCGTTTTGATCGAGCGCTATGAGGCGGGTGCGCAAATGGGGCGGCCGCTTGCGATGCGGGCTCGTTTGAGGAACAAAGTGCAACACCTGCAAGAGCAAGGCGCGCTTGCGGTTTTAGTTGCAGACTCGCCGCAGTCTCCTGATTTACCACAGTTGCCTAATCTGCCGCGAGATCCTATTGCCGATGGAGCAAGTTATTGGCCATCGCTTTCTCCCCTTCAGCGCATTTTAGAGTTCGAACTAACCAAGCCTGAGGTGCGTAAGAAGTACACGGAAATGAACCTCACTCAATCCGAGGCGGTTGCTCTCCTATTTCTTGAAATGCAGAACCACGCGCCACTCGGTGTCACGATTCCAGTGGCCTATGTTTCACGCAGCGTGGCGGAACAATTGCATCCTTGGAAGATGGTTTCTCTGCAGGTGAAGCATCGCTGGCAAACGCAAAGCACAGCCTTCAATGTGGTGGGCATGCTGACGGGGAAGGATCCCTTATTAGCCGAGCAGCTTGTGGTCATCGCAGCGCATTATGATCATTTAGGCATGAACGATGCTGGTGCCATATGGAATGGTGCCGATGACAATGCATCGGGGGTGGCGGCGCTGTTGGGACTAGCGGAGTTTTTCATGATGGAGGAACATCGGCCGCAACGGAGTATGGTTTTCGTGGCGTTCAGCGGTGAAGAAAGTGGACTCTTGGGAGCGTTTGCGTTTTTGAAGCAGCGCACGGTGGCGGTGGAAGACATCGTACTCATGATGAATTTTGAAATGATTGGACGCCTTGAGGAACAACAGTTTGGGCTGATTGGGAGTCGCAGCGCCGAGGGACTAGAGGATCTGGTGCATGCGCTGCCGTTGCCACTGCCGTGGTCCATGCATGAGAACCACGAGGTGTTTTTTGACCGCAGCGACCAAGCTCCTTTTCACCAAATCGGTGTGCCTACACTGCTGTTTACGGGAGGCGAACATGAGGATTACCATCGTTCGAGTGATACGGCGGAAAAGATCGATTACGCCGGGATGGAAGTCATCGTCCGCTTCGCTGCAGAGCTCCTCCACGAAGTGGACCGTCAAAAGAAAAAGCTTACCCCGCGGGACTACCTCAACATGCAATCGATAATTTTCGGAGAGGCTCCCAAACAGCGTGGGCTCTCGCCGCTACCCTTCCACCAGTACTTGGATTACTAAGCAAGCTCTGATTTAGTCTGGCGTGAGAGGCAGCGGATGAAAATCATTTGCATCGAGGCGCGAAGCGAAGGCTGTAGTCCAGCTACAGTCAAGATGAAGTAACGCTGGGGCAAGCGATTTTGGCCGCGGAGTCGCCGGTAGACTAAATCAGAGCTTCCTTCATGACCTCCCCTACTCAAAATCGCATTGGCATTGACCTTGGTGGCACCAACATGAAGTTGGGACGGGTGGAGGATGGCCGCGTGGTGGAGCGTTTTGAGATTCCCACCGAGCACGATGGCGATGTCTGCCTGGCCTCATTGGTCGAGCATATAAAGAAACTGTCTCCCGATGGAGCTCCTGCGCAAATCGGAGTGGGATTGCCTGGCGTGATTGATTTAAATCGCAGCCGCGTCATCGATGCGCCGAACCTAACTTTTCTGGTCGACCTGCCACTCGCCGATTTACTCAGTGAAGCCTGCGCCTGCCCAGTTATTTTGGAAAACGATGCCAACGTAGCCGCACTCGGTGAAGCCCGCTGTGGCGCCGGCCAAAATCATCCGGACTTTTTGTTTGTCACTTTAGGCACGGGAGTCGGTGGAGGATTGATTTTCGATAGCTCCCTTTTTCACGGCCCTGGCGGTATGGCGGGAGAATTCGGACACCTCACGGTTGGACATGATCGTCTATGCGGTTGCGGTGCACTCGGATGTCTAGAAGCCATCGCCTCTGCACGTGCGATGGAAACTCTAGCCGCGCAAAGCTTAGGACGCCCACTTCCGCTTAAGGAATTAGCCGATGCCGCGCGCCAAGGTGATCAAGATGCGCTCGCCGTCTTCCACACTGCCGGAGCTTGTCTCGGCGATGCACTTGCGCAAGTTACCCTCTTATTGGACCTGCGCGTTTTCATATTTGGCGGTGGCGGTGGCCCGGTTTTGGATCTACTGCGTAAACCTGCGCTTTTAGTGCTCCAACAAAGGTGCTTCGGCCGCACCATGGATGACTTCCAACTGCTTTCTGCCGAACTCGGCAATGATGCCGGCCTTCTAGGCGCTGCGTACCTAGGCGAAGCATGAGCAGGGAAAAAACCGAGCGCAATCAGCGCCTGATTCGTTTCGGAATCCTCATCGCCATCCTTTTACTTGCGATGTACGGCTTCTTCGACCTCAACCAGCGTTTGGAAGAAGCGAAAGACAGTAAGCAAACCGCTACGCCCGAGGCGGAAATAGACGGTTAGGGTTTTCCACGAGAATCTTGTGCTTCAAAATATCGCTGAAGCCCTTGAGCGCGCAAAAGGTTTCTAAATTGGTGCGGATTTTGCGCACACCAGGACTTGGCCAGTCGGTCCCCCACAACACTTTATCTGCGATGACTTCAAGACGCGGTAAACGCTCCGGCAGTTGCTGAGGTGGAATGCCGCTGAGCTCTAACCACACGTTTTGATGACGTCGCGCAACGAAAAAGGCTTCGTCGTACCAAAGTGGACGTCCGGCATGCGCCATGACGATACGCAGCTTAGGAAAATCGATCGCGATATCGTCGATGTCCATCGGGTTGCCGTAAGACGCGCGCGCACCAGGAAAAATCGAAGTTCCGGTGTGAATCATGACCGGCACATCGCGCTCTTCACATGCGGCATAAACACTGGCTAAGCCCGGCATTTGATCGCCGCAATAAGCATTGGCGCGAAACTCCTGATGCGGCGGGTGGATTTTGATGCCATCGATTTTCAATTCATCGAGTAACCGCACCATTTCGGCTGGCACGTCATCGCAGAAATCAGGGTGCACGCCGCCCCATGCGAGAAACATGGAAGGGTCGAAATCGCGGTACTTGGCAATCCAATCATTGCAGCTGGCATCGAAGCCCATCAACTTGGGCGACACGTAATTGATTAAGCCAACCCGTGCGACACCTTGCTCCTGCAGATGATCGCGTAGAGCAGCAGGACTGGATTGATACAGCAGGATGTCATCGACATCATCGCGTCCGGCTTCGATCGTTTTACGCGGAGCTTCCTTAATTTGCTGCCATGGCTGAATGTGCACATGGACATCAACGACGCCATTCGGAATTTGCATGCGCCTAGTTTACGCGCACTGGCGCACAGTGTATTAACCTAAGGCAATCGCTTCCACCACCGCTTCTATCAGTTGCTCAGCGGTAAACGGCTTACGCAAAAATGGAATGCCTTGGCTTTCTTCACCAGCGCCGGGGAAAACACGATCGACGAATCCAGACATCAACATAATCGGAACTTCTGGGTGCAATTTGGAAAACTGACGACTCAATTCGAGGCCATCCATTTCCGGCATGACCACATCGGAAAGCAGGAGGTCGACTTGAAGGGTGCCATCGGCCATGAGCTCTAAGGCTTGGCTTCCGTTTTCCGCAATTTCGACCTCAAAGCCATTTTCAAGCAGTGCGTCAGAAGCCAAATTGCGTACCGGCGCTTGATCCTCCACCAACAAGATCTTTCGCCCGGCTCCTTGTTGGCGAAGGGTGGCACTTGAGTTGATGGAAGGTGCAGGAAGGTTGTCGTTTCGGGGGAACAGCAAGGAAAAGGTGGTGCCCTTACCGATTTGGCTCTCCACTTCAATCGAACCTTCAGCGCGCTGTACCACCCCATAAACCGCAGCCAAGCCCAGGCCAGTGCCGCTTCCAACCGGCTTAGTAGAGAAGAATGGCTCGAACATGCGGCGTTTCACCAAATCGGTCATGCCGCTACCAGAATCTTGCACCGCGATTCGCAGGTGGCCTTCATCTGCAATCTCAGCACGAATCAACAAACGCCCCTTGCCCTCCATGGCGTCGCGTGCGTTGACTGCGAGGTTCATGAGCACCATCTCCAATTCGCCCGACTCAAGAAGAACGCTGCCAAGACCTAGCTCTCGCTCAAGTTCTAAGCAGATACCTTCACCCACCAAAGGCTTGAGCATGACTGCTAATCCGTCCATGACTAAATCCACTGACACCAACTCCGGTTGGTGGGATTTTTGCTTACGACTGAAATCTAGAAGCTGGCGCACTGCAACTGCAGAACTTTCCCCTGCGTGCAAGACCGCACGCAACTTTTCTAAAGCTTTTTCATTGAGGCCCTCTTCTTGCAACAGCAGAGATGTGTAGCCCAAAATAACGGTAAGAGTATTGTTGAAGTTGTGCGCGACCCCACCTGCGAGCATTCCGACCGCCTCCATACGATGGGCGTGTTGCAGTTGCTCGGTCATGCGTTCACGTTCTAGAAGAATGGTTACGCGGTCCATGGCGGTGGAAAGTAAAACTCCCATGCGCGACATGACTCTCCTTAAACGTCGGCTATCTTCCACTGGAGGGTCCGTCTTAGAATTCCCCATGGAGATGTATCCAGACTTCCCTTCCGTTAATCGCATTGGGATGACAAGCAAGGAACGAAGGTCAGCGACTTTAAATTCTTCACCTTCGCAGCGAGGATCCTCCTCTACATCTAAGGTTAACATAGGACAATAGGAAGCTAATGCGTCCAGATACCAAGGATTGTCGCGGAGGTCAAAAACCGTTTTCTCTGCAAGTCCGAAGGAAACATTGACGCCAGCTAGACGAGTCAGGATTCCAGGGTCCGCATCGTTTTGCATGTAGAGACTCGCCTTGCTGACCGGGATGTAACTCTTCATGGCCTGCAAAGCATGGCGGCAAAGTTCGTCATAAGATAAATCTCCGGCCATAAGCTCAGCGATTTCAACTAAGTAGCGTGAGTCTTCTTCCTCCTCACGCAAGGCCTCGGTCGCCTGTTGGCGCTCGGTGTCATCTAACACATAGCCTTCGAAGTGAGTGACCTCACCGGCTTCATTACGCAACACCAAGGTGTAGTCGTAAAGATGGTGTTTGCTCCCATCTTTATGTAGGTAATGGTAAGCCTGCTCAAAATAGGGAAGGCCATCTTCCACTGCAGCCGCGACTTCTTCACCAACTCGCGCCAACTCCTCTGGGCAAATAATATCTGAAAAAGGGACCCGGCCTGTTAAAAAATCATCCGCCGTATGTCCAAACATTTGCAACACATTGGGGCTGACGTACTCAACCGGCCAACCCGGTTCATTGGCCCAACGAAACACAACGACCGGCCCACCCTTCAAATACTGAAAAGAATCTACGTGCGGTTGGTTCCGCTTATTGGCATATGATTTGGATTTAGACATGATACTGAGGGGGGGGAAGTTACCAGCTCAGAGCTGGCAACCTTTACATCCTAGCGCCTTATGCCGACCAAAACGCAAATCATGGCAGCGGAAAAAGCTGGAACCAACTCGTATAAGCCTCCCATTGCAGGTTTCAGGGGAACCCAAACTAGAGTCACCAAGAAACCTACCCACAAAGAAGCCAAAGCCCAGGCGGGCATCACTTTGCGTCCACTCAGCCTCACCAATAGCAATGGGCCAAAGGCAGCACCTAATCCGGACCATGCAAATAACACACTATCGAAAATCGAGGCAGAAAGTTGGATGGCTGCCACAATCGCAGCACTACCAAGACCAAGAATCGTCAGTCGATTCAACATCACGCGGCGTTTCCCTTTTCCTTTCGGCAAGTCATAAGACACCGTGGAGCCACAAACCAAAAGTTGACTATCGGCGGTCGACATGATTGCAGAAAGAATGGCTGCAAGGATGATGCCACCAAACACTGGTGAGAATAAATCGGTGGTTAATCGAATCAGGATTTTTTCACCATCGTCCATACCGGTGACTAAAACGCGGCCACACCAACCGGCGAACAACATGCCGATGTAAATAATCAGTCCCCACACAATCGAAATCCAAGTGCCAAGGCGGATGTCCTTTTCCGACCGCAAGGCCATAAAACGATTGACCACGTGGGGTTGACCAGGATAACCAAGTCCGATACCAAGAGTGCCAATGAGGAAGGCGGCCAATGTCCACCCGTGTTTCCCGCGCCATGGGTCGGTGTACCTTTCGCCAGCATCTCCGAGGCCGATCCAGAGTTCTTGCAAACCACCCACTTCGATGAGCGCAACCAGCGGCACTGCGATAGATGCCGCCGCCATGACTAAACCTTGAATCATGTCGGTGACCGATGCTGCCCAAAATCCTCCACTCATGGTGTAGACCATGACCACTGCACCGCCGATCATGACCGCGGTGCTGAACTCCATATCTAAGGTCTCGGCAAAGGTTTTCCCTGCGGCCTGGAACTGCGACGCCACGTAGATCAGCAGCGATGACAGAATCACCAGACTTGCACTCACGATGTATGCGCGATGGATTTTGGGTGGTGAGCCCTCAGCTAGGTATTCAGCAAGAGTGACCGCACCTGTGCGGTCCGCTTCTCGTTTGAGCGGGCGCGCCACCACCAACCAATTCAGCAAGAATCCGCCCATGCAGGCCGGCAATAGCCAAATCGCGCTTATCCCCTGTGAGAAGGCGACGCCACTCACCCCCAATAAAGTCCATGCCGAACTTGAAGATGCGGCAGAACTTAATGCTGCTACCCAAGGGCCGAGACCGCGTCCGCCTAGATAGAACTCGGCATCGTTGGTGCTGCGTTTGGATGCCCAAAAGCCAATGCTCAACAGCAAAATCTTGTAGACCACTAAGGTGGCAATCAAAGCTGCTGTCTCACCCATGGATTCAGGAGTGATTCAGGAGTGCTAACAAAAGGTCGGCGGCGGCAGTCGKCGGCAAGGCGCCCGATGCAACCGCGCTTTCGACTTCTGCAAGTTTCGCTTGGACTGCCGGATTACTTTGGAAGGTGGACAATAAGCGCTCTTCGATCTGCGCCCACATCCATCGGCCCATTTGCTCTGTACGTTGCGATGCAAAAACGCCAGCTTCCCGGTGCCGGCGCTGATGGGCTTCCACGATTTGCCAAAGCTCTTCCAATCCACTGCCGGTCAAGCCGGACACGCAAACCGATTTCGGAGTCCAGCAATCGTGCCGCGGGGTGAGGTAATGCAGCGCGTTCGCATAATCGCGTTGCGCTCGCCGTGCACGATCAAGATTGTCACCGTCGGCTTTGTTGACCGCGATGACATCGGCAAGTTCAAGAATGCCTTTCTTGATGCCTTGCAGCTCATCGCCAGCACCAGGCAGCATGAGTACCAGAAAGAAATCCACCATATCGGCAACCACGGTTTCGGATTGGCCAACGCCTACGGTTTCGATGAGGATGACATCGAATCCGGCGGCTTCGCACAGCAACATGGATTCACGCGTGCGTCGTGCAACTCCACCGAGTGTGGTGCCGCTTGGACTCGGGCGAATGAAGGCCTTGCTTTCTTGAGCGAGGCGATGCATGCGCGCTTTATCGCCAAGAATGCTGCCTCCACTGAGACGACTGGAAGGATCGACTGCAAGGACCGCCACCGATTTGCCGGAAGATGCGAGTTGCATACCAAAGGCATCGAGAAAAGTGCTCTTGCCTACGCCAGGTACTCCAGTCACTCCAATGCGCGCAGCCTTTCCAGTTTCAGGAAGCAACTCGGTCAACAGCTCTTGTCCCAACGCATGATGCGCGGGTAAGGAAGACTCCACCAAGGTGATTGCGCGTGCCAGCAACATCCGGTCGCCGCGACGGATGCCGTCGGCAAGTTCGGTGACTGTGGGTAAGGTTGGTGGCATGGTTGCTTAGCTTATCTATCGAGGAGATTGATTAACCGGCCGGTGGCATTAAGTAATGGATTCCGGCGACCATGGAGCCTACGCCGCTTGGGATTCCAAAGATCAGGAGAGCCACAAGAGCAATCAAAATGCCCCTAGTCCGAGACCAGAAGCCAGGCTTGCAATACACCACTTGCCATGCAATCAATAGGTAACCCACCTGAACAAGAGTGTTCGCAATCGCCCCCACGAAATTACTGTCCAGTTTCCACAACACGGTGCGCAAGACTTGATTGGAAACATAGACGAAACTTCCATAATGCAGGGCGAATACCAAATGTTGGGAAAGGTGAGTACGCCAGCGAATCGAACGGATAAACAATCCGAGCAGAGTGATTCCCAAAACCATATATAGAGTCAAATACTTCCGTGCCAAGGTAATCCGAAGTTGATCGCGTAAATCGGGATCTCCATTCTCGACTTCCTTAAAACGGTCATATCCAATTTGAATGCGTTCTTTCAAGGATTCGGCACCCTCAACTGGGACTTGCCATTCCTGTTGGACTTCATAGGTTTCACTATTCCATGTATCTGGCGCAAAGAAAATAATCACGCTGAAAAACAAGAACATTCGCAAAGGGTCGAGGTAGGAAACTCGCTTCCCCGACCAAGCCTCTTTGGTCAGAGCCCCAGGCTTAAACAACAGAATCCGCAAAGAGCGCCACACCTTATGGTCATAGCTAAATAGGGATGCGAAAAAATCTTCAAATATGGACCACACGGATCGCGAAACCAAACCCTTTTGTTGCCCGCAATGGGCGCAAAAGTTTGTCTTCAACGATTCTCCGCAATTGAGGCAGCTTGTTAAACCATCTCCAATTGAACCATTCACGCGTCTAGCTTCTCCAAGAGAGAAAGTGCAGCTTGCGGAATGACGGTGCCTGGACCGAAGACATCGGCGGCGCCCATTTGTTTGAGCGTGTCATAGTCCTGCGGCGGAATGACGCCACCAACCACAACAAGAATGTCCTGGCGGCCGAGTGCGGCGAGTGCATCGCGAAGTGCCGGGACCAAAGTGAGGTGTCCGGCAGCGAGAGAGCTTACTCCGACAATGTGGACATCGTTCTCGACCGCTTGGCGCGCGGTTTCTTCGGGAGTTTGGAAGAGCGAGCCAATGTCGACGTCGAAGCCGAGGTCGGCAAAGGCGGTGGCGATGACCTTTTGACCGCGGTCATGTCCATCTTGCCCCATCTTTGCAACCAGAATACGCGGACGTCGTCCATGTCCGGATTCAAACTTGGCCACGGCTTCACGCACCGCCGAGAGTTGTTGGTTGTCACCCACCTCGCCACTGTACACGCCCGATATGGTCTGAATGGTCGCCTGATGCCGTCCATAAACTTCTTCCAACGCGAAGGTGATTTCTCCAACCGTCGCTTTTGCGCGCGCGGCCTCGACTGCGAGGGCTAATAGGTTGCCGGTTTCGGATTTTGCAGCTTCGGTGAGTGCCATGAGCGTAGCTTTGACTTCCGCGTCGTTGCGCTCTTCACGCAGCTGCTTCAAACGTCGTAGCTGAGCCTCCCGTACCTCTTGATTATCGACCGAGCGCACCGGGATTTGCTCTTCTTCCTCAAGCTTGAAGCGGTTGACGCCCACAATCGTGCGTTGCCCAGAATCGATACGTGCCTGCGCGCGTGCGGCAGATTCTTCAATGCGCAATTTCGGAATGCCGGCTTCGATGGCTTTAGTCATGCCGCCGAGTTCTTGCACTTCCTGTAAATGTTCGCGCGCGCGGTCGGCAAGATCTTGGGTGAGGCGTTCGACAAACCAACTCCCGCCCCAGGGATCTGCCGGACGGCAAGTGCCGGACTCCTCTTGCAGTTGAATCTGCGTGTTGCGCGCAATCCGTGCGGAAAAATCGGTCGGTAGTGCAAGCGCCTCGTCTAGCGAGTTGGTGTGCAGCGATTGCGTGTGGCCTTGTGTAGCAGCCATGGCTTCCACGCTGGTGCGCACTACATTGTTGTAAACATCTTGCGCGGTCAACGACCAGCCCGAGGTCTGCGAATGGGTGCGCAACATGCTTGACTTCGGGTTCTTGCAGTCGAACTCCTGCATGAGTTCATGCCACAGCATGCGAGCCGCGCGCAGTTTGGCCACTTCCATAAAGAAGTCCATGCCAATCGCCCAAAAGAAGCTTAGGCGCGGAGCAAAGGAGTCCACCTTCATGCCAGAAGCCACGCCGGTGCGTACGTATTCCAGACCATCGGCCAAGGTGTAGGCCAGTTCTATGTCCGCGGTCGCGCCGGCTTCTTGCATGTGATAACCGGATATCGAAATGCTGTTAAAACGCGGCATGTGTTCGGCGGTGTACGCGAAAATATCCGCCACGATACGCATGGAAGGCGTCGGCGGATAAATGTACGTGTTGCGCACCATGAACTCTTTCAGAATGTCGTTCTGAATGGTGCCGTTCAGTTGCTCCGGTTTCACACCCTGCTCTTCCGCAGCCACGATGTAAAGCGCCAAGATTGGGAGCACCGCGCCATTCATGGTCATGGATACGCTCATCTTGTCGAGTGGAATGCGATCGAAAAGAATGCGCATGTCCAAGATGGAATCGATAGCCACGCCCGCCATGCCGACATCGCCGGTGACGCGTGGGTGATCCGAGTCATAACCGCGGTGCGTGGCTAAATCGAAAGCGATCGACAATCCCTTCTGACCGGCGGCAAGATTGCGGCGGTAAAAGGCGTTGGACTCTTCGGCGGTGCTGAAGCCCGCGTATTGACGAATGGTCCACGGGCGCCGCACATACATGGTGGTGTAGGGTCCTCGCAGATAAGGCGGAAACCCAGGTTTCGAGTCGATGGCAGTTGATGGCGCGACATCGGAGGAGGTGTAATAGGCTTGCACCTGGATCCCTTCCGGACGGGTGAAAGTGGTTGCATTTGCGCTTGCAGTTGCCGACGCGGTGGAGGTTGCAGGTGCCTTTTCCACGGAAGGGCCTTCTACGCCAGCGGTTTCTCCCGAGCCCACCTTGGTCGCTGCAGTCAAAGGGACATCGCGAAAGTTTGGAATGGAGCTCATACCGACACCTCCAAGAGCGTTGCCATCAAATCGGGGATGTGGGTGCGTAAATGGATGCAGGTGATGCTGTCATCCTCCAACTTTGGACGCCCTGCGACCAAAATCTGCGCACCCATTTTTCTGCATTGCAGAATCGCATCGGTCAATTCGGATTCATAAACCGCATCGCTGCCACAGAGACAAATCACACCGCCGGCTGCCGAAGAAATGCGCGACGTCTTCACTCCAGCAGTTGCAAAAAGAGTTTCCGCAAAGCCCAAACGAGGTGCAGCCGAAACTTCATTTCCTAAATGCAACAACTGCACTTGCAGATGCGAGCATGGCGCTTGCAGGTCCTCAAAGACTTCCGCATCGCGATGCAAAACCAACGGCTCCACAGTGGGTCCGTCGCAATCAGCAGGCAAGGTATTGCGTTGCGCGTCGGTCAAGGCGAAGACATCGGCGCCAGCTTTTGCAGCGGCGATTAAATCCTCCATGGCGTGCGTCACCCGCATCACGCATGGCTCCGATGCCACCCAGCTCTCCATTTTCGCAGACTCCGCCGCCGCGATGTAAGAAACCACCTCAGGAGCGTCATCCCCTAGCGGCGGATAACTCGAAACGCCGGTCATCGGCAAAATCCGAGTGGCAAGAAGCTGTTTACGCTTCTCACTTTGGACCTGCAATTGCCCATGCAGCCATCCATTTCTTAAAGCCACCGCCATACCGCCTTGGCTTTCAATCTGCTGGAAGAAACTCCACGCCTCTTGCGCCAGTTCTTCGGTCAACGATTCAAAAACATAAGCACCGCCAGCTGGATCCGCGACATCGGCCAGGCGGCTTTCTTCGGCGAGCACAATCTGCGTGTTACGCGCTACCCGCCGTCCGAGTTTTGATGGCGTATTGAGCACTTCATCGAAAGTGCAAGTGGTGATGGCATTGGCTCCACCAAGAATCGCGGCAAAGGTTTGCGTACTGGCCCGCAACTGATTAGTCCATGGGTCACGTCGGGCGAGCGAGCGCCGCGATCCGATGGAATGGATCCACGGAGCCGGAATGTCTTCCATTCCACACGCTTCCAGAATGCGCGACCATAATCGTCGTGCGGCGCGTTGACCGGCGACTGCGGGGAATACATCGCGGTCCATGACTAAACGCAAAGAGCAGGAGTTTGCGATTTGAGTGGGCGTCAACCCGAGCGACTCACCTAATTGCAAGTAGTTCACTAAGGTTGCGCACAAAATGCCCAGCTCTTGGGTCAAACTGGCGCCAGCACCGTGATAGACCTCGGTGGAAACACATAATGCGCGCGCCTTTGGCATATGTTGCTCACACCAAAGCACCAAATCAGACATCTGATGCTTCATCGGCTTCGAACCGAGCGGCAGCATGCCATCACGCGCCAAAGAAGCCAGAGGATCGAGACCAAGGTTCCAGGCCAAAGCGGAAACATCCATCTCGCGTTCGGCAGCTAAACTCAAAAGCATGGCTGCACTCGCCATGGTGTTGGCGCCGGCATCTAATTCCACGTGCACCATATCTAAGAACACGCCATCGAAAGCTYCGCGCCAATCTTGCAAGTTCCACAACATGCAGCCGCCATCGCCCCAAGCTTCGCGCCCGACTTCCGAAGTAGGCGATTCCCCTAAACGCGCGCAAGCATCTAACTGCAACCACATCSCATTGGTACCGCCAGGTAAATCCTGCAGCAAGGCCTCGCGCAAAGAAGCCGGGTGCGGCAAGTCATAGCGCGGTGCGTTGGCCCAACTTTCGCCAGCCACGGTTGCACGACCACGCACGAAGGGAGCACGGCCGACCTCTTCTTGCACAGCCAAACCGTGTAAATCGGAAGCGGCATAAAGCGGAGCCACGGATACCCCGGCGAAGGCACGGTCGACCAGAGCGCCCTCAAAGTTGGCTCCCTTCAGCTCCTCTTCAACGCGTTTGCGCCATGTTTCCATGGCAAGATTCTAACCGTGCGAAGGACTCATCTCGGTCTCGAGATCGACCCCAAGCCCATCCGCCAGACGGTTTACATAATTGAAATAGGCGATGACTTGGCAGGCATCGTGAATCTCCAAATCACTCCAGCCTAAATCGCGCAAGAGGATGACATCGTCCTCCACCATTTCCCCGGGAGTCGAGGTCAGTTTTGCGGCATAGGCGCACATGGCTCGCTCTTTTTTGCTCAGCGACGCGGATTCCCAACCATTTTTCAGCAATTCTGCGGCCAATTCTTTTTCGCCAACCTCATCACGGAGGTCRCCWGCATGRGCCRAAGTTCAGTARTGRCARRARTTKGCCTGACTCACCACCACYGCRAGMGTTTCKCGRACGCGSGGMGACAAAYTCGAGTCAGCRGCCATCACACTGCGRTAYAGGCCCATATGAGCTCTAGTCATGCCGCCATTCAGGCTAGTGAGACGAACGATATTCCACACCTTTCCAGCTCTGCGSAKGGCATCGGCAAAGATTTTCTTCACCACACCTTCGGCTTCCTGGTCCTGTATCTGCTGAATCCATGCCATTTGCAGAGGATAGCAGTGCCAACARGTGCYTTGAATCCGGCGGAGAGGCTTCAGGAAGGCAGCTCACTGTGCCGAAAAGGGAAGGTCCGCTCCCCCACGCGGGCTTTTACCCATCATCGATACGTGATTGCCTTCCTTCAAGACCTTGTGCGCCCTCCAAAAATGGACGGGAACGACCCCTCCTTAGAGGCTGCGCGATATCGCATGGTCAARGGRCTGRCKWTYGGGCTGTGCCTGATTGCGCTGTTCTACRTTTTTGTCGACATCCGCCAAGGCGCCAGCGTGTTTTCGCTCGGCATGATGGGACTGGTTGGCATGGCTGGAGTCATCCGCGTGATGGTGCACCGTCGCCGCCCGATCGAGAAAATCGGTCAGGTGRTTACCGTCGGTTTATTTTTGGCCTCTACATTTGTGACCCTGCATAACGGTGGCGCCGATGCTGCCTCGATTGCATGGTTCGCCCTRCTTCCACTTTGCGCCGCTTTACTGTCTGGACCCCGCGCCGGCATGGGTTGGGCTGCAGTCAGYTTGGTCAGCGTTTTAGTCTTTGCGCAACTCAATCAGTTCGGCATTGACTCCTCGGCAGATCTTTCCGGCCGCAGCGAATCGGTTTACAAGATGCTTGAGAACCTCATCCTGCTCGCAGGGGTGGCTTTCTTAATGAGCGGATTTTTAGCCGAACACAACCGCAAGCAAACCGAGTTGGACGATGTCAACCAAGCGCTTGAAAAAGAGCGCAACTGTCGTGCTGCAGCAGATCGCCGAGTGCACGAAACTTTGCAAGTGCAAAACCAAATCCTGGCTAAAGTCGGCAGTGAAATGCGCGTACCGTTAACCGGCATTCAAGGCATGACCCAAATGCTCCATGGCACCAACATGGATCAGGTGCAAAAGGATTACGCCATGGCCATCCAAGCCTCCGGAACCGCTCTCATGGAGCTTTTGGAGGACGTTTTAGATTTCTCGCGCATTGAGTCGGGAGAACTGGAGCTCGAATACAAGCCATTCGACATTGAAGTCGCGGTAGCTGGAGTAGCCAAACACCTGGCACAAGGAGCTAGTCATCACGGTGTGGAGATTCTGCTTCGCTTCTCACCAAAAACTCCCCGCTTTTTCACCGGCGACGCCGGACGAATCCAGCAAATCCTTGGTGCTCTAGTCAAGAACACCATTGGCCTTACTGACGAAGGTCATGTACTCATCGACGTAGAGGAAATGGATACGGTCGATCGCAAGTCGGTCATGCGTTTCCACGTGCGCGGGTCAGGCCAAAACCTATCGCTCGAAAAGCGGACTTCCCTACAGCAAAGTTTCCGTTCGGAATCCGACGAAAACGGCGAGGACCACAGTCACAGCGGCAGTGGATTTGGTCTTGCTCTTAGCCAACGCATCCTTGCTCTCATGGGCGGACAGATGGGTTTCGAGCACAGCAATGACAACACCGATTTGTGGTTTGACCTTCAGTTACCGCATAGCCGCGAGCCGAAAGTGGCCAACCTCTTCTCTGGGAATCTTGCTGGTTTGAAAGCCTTAGTGGTCGAAGACAATGCTTGCAACCGCGACATTCTGGTGGAGCAGCTCATGGAATGGGGTGTGCAACCAGTCCTTGCTGCATCGGGTCAAGAGGCCTTGCGACTTATGGGTGCCGGCCTCGACAACAAGTGCCCGTTCCAGCTCGCAGTCATCGATAACGAGCTGCCTGATATGGATGGCAAACGCCTCGGCATGATGATGATGAGCGATCCAATCCTTGAAGAATGCTGCATGATTCTGCTGACCGCCGAAACCGGTGCAGGCCGCAGTAAAGAGATTCGTCGCGCAGGATTCAGTGCCTATCTCGCCAAACCAGTCACTCCAAGTATCCTTCGCGACACCTTGGCGATGGCTTGGGGACTTGCCGAAGAGAACCGCACCAAAGCGGCTGCGGAAGTCTCCTAAGGAAGCTCTGATTTAGCCCAACGTGAGCGGGACTAAGTTTGCAGCAATCGTAAAACAGCTGCAACTACCACTTCCGGTGCTTCCACGTGCACATGGTGCCCCACTCCGGGGACATCGACCTGCCTACCATTTGGAATTTTGGCTAAGCGGTCCGCAAGTTCTGGAATACGGAACATATAGCCCTCTTCCGGCGCCAAGACTTCGGTAAGTGCGGTCACCCGAGAACAGATTTCTTGCCAATGACCTTCGGGAAGGCGGTAAGGGTTCGGTCCACGTAAAGCTGGATCTAAGCGCACGCGAAATTTCCCGTCGGCGGTTTCGTCCAGGTAATGACGCACCATGCGTTCACTCCCCTTCGCACTGAGTCCTGGATTATTTTGACGGACGCGCGATTCCGCTTGTTCACGAGAATCAAACTCGCGGAAGCCTCGTGGCTCAGCACGAAGAGCCTCTACCACTTTTTGTAACTGGTCGATTTGCGTAGTGGCATCGGCCGCATAGCCTCCGATGCAATCCAAAAGCAATAAGCGCGGAATCATATCGGGAGCGAAACCAGCCAGCATGATGGCGATGGTGCCGCCCATGGAATGCGCGACCACCAAGTCCACTGGGGTGCCATCGGCCGCTAATTCGTCCAGAACTACGACTAAATCTTTCAGGTGATCTAGCTGGTGRTTTCCGGCATCGGTTCCCGCCCAAGCGCTGGAACCATGGCCGCGCCAATCCAGGCACAAGGAGCGACAGGARMCACGGAGTGCAAATSCAACATCTTCGAAAYTGCGTCCAGTATCAAGGAATCCGTGCGTGAAYAGCACATTTGGCCCTTCACCACCATAATCCCAGAGGGCCAACGGCAGACGCGCCTGATTGATGGTGCGCTGAACGGGAGGACTTGGATTCTTGGKAGATGCCATAGCAACATTATTGCGAGGCCTACCCTCCGCRCCTAMCATCGRAACYCTCGCCTCGTTCCCGGGGCCTCACACCCGAAGACATTCCAATGAAACGTTCCCTTCTTCTTTTAGTCGGCCTCCCCCTGCTCGGCAGTTGCGCACTTTCGCAAGGCGCCGCTCCKATGCAASCKTTCWCCACCGGCATGCAMCGCAGCTCGCTTGGTATYARTSAATWYGAGTCSAGCACCRWWKMKMMACCAGGCTYTGCSGACGTCGAYMSSGAYKCRCTSCRWCTYAACTTTWCTCACGGTTACTTYGTSACMCCAGAGGTCGAAGTCGGCGGCATGCTTGGTTACGACGACACAGAAGTCGGCGCTAGCTCCAGCACCACCTGGACCATCGATGCCTACGGTCGTTACTACTTTGACAACCGCTCGCGCATCCGCACTTGGGCCCAGGTCTTTGCTGGTATCGGTAACCAGGACAACGGCGCCACCGATGACGATCTCACCGAGTATGGTGTAGGCATTGGTATCTCCGACATGATTTCCGAAGGCACCTCCTTCGATCTCGGTTTGGATTACCGCATGCAGTCCTTCGATAAGTCCAATGTCGATGAAAGCGGAATCTTCCTTACCGCCTTCTTCTCCGTGTTCTACGGAGGCTAAGCAGTTTTTGCTTTGCGGGGTGGCCGACACATGTCGGCCACCCCTTTTTTCATGCCCGTGCCTCAGCCACGCCCCAATCCTCTAAACTAAGCCGCACATGTTTGGCCTCTACCGTTTCGCACTCGCCTTTTTGGTGGTGTTGGCGCATTTGTGGCCAGACTTCAATAACTACTCCGGCGTATATGCGGTGTTCGGCTTTTATGCACTTTCCGGATACCTCATGGCCCTTGTTTTGGATCGCCGATATGGCCACAGTTTGGGAGGAACGGTGCGCTTTCTCTGCAATCGATTCCTTCGTTTATTCCCACCCTATTGGGCAACCCTACTCCTCGCCTTTTGGGTCATAAGCTCTTGGCCTGAAACCAGTCAGTCGATTAATAAATCCATGACCATGCCTACTGAGTTCGGCGGCTGGTTATCAAATGCCTTCCTGTTTGGACTGAACGGGGCCAAGCACCGCCTGGTTCCACCGGCTTGGTCGCTAGATGTAGAGCTATGTTTCTACATCTTCATGGGACTTTTCTTGACCCGCAACAAGTGGATTGCCAAGTACTGGGCATGGGCTTCGGTGGCTATTCATGTGGTGCTGCTGATTATGGATGCCGATTTAGGCGAGCGGTATTTTCCACTCTGGGCTGCCTCCCTACCATTCTCCATTGGCGCTTGCATTTACCATTTCAACCTTGGTGACCGGTTTACCCATCGCAAGCATCTCTATTGGGCTCCGATTCTATTTTTCTTGAACGTCACGATTGCGCCAGACACCAACAAGACTGGCTTTTACCTTTCTTTGTTAAGCGCCGCCTACCTCATTATGGTTTTGCGCCAAGTAAACCCTAAAAGGGTTTCCGCGAAGCTTCAAAAGTGGGATGAGTTTCTTGGCAATCTCTCCTACCCAGTTTTTCTCGCCCATTGGCCGATTGCAGCCTTCACGATACAGATGGGTTGGGCTGATCACAAAGGTGGTTGGCTGCTGCTTTGCGCCATGCTGCCAACCTTAGTCTTCGCGATCCTGATCCATTATTGGATTGAAGTACCGGTGGAAATTCTACGGCGTCGCATTCGCTCGAATTCCAAATAGAAGGACTCTTTAGAATCCTAGGTGATGAGGCTGTTCTCCCCTACTCTTCTGGTCAAGCTTAGCTCTACGACTCTGTGCCTATTTGCCAGTTGCGGAGGTACCGACAAACCGACACGGGAACAACAATTACCCACTTATGATTTAGAAACCCAGGATCTCCAAGCGCTGCAAGCCCTGGGCTATGTCGATTATGTAGAGAGCGCTGGGAGTAGCCGTACTAGCGGCGCAGTGATTCACCATGCCAGTGCCATTCAGGAAGGCGTTAACCTTTTCAGTATCCATAGCCCCTGTGAGGCACGATTAATCGATAACCAGGGAAAGATTTTGCATTCGTGGAGCCGTGATGGCCTAACTTGGGGACATGTCGAGCTACTCCCTGATGGCTCTATTGTGGTACCCACCAAGGAGGAGGATGGATCCTTCTTAGTGAAACTCAACTGGGAGAACGAATTGGTGTGGCGGCGCCCGGTTGCAGCGCATCACGATGTAGAGGCTCTTCCAGATGGCAGCCTGTCTACGCTTAGCTTTCAATGGCGCAAAGTGCCGTCGATCTCCACTGAGGCTGAAATACGCGATGAACTGATTGTTCAAATGAATGCCATGGGCGAGGTGCTGTCTGAATTCTCTTTAGTCGATCTTTTGGATTCCTCTCCAAACTGGACCTGGGAAATGGTGGAACCGCGTCAACACTCTCGAGATAAGAGAATCGTGGACTTACTGCATTCCAACAGCGTGGCCTGGATGCAGCCAGGGTGGGAAGCGCTCAACCCTCTTTTTGCACAGGGCAACGTCATGATTTCTATGCGCCATCAAAACCGCGTGGTCATTTTGCGACCGCAAACGGGAGAACTCCTGTGGCAATACGGACGCGGCGAAATCTTAGGCCAACACGATGCCACGATTTTGGAGAATGGCAACATTTTGATCTTTGATAATGGTTTGAGCCGTGGCTGGAGTCGAGCCATTGAAGTGAATCCAAGCACCAAAGAGATTGTGTGGCAGTGGGCAGCTCCAGAGAAAAAGGCTTTCTATACCGCCGGCCGCGGTGTTGCCCAGCGCTTAAAAAACGGCAACACACTGCTCTTGGAATCCGACCGCGGCCATGCAATAGAGGTCACCTCAGAGGGCAAAGTGGTTTGGGAATATTTCCAACCGAGTGAAAGCGGGAATATTTCCACCTTGGTGCGCATGAAACGGTATCCGCGAAGTTTCTTAGGAAACCTACTTAGTCAGTAAGGGCGCGGCCTTGGCTCAACCTCAGGACATCGCCCGGAGCAAGGCGGATGGACTGGCCGCCGCCGACAAACTGAACGGCGCCAAGTTGGACCGAGATTTCTCCATTGCCGATGGCATCGATTTCAATGCGGTATTGGCAACCGAGATCCCAGACCTCAAACCATGGGGTTTCGACCAGGAAGGCACGCGCTGGTGCAATCACCCAAACTTCCATTTCGCCTTGCAGAAGTTCTAAGCGAAAGCGTCCGTCACCGAAGGCATCGAGTGGTGGCTTAATGCGAAGTCGGCCGTTTGGGCCTAGACGCACTTCCCCAACATCGGCAATGCTCAGTTCGATTTCGTCTTCCGCATTGGTCTCGATGAGGGTGTCGAAATCGAGCGATGCGCCGACCATCCACCCTTCCTGCACTTGAATCACCCCAGCCAAGTCATTCCAGCGGAAAGGACTACTTGGTTGCGTGGTGAACTGCACCAACCACAACATGCCAACCACCAAAAGACTGGCAGCTGCAACGATGCCCGTGAGACTGCGCCAACCCAATCCAACCACACGTTTTCGTGCCGGTGGCATGTTCATGACAGGTAGTTCTCCGCACCAACGCAGACCTTGCAGATCTTGCTCGAGAGACAGCAGGAGTCCATCGTCCGCGGATGGTTCGGTGCTTGGATCAAACAGATAGAGTTCGTTCACGGATATCCCTCCCGGCCCAAGTTTTCACGCAGTATTTTCATGCCGCGGCTCAGGTTGACGCGGACCGAAGCCTCGGTCATGCCTGTCGCTAGCGCAATCGATGCACTACCAAAGCCTTCCAGCAAACGCAGGGCCAAACTCACTCGATAGGCTTCCGGCAGTTGATGAATATGGCGCAACAAATACGCTGCTGAAATTCCGTCGGACTCTCTGGCGCGCAATAACTCGGGTTGCGACAAGGAGATTTCCTGATGGCTGCGTTTTGTGTAATTACGCCGCCCCAGATTCCGTGCAATTCCAAACATCCACGGCAGAGGTTCCGCAGTTTGTTGCAAGGCAGGCAAACCACGCCACGCGGCAAGCATGGTCTCTTGCAGGAGGTCGTCGACATCGCTTGGCGTGACGTAGGCCAATAAACAAGCGTTTAGTTTGGCGGCGTGGCGTTGCATCAGTGCGGTGAAGGCAATCCGGTCGCCGGCGCGAGCTTTTAAAACTAGCGCTAAGTCGGCGACCGGAATGGTTTCAGGAGGAGGCAATCTGTTTGCTCAAGTGAGAGACCAGCTCATCATAGGTGTCAACGTTGTAAATGCGCTTGGCACAAACCAGGATGTTCTTGCTCAGGCGGCCTTGATCGGGACCCGCCAATTTTGCAGCCGACAGAAAGTACTCACCGGTTCTTTGGTTCGTTCTATCCGATCCCCACAAAGCCAAAGCCATACCAAGGTGCATGGCAGCACTGGCCTTCTCCCATGCGGCTGCTTTTTCCAACTCGGCTTCGCCATTGCCTAAATGAGGAACGTATTCTTCCCTCCACTCCAGCTGACGCAATGCGCCGAGTGCAAAGCCAAGATCAAACAAGCGTGGGGCGGTGCGCTCTTCGGTTGCCACCTTGTCGTAGATATGCGGCGCTAAAGCCCGTGCACGCAACATGGAGACCAGGCTTTCTGAGGCAAGCTTGCGTTCCATTGCGCTCAACTTTTTCCGATTCTGCGAAAACCCGCTGACATAAATCACTGCGCGGCGGATAGATTCCATACGCACCATGGCATCGTCATTGGAATCCAAAATCTTGGCGAGATCATGATTCAGCAACGCCAAATCGTATTGGGTATCGGCTTCAAAGGCGCCAGCTTTCCATGGCAAACTTGCGGCGTCGCCAATATCAAAGGGCTGGCAAATCGCTGGCGGACCTTCCCGGTCCAAATCGACTCCGCCGTGTGCGGCGAGCGTGAGTGCAAGAGCTAAAAACATGAAACCTCCAGGTGCTGGGTTACGAGGGAGACGATGGTCTCCGTAATCCTGTGCACCTAGAGGTTTGTTTGTTAACAGCGAATCTTTAAATCTTTACAGATCGAAAGAAATGCCCTGAGCCAGCGGCAAGTCCTCGCCCCAGTTCACCGTGTTGGTCTGACGTCGCATGTAAGCCTTCCATGCATCGGAGCCGGATTCGCGGCCGCCACCAGTTTCCTTTTCACCACCGAATGCACCACCAATCTCAGCACCAGAAGTACCGATGTTCACGTTAGCGATTCCACAATCAGAACCTATCGCGCTGAGGAACTTCTCTGCAAGGCGCATGTTGAGGGTGAAGATAGAAGAACTTAGGCCTTGCGGGACATCGTTGTGAAGCTTGATCGCTTCATCGAGGTCCTCGACTTCAATGATGTAAAGGATCGGGCCGAAGGTTTCGTGCTGCACGATATCCCAGTGGTTCTTGGCAGTTGCAATGACTGGAGTCATGTAGTGACCGCCTTCACATCCTTCTGGTGTGACGCGTTCGCCACCGCACAGAATCTCACCACCTTCCTTCTTCACAGCTTCGACGGCATCCATGACACCTTGTACGGCAGCAGCATCGGAGAGTGGTCCCATGAGAGTGTTGTCGGCGAGTGGATGGCCGATTTGCACACCCTTATAGAGCTCGAGCAAACGGTTGACCAAGGTGTCCTTCACACCTTTTTGCACCAATACGCGACGCGTGGAAGTACAGCGCTGTCCGGCAGTGCCTACTGCGCCAAAAGCGATGGCGCGCGAGGCCATTTCTAGGTCGGCATCGTCCAAAACAATGCATGCGTTGTTACCACCAAGCTCCAACAAGCTTTTGCCGAATCGCTCGGCAACCTTGGCACCCACAATCTTGCCCATGCGGCAAGAACCAGTCGCGCTGATTAACGGGAAACGCTTATCGCCAGTCATGGCTTCGCCGATTTCCAAGTCTGGACCGACGATCAGGGAGATCAAAGCACCGAAACCTGCCGGCTCCAAAACCTTGGCGCAAACCTTAGTCATGGCAATCGCAGTTAAAGGAGTCTTCCAGCTTGGCTTCCAAACCGTTGCGTCGCCGCAGATCAAAGCCAACATGGAGTTCCATGCCCAAACTGCAGATGGAAAGTTAAACGCGGAGATCACGCCGACCAAACCGATCGGGTGGTACTGCTCGCGCATGGCATGTTGCGGGCGCTCGGAGTGCAAAGACAAACCGTAGAGCATGCGCGACTGGCCAACCGCAAAGTCTGCAATGTCGATGGCCTCTTGCACCTCGCCCAAACCTTCCTGCAAGATCTTGCCCATTTCGAGGGTGACCAACTTGCCCAAAGGCTCCTTGTACTTGCGCATTTCCATTCCGCACTGACGCACGTATTCGCCGCGCTGTGGTGCTGGAAGTTCACGCCAACGCAAGAAAGCTTCCTGAGCGGCTTCCATCACCTGCTCATACTCCTTAAGAGTCGCTTGCTTTACGCGGCCGATTTCTTCGCCGGTGGCTGGGCTGACAACAGGGAGTTCTTCTCCCGAACAGTCAAGCCATTTGCCAGCATAGGCGCCAGAATGCAATCCTTCCAAGCCGAATTCGGCCAGGAATGACAAGTCCAATGAGGTCGTGGTTGTGGTCATGGAACCGGCCATTCTACAAAAAACCACACCCTCTGCTAAGCTGGGAATCCCCTGTTCCATCATGGAAATCCTCACCATCCTTACCCTAAGCCTGGGCCTCGCTCAAGGCACACCTCAACAACCTCCGGTCAAAGACCTGCTGAAGATTCCGGTCGCCAGCGTGGAGGATTATCAAGAGCTGCAACGCCTTCTCGAAGATGTCGATGACCACCATRCCGTGGCCATGTCCGGAGAGGCCACCGCTTATGCCACCGACGCCGAGCAGGATCTGCTCCGCACCGCTGGAATCGCGTTTGAAATCCAGATTGAAGATCTGGCTAGCTACTATGCGCAGCGTGCCGCTWTAGATTTAGCGCAAACTCAAGCGCAAGGAGTGGCGGCCGTGGTCGGCGGTTCGATGGGTGGATTCAAAACCCTCGCCGAGATTGAAACGGAAATGGATCGGCTGGCATCGACCTATCCACTTTTGTGCTCGCCGAAGTTTGCGGTCGGCACCACCATTCAGGGGCGCACGATTTGGGGCATGCGCATTAGCACCACTCCAATCGTGCACGATCCAGCCAAAGCGGTGGCTTGGTACGACGCGCTCCACCACTCACGCGAACCCATGTCCGGTGAATCACTTTTGCTGTTCGCCGATGAAATCCTTACATCTTATGGGTTCGATGAAACCGCAACGCGTTTGATTGAAACCCGTAACCTCATGTTCATTCCATGTGTGAACCCAGATGGTTATGAGTACAACCGTCAAATCGCTCCAGGTGGTGGTGGTTTGTGGCGCAAGAATCGTCGCAACAATGGCGATGGCACCTTTGGTGTCGACCTAAACCGTAACTACGATTGGGAATGGGGTCCGCAATGGCCGGGTTCAAGCAGTAACACTAATAGTGAGACCTATCGTGGTGTAGCACCGTTTTCGGAGCCAGAAACGCAGACCTTGGTCAACACCATGGCACTCATGCCTCCAGGGATGTCCATGTCCTCGCATACTTACAGCGACCTCATGCTGTACCCATGGGGCTACAACACGATTGTCACTCCGGACAATGACATCTATCGTCAGTACGGAAGTTCCTTCACCGAAGAAAACGGTTGGCCGCGCGGCACCATTTGGGAGGTGCTTTACATCGCCAATGGTGGCAGTGTGGATTATCACTATGGCCAGTTTGGAACGTTTGCGTTTACGCCTGAGATTGGTAGTTTCTCCGACGGCTTCTGGCCTCAGCCATCGCGCATTCCTGCGCTTTACCAATCCATCCGCCCGGCTTACTTCCAGTCTGCGGAATACACCGGAGCCTGGGCATCGGTTGGCGACTATGTTTGGAATGAAATCAGTGGCGATGGCGACCTCGCACAAGAACCGGGCGAAAGTTGGGCTTTGCAAATCTGGATCGACAACGGCGGCACCACTGCGCTCGATGTTGATTTCGAACTCAGCGACACCCATGCCTTCACCGTCATCTCTGGATTGGCCGGTAACTTACAGATTGCACCGCGCACATCCGCATTGACTTCCCAATACCAAATCGATTTTGCCGGCAACGCGCCGGTCGGTACCTCCTTCGCCATGGATTTGGAGTTGGATTACGACGGTTGGGTAGACAGCAACGATGTGAACGTCATTCTTGGCCGCCAAAGGGTGCTATTGCGCGATCTGATGGAATCCAATAATTTCGGATGGACGCCAAATAACGCAACCAACTGGTCGTGGGAACGCGCCGACCCGCAAGCCACCAGCTCCGGTGGCTCCGATGTGCAATCTGGCGATGACAACACTCCAGGCGGAACCCTTTGCTGGGTCACCGGTGCAGCAGCCGGCGCAAGCGTTGGCACCAACGATGTCGATGGCACTGCGCGCCTTACTTCGGCACGTTTCAGTTTGGCGGGCGTTAGCAATGCAAGTCTGCATTACGCACGTTGGTTCGCAAACCGTCCAGGTGGACCGCTCAATGATCGTTGGGTGAGTGAAATCAGCAACAACGATGGCCTTTCTTGGACTCCACTAGAAAACCTCGGCGACACCGGTTCCAACTGGGTCGACACCGAAGTCGAATTAGACGGCGTGATTGCCTTCACCGGCAGTATGCGTTTACGTTTCACCGTTGCCGACGACCCGAACGATGACATCACCGAGGGCATGTTAGATGACCTTGAAATCCGCACGTTGCAAGGTGGTCCAAGTTTAGGATTATGGGGCGAGCCAAGTGTCGGCGAGACAGTGCGCTTTGTGCTCGACGGCGAACCGGGTGCAAGCTTTAACCTTGCCTACAGCCCAAACCTAAGCGGCGGCAGCACGGTCCCTGGCATTCTGGGCACGCTGTTCCTCGCACCAGCCAATCCAATCCTAAGTGGCACCTGCGGCACCGATGGCGTCGGCACCTTCGATGTCACCCTGCCCGCAAGTGTTGCTGGACTAACCCTGCACTTCCAAGCAGTGATTGATTTAGGCAACCCCAATGCAGAGTTCACCACTCCGCTAAGCGTTTCGTTTAACTAAAAACAAGTTCCGCTTGAGCCGACCGACGACTGCATAGCCCGGCGCGCGTAAACTTCCTTTATGCGCGCCATCAGCTGGAATGTGAACTCCCTCCGCACCCGCCTCGAGCGGACATTGGGAGTTCTAGAACGTCATCAACCGGACCTGCTTTGTTTGCAGGAAACCAAAGTGCAAGATGCGGACTTCCCCCACGCCGCGCTTGAAGAGGTCGGTTATCAAGCCGCCGTGCACGGGCAGAAAACTTACAACGGGGTGGCGCTCATCAGCAAGCAACCGCTGGAAGATGTACGCAACGGTTTCGATGGCAACCCTGCCCCCGAACAAGCGCGCGTAATCTCTTGCGTGTTAGATGGGGTGCGATGGATAAACGTCTACGTCATCAATGGCAAGCAACTGGGTACCGATAAGTTCGCGCTGAAAATGGAGTGGCTCACTGCGCTGCGTACTTGGATGGAGAAGGAGTTCTCGCAGGATGACCCGCTAGTCATTCTTGGCGACTTCAACATCGCTCCCGAAGAGCGCGATGTCCACGAGCCGGATTTATGGCGCAACAAAATCCACTTCAGCGCCGACGAGCACGCGCAGTTGCAAGGATTCACCGATTGGGGGTTGCAGGATCTCTATCGCAAGCACCATGACGGTGAGGGGCTCTATTCCTGGTGGGATTACCGTGGTGGCGCCTTTCCGCGCGATTTAGGCCTGCGGATTGACCTCGCGCTCGGCACCCCCGCTGCCATCGACCGCTGCACCGCGGCCTCGATGGATCGCGACGAGCGTAAGAAGGGAGACTGGGAATCGAAGCCTAGTGACCATATTCCGGTCATCGTCGACCTTGCGTAGGAAGGGCTGAGCTGCCCGGAATCCCCGTAATTGCCGGATTTTCGGGTCGAGAAGCTCAAGAAAGCCCATTAGGGCACCGATAAGCGATTGAACACCTGAGCTCACCGATTCACAAGGAGCGAGACGGTTTTCCCTCTAACTTCACGGTTCAAAACAACTTACGATGAAAACTAACAGACAATCCGGCTTCACGATCATCGAGATGTTGATCGTGGTCACCATTCTGGCGATGCTCGCTGGAATCCTAATCCCCGTTCTTGAGGACGCAGCTGCATCCTCCCGCGACTCGCGTCGTGGCTCCGACTTGAAGACTATGCAGACTGCACTTGCTAGCTTCCACCGGGTTAACGGAAACTACCCAATCGTTCCTGCATGGCAAGGCGATGCATCTAGTATTGGCTCCAACAACGGCTACGATGGTTCAGGTTACGTACCAGGTCTGGTACCTGACTTCATGCCAGCATTGCCAAAAGATCCTAGTCCGGATCTTCCAAATGCTACTGAAGGTTACCAGTACAGGTCTGATGCTACTGGCGACAACTACAAGTTTGTGGCTCTCGGTGGTCCTGAAACCTTCCCAACCGGTAACCCGTTCTTTGACCCGACCCGTGCGGCCACTGCCTGGCAGATTAGCACCCCTGGCGGCTACACCTGGTAATCTCAGGCTAAGTTAGCCAAACCTAACCGCCGACTCTTCTGAGTCGGCGGTTTCTCTTTGGTTTCAGCACAAACACTCCGATAAAGGAAGGCATGATGTTGATGCACACCTGCCAGTCCCTCTCGCGCAAAGGGTTCACGATTATCGAGATGCTTATCGTGGTCACGATTCTTGCCATGCTGGCAGGTATCTTGGTTCCCATTCTTGAAGAGGAAGCCGCAATCGCCCGCGATGGTCGACGTGCTTCCGACTTGCGTTCGGTCGCTTCTGCATTAGCCAATTACAAGGACCGCAACGGAGATTACCCAACCACCTCAGGTTCTTGGCAAGGTGACGCCGGAAACTTTGGAAGCATGGATTATGGCACCAGCGGCTACATCCCGAACTTGGTTCCGGATTACATTCCGTATCTCCCCCAAGATCCCGATGCCAGATTCCCGAATGCCACCGATGGTGGATATATGTACCGCTCCGATGGTTCCGACTTCAAGTTCGTGATTAACAGTACGGCGACGACTTACTACGTGAGTAATCCGTTCTTCGATCCGACTCGGCCGGTTGTGGGTTGGCAAGTGAGCTCGCCTGGCGGCTATCTCTGGTAGTTGTCGTTTGAGGCGCAGCCCGGTTTCCGCTTCGGCAGGGACGGGAATACCGCCCCTGAGGCGCTTCAATCCGGGCTGCGCCTCAAACTGGCTTGCCGGTGATAGACATCTGGCTCGGGGGGAGGAGTCATCTATTCGTAGAGATGGGTCGATAAGCGTAGCCAGTTCGAATCAGGTTTTAGTTTACGTTTGAGACTTTCGAGACAGGGCTTGGTTGGTTGTTTCGTAGTCGTTACGAGGCAGCTCAAGAAGAGGTGGTGGAGGACCGAACCCGCTTCCTCGTTGGGAAACAAAATCATCCACCTAGCCACACGAAAGCACTTTATTTACGGACTGCTATGGCCTATCAAACACCTTCAGCTCGACTTCTACCCCGGTTTCGAGGGTATGGATTTCGTGTCACACCGCTCCGGCCCTCCCTTTCTGATGGTGTCCAATCACCACCAACCCCCAAAAGGAGGCCAAAATGTTTCACACCAACACCCAGACCCAGACCACCATCTCCAACAAGCCAATCGGCAGCTTGCCCCGGCGTTACACCGCCAAGTTCGCGCGCCTGATGCAGGAGATCCGCCAGGTAAACCCTGCCCTCGCCGACGCTATCCGGGAGCAGATCGTCACCGCGCAGACTGCGGAACGCACTGCCCGTCGCATGCTCACTAGATACCGCATCGCTAAACGCCGCGTCCCGGTGCTCAACTTCTTCAAGGCTGGACGATAGTCAAGGCAACAAGAGAATAAAGGAACCCAGGTCCACTACGGTAGGCCTGGGTTTTTCCATGCCCGCGGTTGCTATTCCTCCAGCAGCGACGCTTCGATGTTCTCGACCAATTCCTTGCGCTTAGGAAACCGCTCCGAGTCCTCCGCGGTAAACCCCAGCAGCTCCTGCGCCAGAGGCAAGGCATCGGCAGGGCGATCCATAATCTGATAGAGGCGAGTGAGATGAAACAAAATAATGAGGGTGGTGGGATGATCAACACCAAGCGTGCGACGACTGCCTTCCAACGCCTCGAGCACCAGCGATTCCGCCTCCGCCAACTTTCCCTGCTCGCGCAGTAACAAGCCAAGGTTATCGAGGGAGATGTAGGTTGCTGGGTGGTCATCGCTATGGAAGCGGCGACTTCCTTCTAGGGCCTCGCGTAGGAACACCTCCGATTCGGTGAGTGCGCCTAGGTCCTTGAGCAGCATGCCTAGGTTGTTGAGGGAAGTGAGAGTCCCCGGATGGTCGGCCCCATTGATGCGCCGACTTGCCGCAAGCTCCTCACGCAAAAGTGGCTCCGCATCGTGCAGCCGCCCCAAATTCTGAAGCAGTAGCGCGTAGTTGCTGAGCGAAATCAGGGTGCTAGGATGATCTGGACCATTGATTCTGCGGCTAGCCTCGTAGGCTTCATGCACCAAGGGTTCCGCTTCGGCATACCTGCCCTGGTACTGGAGAAGCAGACCATAGTTGTTGAGGAAAGTGAGCGTATCGGGGTGATCCGCACCATTCACGCGCCGACTGACCTCCAGGGATTCGCGCAGCAAGGGCTCCGCTTGTTCGATTTTTCCTTCGGCGTAGCAGAGGATGCCGAGATTACCAAGAGTGTCGAGAGTCCTGGGGTGCTCGATGCCATGGACTCGCCGACTTCCTTCCAACACTTCACGGAAAAGGTCTTCGGCCGCGGCCAGCCTACCCTGATAGTAGTAGAGCGTGGCGAGATTGTTGAGCGTGACCAAGGTTTGGGCATGGTCACCCCCGATTTCCTGCCGCTGAATTTTTGCCGCCTGCAGCAACAAGGGTTCGGCCGCAGCGTAAAGTCCGAGGGCGCGATAGACGTTGCCCATCACCCCCATCATCCGCGCCTGGATCTCGGGTTCCTGGTTCAATGCTCTCTCGATTTCGAGGGTGCCTTTGTCCAGCAATTCCCGCGCCGTGACGGAGTTACCTAGGGCCTCGCTCGGATCATTCACTTCGAACAATCCCACCAGGAAATCGATCACGCGCTGCGCGGTGGTCGCTTCGGCCACGGCTACTAATCGTGCTTCCTCGGTGCGGTCGCGCGCGTCGGCGATGCGCAGCGCGAGGCTGGAAATCACCACCAAGGCGACGGCCGCCACGCTGCTTGCAACTGCAAACACCGGATGCCTGCGGCACCATTTCATCGAACGCGTCAAGAGTCCGGGCGGCTTGGCCAAGATGGGTTGGTCCTTGAGGTGGCGACGCAAATCCTCGGCCACCGCGGTCATCGACTGGTAGCGGCGGTCCGGACTTTTCTCCAGGCACTTGCTGCAAATCACCGCAAGATCGCGCGGCACCCGACTACGCAGTTTGCGCGGATCGTCCGGCTCCTCGGTGATGATCTTCTGGAAAACCTGCTGTGAAGTGTCACCGTCGAAAGCGCGAATGAGGGTGAGCGCCTCGTAGAGCGTGGCACCAAGACTGAAGATGTCGCTACGGTGATCCAAGCCCATGCGTTTCGACATAGCCTGTTCCGGGCTCATGTAGAACGGCGTTCCGAGGTACTCGCCGGTGCGGCTGAGGCCCAGTTCATCTTGGATTTGCGCCAGGCCAAAGTCTGCGATTTTGGGTCGGTCATCTTCGCCGAGCAAGATGTTTCCGGGTTTGATATCGCGGTGGACGACGCCATGACTGTGGGCATGCTCCAGCGCATCTGCAATCGCAGCGAAGGTCTGCGCCACGTCGCGGTAATGGCCGGTCGGAAGTTCCACTAATGCGCGGTTCTGCGCCAAGGAATCTGCAAGGGTGAAACCGCCGACGACGAGTTCCTGGGCAATCCAGTGGATGCCTTCGGTTTCGCCCGTCCCGTAGGTCTGCACGATACCGACATGCTGCAGACGTCCACCGGCTTCCGCTTCCCGTTGGAAGCGCAGCAACGACACCGGGCTGAAACTAAATTGAGGTTTCAGAAGTTTCAAGGCCACGCGACGTTTCAGGCTAAGCTGTTCTGCTTCCCAGACCGAACCCATGCCGCCACGACCGAGTTCATGGATCAAACGGTAGTCGTCGAGCAAGCGGCCTTCCTCAAAATTGGAGCTGCCGTTGCCGAGGGATTCCTGCAAGGATTGGTAATCCTCCATCATGCGGCGCAGGTCTTCGCGTAATTCCTCGGGTCGGGTGGCGAGGAATTCACCGGCTTCCATGGAGTTGCCGGAGCGCAGCTGCTCAAGCCAGGCCTGGAAGGCATGGTCGAGTGGAGAACTGTGGGGGTTATCAGGCATGGTCATGCCGCTAAAAGTGGAAAACTATGGTTGCCATCGTAAGTGGGCTTCATCCTTCAGGGGGCCCTTTCCTCGCCCTTCGTCGCGCGTTACGCAGAACCCTGGCGACCGTGCGTTCGGCTACTAACCTAGACCATCCCATGGCCTCGGCGATGCCAGCGGCGTCCTCCCCGGCCAGGAAACGGCGGAGGACTTCACGATCAGAAGGGGRCAACAGGAACATCGCCAAAACCAGCCTTTCCATCTGTACCGTCTTCCACTTGGGTGGAGTGGACGGAAACTCCTTCAGCAGTGAGGCGAACTTGTCGACCAGAGCATCCTGCCCGGGAAAGGAGCCGCTGACCAGAAGCTTGGCCTGGTGGCCGAGAAGATGGTCGGGGAAAGACCTTTCGGGTACCAAGGGATAGGTCCATAGGGCACCAACCAGGCCCCAATGTTGCCCCATCAAACGACCAGCCAGCCATGCCACAAGTTCTTCCAGAACCGCTGAAGAAGAACGGGCTTCRCGGTAGACGAGAGCCAAGGCGACCTCCTTTAACGGTGCTCCATGCCGCATCCTGGCCGCTGCCTGCACCACGGTTTCTGGTCGACCTAAAAAAGCCTCGCCGGCCGGACCGAACTCGAGGAAGCCGAAAATCAGAAGCCGTATGGCAACCTCCTGCAACTGGGGTTTGCGAAGATTCTTGCCAAAACCCAAGCCACTGGAGGATGCGGAGGAGTCCATACCCTCGCAAAAGGGAGAATCCTGCTGCTGTGACCTCGTCTTCAGGTTTTTCCTACAATCGTGGGGCATGGAAGAAAATCCGTCTCAGTACGATGCCGCCGCCTTGGAACTCGAGGAGTTCTTGGCCGCACAACTCGGCCCGGCCTGTCTGAACCGCTTCCGAGATCCCTCACTCCAGGAGGAACTTCAGACCTTGCGATCCTCCGGCACCCCGCTCGAAGATGCCATCCTGCGCCTGGTTCACCGCGAAGCCGCCGAGGACCGCGCCATCGCCGACGAATTCCTGAGCCACTTCCTCAGCGCCTTAATGCGTATCGGACATTTCGCCGTCAGCGATGGCCTGCGCCGCTTCCTCGATTCGGGAGACCTGGTCAATTCCGTCGCCGGGGCGCTTTGGCAGGACCTGACCAGAGTTGAATTCCGCACCCGACGGGAATTTCTCGCCTACTTGGGTCAACGGGTGCAGTGGAAGGCCGCAGACCGTGCACGGGGCCTGACTACCGACAAACGTCGCGAAGATTTGCATCGCGAAGTCGACTTCGAAGCTGCCGGTTTGACCGACGCCGAGCAAGCCGGCCCATCCACCCTTGCTGGGACTGCGGAAGAGCAGGACCGTTTGATTCTGGTCCTGCTGCGCCTACCACCACGCGACCGAGAGATCCTCACCCGTCACCTACGAGGAGAGGATCATGCCCAGGTCGCCACTGCATTGGACCTGAACCCAGCGGCGGCGCGCAAAGCCCTGCAACGTGCCATCGAGAAAGCGCAGGCGCTGCTTTAGGGGAATTCCGCTACCGGTTTTAAGGCATCTCAAACACCTTCGAATCAACGATTACACCCGTTTCGAAGGTATGGATTTCTTGGACAACGCGGCCAGTGAAGTCATCGCTGGAGATGGTGCGGTGCGCCACGCGGATGCCATCGACTAGACGGAAGTCTTGATTGTGGACCACGACTTGATGAGTCATCATTAAACTCGGGATGTGCTGATGCATGCGGAAACGCAAGAGGTCGCCGGTTTCTGCATCTATGAAGCCTTCGACCACCGGTAAATCGGTGGCTTTCATTTCCACTGAGTACACCTGGCGGCCATCGCGCTCGGCAAGGCCAGTGACGGTGATGCTTTCAAATAAGCGTGACCAATCGCCGGGAGTTGTGAGGCTGGTCATGATGCGCGACTGCAGCAGGTATTTGCCTTTGAGAACATCGATGGGGTTCATGCTGGAATCAGTCCAGCCGTCCTGTGCACGCAAAGCTTCGTGGACCCAGCCAAATTCCCCAAGGTTGATTTCGGTGTAGACGGCACCTTCTTGAGTCGCTTGACGTGTAAGMTTTCCTTTTACACCGGAGTGAACCATATTGATTTCACCAGTGATTCGGTAGGAGAATGCTTCCATCTTGCCRGCTTYCTTRCGCAGGGCTAAGAGCTCGGCTTGACTAGGGAATRCAGGWCTGTCTTCCTCAACGACGCGAGTGAAGTCGCCTTGCAAGACTCCGTTACGAAACATATGCARKGATTCACCACCTCCGTTTTCATCGAGGCCGAAAGAAAGCGCGAGCATMTCGGTCACGCGGAACACCCACTGCCCMTCTTCATTCGGCAAATGGAGYTCATAAAGCATTTCGCCRGGYACATCGACCGCTAAGCGTTGATTGGWCATCTTAACCTCRAAGGTTATGTCCCCCTCTTCRGAGTAGTACTTGCCTAGRAGTGGTTCCAAGGTKGCRAGATCGACTTCYGGAAYCTGGACGATGCCTTCCCGTGGCAGCTCAAAAGTCATGCCACCTYGATACATTTTCACCCCCACGACAGCGCCMTCTTCRTCGCGRTCRAAGGAAATGGMGAYTTCATTGGTCATGCTGAAATACCACTTTCCGTYCTCGTCYGGGGATTYTAAGGCATAAAGCATYTGGCCAGGAACATTGATGGCAAGCTTGCCCGCACTCACTTTCACTTCGAAAACTTCTTCKTTGAAAGGRCCGAARTTKGCYAAGTAGTTTCCGAKGTAGGCSTCGTAARAATCACTACTTTCTGCGGCATTTTCTTGCGGCCAATCRTTCAACATRGCATCGGCAAYAAGGGAAATCGAAAGTTGTTGCARCGGWGTTGCGGTGACGTTGGCCAGCAACACAAATCCTAAATCCGACTCTGGAAACAACCCCACTTCCGCAGCGAAGCCGTCRATGTTGCCGCCRTGCTCCACAACTYTGTGCTCACCCAAAGTTTGCAACATCCATCCCATTGCGTAATCGACATCTCCCTGAATGTTCATTTGTTTGGTCCATGTCACTTGATGCTGTTCTTCCGACAACAACTCCTGACCCGCAAAACTTCCGTGACCTAGCTGGAATCGCACCCATTGCGCCATATCTAACACATTCGAGTTGATGCTTCCGGCGGGCCCGATGCTATCAAGCGTGCGCATAGGGAGTTTCTTGTACTCCTGGTCAAGCTCCATCCATTGGTAACCCAAACTCATGCGGACATCGGCCTCTGCAACCGAAGTCACACTCGTCGTGTTCTCCATGCCGAGTGGATCTAAAATCCGTTGCTGCAGTAACGCATCCCAAGTCATCCCAGCCGCTGCGGCCGAGGCCTCCCCCGCCGCAAGATAAGTCACGTTGTTGTAGTAGAACTTCTTACGAAAGCCAGTCCACGGTTTCGCCTGCATGGCAGCACGCAAAACCTCTTCGCGCGAAACGGCATTGCCCGCCCACAAAAGGCCCATACGAGTAAAGCCAGTGCGGTGCGCGAGAACATCGCGCATGTTGACGAAGGCCTTAGGGTCATCGCTGTCGATGGGTAAAACGAAGTAAGGCAGGTAATCGGTGACCGGTGCATCCCAGCTCATCTTGCCCTCGTCGACCAGCATGCCGACCAGTGAGGCGGTGAACGCCTTGGTGGTGGATCCGATGGCAAACAGAGTTTCTGGAGTGACTGGCTTGCCATTTTCCAGGTCCGCCAGGCCAAAACCGTGACTGTAAATCACTTGGTCCCCCTGCACCAGAGCCAGAGCCATGCCCGGAATATGCAACTCGATACGCTGCGCCTCCATAACCTTAGTTAACCTCTCCAGGCGTTCTTCCAGGGTTGGGCCTGGTTCCTGCGCCAAGGCAACCGGCGACGAAAAAATGAAAAATAGGACTAGAAGTGGGGCTAAGCGCATCTTTTCAAGCACAACAGATGGGGATTTCAGGAGCATGACCTTGTGTACGGGCAAGATAGCAAAGTGATATCACTTTTTATCGAGAATCTTGCCTCGTGGAAGTTCATCATAAGAAATCGCACTAGTGAGCTAGATAATTTCATAGAGGGAGCCAACAGACTCCCTCTATGAAAATGACCTCAGTGGTTATGGAATACACTCATCCTTAAAAGGCCCTGAGGCGCTCCTAAAAATATGACTTAAACGTGGCAGAGATCCTCTACCCGGCTTGTATAGCGTGTAGCCTTTAGCTTTTCGGCGAAACTGTCCGCCGAATCCGAGCACAAAGCTGCCGCGATAAACCCACGTTGACTCTCTAAACCCAGCTCAAAGGGTAGATCTGCACGGAACTGGTAAATCGACCACAGCGATTCCCCCACAAAAAGTGTGGAGTCCACATCGCCCCTAAACAGTTTTTTGCCGAGTAGACCATGCTTGGAGACCTTCACGGTTGTGCCCGATTTATCGAAAAAGAAGTAGAGCGGTTCCCCACTGGAGAGCATGATTTTTGCCCAGCCGTGTGTTGTGGAGCGATCGGAGGATCCTGTGATTTGTGACATAACTATGGAAGAGTACGGCCTTGGAGCAAAGGCGCGGAATGCCTCACAGCATCGGACTAGGCATGCACGTCTTTAGGGAAATTGAGGATTTATTGCCCGGACTCTTGGTTTCGCACCTGCACGCTCATGGACTCTACGGCCATGTTCCCAGCCAAATCCCAAGTACGAAGAGTTACTTGGTATTCACCATCGGGAAACCTTGCGCTCCCATCTTCCAATTTCTGAGAGGTGTTCCATGCATGCCAAGCATCWTCGGCCTCTATGACTCCRTCGCCATCGGTATTTGTCACCACTAARACRTAAGGRWCRGGRGAAGGAGCYAGGCCAGMGGTCCAAKCCTTCCTTTGCTYCCAAGTCAGGTAGAGAGCTCGSGTCTGCCGTTCATCATGCATAGCACCGCGYTGATCYARAACTAACTTTCGCCACGGCTGCSCAYGCTTGCTGGTAATCTCCARGGTYACMACTGGGGTCATCCAGTTTGAAATGTGGTTGCGATGCGCCATATCCGAAATTGTAGCGAGAATATCGACCYTGCCGTTCACCACCGAAACCCCACTTTCCTGCTCAAACTCCTTGARACTGTTGGCRCGTACGAAGTGAAAAGGTAGATGAATCGTTGGCGATTCTTCATCCGTCCAAGAAAAACGCTGCAAGGGATCGAACAAACYATGCATTTCCACGCTGAGGTCTTCCTTTTGTTCAAAGGCGACATAGTGCAAATGYAAATGRTCAATGCCATCGTTMTCGCCGAGGCYAAAGTYAACKACTTTGCCAAGCACTTCTCCCGCTCGCACTTTATCGCCRACCTTAAAGGTGTAGGTTGATGGATCTACATGCGTATAGTTCCAACCCTCTCCACTGCCGGCTTCCGGTTCAAYAATAAARAAGTGGTGCGTATCCCAGKCTGGGTAATTGGTCGCAATGAGAGCCACGGTTCCAGCTTGCACAGCACGCACCTTAGTSCCGGCTTCCTGYAACAARTCCATGGCGGCATGCACATATCCATCCGTGGGTTGTTGATAATTATTGTACAGATTTTGCTTTTCAAACCCTCCTGGAAAAGGCCAYTTGCATTTCTTCTTCGGCAGATTCAATTCKATCGGCGGGCGATGGGCAGCATCTTCGAGAAAGACTTCCGTGAAYYCTTYGARCATGCCTARSGCTTTTTGCGCTGACTCGCGAACAAKAAATARGACGCCCTTCCCATCTTCACTGACTATTGAAAAAGGATCTWGGTCGGCAAGTTCTTGGATAGCCTCTTTCGAGCGCGCGGCATTCATCTTGCCTAAAGCTAACGCGGCACAACGGCGGACATTGAACCATGGGTGCTTCAAGCCGACCAWAAGRGGATCAATGCAAGCTTCGGTGCCAATCTCGCCCAAAAGGTTGGCGGAAAGRAATTGMTGAACACCTGCTTCCTGGTTTGCCATAACTCTTACCAAAAGCGGGATGGCGGCATTGCCTTGTGCCACGATGGCATCTCCGGCTCCACGCTCACCGGCCAAAAACCGTGCCTCTAAGGCCTCCCAATGCACCGATTCAGCCGCCTGCAATGGGTCCTGCGCCAGGTGTAAGGGAACAACCGAGATACAAATAAGGAGAATGGGAGTCAGCATGATTAAAGTGGACGGAAAAGGCGGTGGCCATCTTCCAAGAACGCAAACGGAAGCATAAACCATCGTAAACCAAAGCGCTCAGTGCAACTATGCTTTCATCATGCTGCTGCTCTCCGCAATGCTCGCGATTTGCCTCCAGTCAGGCGAGGCGCCGCTCGACACCCTCACTTTGAAGGGCGGTAAAGAGTTGCGTGGCATCATCCTTTATGTCGATGACAAGTCGGTCATCCTTGGACAGAAAACCACCGAGCGGCAGATTAAGCGAGTTTCGGTGGTCAAAATGGAAGGTCCGCGGGCGATGTTTTCAACCTACAAGGAGCATTTGCAGTTGGTTTACAGTGCGCGCGCTACTGCCGAGCAAGCGATTGCCTTGGCTGAATGGTGCAGCGCCCAGGGTTATCCGCGCGATATCAAATTGCACTACTGGCGCGCGCTCGAGTTAGATGCGGAGAACCGCGAAGCGCATATACAACTCGGGCATCGCGAACAGTCGGGAGCGTGGACGGTGCCGACTGGRAAAGGATCTTGGGTTAGCTTGGAACGACTGGAAGAACGCAAACAAAAGGATCAGGAGCCGTGGGAATTCACCACCGCACATTTTGAGTTAAACGCTGTGACTACTTTGCACGATGCTCTGCGCACCGCAGCATCACTCGAGATTTATTACTTCCACTTTTTTCAAATGCTACAAACGATGGGCGGCTTCTATGAGTTACGTAAACCCATGGAGGTGTGGATTTACCAGGACATCGAAAGTGGCTATCCGAGCATTGGCAGTGGCATTCAAGGATATTTCGATGTTGGGTCCGGCATCACCCATACTTGGTTGGAGAAAGGTGAGCTGAAGAATGGGGTGCGGATTCTCACCCACGCCTTGCAATACAAAGCGGTCCAAGAACGCTCGAAAGGTGAGCCGAGCGATTATCCGGGATGGCTGTGGGAAGGTCTCGCGACTTACTTTGAGAGTTCTTACCTCCCCACCGATGGCGTGCCGGATTATTTACCGGAGCGCTTGCATGGTGGATGGGTGCATGCGCATGCATCGGGAGAAAAGAAAAAATTACGCGAGCTCGATGACATGCTGGTGTTTGATCGCAATGCTATGGGCGATGCGAAAGATACCCAGTTGCTTTACGCCCAGGCCTATACCTTGGTCTACTTTTTGCTCCACAGCGAAGACTTAAGCACTTTGCAGTCCTTCAAGGAGTATCTCCACTACGCCTTCCGCAACCAGGGCTCTGGAAGTAAGTTCCGCAAGGCATTCGGCAAAAGCCAACGTAAAGCTCTACAAAAAAAGTGGTCGGACTTCGTGGAGAAGTCCGACCTGCGCTTGCGTCAGTAAACCAACGCCTTCTTTTACCGTCTGCCTATTTAGGCAATGGTGACATCGTCACAAAGATAAACGTCTTGGATGGCGTTGAGCAACTGAATACCTTCTGCAGAAGGCTTCTGGAAAGCTTTACGACCCGAAATGAGACCCATACCGCCAGCGCGCTTATTGACGACTGCGGTTTCCACAGCTTGTGCGAGGTCGTTCGAGCCAGAGGCACCACCGGAGTTGATCAAACCAGAACGTCCCATGTAACAGTTGGCTAACTGGTAACGGCACATGTCAACTGGGTGATCGCTGCTGAGCTCCGAGTAAACCTTATCGTGGGTTTTGCCGAAACCAATATCGGTGAAACCTGGGTTGTTCTTAGTCGGAAGCTTCTGCTTGATGATGTCGGCCTGAATGGTGACACCAAGGTGGTTGGCTTGTCCAGTGAGGTCGGCAGCATCGTGGTAATCGACGCCATCTTTCTTGAAGCCTGAGTTTCGCAAGTAGCACCACAGCACSGTSRCCATGCCWWAKKMATGKGNCKCGNKSGAASRYTTCMGMRACWTMCWKRATCTGWYSACSSGAKTYSTSRCTMCCRAAGTAGATKGTTGCSCCRACCGCKYKKGCRCCCATSTCNRAAGCNCTGRYSGANTGWTGNCGAASRKGRTYTGKTYGNRMMTGKTTGGGNTASGWMAGWAKCTCGTTRTGRTTSAMYTTSACCAKRAACGGRATYTTGTGCGCATACTTSCGKSCSACMSWMCCCAAAACGCCGAGCGTGGAGCAAACTGCGTTACATCCGCCTTCCATAGCAAGCTCGACAATCTTCGCTGGGTCGAAGTAGTCCGGGTTGGGCGCGAAAGATGCACCACCGGTGTGTTCGATTCCTTGGTCGACCGGCAGAATCGAAACATAGCCAGTGCCAGCGAGCCGTCCGTGATTCAAAATAGAACCCAAGCCATTGAGCACGCGGGTTGGGCGATCGCTCATGCTGTGGACACGATCCAGCCAAGTTGGGCCTGGCAAATGCAGACGATCCTTAGAGATGGTCGAGCAGGTATGGCCGAGAAGAGACTCGGCTTGACCGCCGAGGAGAGATTGAATGTCGGAGTAGGAAGCGCTCATCGTTAGGTAGGAGGGGGGAAAACGAAGGGCACAGGATACCGACGCCATCAAAATCGCCCAAATTGCCGCAACTCATGCTCTATTCTGGAGTTCTAACCTGTCATGCGTATCCTCCTTCCCCTCAGTCTATGCCTCACCCCCCTTTTATTCGTGGCTGCGCATCCGTTAAAGGCAGACTCCAGTATTGCAGCGCCGGCCATGGCTCTACGCACCGTGCAATCCGGCGGGATGACGCGTTACTTCCGCGTGCATGAACCCAACGGCTACAACCCATTAACGCCGACGCCTCTGGTCATGGCTTTTCACGGCGGCGGCGGCAATGCGCGTCAGTTCGCCGACCATACCGAGCTTTATCAAACTGCCGATGCGCAAGATTTTTTGCTGGTGTTCCCCGAAGGCACCGGCAACTTAGGCGGCCCACCGCTTTATCT
>NVWJ01000011.1 GCA_002746235.1 Planctomycetota bacterium
GGCACCGGAAGATTCCGATCTTGCTAAGAGTGACCCACGGGGCTGGTGGCCAGATGACGTCACCGACCGCTATGGTTCACTGTTGTGGTTGTTGCAAAGAGAGAAGATAACCCCTGAAATCTTATCCAAGGCAAAGACCTGGACCGCAACGGCGTTGAGCTGGTTAACAGAAGACGGAATTGCTGAGAAAGTAGAAGTGGAGGTAGAGCGCCAGGGATTGGACAGAGTGGCCATCGGCGTGAAGCTTTACCGTGGCAATGCGCGAAGATGGAATTACCTCTGGGATGCGTTGGAGGAGACATTGCTTGAAACCGGGCGGGTAGCCCTTCAAGTAACTCAAGGGGTTTGATAGAGGGGAGTTGAATGCCATTTCAGCGCCCTTCCCTTCCGGAACTCGTGGAGCGAGGCGACTCTCAATTATCGAGTCGTCTTGGGATTGGGCCGTTATTGCGTCGCTCCGTATTGGGCGGACTGTCAAGGGTGCTGGCCGGAGCATCTCACATGCTTCATGCCCACATTTCCTGGGCGTCGAACCAAATCCTTCCGGATACCTCAGAGGCAGAAATCCTTGCTCGGCAAGCATCGATTTACAACCTGACGAGAAAGGCGTCGGCCTTTGCGTCTGGAACAGCGGACTTCACCTTCACTCAAGCTAGCCAATTGCCAGCAGGCACGAAAGTTCGCCGCTCGGATGGAGTTGAATTCGAAGTTATTGCAGGCATTTCACCTGTTGCTGCTGGGACCTATTCAGCTTCCATCAGAGCGGTGGCCTCCGGTGATTCCGGAAACACAGCCGTGGGAGTGCAGCTTCTAATGATTTCTCCCGTGGCATACGTGAATCAGTCGGCTAGCACTGTTTCTTTGGCTGGTGGTGCGGACGAAGAGACCGATGAGCGGTTGCGCGCGCGATTGCTAAAGCGCATTCAAGAGCCACCTCATGGTGGTTCATCCCAGGATTACGTGGCGTGGGCCCTAGAGATTCCGAAGGTGACAAGGGCTTGGGCGTTCCCCTCCTACACTGGAATTGGAACAGTAGGAATCACCTTCACTCTTGATGAAGAACCAGGCGGACCCATTCCAGATGGCGCCAAGGTGCAGGAAGTCCAAGACTTCATTGATTTGGTTCGTCCAGTGACCGCCGCGCCAACAGTGTTTGCTCCTACCCCTGTTGCGATGGACCCGGTGATTACGCTTACGCCTAACACGCCAGTTGTTCAGGCTGCAGTCGAGGCCGCCATTGCTGACCTACATCGACGCGAGGCAATTCCTGGTGGGACCTTGTTGCTTTCTCATATTCGGGAAGCCATTTCTTCTGCTGCAGGGGAAACGGATCATGTTCTTGTGTCGCCAGTGGCCGACGTTGTTGTTAACAATGGGGAGCTGTCAGTTCCAGGAGTCATTACATGGCAAAGCTGATTGACTACCTGACACAGCTCCAAAACCTGCTCCCCAAGGGAGTCGTTTGGAATAAAGAGGAAGGTTCAACCCTAACTTCCTTGCTGGCTGGTCTCGCCAAAGAGTTCTTCAATGTTGATAAACGAACTGAAGACCTGCTGCGTGAAGCAGACCCATCACGCGCCCTTGAGATGTTGGCGGATTGGGAGCGTGCAGTTGGATTACCAGACCCGTGCACTGGCCYYKWRAATNNWCRKYGGCAGCACGCCGCGCGGCAGTTGTTGCCCGACTCCGTAGCCAGGGAGGCCAGTCAAGAGCCTTCTTCATCGCCCTTGCCGAGACGCTTGGATATTCGATCACTATTACTGAGTACAAGCCATTCGTCGCAGGAAGCAATGCTGGCGAAACCCTCAGTAATGGTGACTGGAAACACGCTTGGAAGGTCACGGCCCCTGAAACGACAGTTCGCAAATTCAGGGCCGGCGATGGTGCGGGCGAGCGTTTGGCGAGATGGGGAAATCAAGAACTTGAATGCGCTATTGAGCGCGCAAAGCCAGCTCATACACAGGTGATTTTCGCCTACCAAGGATAAAGAATGCACGAAATTGATGCCCCAGGAGCCACGCAAGACGGAGATTTCCAAGAAGGAGATCCAGCAACYGGTGTCGAACCGACAGAGGTCGATGCCGAATGGCTTACCGCTGTTCAAAGGGAAATAATTAATGCCGTTGAAGCAGCAGGGTTGACTCTTGACAAGGCGGACAAAACTCAACTCCTCCAGGCCATAGTTATTGGCTTGGCTACTCGAATCGTGCGCGGTGATGTTTCCGTTGGGATTTTGAACGGCGAGGGCCAAGTCCGTGTCACTCAGGCAAATACTGGCGCCCCAGGTAAGTTGAACATTATTTCCGGTGGTGCGCTTCACAACGCAGTACTGAAGTTGACTGCTGGCGGCGGCGCTTCTGAGGGATGGGAACTAGTCAAYGCTGCCAGCGCKGGCCAATTAGTTTTTCAATTTGCGAMYGACGCGGCTCCTGATGGAACGGGTACCTACGTAAATAAGGCTTTTCTCCGCGAAGATGGAAATTTCTTCTCTGGTCTTTTTTATGATCCCTCCGGATTCGCCTCGCTGGGGAACGGGTTGATTCTTCAATGGGGGAAAGTTACTACCCCCTTGGCAGAGGGTTCTGTGGTGATTAATTTGCCAATGGCTTTCCCAAACCAATGCCTGCATGCCGGCGCCATCGGTAGAAATAACACTGGAGCCTCCAACAAGGGTTCCTGGGTTGAATCAGAAAGCGTCGACCAGGCACAACTCAAATTTTATGTCCAATACTCGGGAGCTGGATCAGCAACCATAGATGGACTTCGTTGGTTCGCAATAGGCCGTTAACAAATGACAACCATAATCTACGCAGCTTACGATGCTGGCTCTGATGAAGTCCTTGGCTTCTACCGGTCTGACGTCCACGCAACAATCCCAACTCCTAATCTGGTCATTTCAGATGTCGAGCACGCTCAGGCAATCGTTGACCAGGAAGCGGGTAAAACACTGAAAGTCACGGCCGGCGCATTGGTCTCTATTTTGCCCGCCATCGCATTGACTGTATATCGCGATCGCGCCAAGCGAGTGGTTGACGGTGATGCGGCAGCACTTGTTAGCACCTCCTTTCCGTTTGCCGATTCGCAGGCTTTCCTGCTGATGGCGCGGGTGCACGAGGCGACCATTGCTGCTCCGGATGGAGCCCGGACACAATCGGAATACCCTCTTCTGGCAGCCAAAGTCCTTGCGGAGGGTGGCTCCGTCTCCCACGCTTCCCTTGGAGTTGCTGCCACAGGGACGGACGCCGAGTTGGCAACAATTCGCGCAGAGATTGCGGACATTGAAGAAGTTCGAATGAAGGCTCACATCGACCTGGATGCTGCGGTTGATGCGTCTGCCATTGATGCGGTATTGGCCGCGATTTCTTGGCCTGCATAGTGGGTTCCGAACGCGAAATAGATCGCCGACTGGACCGCATTGATAGCCAGATTGAACAGCTTACGGGTTTGGTTACAAAAGTAGTTCTCGTTGAGTCGCGCCTGACATCGATTTTCGACTTGTTAAGCCGCCAGGATAAGCGGCTTGACGGGCATTCAAAGCGTTTGCGTGCACATGACGTTCGCATTCGAAATTTCGAAGCAAGCAAAGCCTTTGTTGCTGGATTCAAGCGCATCCTTTGGCTTGTTGCCGGTGCTGGGATTGTCTCTGCGATTCAAGCCATGACCTGATTTCAAGAATGGCTAATACCCCCATTGGAAGGGTAATTGGCCACGGATACATAGGTGTCATGGAAAAACAAACCAAGGCCCTTCGGTCGAAGCGTTTCAAGTCCGGGCTCACAGGAGGCATTGCTAACTTGGCCGTTGCCTTGCCCGAAAGTGGGCTTGAAGGGGACGCTCAGTTGGCGGTCATCATTTCAATCACGTTGACGACGCTTTGCGTGATTGTGTGTCAGACCATTACGGATGTGAAGTCTCACAGCATCCAAGTCATCGAACTCAAGGCTAAAGGTGAGGTGGTCGAGGGTGCGTAACCTAACCCGAATTTTTCTCGCCATTTGCGTTCTGCTTGCCCCGGGTTGTTCAGTGGTCGACGCCCTTGGAGGTTATGCCGATGCACAAGAAAGCCTCACGCTGAAAACGTTGGAGGCCGAAAAGCTGAAGACAGAAAACGCAGGGTGGCAGCAACGCACGAGTGACCTTTCCGACAGGCTTGAGGTGCTTACATTTGAGCTCAAGGCTTCGACTTCTCCCGGAGATCGCGCTGCTCTTGAAGAGCAGGTTGAGGTTCTCGACGCTCAGCTTGAATCTGCAATTGTGGTGGCGGAGGAGTTTCAGGCCAAGAGCGAGGCGGCGAATCTCGCTAAAGCCCGGGCGGAAGGGAGGGAGGCTCTCGCCAAGGAACAACTTGAAGCAAACGGCCAGGTCATCGCTGCGGCAGCTGACGCAACGGGTGGACCAGCGGCCGGAGCTATTGCTCGAGTAGGAATCCTAACGGCAGGTTCTCTTGCTGCTGCGTGGGGCGCCATTCGGGCGTCAATCGCTTAGCAATGATTTTCATGCATCCCGACATCATTGTCGCGGAGTGCCGAAGCTGCGGGGGAGCGGGTAGATTCCCGCTCCCCCTTGGCGGCAAATGCGATGGGTGCAATGGCGCGCGGAGGATTGCGCACTCTCTGAACTCTGCCCCCGAAGTGCAGGCTCACGTTGTAAAGTTAAACGATTGTTTCCTGAACGCGATTTCGATCACTCGGCGCGATGTGGACAAGAAGCGTAGGATGCAAGTCCGTTGCGTGAACGATGAATGGACTCCTTATAAGGAGGGGGGCATTAGTGGCGCGGCTTGATTTCAACTTTGCAAGCCGTTTGCAAGCGAAGGGCAGAATATTGGTCCTTAACTGGACTCGGTTGTCCTGATCAGAATCACTCAGGGGAAAAAGAATTGGCGTTTAACCCCCTTGAATGCGGATTATTAGATTTGCATTGCGGACTTGCCAATGGATAACGTATCCTTGGCTCCGCGCCCAGCTACAGCTATGCTGGCAAGCAGGAACCCTTCTTCCTAGACCCACTGTCCCAGAACTAGATACCGTGAGCGAAAGCGAATTTTCATCTTTTGACGAAGCCCTCAAGAAACTCGAGCTCGAGGAAGAGGATCTTAAACGCCTAATTTCGGCTGGTGAGATTCGTGCTTTCCGCGAAGGCTCCAACATGCGCCTGCGCGTGGAAGACGTTTCTAAAGTTGCCGACCAACTTGGTATTGGCGGTTCGGTTGGAGAATCCGATGCCGGTGAAGTCCTCGAGGTCGAAGATCTCGTACTTGACGAAGCCGACGACGAAGGCATGGCCACCACCCAACTTTCTGAGGAAGACACCCTGCTTGACGAAGAAGTCGAAGAGCTAGAAGTCGCTGCCGAAGCCGCCCCTGCGCGTCGTTCCGGTGGAGGCGCTGCAGGTGTTTCTGGTGCCCGTCGCGGTGCTGCTGCAGCTGCTGTTGCAAGCACTACCGACGAAGGCGGTGGCATGCGCGCTGCCATGATCTTCACCAGTTTGCTRATGTTGTTCGGAATCGCMTTYGCCATCGACATGGTGAACGGTTCGAAGAGCGGCGTGACTGCAAGCGTGGTCGACATGRTCCACGGCGAGTAGTCGGAAGATTTANATCTCCGGTCACATGMACCGACAGGCCCTAATCCTGATGCTTCTGCTCGGGWTTGGGGCCTGTACTCGTTCTGCAGTACAGCCTTTGCCCGAGGCGATTGCGCGTTTGGARCATATGGTGCTGTTGGCGCCCGCACCCTTCCAAACCACTTGGTCCTTGGCCGGGCGCTATGAAGTGACCCAAGAGGAATATGGCTTAGATGTGCGGCGCACCGAGCGCACCTTGCCAGTTTCCATGGTAACTTTTTTCGAGGCGGAAGCGTGGTGCCGGGATCATCAGATGCGTTTGCCGACGCAGTGGGARTGGCATCAGTTGGCGACATCCGGGCGCGGCGGTTTTGTGGTTCCAGAAACGGCRCGTAACAGTCTAGAGCTGGGWTTACGTCGACGTCTTCCGGTYGGAGTYTTYGAACGYGGYCGCACKGTGCTCGGCGCTTACGATGTGCTCGGCAAYGTTCGAGAATGGAGYAAAGATCCAACCTCAAACACCTACTACGCATGTGGCGGATCCTTTGCCACCCGCGATGCCGATGCAAGTATGGGCGGGCAGTTGGAAATGCTCCCCAGTGAGCGCGCCGAAGACGTAGGCTTCCGCTATTTCGCCGACGCCGACGATTACCTGTTCGATGTGGTGCTCCCTTTATGGCCGCAGCTGACYTCYGCCGAGCAAAMCCAGGCGATGAACTACATGCTGCAATGGCGTGCTAACTACCGCAGCGGTTTGGCAGAAGTACTGCGCAGTAAAGACGCACCAGGTGATTTCTGCAGCGCATTGGCCAAGCCATGAAGCTCAGCGATCTGCGTGATTTACTCGCGGCGCATGGATTGCGCCCGAACCCGCGTTTTGGGCAGAACTTTCTGGTCGACCCCGCGTTGTTAAGGCGTATTCCGGAAGATGCAGGCGTGGAGGTTGGAGATTCTGTGCTGGAAGTCGGCCCTGGCGCTGGCTCCTTAACTTTTGAACTGCTGAAAGCCGGCGCCAAGGTGGTGGCGGTGGAATTGGACCATGGCTTTCTCCGCCTATTACGCGAACGCTTTGAAGGTGAGTTGGAGGACGGATCGCTGACCTTGATCGAAGGCGACATTCTCGGCCCGCATGAAACCATGCACCCGGAAGTGGAGGCGTGGTGGGAGGGCTTGGAGCAGCCGCCGCGGTTGGTCGCCAACTTGCCCTACGCGATTTCCGGCCCTTTCCTTGGCCGCCTACCCGGACGCAAAATCCTTGGAGCCACCTTGCTGCTGCAGCGTGAAGTCGCCGACAAAGCGGCGGGTCCTGTAAGCAAGGAAGAATGGAGCCCACTTTCCATCCGCCTGCACTTTGCTTTTGAGGCGCAAACCGGACGTCGTTTGCCGCCGGAAGTGTTTTGGCCACGCCCGAAAATCGAATCTGCGTTTTTACAGTTGCGTCCTAAGTCCACGGCTTTGGCGGCGGCATCGGAGGAGGCGCTGAGAGAGGTCTTGCGCTTCGCCTTTGGGCAACGAAGAAAGACCCTGCTCGGTCGTTTAGGTAAGCAATACCCGCTTTGGGCCGACGCGCTTGAGGCCGAGGGCGTCGACCCGAAAGCGCGGCCAGGCTCCATCGTCCCTGCGACCTGGCGCGCCGCATTGGAGCGCGTAGAAAGCAGCTAGAAAGCTTCTAGAGTTCCGGTAAAAGCACGCAGGATGCCCTAGATTAAGGGGTCGGGAATCCCCATTCCCCCCTTGGTCAACGCAATGAGCGAACTGAACACTTTCCTCGACGACTTGAAAGAGCSCATCCCCATCGAATCGGTGGTGGGGCAGAAGGTTCAGTTAACCCGCAAAGGCAAYCGTTATTGGGGATTGTGTCCGTTTCACGCCGAGAAGACGCCATCGTTCACGGTGAATCCAGGGCGCAACTCGTTTAAGTGTTTCGGTTGCGGAGTCGGYGGCGATGCGATCACYTTTGTGCGCGAAACCGAGGGCCTSGAGTTCTTCGAAGCGTTACATGTTTTAGCCGACATGGGAGGCATGCAAATGCCACAGAAGTTTCGCGGCGGACGTCCCGAAGAGCGTACCGAACGCGAAGAAGCRCGCGAAGCWTTGCAGTGGGCACGGAARTTTTTCTGCGAGCAGTTGTTCACCGCATCGGGCGATGGYGCGCGCAAGTATTTGCTTGACCGCAGCATTCCCGAATCGAGCTGGAAAGARTTTGCSATYGGYTGGGCTCCKATGGGCCGCCAAGAGTTGCTCGCWTATTTGCGCCATAACAARGTCACCGAYYMSGGCATGATYARCGCYGGYCTYGCCTTYGCCGATGAAAATACYGGSCAAATGAAAGCGCGGTTTTGGGATCGCCTCATGTTCCCAGTGCTCGATGCMGGCAGTCGCACTTTAGGATTTGGCGGACGTTACCTACCCGGTTCTTTCGCTGAGGACAAGAAGATGGGGAAGTACATCAACTCCCCGGAAGGTCCGCTGTTTCCGAAACGGCGTTTGCTTTACGGCATTGAAAAGCTGCAAGCCGGCCTGCGCGATTTTCCCGATGCCCCAGTCCTAGTCACCGAAGGCTATTTAGATGTCATCCARCTGCATCGCGTTGGCCTGCAACCCTGCGTAGCCGCACTTGGCACYGCGTTCACCGATGACCACGCGCGTCGCCTGAAAAGAACCGAGCGTCGGGTGGTGCTSYTGCTYGACCCAGACRCYGCTGGGCGTAARGCCGCCGCYAARGCYGCCCGYCTCCTGGTCGCNSRRGGGNATCGACGTGMGRATYGCCACCCTYCCRGAMGGTCATGAYCCCGCCGATATGGTGGCTGAGGGCCGTCTAGAAGAACTCTCCGGCTTYATCGMCGATTCATGGGATATACTCCGTTGGCGTTTAGAKACGTGGTCCCAAAAAGMGGATTTGTCRGTGCCTGCGGTCGTYCATMAGGCTGCATCGGAGATGGCGGAGTGGATAGCAACCACCCCAAGTCCCGTTGTAGCAGAAGCTTGGGCGAAGCAGGTCCAATCCACTTTAGGGGTTTCGGCCGACGCCCTGCGAAGACTCACTCATCCCAAAGACACTGCATACCAGGGTCCTAAGGATGGCGGTGCCTACGCAGAATCGTCACCCATTCCATCATCCACCCAACCCGAGGAGGTCCTTCGAAGAAACGAAAGAGAAATCATCGCCGCCATCCTTCACGATCCCAGCGCATATCCGCGCTTCCGTAAAGAGCTCGACACGATAGAATTGCAGGATTCTGTTGCCCAGAGTGTCCTTTCATGGTGTCGTCAGCARCGTGAGTCCGAGCAGGGGTTTGACCTCTTAACWGCTCTGATTGCGTTTCAGAATCAAGAACCAGCCGCTTGGCTGGACGAGGTTCGCCACTTACGMCCTACGGATCCTTGCTTGGCATTAGAACGGTCACTGGAAGTCCTCCCCGGCAATACAGAAAAGGCGACCGACCCCGATGATCTTCATTCCTTCTTGCGAAGGATCAGCATTTCTCCGAACGACTGAATCCCGAATCAGCTCCCATTCCCATGACCACTAAGTCGTTAAACAAAAAATCAGAATCAGCACTCGAGACCCTCATTGCGAAGGGTCAAGTGACTGGCACACTTCCTTTCGAGGAATTGCAAAGTGCGTTGCCAGCCGACCAGCTTGGTGACATTGAGATTCTGCAAGACATCATTGACCGCCTTGAAGTTGCCGGCATTGTGCTTGGCGATACCAAGGCGGATAGCGCCGCACAGTTTGCTGGCGGCACTGCCCCGATTCCCGTCACTCCAAAACCACTTTCCACGTTAACTATTCGTGGTGGTGGACGTGCTACTCCAGCCGTGTTGGAGAAGATCGATGACCCGGTGCGCATGTACCTCACCCAGATGGGTGAAATCCCACTGCTGACCCGTGAGGAGGAAATCTCCTTAGCCAAGACCACCGAGGTCTCGCGCAAGATTTTCCGCCGTTTGGTGCTGGAGTCTGGCCTTGCGCTCGATATGGCATTAGATGTTCTGCAGCAAGTCAAAGACGGCAATCTAGCTTTTGACCGCACCTTGAAGGTCAACCCTTCGGCGCAGGCTAACTCGAGCTTTGCCGTGCTCCATTACAACCGTCGCTTGAAGAAGCAGGCTGCGGAAGAAGGTGCCGATGAAGGCACTTCCTCCAACATTGACGGTGGTGCTGGTTATGAGCTGACCAAGCAAGACCTGGAGCAGCGTTTGGGCGGCCACATTGCCGACCTCACCAACTTGCGTGACACGGCGCGGGTTGGCTACGAAGTGCAGTTGGACGATCGTTTGAAAGCAAGCGAGCGTGCCTTGTTCCGTCGCAATATGCGCGCACGTCAGCGTTGCATCGCGGTCATGGTGGAGGAGTTGCACTTCCAAGTGAACATCNTGCAAGACTTCATTCGCGTGCTAGAAAGTAAAGCACGTGCTTGGGGTGCCGTCGCCCGTGAAGCCGCTAGTTTCGATGGCGCACGCAAACGCAGTAATGCTGGCAAGGAAGAGTTTGCCGTATTGCAGTCGCAGTTGCGTGAGTGGGAAGTGAAAGCTATGGAGCCGTTGGAGTCTTTCCAGCGCCGCATGGAATTGCTTTACCGCGCGCTCGATGCCTACGAGTCGGCCAAAAAGGGTTTGTCTTCGGGTAACTTGCGCTTGGTAGTTTCGATTGCCAAGAAGTATCGCAACCGTGGCTTGAGCTTCCTCGACTTGATTCAAGAAGGCAACACCGGCCTGATGAAGGCGGTGGAGAAGTACGAGTATCGCCGCGGTTATAAGTTTTCGACTTATGCCACATGGTGGATTCGTCAAGCCATCACCCGTTCGATCGCGGACCAGGCGCGGACCATCCGCATTCCTGTGCACATGATCGAAACCATGTCGAAGTTGCGCGCCGTGCAAAAACGCCTGCTGCAAAACCTCGGTCGCGAGCCTTCCATTGAGGAAATGTCGGAAGCTGCTGACATTGCTGTCGATGAAGCCACGCGGGTCATGAAGATTGCCAAGCACCCGATTTCTTTGGATCGTCCCATCGGCGATTCCGAGGATTCCTACTTCGGCGACTTCATCGAAGATGAGTCTTCCGAGAACCCGGTCGAACGGGCTGGGCAGGAAATGCTCAAGGAACGCATCGACGATGTCCTCGAGTCCCTCACCTTCCGTGAGCGCGAGATCATCAAACTGCGCTATGGCATAGGAGACGGGTACACCTACACCCTTGAAGAGGTTGGTCGTATCTTCCGTGTGACACGCGAACGCGTGCGTCAGATTGAAGCGAAGGCGATTCGCAAGTTGCAGCACCCAATCCGGGCACGCAAGTTGGCGGGTTTCCTCGACGGCACAACTCCTTAAGGCCGACAGGCCTAATCCCTGATAACAGTCAGGATTTCGCACCCTGGATGGTTCCCATCCAGGGTGCGCTGCGTTGTAATGATGCGTAGTGGAAGCCAACCTCGCCCATCTCATTCGTGCCCAGCAGGTCGACAAACGTCTGGCCACTTTGGCACGACGTCTGGAGTCTCTTCCAGTGGAGTTGGGGGAGCGTGAATCCACCATGGCTGCCTTGGAGGCCGAGGCCGAAGAACTTGAATCGGAGAAGAAAGCGTGTTTTGTGCGTTCCACCAAGTTGGAGAATGAATGCGGCACGCGCGAGGAACGCATCGACAAGCTAGAGAAGACTGCTGTCGAAGCGCGCGATCCATCCGCAGTGCAGATTGCTCAGCATGAAGCGGCCACGCATCGTCAAGAAAACTCCGACGCGCAAGAAGAAGCACTCGAACTTCTAGAGCGCGCCGATGGTCTTACCGTTAAGCGCGAAGCTATGAACTCGCGCTTGGACGAAGCCAAGGAATCTTTAGATGCCATGCGCGCCAGTGTTGGGGCCGATACCGCCGATTTGCAGGCCGAGGTCGATGCCTTGAACACCGAACGTGAAGGCTTAGTCGCCGAAGTCAACTCCACCGTGCGCGGTGTGTTTCAGATTCTTGCTGAAAAGCATCCAGGTAAAGCAGTGGTGCCGTTGAAGGGCGATTCCTGTGGCGGTTGCGGCACCAACCTTACCGCCAACGACCGCGTGCGCGTGCAAGGCGCCAAGTCGATGATCCGCTGTCCTTCTTGTACCCGAATCCTGGTCACCCAGGACCTGTGGTCGAAGTTGAGTGAGCCGGTTCAGTAGGTCTTGAAGCTAGGAAGGACTGCTAAACTGCGCCTTCCATGCTTTTCCTTTCCGCTCTTCTACTTTACGCCCTGCCGCAGCAGTCCTTGGAAGGACAGTTGCCGAAGCAGGACCTCGGGGTCGCCGCGTTTTTGGCGGCGCACCCGGAATACGACGGCCGTGGCATTCGTGTTGCTGTCCTCGACACCGGCATTGATCCGGGCCACCCGTTCTTGCAAAAGACCCCAGATGGGCGGCGCAAGTTGGTCGACTGGTACGACGCCACCACCGATGGTCGCATGGACACCAGCATGGTGGTCGAGTTAGATGGCAACGGCAAGACCATCGGCCTGAGTGGTCGTGAGTTGGATCTTGGTCATCACCAGAGTTCTGGCTCGGTACGCCTCGGGCGCATTGGTTCCGAGTTTTTGCCCGGTGGCTTGAGTGGACGCATGAACGCGCAACGCAAAGCCAAGTGGCAGGTCGAGGCGAATAAATATGAAGAGGCGGTCACGCGTTTAGAGGCAGGCGGTACCTCGGTCGATGAAGATTCAGCTGCTGAAACCGAAACCCAGCGTTACTTTGATTCCTTCACTGACCCGGGCGTGGTTTACGACGTGGTGGTTTTCGAGCAAGGCGGCAAATGGAAAGTGGTCATCGACTCCGATGAAGATGGCGACCTCGATGAAGAAACCGCACTCGGCAGCTTCCGCGAAACCGGAGATTGGGCAACGCTCGGTGATTCCTCCAACATGAACTACGCAGTGAAGGTTTCCGACGATGGCAACCTCACCACCCTGCTTTTCGACACCCATGGTCACGGCACGCATGTCGCTGGGATCATCGGAAGTTATGAAGGACCGGACGGTCGCCTCAATGGCATTGCTCCAGGCGTGGAACTGGTCGCGATTAAAATTGGCGATGGCAAGTTCGGCGGCAGCACCAGCGGTTTTGCTGTTGTGAAAGCTTTGGACATGGCGGTGGAAGCCGGATGTCAGATCGCCAACATGTCTTTCGGCGGCCCAAGCTTCTACGCCGACGGCAATGAGCCCGATGCATGGGTCATCGATGAAGCGGCTAAGCGTGGCTTGATCTTGGTGACGTCGGCGGGCAACGAAGGTCCGGCATTGACCACGGTTGGTTCTCCAGGAACTACCGAATCTGCATTCTCGATTGCTGCAGGCGTATGGCCGAACACGCAAAAAGTGAACTATGGTTCTTTGAATCCAAGTCAGCCAGTGCTGTTCGATTTCTCCTCACGCGGACCGTTGCCGAACGGCGACATTGGAGTCGACTTCACCGCTCCTGGTGCTGCTTTGAGTGCACTTCCATCGTGGACTTTGTCCAAAGGCGAAAACTGGAACGGCACTTCGATGGCCGCTCCACAAATGGCTGGCTGTGTTGCGCTACTGCGTTGTGCTGCAACTCAAGAAGGCCTCGCGCAATCGCCCGCACGTATTTACCGCGCCATGCGTTTGGCCGCGGAAAAACTACCGCAACATGATTGGGTAGAAGTGGGGCACGGTGCCATCGACATGGAACGCTCGCTAGTTGCTTTACGTAATCTTGCTGAAGGCATGGAAGGGGAGCAATCCTTTACGGWTAGCATTAACAATCCATTTGGTGTTGGCGAAGGCATCTACCTGCGTGGACTTCCTTCGACGGAACCTTTCGAGCGGCGCATTAACATCACCCCGGATTTCGATTTGGAGGACACCAACGCCAGCCGTTCCGATTTCCTGCGCACCTTCCGCCTGGTTTCGGAATCCGATTGGGTGCAAGTGCCCGACGCCATGTACACCAGTTCCCAAGGTTCTGGTTTTAACGCGCGCATTCTTCCAGCTTCCTTGAAGCATGGCCTCCACAGCACGCGCATTCTCGCTTACGACGATGCCAAGCCTGAAAACGCCGGTCCCGATCTAGTCATTCCAGTCACCGTGGTCGTTCCGATGCAAGCTAACGAACTTGGCGAAGCATGGAATAGCTTTGAACTCGGCCCGGGCGATCTTGGTCGCACTTTCTTGCAGGTACCGCACGGTGCCAACGTGGTTCATCTTCGCGTCACTCAGCATGGTGGGGGTGAGAATGAGTTCCGCACCGGCGCGGGGTCGGTAAGCGGCTTTCTTTACTCTGGCGATCGCCAGCGTCGCACACGGATTATCCTGAGCGATAACGAAAGTTACGAAACTACCATCCCGGTCGAAGCCGGAACCGTGTTCGAATACGCCATGGGCGCACGTTGGTCAACCAACGTACAAACCGAGGTCGAGTTGCATTTCCGCTTTGAAGGCGTGCAGCCGCAATACGCAGAGTTCGAGGTCCCTGCTGGACAAGACACCGGCTTTTTCGGTTTCGCTTCCTACTTGCGCGACACCAATGGCCTGCGCGTGGCGGCAAAAATCGAGGGCGTGGCATCGCCAGTGGTTGCGGAAATGAAGATCATCGAAGATCCGATTCGCAGCACCATCATGGGTGGTTACGGCATGTTCCAGGGCATCGTCGAGTGGAGTGCGGAAGTACCGGAAGGGACCAGCAAGGTTTCCATGTACACCCCGCGTTCGATTCAAACTACCGAATGGCGTGAGGACCTTGCCTTAGAAATCTTCGATGAGGCCGATGCCATCTTTGGTCGTTTCATTGCCTATGAAACGGAAACCGATCTGGGCAACATGCCTCCAGGCAAGTATCGCTTCCGTTTGAGTTACCCAAGTCTTGGCGCCGCAGCTTTAGAGGCGCGTTTTGCCGGTGCCGAAATACGTTTCTACAACAGTCCCGGCAAAGTGACTCTGTACTCCAACTTGACTGCGGCCATTGCCGAGTCTGGCTCAAGCAGTCGCATGAGCATTCCATTCGGTGGTGCGCGCAGCATGTTTGCTCGTTTGCCGGAGCTAGATTCTTTGGAGAACGGTCAACGTTACTTCGGCTCGGTGAGCGTGAAGTCCGGCGACAGCACATTGTTGACGGTGCCACTTTCCATCCATCGTCCGACCGCTCCACTGACCGGTCCTAAAGAATGGGCGGTCACCGAAGCGGAAGAACCATGCGAAGAGCATGCCATGTGGTCGGAAGCGAAATCCACTGGTGAAGAAAAGCCAGTCGCTTGGATTTCTGCTGCTCGCGATTGGGCAAGTGCCGAGCCGCTCAACTTCGAAGCAACCCTCGCGGTTTACGAAGCTTTAGTCAGCGCAGGCCTGCCAGACGTCGCCAAGCGCGATGCAGTCGGCTTCCTAGCAAGCTTCCCGAATCGCACCGAAGAGTTCCGCGCAGCTGCCAAGAGCTGGAACTAAAACGCAAATGCAACCGCGTCTAGCCCTGTGTGGGAATGTGTTCCCTGCGGATGGGCCGGACGCGGTTTTAGCTGCTTTACGCGGATCGGTACGCGCATGGACCGACGGCCTAAAAGCGGCAGGGCAAGTCGGCCCCTTCGGATTTGGCCTGCACTTCTCGGCAAGTGCGGCCGCTGAAATCGCGGCATCGAAACAGCTGCTCGCAGAAATCAAGCAAGCGATGGCGGAGGCCGATGTCATCGCATGGACCGCCAACGCATTTCCGTTTGGTGATTTCCATGCAAGTTTGGTGAAGGAATCGGCCTTCCTCCCCGACTGGAGTTCGCCGCAACGTTCCGAGTTCACCATGCAAGTGGCGCACCTACTTGCCGAGCTCGCGCCAGACGATGACCGCCCCTTATCCATTTCCACCTGCCCGATTGGATATGGACCTTCTGCACTCGAGCACCCGGACACTCTCAAGCATTTACTCTTCACCGCAGCTTGCTTGCAACATTTGGGCAAGCAGTATCGTCGCGATTTCATTCTCGCGATTGAGCCCGAGCCGGATGGCAACTTTGAACGCGTCAGTGATTTAGCCACCTGGTTGTACCACCACATTCCTGCGGACTTGCTGCCACAACTCGGCGTGTGCTGGGACCTCTGTCATGGAGCGGTAGTGGGAGAATCGGCAGCGGAGATTTTGCAGACCTTGCACAACACTGGGGTGCGGGTTGGCAAGGTGCAGATTTCCTCCGCGCTTGCAATCCCGGGGCATCCAACAGCGGAATCCCTCGCACTATTGCAGTCGCTCACTGCCGATCCTTATCTGCATCAAGTGAGGGGGAATGATTCCGCTGGGGTGGCATCGTCCATGCCCGACATGCCAGCCTTCTTAGAGCTCCCAGACGCCTCCCAGTGGTCGAACCTCCGCGTGCATTGCCACGTGCCGGTCTCGCGCTCCGAGTACCCCGGAGGCCTGCAAGGGACGCCGTGGAAAGAGGCCGTCGGCCAATGCCTAAACGCCGGCATCCGCGACTTCGAGCTCGAAACTTACACCCTGCCAGTGTTGCCGGCGGAGTTCCTGGCCGAACGCGGGCAGGTCGGCACCATGGTCGACGAAAGTTTGTCGTGTATTCGGGCTCTCAAGCTTGACACGAGGTAGGACGGCCTTTATCTTTCTCGCCGCGTTGCCCTTAGGGCACCCGGTCCCATCGTCTAGTCTGGCCTAGGACACCAGGTTTTCATCCTGGCAACAGGGGTTCGAATCCCCTTGGGATCACCAAGCAGCCCGTCAATCTMYCACGAGATTGGCGGGTTTTTTCATGCCTCAGTCCGCCAGCGGATGCGCCTGCTGATACAGCTTGCGCAAGCCTTCCACCGAAACGTGGGTGTAGATCTGCGTGCTGCCCAAACTGGCATGCCCGAGCAGCTCCTGCACGCTGCGTAAATCGGCGCCACGGCTGAGCAAATGGGTGGCAAAACTATGCCGCAAAGTGTGCGGCGAACAGTGCCGATGAATGCCGGCACGCTGTAAGCACTTCTCCAAAATGCGTCGCACCGAGCGGTCGGTCAGGCGGGTGCCAAAACGGTTTAGGAATAAGCTCCCGCGGTCCAATTGCATGATGCCCTTATGCACAAAGTAACGCTCCAGCGCCAAACATGCCGGTTTGCCCAACATGCCCAAACGCTCCTTGCGTCCCTTGCCCTGCAAACGGGTCAGCCCACGGCGTAARTCTACATCGTGCTCATTCAACGCCACCAACTCGGCAACCCGACAGCCGGTGGAGTAAAGCACCTCCAACAACGCACGGTCGCGATACTCCTCGGGGTCTTCCGAGCACGGCGCCGCCAACAAACGCTCGATTTCTTCCTCTTCCAAAAAGCGCGGCAGACGTCGTCCCTTGCGCGGACCACGTAACGCCGCTGCTGGATTGCTCTGAAWGTGCCCACCGTCTTCCATCCACGTGAAAAATATGCGCAGGGTGCTGAGGTGCCGCGCCAAGGTCGATGGACTCAAGCCCGCTTCGGTTAGCGTGCCCAAATACAGCCGCAGCTTTGCTGTGCGTAACTCCATCGGCGGGGGCAGCGGCGGACGGACAGCCTCGGTTTCTTCATCCAAGTCAGGCTCCGGCGCCAGATAGGCGAAGAACCTCACTAAATCGCGCTGATAAGCGTGCAGAGTGTTGGGGCTGACCTGCCGCACATCGCGCAAATGGCCCATGAAGGCATCGCGCAGTTGGAGGAGGTCGTTGGCCATCGGAAATATCATACTAGGAAGCGCCCGCCGCCTCTCCTCATCCCATCATGACCACCCTCCGCGTTACCTGCCTTGCACGTTCCAGGAACATGCCTGCGCCTGCGGTTTGCTTGCAGGGTTTAGGCAGTGGCATGGAGCCTATGTTGCTGGAGAGTTCTACTGGCGATGGCTTCACCATGCTGGCGTGGTCGCCGGACCGGCATTTGCGCGGCAATGTGCACCCCGATGGACGCGACAACCATGCATGGCCTTTAGCGTCGACCGATCCGGCGCAGTTGCTGGAAGATGCATCCGCCGACGAATCCTGGGAGTTCGATGCAGGACTTCCTCATGTCGGCGTGGGTTGGATTGGCTGGTTCGGTTTTGAATGCGGCCATGCTTATGAAAACTTCCCGTGGAATCCGCCCTATCCCGATGGCTGGCCGGACTACCACTTTGCGCGATACCGCCAAGCTTTGGTGTGGTTGCCAGATGGCGAGTGCTTGTTGTTGCAAGCGCAAGTGCACGGCAATGAAGATCGTGCACGTGCCTTAAGTTGGTTCGAGAAGTTTGAGGCGATGGGCGCGGCATCGGCATCGGCATCTTTATCGGAGGGGGCGGAAGCTGCAGCGCAAGGTTCGCAAACCGAAGCTGCGCCAACCATCGCGCCGCAGCTAGAAGCGGAAATTGGAGAACATCGTTTCTGCGCCGACGTCACCAAACTGCGTGACTGGATTGGCGAAGGGGAGTTATTCCAAGCCAACCTGTCGCATTCTTTGAGCGGGAAGTTTACGCAAAATCCGCGCGCGCTATATGCACGACTGTGCAATACCCAACCCACCGCGATGAGTGCGTATTGGGAAGATGCACGCGGTCATGCTTTAGTCTCGCACTCGCCGGAACGGTTTCTGCAAGTGCGCGGGGCATCGCTTTTGACCGAGCCGATTAAAGGGACTGCGCAGCGTGGCAATACCGAAGCGGAAGACTTGGTGATCGCACAAGGACTCAGCGTCGATCAAAAGGAAGTGGCGGAGTTGACCATGATTGTCGATATGGCGCGCAATGACCTCGGCCGCATTGCAGACGTAGGCGCAGTGGAAGTGGCCTCGGCGGGGGAAGTGGAGCGATACCCCACCTTGTTTCATCGCATAGCTACGGTGCGCGCGAAATGGAATCCTGAAAAGGGCATTGCCGCTCTACTGCGCGCAACCTTTCCACCAGCCTCGGTAACCGGAGCACCCAAAGTACGTGCATTGCAAGCCATTGCCGAACTCGAGCGTCGCGCTCGCGGACCTTATTGCGGATGCCTCGGTTATTGGATCCCTGGCCCCGAACCACACGCCGATTTCTCAGTTCTTATTCGCAGCGCCACCATCTCGCACGAGCGCATGCGACTTGCGGTTGGCGCGGGCATCGTGTGGGATTCCGATCCGGAACGAGAATGGCATGAGACCTTGCTCAAGGGACGTTACCTTACCGGCGTATGAAAGCAGTCCAGGACCCGACAGAAATCCTCATGTTGGACGGCCAAGTCGCCTCCACCGAGGAGCCGTCCTTGTTCGCAAGTTGGCCTGGGGTATTGCGCGGGGAAGGCATCTTCGAAACCTTCTTGGTGCGCAGTGGGGTGCCATCGCCATTGTTGCCACAACACGATGAACGCTTAGTCCATAGCGCAAAACTCACCGGATTTTCGGTTTCACCTGGAACTTTAATCGAGCAATATCAGAACTTCGCGCAACACTTGAATAACAGCAACTGGCGGGTGCGCCTTAGCGTTTTGCGCGGACTCGAAGAGCGGCAACATTTCCTCTGGACCGCCGGACCGGAACCTGCCGCAAAGGAATCCGTCGTCCTGCAAATCTCCGACCACCGACTGGATCCGCTCGACCCGATTGCCGGAGCCAAAATCGTGTCGCGGATTGGCCTCCAAGTCGCACGCAAGAAAGCCCAAGATCTTGGCGCCTACGATGCAATCTTGCGCACCATCGACGGCGATTTAGCCGAAGGCACCTCGACCAACCTTTTTCTGTGGATGGACGATGCCCTCCACACCCCAGGCCTCGACCGGGGCATTTTGGGTGGCGTCACCCGCCAAACGGTGCTGAAGGCCTGTAGAGCAGCCAACATTCCAGTTTTCGAGCGAAGAATCGAGTTAAAGGAGCTGTCCTCGGCCGTAGAGGTATATATCACCAATGCAGTGATTGGTGTGACTCCGGTTGCCTGTATCCWGCAGTGGAGAGACCAGCTTCCTGGACCGAATGGACCAGCTCTACTTAGGATTCGTGAAGCTTATGTCGCTTACCTCGCGTCGATCACCCAAATCTGATTGCCTCATGCTCGCCCTCCTCACTTTGACTTTTCTTGCCGCACCTCTGAGCGCGGATGTTGTTGCGATGACTCCTCTCGCGCTAAGCTTGCAGGAGCCCGACTTGAAAGAAGATTTCAAGCGCTATGACGCCATTCTAAAAAGCAAAACCGATGAAGGGGAAGCCATCAACATGATGGATACTTTCGTCGGTCATCACCGCACCGCGCAAGAACAAATCGATAACATTGACGATTCGATTTCGATTGGCGAAGGGGATAAGAAGCTTTTGCTTAAGGAACGTAAGGGACTTCGTAAGTTCCAAAATACTTTGGCAGAGAAGGTTTATTCTTCGATGACTCATAAGGGGCGCAAAGCCATCACCGAAGCGAACCTGCAACTGTTTCGCGCTGCCGCTTATTCCTTGGGCCAAATGGGGTCGGTCGGTGGCCACTATTTATGGAAGGCTTTCGAGAATAAAAAGTTTAAGAAGGAGCCAGATTTCCGTGGACTGTGTTTGGAGCAAGTGGGCTACACCCATGCTTATGATGAGTTCATGGAAGAATTGGTGGACTTGCTGGATCATCATGAATACCTGTTCATTGCAAAAGCCGGCGAAGCGTTGGCGCAGTTTAGTGGTGCACCGGGAAGCTTGCGCAAAGATGCGGTGGAACGGTTAACGCAACTGCTTTCGCAAAACTGGGAATCGACCATCAGCAATAAGACCGATGAGGAAGCGCAGAAGAAGTACCGTCAAACCGGTCAAGCCATGCGCAATGCACTCGAGGCGTTGACCGGCACCAGCCAAAGTGACCCCCAAGCTTGGACCACTTGGTGGAACAAGAACAAAAAAGACAAAAAGCTTTGGGCCGACCACGACGAGTAGGTTCGGTCGCAAGATTTGCGTCCGTAGTTTTAAGTCTGGCCTTTGTTTTGCCAGCTTGTGGGCGTAGCGAGGCTGCATACCAAACCCCGGGGCCAGCCGCGCAAATCCATTTGGAGGGACGGCGCGCTTGGACCGGCGGGCAAGCGGGCGGACCTTATTTATTGGTCGAGGAAATGAGTTTGCCAGCACACGCCAACGCCATGATTGGTGGGGAAGAGGAGTTGTTCCGCTTTACCTTTTCCATTGCGGAAGACACTCGTTTGCTGCGCGTGCAACTTATGGACGATGCCACCGGCTCCGGTTTAGGCCTGGTGGTGGTGAATGGCAACCTTTATCGACCTCTTGGCGATCCGCCGGAAGAGGTCGATGCGCGCGCGCGTCTGTATTGGAACGGCGTCACCAGAGGCGTTCAGGATTATTTGCCACAGGATTCTCAATCCACTCGGTCGACCTACTTACTTGCAGCTGAAAATGCTCCACCGGTAGCTTCCAGCGCAACCCTGCAGTGGCAACGCGGCGCACTTACGATAGAGCTCTCAGCGCGGAGTTGGAGCGAACCTCAGCGTCGTGCTTACCTGGATGCTCCCGCCGAATTCAAAGATGAGTGATTCGCTCGAACCAATCCCCGATCAAGATCAGCAGCTGGCGCGTCAGACAGCGACTCCAGCAGGCTCCTTACTTCGCCTGCGCGATGTCCAAGCGCTCAATCGATCCTTCCGACGCCTCGCCGAAGTGCAAGAAGCCTTGCTCGATCGACTAGAGACTTTAGAGGAGGAGAAGGCTGATCAAGCCAAGATGAATGGCCCCTTGATGGCCATCGGCGGTGTCGTCATCGGGTGCGGACTGGCCTTAGTGGCCTTTGTCATGTGGCAGGACAAAACTGGTGGCGAGGCTCAGCAGATTGTGGTGCAGCAGGAGCCGGCGGTCGTCCATGTGCCGCCTGCTGAAATCACCGTGCAAGGACCCGATAACACGGAATTGGTGGCAGCCTTTCAATCCATGAATGCCAACATGGAAAAGGTTCTTGCCGCACAAGCCTCCGACCGCCAACAGTTAGGAAATTTGACCCAAAAGCTTTTGTTGTCGGAAGAAGAGAAGCTGAACTTGATGAAGGCGTTCGCTCTCGCCGAAGAAAAATATCGCGCTGATGCCGATGCTGCTGCCCGCAAGGAAGCTGCCAAACCTTTAGCCAAAATCGATTTGCAGTTGCCTGGTGAGCCGGTGCGTTCAGCGCCGGTCGGAGCTGCGGCGGAAGTTCTTGCTCCTGAGCGGACCTGGGTCGGTGTGGTGAACGGATTGCTCGCGGCCGATGGCTACAGTGCTTTGCGTTTACAAAAGGCGACTAGGGTTCCTGGAGCAGCCGCTTTGTCTAACGTGACCTGGATGTCCTGGAACCGTGAAGGCCTGGTCGACACCATCATTCATGCCGAGCGCTTAGAGTTTGAAATGCACCGCATGAGTGGCAACCTAGTGCTGCGGTTCTTTTCTGGAAGTCGTACCGCCGCGGGTTTACGCACGGTTCTGCCACAAGAAGGCATGCGCTTAGATTTAGAAAGTCAGAATATCGAAGCATGGCTGGAGCACTTCCCAGAGCTGCAAGAAACGACCCTGCAAGCGGCTTCTGTGGTTTCAAACTCAGATCAAGACAAGAGTGGTGCAACCCCACCTTCAGGCAACTTCATGACCGATGCACACAAAGTACGTCGTGCGTTGGATGACCTCATCTCACCACGAGGTTCGTTTAGCTATTACCGCCTATCTTCGCTCGAAGCGGTCGATGGCAACCTGCTGCGTTTTGTGCAAATCAACTGGCACGACAACTCCGGCCGCCTAGTCAAAACCATTGAAGCCGATAGCTTGGAAGTGATTTTGCACAGCAATAACTCGGTAGAGCTCTTGTTGCGTAACGGTGCTTTTCTCGATGGCTCGAAGAAGAGTCCCTTCTCTTCGGATCGTTTCAGCTTGCATTTGCCACGGCAAGAGATGCCGGCATGGCGCGCCTCCGGGGTGCCGTTTACTGATTCTTCGCAGTAATCATGGTGAGTGGAGATCGTGCGCCAGATGGCAGTCGCATCTTGAATGTGAGCGGCTTGTTGGAGGCCGGACGTTCGGTCTTGGAATCAGAAATCGGTCCAGTTTGGGTTGAGGCTGAAGTCTTCGAATACCGTGGCCCGCACCGCGGTAGCGGCCACCGCTACTTCAAGCTGCGCGATGACAATGCTTCCATGAGCGCCATCTTGTGGCGTGGCGTTGCTGAACGCGCGATGTCCTCCGAACTGAGCGATGGGCAAAAAGTTCTAGTACGCGGCAGTTTCGATATCTATGCTGCCCGCGGCACTTTGAGTTTCGTACTCGACCACGTGGAGGACCGTGGCGCCGGCAACTTGGCGCAACGCTTCGAGGAGATGAAACGCAAGTTGCAGATGGAAGGCTTGTTCGACCCTGAGCAGAAGCAGGTCATCCCGGAACGTGTACGACAGGTGGTGTTGATCACTGGCGCTGGTTCCGCCGCCGAAGCCGATGTGCTGCATGTGTTCGCTGCACAACCGAATCCGGTGCACGTGCTGGTGCGTCATGCGCGCGTGCAAGGCGTAGGCGCGGTTRCGGATTTGATCGCGGCMTTAAAAGAAGCWACATCGATKGAGCCGGATTTGAYTCTGCTTAGCCGTGGCGGCGGTTCGATGGAAGATTTATGGGCATTCAATGAAGAACCATTGGTGCGTGCGGTTGCGGCATGCAAGGTGCCGGTGATTTCTGCCGTCGGACATGAGGTCGATTTTACCTTATGCGATTTCGTTGCCGATGAACGTGCCATCACGCCAACGGCAGGTGCACAACGCATTGTGGCGCCRTGGGTGGAAGGCATCGAGCAGATGCAGCAGCTTGGACATCGCTTAGGCAGGTGTGCGCAACGACTGACGGGCGAGGCCAGGACATCGCTGCGGCATCAGGCAGRCTTGGTCGGAAGTATGAAGCGATTCTTACGCGATAAGAAAACCGATTTYCARCGCGGCATGCAAGGCTTTACGGCGCAGCATCCGKCGCAGAAGTTGGARCGGCAGGGACTGCGATTGCGGCATATAGAGCAACGCCTGATGGCGGGCATCGAAGGACGTTTGCAGAAGAGTCGGGTGCGCTTGCAGAAGGAAGCGCGCGGGATGGCATCGGCCTCGCCRAAGGCAKCKATCGGATTGCATAAGGCGGCGCTTGGCAAGGCGTCGGCCAGATTGAAGGCCGGAAATCCGGAAGGCCTATTGGAGCGTGGCTATGCCTTGGTCAARGCGGAGGGGCAAGACGGTTTTCTKCGCGACCCCGAATCGGCTCCGCAAGGCACCGCAATCCGCRTTCAGTTGGCCAAGGGCGACTTGCGGGCGCGGGTAGAATAGGTCGGTGGCTGCAAAGAAGAAGAAACCTGGATTTGAGCAACAGCTCGAGAAGTTGGAGGAGCTCGTCGATGGGCTCGAGAACGGCGATTTRGAGCTKGARGAGGGCGTTGAGCGTTATCGCGARGGCGTCGARCTRCTSAARAGCCTCAACAAAACTTTGGCCGGCGCSGAGCATAAGGTGGARSAACTCACYGCMACTTTGCGCGCGGARCTTCAGGAGTTRGAGCAGGATGGCGGCGAYCTTGACCTCGACTGATTCCAGTTTCCGCAGTTGGCTAACTTCGGTTRGCCCRGARATCGAAACCGCGCTSACKGYTGCGGTYTNCKAANTCRGCRYTKCCCGAKRTSCCMACSCGKTTRCGCAAYGCCATGGCGCATGCTTTGCTTRGCGGCGGYAAACGGATTCGCCCGGCACTGAGTTTGCTCGCTGCGGAAGCCTGCGGGAGTGATCGCGYRCGTGCCTTGCCGGGTGCCATCGCCGTYGAAATGATCCACGCCTATTCCTTGGTGCACGACGATCTGCCGTGCATGGACGATGACACCCTGCGCCGCGGCAAACCGACTACTCATGTGGAATACGGCGAAGCCACTGCCGTCCTCGCCGGCGATGCWCTACARGCTCTAGCCTTCGAAACCCTAACCGCCCAGCCCGATGCCACCCTTGCTCTTCAGCAGGTGCGGTTACTGGCTCATGCCTCCGGCGCCAGCGGCATGGTCGGCGGTCAGCAAATGGATATGGACGGGGAAGGCCAACAGCTCACCCTCGATGCCATCCTGCAAATGCATGCTGGCAAAACTGGAGCCCTCCTCGGTGTCTCTTTGCTGCTCGGCGTAACTTCCGCYGCTGCCGATCTCGCACCATGGCGGAGCTATGCCGCATCCGTCGGCCGTCTGTTCCAAATCTCCGATGACGTGCTCGATGTCACTCGCAGCACTGAGGAACTAGGCAAAACTGCGGGTAAAGATTTGGCTGCCGCTAAGTCCACCGTGGTCGGCGCATTAGGACTCGATGGCGCGCGTGCACTTATGGCTGAAGAAGTGCAAAACGCACTCGCTGCTGTAGCTAAGATGAATCTGCTCCAGCATCGACAAGAACTCGTAGACCTGCCGGTCTTTTTGGGCACGCGGAACGCCTAATCGGCTTCGCGCACAGCACATTTACTGCTAGAATTCCAACCGCTACCAGCCATCGTCCATTCACCATGTCTCCCCTCCATCTCGCGCAACTGAAATCGCCGGCCGAACTGAAAGGCCGCTCCACGGAAGAGCTTGAAGCGCTGTGTGCGGAGATTCGCGCGGCCTTGGTGGAGAAGGTGCTAAAGACGGGTGGGCACCTCGGCAGTAATCTTGGCGTGGTCGAGTTAACCGTGGCACTGCATACGGTTTTTGATTTTCTCAAAGACCGCATTGTCTTCGACGTGAGTCATCAGTGCTACGTCCACAAAATGCTCACGGGTCGCCTGGCTGGTTTTGAAAATCTGCGCCGCACCGATGGCATGTCGGGTTTCATCTGCCGTACGGAATCACCCTATGACCTACTGACTGCTGGACACGCAGGCACCGCGATTTCATTCGCCTCCGGTTTAGCGGAAGGCTTGAAGGGCACCGGTGGAGGCGAAGACGGTGGCGATCCATGGGCGGTTGCCTTGGTTGGCGATTCTGGATTTGGCGCAGGAGTGAGCTTTGAAGGCTTGAACCAAGCGGCCGACCAGAACTCGCGTCTGTTGGTTATTTTGAATGACAATGAATGGTCGATTGCACGTTCGGTGGGCGCACTTGCGCGCTACCTTTCACGCTTGCGCTCTTCGCGCACTTTGCATCGTGGTTATGAGCGCATCAAAACCTTGACCAAAAGTTTACCGGTGGTCGGCAGCCGCATGGAGGAACTGGGCGAAGTCATTCGTCACGCGTTAATCCCCGGCCACGTTTTTGAAGAACTCGGGGTGAACTACATCGGCCCTCTCGATGGACATGATTTAGCTGGTTCCATCGATGCAATTCAACGCGCACGTCGGATTGAGGGCGTGACTTTGCTGCACTTCCTCACTGAAAAAGGCAAAGGTTATGCGCCGGCAGGGAATGACCCAGAACGCGCGCACGGCATTAGTCCACCACCCTTTAAAGTGCCAGCACCGAAGGCGAAAGTAGCGGTTCAGGACGATGTCCCGCGTAAGGCGTACACCAAAATATTTGGCGAAGCTTTATGCAAGATTGCCGAACGCGATCAACGTGTGCATGCAATCACCGCAGCCATGCCGTCCGGCACTGGCTTGTCTGGATTCGCAGAGAAGTTCCCCGATCGTTTTCATGACACCGGCATTACCGAACAGCACGCGGTTGCCATGGCCGGTGGAATGGCGACTGCAGGCAAACGCCCGGTAGTTGCGATTTACAGCACCTTCCTGCAACGCGGTTATGACCAAGTGTTCCAAGAAGTCGCGTTGCAAGAGGAAGATGTCATTTTCTGTCTCGACCGCGGCGGCTTGGTTGGACAAGACGGCCCGACCCACATGGGGCTTTACGACATGGCTTATCTGCGCCCGTTCCCAAGCATGACTCTTGCTTCTCCACGAGACGGTGTAGATTTAGAAAATATGTTGGAAGCTGGGTTAAAGGTAGGCGGACCTTGGGCACTCCGATGGCCACGCGGTGTTACCCCAGCCGAAGTTGGTAGCCCAGCTTCCCTGCGCCCGCCGATGGAACCTGGACGCGCGGAACGTCTGCGCCAAGGCAAAGATGGTGTGGTGTTTGCACTCGGCGCCATGGTGGAGCCGGTGTTAGACGCAGCCGCCGCTCTCGAAGCGCAAACTGGCTTGAGCTTAGAAGTCTGGGATGCGCGTTTCTGCAAACCTTTGGATCGCGAAGCCATCCTAGATGCAGCGGAACGTTTCCCATGGATGGCCGCAGTAGAGGAGCATGCTCTGACCGGAGGCTTTACCTCTGCCATTGCGGAACTCCTGGCCGACGCCAAGCTTAGCCGTCGACCGCACCTCTCACGCCACGGCGTCCCCGACCGCTTCATCCAGCACATGACCAGCCGCGATGAACAAATGATTGCGTGCAAGCTCGATATCGATTCACTGGTCGCTTCGTGGAAAGAATCGCTCAGTCCCAACCCAGTGAAAACTCCGACTGAGGCATGACACCACGATCTAAATCCAACGGCGCCGCGTTTTGGGGACCAGAGTTGCCCGCCAAACGTGCGCCGCGCGTTTTGATTCTCGGTGATCCGAGTAAGGAAACCGTGGCTCCTATGGTGGAGCGTTTAGAGGCTTGGCTGGATGGGAAGGCCTTAGCGATCGAGGTGGATTTAGGCATGGGTTATGATCCCATCGAAGGCAAGCCCGACCTCATTATTTCCCTAGGCGGCGATGGCATGATTCTGGCTGCCTCGCATCGCATGGGAAAGCGTCGGGTTCCGGTGATTGGGGTCAACCTTGGACGGGTTGGATTCCTCGCAGGAGTTTCGGCCGAGCGTTTGGAAGAGGTTATGGCTTTGGCCTTCGCGGGCAAAGCGCGCATTGAAGATCGCGCGTTGATGACCTTTCAAGTGAAGCGCGACGGGAAAACGGTTTTAGATTCGCACGTGCTCAATGAAATCGTGGTGAGCCGACGTTCTGAAGACAGCATGATTACCATCGACTTCATCGATGAGCGGCGTCCGGTTTGCACTTTCCTTGGCGATGGCGTCATCGTCTCGACTGCCACCGGTTCCACCGCTTACAACATGTCTGCCGGCGGCCCGATTTTGGTGCCGAGTTTGGAAGCTCTAGTGGTGCAGCCATTAGCCCCGCATACTTTGGCCATGCGCCCTTTGGTGTTGCGTAATGACCGCGTCTTTACCTTGCATATGCAAAATGCCGGCCAGCTCACCTCCGACGGCTATCTCGAAGGCAAGTTGGAAGCTGGCGATCGCATAAAAATTGGGCCCAGTGGTCGCCGTTTAACCCTCGTCGTTGACCCCAAAACGCGCTTTTACGACCGATTGCGCTCGAAGCTGCATTGGGGCGAAACGCCTGGAGCTTGAGTTTCGATTTTAGAACTGGAAGTAAATAAACTTGGTTGGTTCCGGCGCGTGAAACATCGCAATAAAGGTCAGGATTCCTGCCACGTAAAAGGAGAGCCTTATCGGCCTTGAGCGTGAAGCGGTTGGCTTCAAATAGCCGCATCCTCGAATGATATGCATACTCACCGCCAGCGCCAACATGATGCTTACACGTTGTGTGGTGCCAGGGTCGGGGCCAAAATAATACGATGACCAATCACCACCTAAAGATCGAAATCCGATGAGGGCTTGATCAAGGTTTTTGGAACGGAACAAGACCCATGAGCACAAAATAGTGATGTAAGTGAACAAGATGCAGAGGATTTGAAAGAGGTGACTTGGCAACCATCGGGCAAGAGTTTTTGCAATCCAGGGCTTTGTAATTGCATGGGCTCCCAACAAAAATCCAATCCAGAGTCCCCAAGCTAAGAAATGATAGGCCGCACCGTGCCAAAGCCCGCCCAAAAGCATTACAGTTAAAAGGTTGAGGACTTTTCGTGTGACACCATCGCGTGCCCCTCCAAGTGAGAAATACAAATAATCACGCAACCAAGTTGAAAGGCTAATATGCCATCGGTGCCAAAACTCTGAAATGTTCCGAGATAAGTAAGGCCAACGAAAATTTTCACGCAAGTTAATTCCTAATAGCTGGCCTAGGCCTATGGCGATGTCGGAATAAGCGGAGAAGTCCAAATAAATTTGAAAGGCAAAAAGATTGATGGCTAAGAGAAAAACCCAAGGTCCTCCAAAGCCAGGAATAGCGAAGGCTTCGTCCACATAAATCGCAAACCAATCTGCAATCACAACCTTCTTTGCCAGTCCCCATAAGATGCGGCACCAAGCAGATAATTTTTGGTCGACAGAACATTGGCGAGGATTGTTGATTTGCGGGAGAATATGAGTCGCACGTTCAATAGGCCCAGCGACTAATTGTGGGAAGAACGCGACGAAGAGCGCAAAGGATGAGAACGATTTTTCCGGATCTAATTTTCTTCGATAGATGTCAATTGTGTAGCTCAGTGTCTGGAAAGTGTAAAAGCTAATACCAATGGGAAGAGCCCATCCAAGTCTAGCGATGGATATGTCGTATCCTAAAAAATGAATCCCATCGTTTAGGGCCTGAATGAGAAAGTCTGCGTACTTAAATGCGGCAAGTAGGCCAAGATTCCCGCTTAGGCTTAAGAGCAAAAAGAGCCTTCGTATCCGTTTGCTTTGGGTTCGATGAAGCCATTTGCCAATATGGAAATCTAATAGTGTAGAAGCGATGAGCAGAAAACAATGCCATGGGACAGCCCATCCATAAAAGAGATAAGAAAAGGCAACCAGCCAGAGGCGCCGCGATCGCCCTCGTAAAAAATTGCTCCCCGTCAGCACGATGGGTAAGAAAAGGAGGAAGGCGAAGGAGTTAAAAACCATTAAGTCCGGGGGGAGGGAGCTGTGCAAATAGGAAGTGGGCGAATTTTGCATGCCCAATTGGCTTCATATGACGGGCGGATGAAAAATCTCCCAAAGGAATAAGCCCTGAGGCATCAATGCTTTGGGCGCTTGGCCATGAGGAAGAAACGGCTTGCGCAACCGAATAAAAATGTTTCGCATCTTGAAAGTTGGTGATTTGCCCTGCGTTGAGAGGCATGGAGACCATCAAAACATTTGGATTCGATTTGCCGGCATGCGCGGCATCGAGAAAATGATTCAGTAGGGTGGGCGAAACTCCATATTCAAGACGCAAAAGTTCCCTTTTTAATAAGGTGGGTCTTGGTTGTTGGCGGACGGACCATAATCTCTCCGGTCCCACGAAGCGATTATGCCAAGCCATAAATTGCGAATTCGACTTGAGCCAATCGTGTGGACTGAARGCGCCTGACTGATGAATAAAAGACCGTGGGAGATATTTCCTTACTCCATGAGTGTAGGCAAGATATGAAACATCGGATCGTATGGAAGTGAGAGAACGCTTCTCCCACTTTGGAGCGAAATCATTGTTGTAGCTAGCCAGGATGATGACATCGGGTTGGTGTTCAACCGTGCGGGCAGCAAGCAAGATTTCCTCACGGCATGCGCCCCCGGGGATGGACCAATTTAAAACTTCGGCATTTTCGCCATATCCATTCTCACGCAATAGGGTTTCCAATTGTTGCGGATAGCTCAAGGCTCCGTTGGGACTCTCCCGAAGGAATCCCTGTGAGTTGGAAATAACGATGACTCGAAATCCTTTGTTCTTTACCGGGATGGGAGCCGTGAACTCAACCCAGCCGCGGATGTAGTTGGGGTTGCGCGGTTCTAAATAGGAAGATGGGTGTCCGCGAAAAGTGCGTAGGTATCCCATGGAACATTCACCTCCCATGAGTATAAAAGCGATGAGTGAGAGAATCCCAGGGACTCCGTTCAGGAGTCCTTGACTGGGTAAAGTGGGGGAACGCATTCCTAGGGAGGGGGATTGGTTTCCCTGTTTGTTATCAAATCACATGCCAAGACCAATCATCGATTTTGGTTGCTCATGTGTGCGCTTTTTCTCATGCCAAAAGGAAAACCCGCGCTGCTCATCAAGCAGCACGGGTTTCAGGAGGTTTGTAGCTAAAAAGAGGCTACCCGTAAACTCCCCGCAGGGAATCGAAGTAAGACACGCGGTCGACGCCCAACATGCAAGTGGCCAAACGCAGGCCAACCTTATGCTTGCCAGCAGCTGTGCGCGCACGCTCATAAGCCTCAAGCACCATGCGGTCAAGACGATCTTCGACATCGGACAAAGGCCACTTATAGCCCATGCGGTTTTGTACCCATTCGAAGTAGGCAATGATGACGCCGCCTGCGTTTCCGAGTAGATCGGGTACCACTGGAATCCCGCGTTCCTGAAGAATGGCATCGCCTCGCCCGKAGGTCGGAGCATTGGCAGCTTCCACCATGAGCTTTGCGTTGACCTTAGGGGCGGTACGGCTGTTGATCTGATTCGCTGCAGCAGCAGGGATCAGGACATCGCATTCCATGGCGAGTAGCTCGGCATCGTTGATGGCATCGCCACCGGCAAATCCTTTCACGCATCCGTTTGCTTTGCGATGTGCAAGCAAGGCTTCAATATCGAGGCCATCCGCATGGTGAACGCCACCACTGACGTCACCCATGGCAACCACTTTGTGCCCATACTCAACTAGTTGGCGCGCCACTTGACTGGCCACGATCCCAGCACCCTGAATGACGATTTTCGCCTTCGAAGTGAAGCCCATGTCGGCCAGGCGTTTTTCCATTAAGACGCGAACGCCACGTCCAATCGCGGAATCGCGACCGAGCGTGCCACCGAGTCCTTCTGGCTTGCCCACCACCACCGCATTTTCGGTGTGGCGGGTGTGCATGGAATAAGTATCCAGACACCATGCCATGACTTGTTCATTGCTGTGCAAATCCGGCGCCAAAATGTCGCGCTCTGGACCAAGGAAGTCCATGAGCCCAGCGGTGTAACGGCGCACCACTTTCTCCACCACCGTGGCGGAGTGCTTGCGTGGGTCGAAATTAATACCACCCATGGAACCACCGAATGGCACGCCCAACGCGGCGCACTTCCAAGTGGTCCATGCAGCGAGCGCGCGCAGTTCATCGCGCTTGAGGTTTGCATCAAGACGCAAGCCGCCAAGGCAGGGTCCTAGGGACAGGTTGTGGCGGATGCGGTAGCCATCGTAGACCTGGATCTCACCGTTGTCGTCGGCTACCGGAATCGCAAATTTGAACTCGCGGTCGGGGCGACGCAGAAGAACGTACAAGTCCGGGTTTAAACCAAGGATTTGAGCCGCTTCATCGAAGCGCTCCATCATCGAGCTAAATGGATTGTCGTCGGCCAGTGCGGGCGATGGGGCCTGCGGCTCGACAGTGCCAGGAGCCGTGTTGGAGTTAGGCATAGATACCTCTCAAGTTCAAGCAGTAAGCCACGCGTTCAATCGCAACACAGTAAGCGCCAATGCGCGGGCTGGTTTGGTACTTCTCGGCAGCTTCGACCACTGAGTGGAAACTGTCGACCATGATGCGTTCCATGCGATCAAACACCACCTGTTCCTCCCAGAAGTAACCCATACGGTTTTGCACCCACTCGAAGTAAGAAACCGTCACGCCGCCTGCATTTGCAAGAATGTCGGGAGCAACAAAAACACCACGTTGTTCCAGGATGACGTCAGCAGCGGCGGAGGTCGGTCCGTTTGCGCCTTCCACAATCACCTTGGCCTTAATCTCGGCAGCATTACGCGAAGTGATTTGATCTTCGGTAGCTGCAGGCACCAAGACATCGCAATCCAAAGTGAGGAGTTGCGCATTGTCCAAGCGTTCCGCACCTGGAAAGCCTTCCAACGTGCGTTCTTCTCTCAACCACCTGAGGACTTCCGGCATATCGAGGCCAGCGTCGTTGTGGATGGCACCATACATGTCGGAAATCGCAATGACCTTGTGCCCCATTTCGTGCAGGAACAAAGCGCCTAAGCCGCCAACGTTGCCGGATCCTTGCACGACTACGCGACATCCAGTGGCTGGCATGCCAAGGTGCTTCAAAGATTCGCGCACAGTAAAGGCAACACCTAGGCCGGTAGCTTCACGTCGTCCTTTGGAACCGCCAAGTCCAACCGGCTTACCTGTCACAATTGAAGTGGTGGTCGCGCGCGTGTGCATGGAATAAGTATCCATGAGCCACGCCATGGTTTGCTCGCCAGTGTTCATGTCGGGAGCTGGGACATCGCGCTCGGGGCCGATGATGTCAATTAAGTTCGCGGTGTAACGACGCGTCAGTCGTTCCAGCTCGCCTTGCGACATACGCCGCGGATCACAGATGATGCCACCCTTCGCGCCACCAAATGGAACATCGACTACCGCACATTTCCAGGTCATCCAGGCGGCAAGCGCGCGCACTTCATCAAGGTGCACCTCCGGTGAATAACGAATACCACCCTTTCCAGGACCACGCGCAACCGAATGCTGCACACGGTAGCCAGTGAAAACTCTCACCGAGCCATCGTCCATTTTTACGGGGACGGAGACGGTTAACTCCTGGTAGGGAGTCGAAAGGATGCGTTTGATGCCGGGGTCTAGGTTGATGAGCTCAGCCGCTTTGTCCAGACGCATTTGCGCTTGAACGAAAGGGTTGGACTCAGACCCAGCGGGTTCGACGGTCGCGGAATCGGCCATGTTTGGGGGCCAGGGACAATGAGGGGGAGCAGTGCTCCTTGGTGGGCAAAGAATATCCCAACTATCGGCATAACGGGAGCAGGAATTGGAATCTCTGGAGGAAAATCAAGTCTTTCGGAATTCCTTGCTCTTGGGCCCTCGCCGGTCGATGATAAGCACATGACTGAACTGCGGGATGTCCGCACGTACCAAGCGAAAGGTCGGCCGACGACCACCCTGGACGAGGGGCGCATCCTCGCGGCCATGGARGACGTACACCTKCTCGCACCRTTRGGCCTAGATACGCTCGCTGGCGCGATGAAGTTCGATGGCGGCGTGATTGTGCGCGATGCCGGCCCACGCAAGACCTATCGTGTGGAAACTACGGAAGGCGTGCTTTTCGTCAAAATCCACCGCGATGTGCCGCTTAAACGCCGACTGAACGTCACTGGCCGTGGTTCTTCCAGCCCAGCTCACATCGAATGGGATGCCATCTCGATGATGCGCAAGACCGGCTTCGATGTCCCCGACCCGGTCGCCTTTGGTGAGGAAATCAATCTCCTTGGCTGTCCACGGCGCTCGTTCATCATCACCCGCGAGGTGAAGGGGCCGCAGCTGGACGACATGCTGGAAAACGGATACCCCAATCCGAATCAGCTGCCCGAGCGCCAGGCACGCAATCAAGTACTGCGCGATGTCGCCGGCATGGTGCGCCGCTTTCATTCCACCGGCTTCTACCACAAGGATTTGTACCTCTGTCATCTCATCGTGACCGAGGATGATCGCTGGGGGCGGCCGTTTTTCATCGACCTGGAGCGCGTCGACCGCGATTTTCCGCCGCGCCGCCGCTGGTTGGTGAAAGATTTGGCTGCGTTGCAGTATTCCGCCCCGGCCACAGTGACTAAGGCCGACCGGCTACGCTTTTTGCTCATGTATATGTCAAAAACCCGCGTCGACGCCCACACTAAACGTTGCGTCCGCGACATTGTGCAGAAGGCGCATAAGATTGCGTCGCATGTGCCTAAATTCGGTTAGGGCATTCGGGTGAGCATGCGTATCGCCGTGCTTCTCGATCAGTGGCATGCCGATGGCGGCGGCCTCGAGCAATACCTTCATTTCGTGTTGCCAGAATTAGTGGCGCGTGGACACGGAGTTTTATTGGCTGCGCGCGGTGCCACCCGTGGAACTCCCAAAGGTGTGACCGCCGTAGATTTACGTCGTGGAATGCTTTTACCGCGTCCTTGGTCCGATTGGCAGGAAGCGCGCGAAGCCGTGCGCATTGCCGATGGATGGAATGCCGATAGAGTTTGGGGTTTACGCGCGATTCCATGCGCAGGCAGTGTTTGGCAGCCGATGGGAGGCAGTAGCCCCGATGTGCAAAAAGCTCGTGGGCGAGTGCCGAGTCGTCGCACGCGTGCACTTATGCGCTTGGAGGAAGAGACCTTGCAAACCGCAGCRTGCGTGATTCCMATGTCTCCCATGGTGCAACGAGAAATCGAAAAACGYGCGCCCTCAAAGCCGCAAGTTCTATTGCCTTTGCCTTTATTGGAAAGACCTCTTGCCATTCAAGTGCCTTCCCAGCGGGGCGTGATTTCTGCCTCGTCGCCGTTGCGCATTTTACATTGTGGAAGGGATCCACTACGTCACGGAGCCAAACAAGCGGTTGCATGGTTTCGATGCTTGGAGCCGCGTGGTATTCACGCACGCTTAGATTTGTGGGTGAAGACGATCGTCCATGCAGAACGMGCGATTGGTGYGAGTGYAGWTTYCTTGGCTGCAGARGGGGTGAYTTTGCATCCGTGGGACGGCGGTTTTCGAAAGGCAYTGTGCACCGCAGATTTRCTTTTTCATCCCACKTTATACGATTCCTTCAGTTTGGTTTGCCTAGAGGCCGCAGCAGCTGGAGTTCCTGTGGTCACCACCAAAGCTGCTGGAGTGGCGCAGTTGTTGCCATCGTCCTTATGCGCAACCGAACCCCGCGAATTGCCCGATGTCGCCGCTGCGCGYGGAATGGAGTTGTTTTTCGCCGCTTGCGCCTTTTCCGTGGAAGCCTGGACCGCGCAATGTGAGGAAGTGCATGCTGGATTCGAACTGCAAARGCAYGTGGMTGAGATAGAATCGGTTTTAGAGAAACACCCYMGATGATTAAGAAAATCCTAATAGCTTTTTTAGTGTTCTTCCTCGTGTTGACGGTGGTYGGTTTTTTCCTGCCAACGGATTACCGGGTGGAGCGCAGTCGCACCGTACCGTTTAYTCCAGCGCAAATYCTAGCGATTACGGCGGACCTCCCCACTTGGGAGCATTGGACCGGTTGGAATAAAGAGGTCGACCCGGATTGCGTTTGGACCTTCTCCGATGCCACCACTTTTCATTTCGATGGCCCRATTAATGGAGAAGGCCTAGTCACCGTGACTTCGTCCARCCTCGAGGGCATGACTTGGGATTTGGCTTTTTCGGAAGGCAAGTACTTGGCCAAGGGTGGTCTTATTTTYCGCCCTAGCSMRGAAGGRACCGAAATYATTTGGTTCACCGATGGAGTCATCGACGGCATGGGGCCGCTCGGCGGATGGCTCGGCATGATGATGGACGGCACCATAGGTCCTTACTTTGAAGACAACCTAGTTGGTCTGGAAGCAGCGTTAGCAGCAAAGGGTTGATCCGCGTTCACGAAGTTGCAGCAAGGGATGGTCTTCAAAATGAGAAGACGGTTCTAAGCACCGAGACCAAACTGGAATTGCTTGAGCTGCTTGCGGCTTCGCGCCCGGACTCCTTGGAAATCACAAGTTTTGTACGCCCAGATTTAGTACCTCAGCTTGCCGATGCCAAAGAGCTGTGCCGTCGCTTGCGCGATGTGCCCTGGCGCAAAGATTTACCTTTGGTCGGCTTGGTTATGAATATGCGCGGTTACGAGAGTTTCCGCGAAAGCGGCTTGGACGCAATCACCGCGGTGATTGGAGCTCATGAAGGGTTTTCGAAAGCCAACTCTGGTATGACCATTGAAAAGGCCGTCGCAGTGAATCAGGAGATTGCCGCCGCAGCCAAGGCCGATGGCTTCCCCATTCGCATGTACCTTTCCATGGCTTTTGGTTCGCCCCAGGATGGAGACACCGATCTCCTTACGGTGCTTGATTTGGTTGCAGCCTCGATGGATATGGGAGTGGAGCGAGTTTTGCTTTCCGACACCGTCGGTGTTGGCCGCGTCGATCAAGTGGAAACCTTGGTGCATGCTGCGCTCGACATGATGTCGGCTGAGCAAGTGGGCATGCATATGCATGACACCTATGGGCGTGCGCTTGAAAATTGCTCGTTAGGCATGGACCTAGGTGTGCGCATGTTCGACGCCTCGGCAGGCGGCACTGGCGGCTGTCCATTCGCGCCGGGGGCAGCAGGGAACTTGGCGACGGGTGCTTTATTGGCGCTAGCCCGAGAGCGCGGCTTGGCTCCAGACATGGATGGAGCGGCACTTGATTCTGCCACGAAACTGCTCTCAGTGCAGCTCGGCCGCACTTTAGCTATGGGAGAGGCCGCGGGCCCGACTGCTAAGTAACTCGTACTTAAGGAAACTCTTCCTTAAATCTATGCTCCAGGGTCTGGATTCGCACCGCGAAATCGTGCAAATGCAGAGATCATCGTTGCGAGCGGTAACAACTCGGTGAAAGGCATGGTCAGGTAGATGGCAGCCATGCACGCAAAAACCGTTTTGCCGAGGGTTTCGAATCCGTAAATCCCGGCCATCCACCAGCCGACAGTGAGGCCAATAAGCCAGCCAACGTAAAACCCGAATGGACCGAAGGTGGCCAGGTCAAGCACGTCGAGCAAGATACCACCCGCAATAGGGCCAAGGGCTCGGTATAGCTTCTTAAAGGTTTCCATCATGCTTTATTCTACGTTTCAATCGTGTCGACGTTAAGGAATTCGACCTTAGTTTCCTAGCGAAAAGAGGGAATGCGCGACGTTATCCTTCCCGTATGACGGCTCCGGAAACGCCACTTGTTTTGCTTCATCGCGATGGCCCATTGGCCACGCTGGTCATTAACCGTCCAGATGCGCGCAACGCGCTGAGTTTCCCCACTCTTCTGCAGCTGCGCGAGAAGTTGGCCGAGCTTAAGACCGATGACTCGGTTTGGGCAGTGGTGCTAACCGGAGCCGGCGAGAAGGCTTTTTGCGCCGGCGCTGATTTGAAAGAACGCCGCTCGATGTCGGAGGATGAAGTGAAGGAGTTTGTGCGTAACATCCGCGGCACCATGGACGATATTGCGAATCTGCCGCAGCCCACCATCGCAGCCATGAATGGGCATGCCTTTGGTGGCGGTTGCGAAATGGCTTTGGCTTGCGATCTTCGTTTGTTAGCCTCCAGCGCACTCATCGGATTGACTGAAACCAGTCTTGGCATTATTCCAGGTGCCGGCGGATGTGTTCGTTTGCCACGCTTAGTGGGTGCAGCAAAAGCGAAGCAACTCATCCTCACCGCCAAGCGATGCACGGCGGAAGAAGCTAAGCGCATGGGGCTGGTGCATGAAATCGCAGAGAGCGCTAACTTTGCAGAGGCCACAGCCACTATGGTGCAGTCTTTATTAGCGAATGGGCCTTTGGCCTTGCGCGCCGCAAAGGATGCCATCGACGGCAGTTTAGATCGGCCGTTGGAGTTGGCTTTAGAGCATGAAGCCTCTTGCTATCAGCGCATGATCCCTACTGAAGATCGATTAGAAGCGCTGGCGGCCTTTGCTGAGAAACGTAAACCAAAGTTCCAAGGGCGATAGGCTTTCATCATGGGATGGATCCTCCTGATTCTGATTTTAGCGGCGGTGGTGATTTATGATCTCACACAAAAACGTCATGCCATCCTGCGCAACTTCCCGTTAGTCGGACATCTGCGCTACTTGTTGGAAAAGCTTGGTCCGGAGCTGCGCCAGTACATCGTGACCAGCAATGATGAAGAGCGTCCTTTTAGTCGCGACCAACGGCGCTGGATTTACTCTTCCGCGAAGAAGGAGAACAATTATTTTGGTTTCGGCACTGATAATGATTTAGACACCGCGCGGAACTACGTGATTTTCCATCAGGCAGCCTTTCCTTTGTTGGAAAAGCACCCCGGGGATCCTGKCTATGATCCAAACTATGGACTAGCTTGCAGAAAAGTCTTGGGGGAAGCCCATGGACGACGTAAAGCATTCCGCCCAGCTTCCGTGGTGAATGTCTCGGCGATGAGCTTTGGCTCTCTCGGAGCCGCCGCGATTACAGCGCTTAATCGGGGAGTGGAATTGGCCGGTGCTTTGCAGAACACTGGCGAAGGCGGAGTTGCTCCCTACCATCTGCAAGGAGGCGATCTTATTTGGCAGTTGGGGACGGGTTATTACGGCGCACGAACGGCCGACGGTGGCTTTTCCATGGAGGAGTGCGTGCGGGTCTGCGAGCAGAATCCTGCGATTCGAGCGATTGAAGTGAAATTGAGCCAAGGCGCGAAACCAGGTGTTGGAGGCATTCTTCCGGGTGCAAAGGTAACTGCGGAAATCGCAGGGATTCGTGGCATCCCCAAAGGCCAGGATTGCGTGAGTCCAAGCCGGCACTTGGCCTTTGAGGGCGTCGATGGCCTGATTGATTTTGTAGAACAGCTCGCCGATGCCACCGGATTACCAGTAGGGATAAAATCCGCTGTCGGTGGTTCCGAGTTTTGGCAAGAATTGGCCTCGAAGATGAAAACAACGGGCAAGGGCCCTGACTTTCTCGCCATCGATGGTGGAGAAGGCGGTACGGGTGCCGGCCCATTGGTGTTTACCGATCACGTTGCTTTACCTTTCCGGTTCGCATTCAGTCGCGTCTTTCGCATTTTTGCCGATGCCGGTTTATCGGAGGATGTCGTATTTATCGGGTCTGGGCGGATCGGATTGCCGGATACAGCTTTCCTGGCATTCGGCTTGGGCTGCGACATGATTAACGTCGCACGCGAGGCCATGCTTGCCATCGGCTGCATTCAAGCGCAAAAGTGTGAGACTGGGCATTGTCCGACCGGTGTCGCCACGCAAAACCAGTGGTTGCAAAAAGGATTAGATCCCACCGATAAGGCCGCGCGTTTATCCAACTACTTGATGACCTTGCGTAAGGAGCTCATCCGGCTCTCTCGTGCATGTGGATACGAGCACCCATCGATGGTGCCCTTATCGCAAATGGAAATTCTAAACGGGATCAGCGGTCCAGAACCTGCGGCGAGCGTATTCCAATACCAAGTTTCGCATCAGGAAAAAGCGCAAGCTTTAGAGGTCTAGCATGCTCTTGAAATGGATCGTGTGCCAGGTTGCGAAGCAAGACCACGATGCCTTCGCAGTATCTCAAGAAGCTTGGAAAGGCATGGCTAATGAGCCTGGTTTTCTCGGTCAATGTGGCGGCTGGAAGGACGCCAAGACTGCCTGCATTTTGGGTCTCTGGGAAAATGCTGAAGCCCAACACAAGTTTCTGACCGAGGGCAGTCATGATTCCATTTTGAGCGGGAGCCAACAAGGGGAAGTCCTGAAGTCATGGACCACCACCTTGCTTGAGCAACGTTTCCCCATGCCAGGGCAATTCCCTGATTTGCAGAGCGCCTTAGACTCTGCTCCGGAAGCAGCATTCCTGCGAGTTGCCGATTGTTGGGTGCCCCCGGAGCAAAAGGGCGCTTTCCTTAAAGCGCAAGAATCTACTTGGCTTCCCGCGATGCAAAAGGCAAATGGAATGTTAGGCGGAGCCTTCTGCAGCGATGACGTCGGCCGATTTATGGTGGTGACTCTCTGGCAATCAGAGAAACATCATCAACGCTATGCCGAGGAAGACTTACCTAAGCTTCTGAAACGTATCAGCGAAAAAGAGGCGGTGCCGCATCGGTTAAAGGGATACGCCTTTCCGCTGCAAAGGAGTTGGACGGTTAGGTAATCGAAGCCGGTTTAGGAGGCCTCTTCATCTTCTTTTTCACATTCCCCAATTGCAATCCAGTGAATACGCCAGTTCTCGAACACGGCCATGTCTTTCGTGGCCTCATCAAGGTTGAATTCTCCTGCTTCATTTTGAGTCACAACGCTGCGAACATGAATCGTGAATCCGTCCTTGGTTGGTGAATAAGGCTGCGATCCGCCGGAGGTCGCCCAGTGTTTGCTATCACCAACTAAGGAGCAGATGACGATTGGATCCTTAATGAATTTGCAGTGAGTAAGGGAAATATCAACCGTGATTTGATTGTATTTTTCATTGCGCGAATCCCATGCGCAAATGTCGGATGATCCAGAAAATGTTTTTTCTACCATACTTTTGCTTTTGTTGATTGTGTGTCAGTGGAACAAGCCGAGCCCTATTGTGAAATCCCAGCCTGCGTCACTAAGTAAATAGCGAACGATGCGAGCCAGTGCTCCCCCTCAAAGTGACCGCTGAAAACGTACTCTAATCCAACCTTTCGGTGCGCGATGGCTGCAGCCAGTAGAACATCTCTGCGTTCATCTCCATCGGGCAATGCAGAAACAATGCCCTCTAAAGCCCAGCCGCGAGACAAGTTCAATCCTGCTAGGTGGACTAAGCGGCCGTCGGTGACATCGGACACTTGAGTGGGGGTTAGGAGGTTGCCCATTTCGCTATTTACAAGTCCAGGAAGGAAGGCGTTTAGCCAAGCGAGGTATTCCTTTTGCGGTAACACCCGACGCATGAGATCGGCTTCATTCAAGCCGGCGGAAAAGAAGTCTTCCCCGGAAGGCTCATATTGGACCGGATAATTAACATCGTCCAGGTAAAAGGAAAGCACCTTTGCAACTAGAGCTTTCTCCAATTCCTGATTACCGACGGCGCGTGCATAGTCCAACTCCATGCCAAAGGCAAAAGCGGTGTCGGGGTGTACGCCGGTGCGAATGGGGTGGGACAGGCGCGGCAAATATCCAAGCAGAAGACCAACGATTTGGTCCTCCAACGGTTTAAGATTTGCCGCCCATAATTTGGCGTCGTCATCCTCAAAGGTGTGTAATTCGTTGGCAAGCTGCAACAACCAAGCCCAGCCGTACATGCGTTCAAATCCTTTGTTTTGCTTCTCATCAAAGTAATTGGCTTCCACTTGCAAAGCTTCAGCGGTGAGCTGGGCATGGAGAAGCGCGCGTATTTCCGCATCGATGGAAGAGTTCGGTTGGGTCTTTAATAAGCGCACCAACATCCAATGCCCATGCACCGATGAATGCCAATCAAAGGAGCCGTAAAACACAGGATGGATTGCGCGCGGCACCACTGCCGATTCTGGTCCTGTATAGACCTGGCCAGGCTTATTCGGGAACTCGCGCACAATGCTGTCGAGGGCGAGTCGGGCGAAGGAAACCACTTGTTCATCCTTCAAATCGGGTGTTTGGCTTATGGCAGGCATCAAAGAAAACAGCAAAACAGGGAGAAACATGAAGCCAGTGTAACGCTTTGCGGCGAAGTTCTTTGAGCTAAATCCCGGCGTCGGAAAGTAGGTAAACGGCAAAAGAAGGTAGCCAGTGATCTCCAAGAAACACCCCCGTTACCGCGAAATCCATAGCCGTCGCACGATGCAAGATTGCTGAATCCAATAAGGGCGTTATTCTTGGATCCGCGTTTGGCAAAGCACGAACGATGCCCTCTAGAGCCCAGGCCTTCGAAAAATTGAGGCCAGCCGAGTAAACGATGTAAGGATCGATAAATGCATAAGCCTTGGCAGGTTTCAGGAGGTCATCGAGTTTTCCCTCTTCCAGGCCCGGGAAAAAATCGCTCAGCCAATTGCTGAATTCTTTTGGAGGTAGTGCCCTTCGCATGAGATCAGCCTCGCAGAGCCCGGGGGAAAGGAAATTCTCAACCGATGAATCATAGGCAAAGGGATAATTGATGTCGTCCAAATAGAAATCTTTGGCTCGCTGGATAATGGATTTTTCGAGCGCATGATTCTGCGCAGACCGAGCGTAATCCAGAAAAAGAGATAAGCTGAATGCGGTGTTTTGATGAGCGCCAATTCGGTTTGGAGTTGGAATGATCTGGATATATCCAGAAAACAGATTGACGATATTTTTTTCCAGAGGCTCCAAGCGGGAGCTCCAGATGGCGGCATCTTTATCGTCCCAATCCCGTAATTCTGCGGCGAGAAACAGCAACCATGCCCAGCCGTAGGGCTCCTCGTATCCCGCATTGTCAAGGTTGTGGAAGAATTCCGCTTCCTTATCCAGATTCTTTTGGCTGAACTGCTGGTCTAAAAATTCACGAACTTCAGCTTGGTCGAAAGTAGGGTTAGYCCTGATTAAGCGGACCAAAAGCCAGTGGTTGTGCACGGCCGAATGCCAATCATATGCCCCATAAAATGTGGGGTGGATGGACTTAGGAATCACGACACTTTTTTGCCCTTTATATACAAAGGGTTCCTCGCGGGGAGTCTCTCTCTGCAAGTTCTTCATGGCTGTTTGAGTGAAGGCCTCGAAATACTCTTGGTCGATCGCATTAAGAGAGATTTCCGCGTCAAGGCCCTGAGGCATCAAAGAAAACAGCAAAGCAGTCAGGAACATGGGCAGAGTGTATCCTAGAAGGTGCCATGCGTACGATTCTGACCAGCCTAGCCCTCGGCTTACTTGCCGTAGCGTGCAGCACCGGAAAACCGATGGACTTCAATCCTGACCAAACCCCATCTGCAACTCCTGCCTCGATGAACTCCCAAGAAGCCACTTTTGCTGCGGGCTGATTCTGGGGTGTGGAAGCTATCTACCGTGCTGTAGATGGCGTGCTTTCGACCGAGGTTGGCTACATTGGTGGCTCGGTTCCAAACGCTACTTACCAACAAGTGTGCTCGGGTACGACTGGCCATGCCGAGGCTGTCCATGTGACTTATGATCCGRCAAAAGTTCAGTATGAACAATTGCTCAACATCTTTTGGGAGAACCACGATCCGACCCAAGAGAATGGGCAAGGGGTGAACCAAGGCAGTCAGTATCGTTCTGCAATCTTCTTCTACACCGAAGAACAACAGAAGGCAGCCGAGTTCTCGAAAGCTAGCTTGACGATTTCAGGACGCGTGAGCAAGCCGGTCACCACCGGTATTGTGAAGGCGGAAGACTTCATTCGTGCTGAGGATTATCATCAGCAGTACTACGAGAAGCAGGGATTATTCCCGCGCCGCTAAACGGTTGAGGTTGGAATCCTGGAGGTGCACTTAGAAGTGCACCTCAGATTCTTCTACCGTGCAACGCAAAGTGGTCGGGCGTTGGCCGTCGGGGCTGAAGAAAGTCAAGGTACGCCCTTTGCCACCACGTAAGTTGAAGGTCCGTTCGCGCGGGTCGACGTCCATAGAGTCTTCGAGCAGGAAGCCCTCGGAGTCGTACCATTCAAGGGCAATAAATACGTTTTGCCGATCGGAATCGCCGTTGACCAAGTTGAACTGAGCTGTGGCCTGGTTGTCGCGCATGCGCACACGCATATTTTCGACGGTAACCCCATCGACAGTGGATTCAATGCGCAGCGCCACTTCTCCGTTGTCGTGCGTGGACACTGTTGGGCCAGAAGAGCAAGCTGCCAAGAGGATGGGGCTCGCGGCAAGTAAATGGAGTAGTCGTTTTGGTGCCATACCAACCACAACCACGGCTTTCCTAAGAAAGGACTTAAGTCCTAAATCGGTAAATCAACGTCGTTGATCAGAACTAGGGCGATGAGGGCTCCGAGCAGAAAAATCCAGCCCAGCAGCATGCCGACGGCTAGTTTTCGCGATTTACGTTTTTGCCACCAAGTTCTTGGAGCCACTCCACGGGCCAAGAAGGTCGCAATGCCGGCAAGATTCACGCACACCAAGTTGCCAGCGAGCAACATGGCAGCGCCTTGAGCAAGAGCCCMGTTYCCKGAAGTCACCATCAGTGCGCACACCACCAGTGGAGGCAGCAGGGCGACGGCAACCATGACKCCKACCAAAGATGCTGGCACTCCTGTGGTAAAGGCAAGAGCCCCGGCGGTTCCTGCTGCAAGAGCAAGGAGTAGATCTTCTAGATGGAGATCGGTGCGGCTTAGAATCTCATGGGAYTCTAAGTTTAGGTCAAACATCCAGCCAGCTAGTCCAGCCACTAGAAAGGCCATGGCTACGCCGGCGAAACTGGTACGCAAACTGAACAGGGCAAGCTTTGTRTCGCCCAARGTGCTGGCAAGMGCAAGCGCCATGTTSGGGCCAAGCAGCGGTGCGATAACCATGGCGCCAATTAAMACGGCGACGTTATCGGTGGACAAACCGATGGTCGCGACAATGGTGGAGAGAGCCACCATCCAAAGATGCACTCGGTCCAGCTTGGCGACATCGGCCAGGTCATCAACGAGCTCTTCGCGGCTAATACTGCCACCCTTCTTTTTCGAAGGGATCTCCGCTGCAGGCGTTTCCTTCTCCGGCTCTTCCGGTTTTGGAACGACGGTTTCCACCGCCAAAACTACCGCGCGGAAGTCTTCGTAGCTGCCGAAAGCGGCYTGYAGKGGATCCAAKACSGAGGAGACYTCYTCSGCCGGAATCAGAATGTGRTACTGCGTGGTKGGGCCSGGSARGTTATGSCGRAAGGCTTTRGCATGGGGCAAGGCTTCAAGAAGCGCGTCGATCTTTTCGACGGCTTCATCGGGGATGAAGGTGTGTACCAGGCGGGTCGCCATMGGAGGACAAGGGTACTATGCCGCCACCYWRGGGNAMGWCCCYGACGGTAAAGGAAGTTTCATGAGCGAATCGCAAACCATTCAAACCGCTGCSGTGCTTGGYGCTGGRGCCATGGGCGCCGGCATTGCACAAGTTGCCGYSSAGGCTGGAATCCAAACCCGGCTTTATGACATTGAAGAGTCTTTCGCGCGAGGAGGTATGGCGAARATTGAAGCCATGCTKGCTAARGGTGTGTCCAAGGGCAAGATGACTGAAGAACGCAAGGCGGARGTGCTTGCTTTRCTGGAACCCGTTTGGGATTTGGAAGATGCGGTGCGTGGTGCCGATTTGGTGATTGAGGCTGCGCCAGAAAAGCTAAGCCTTAAGCAGRACATCTTTACCCGCGTGTCGGCCGTRGCCAGTGCYCAWRCRATGATTGCCACCAATACRTCGTCCTTGTCAGTCAGCGAGTTGGCATCGGTGGTGGAGAATCCAAGTCGCTTTATTGGATTRCATTTTTTCAATCCACCGCCTYTSATGAARTTGTTGGAAGTGGTGCGTGGAGMATTGACCTCGCAAGYTACRGTYGACCGTGMTTTGGAATTRTCCGMGCGCATGGGCAAGAGTCCWATYGTGGTGAAGGATGCRCCTGGCTWTGCGTCGTCACGGCTCGGCGTCACCCTCGGGCTGGAAGCGATTCGCATGGTGGAAGAGGGCGTAGCTTCGGCTGCCGACATTGATACGGCGATGGAGCTGGGTTACCGCCACCCCATGGGGCCGCTCAAGTTGACCGACATGATTGGCTTAGATGTGCGTTTGCATATCAGTGAATACCTGGCCGAAACCCTGGACGATGTCCGCTTTAAGGCGCCTGAGCTTATGCGCCAAATGGTCGCCGATGGGCATTTAGGCCGTAAATCGGGCCGTGGTTTCTACGATTGGTCAGACGGCCAACCAAAACCGCTTAGCGATTAGACTTCACAGTTTCATGCAAGCGCGTATGCGTGGTGGCTAAATCACTGATCGAAGTGTTAAGCGTCAGTGCTGCGCGTTGATAATACGGTTCGCGTGCGGCGAGAAGATTGCGCAGTTCGGCCATGGCATCGGCGTGACCTTTCATCGGACGATGATCACCTTGTGCAAGCACACGTGCCATGCAGTCTTCGGGCTCGGTGCGTAACCAAACCGTAGTGAAGTTGTTTTCGACTAATGCGTAAACGTGTTCATCTAAAACGATGCCGCCGGGTAACGCAACCACCTTGGGCGTTCCCGATGAGATGAGTTGTTGAATGGCTTCTCCACCAAGGCGTCGGTAATAACTTTCACCGTGCAAGGCGAAGACTTCGGATAGTTTGAGGCCGGCAAGACTTTCAATCGCTTCGTCTAGCTCTAAGAACTCCAAGCCCATGGATTTTGCAAGCATGGCACCGAGGGTGCTTTTTCCGGAACCGCGAATGCCCAGCAGAGCGATACCACGCTCCGTCGGGGCAAGGGAGTGGTCCTGAAGTAGGTTCACCAGCGGGACCTGCAGCGCAGTAGCAAGGGCATCGAGACGCCCAATCGCAATGTTGGCCTCTGCAGATTCCACTTGCGCGTAAAAGCGTGCACTGAGGCCTGATTGCTTTGCCGCCTCGGCCATAGTCCACCCCAACTCGGATCTACGCGCACGTACGCGTTTTGCGATACGTTCGAGCAAGCTTGGGTTGGGAACCTGGGGCATTGCTGCAATATAATGCAAATAAGTCAGTTTTGAAACATTTATCTGTACTATTTTGCATCAGGCCGGCATAGTGTGGCTATGGAAGCGACCCAAAACGCAGTGGAACCTGTCCACTTCGAGACTCATCCCGACCGCTATCAACACCTCAAGGTGGAGATTGATGGCCCGGTGGCACGGCTCATCATCGATATCAATGAAGACGGCGGCCTGCGTCCTGGCTATGTGTTGAAGCTCAATAGCTACGACCTTGGTGTGGACATTGAACTATCAGATGCCGTCCAGCGGTTGCGTTTCGAAAACCCACAGGTGGGGGCGGTCATGGTCACCAGTGGTCAAGAAGGCGTATTCAGTTCCGGCGCGAACATCTTCATGTTGGGTAGCAGCACTCACGCATGGAAGGTGAACTTTTGTAAGTACACCAATGAAACGCGCGGCTCGATTGAAGATGCATCGGAGTTTTCTGGGCAGACTTACATCGCAGCTTTGAATGGTGTGGCATCTGGTGGTGGTTATGAATTGCCACTCGCCTGTGAGGAGATGTACCTGGTCGATGACCGCCGCTCCGCCGTATCGCTTCCTGAAATTCCTTACCTTGGTGTTCTTCCAGGCACTGGTGGTTTGACCCGCTTGGTCGACAAGCGTTTTGTGCGTCGCGATCTCGCCGATGCATTCGTCACCCTCGCAGAAGGCGTAAAGGGAAAGCGCGCTGTGCAATGGGGATTAGTCGATGGCATCTTCCCAACCTCGAAGTTCGAAGAAGGTGTTGCCGCTCGCGTTGCTGAAGTAGCAGGTGAAGGTCATCCGGAGCGAAAGGGCATCACCTTGGAGGCACTCAAGCCAAAGGAAAATGAGTTTGGGGTGCAGTATCAGCATGTAAACCTGGAATTGGACACTTCCGAGCGTACTGCCACGTTGACCATAACGCTTCCCGAAAGTGTTCCAGAGATTCCTGCCGACGCACGCGATTTAGGCAGTTCTTGGTATCCGCTGCGCGCTTTCCGCGAGCTAGACGATGCCATCATGCGCCTTCGTTTGAACTATCCACACATTGGTTTGGTTCTTTTGAAGACCCGCGGTAAAGCTGAAACCATTTTGGCTTTGGACGAAATGATGGACGCACGCCGCGACGACTGGTTCGTCAACGAAGTGCTGTTGTTCATGAAACGCACCTTCAAGCGCTTGGATTACACCGCAAAAAGTTTCTTTGCCATCATCGATCAAGGTTCCGCATTTGCTGGAAGCTTTTACGAGTTCGCGCTCGCCGCCGACCGTTCCTTCATGTTGGAAGAGGACGACGTCACCGTGCAACTTTCAGTCATGAATGGCGGCACCTTTCCAATGGGCAATGGCCTATCACGTTTGGAGACGCGCTTCTTCGGACATGAAGGTGTTGCTGAAGGACTTGCCGCACGTCGCGAGGCCTTTGATTCCGATGAAGCGGAAGAGCTTGGTCTGATTACCGTCGCCGCCGACGACATCGACTGGGACGACGAAGTGCGTCTCGCAATCGAGGAACGCGTCAACTTCTCCCCTGATTCTTTAACTGGCATGGAAGCGAGCATTCGTTTTGCCGGTCCTGAGACCATGGAAACCAAGATCTTCGGCCGCTTGACAGCGTGGCAGAACTGGATCTTCCAGCGTCCAAATGCTGTCGGACCAAAGGGTGCATTAACCCTTTATGGTCGTCCTGAATCCCCTGAATTCGATTGGAACCGCACCTAAATCATGGCTATCACCTACGACAAGATTCCCAACAACATCGATCTGGCTAGCAACCGCAAGGTCAAGAAGGCGCTCGAAGCTTGGCAGCCCGATTTCAAGGACTGGTGGATGGAAATGGGGCCGGAAGGTTTCCAGGANNATMGCWKKTMYCTGCGCACCGCGATCAGCGTAGATTCGAGTGGCTGGGCGCATTTTGATTACGTCAAAATGCCGGACTACCGCTGGGGTATTTTCCTCGCACCGCCAGTCAAAGACCGCAAAATCGGTTTTGGCGATAACGCAGAGATGAAGGTCTGGGACCAAGTCCCCGGCGAATACCGCAAAGAGTTGCGTCGCATGATTGTGACCCAATGCGATACCGAGCCAGCATCGGTGGAGCAGCAGCGTTTACTTGGCAAGAGCGCGCCAAGTCTTTATGACATGCGCAACTTGTTTCAGGTCAACGTGGAGGAAGGGCGTCACCTATGGGCTATGGTGCACCTGTTGCACGAGTACYTCGGCAAAGACRGACGTGATGAGGCAGATGAAATGCTGCAACGTCGTTCTGGTAACCCGGATACTCCACGTATCTTGGAAGCCTTTAATAAGCCAGTGGAAGATTGGCTCGCCTTTTTCTGCTTTGCCATGTACATGGACCGCGATGGCAAGTTCCAGCTAGGAGCCTTGGCGGAAAGCGGTTTTGATCCACTCGCGCGTGCGACCAAGTTCATGTTGACTGAGGAAGCGCATCACCTGTTTGTTGGAGAAACTGGTGTCGGTCGGGTAGTCGCACGCACCGCTCAAATCATGGCGGAGAATCCGGATACCGATCCAGAACAGCTTGGTGTGGTTCCGTTACCGATCATTCARAAGTACATCAATGAGTGGTACACCGGTTCCCTCGACTTGTTTGGYGGAGAGGATAGTTCGAATGCTGCGAACTACTTTGGCGCTGGCTTAAAGGGACGTTTCCAGGAGATGAATCCGAAACGCTTCACCGAGCATCAGGCCATGGAAGAGTGCTAYAACTTGGATTGGATGGAAARTGGCGAGATGGTCAGCCACGAAATCCCCATGCGCCGTGCCATGAACTTGGTTCTGCGYGATGCCTACAACGAGGATTGTGTACGCGCCATGGTGCGCTGGAACAAGAGTYTAGAGAAGGCTGGATTGGATTTCCGCCTTTACTTGCCATCGCAGCGTTTCAATCGTCGCATTGGTGTTTACGCCAACCAAAGTTTTGACCCGCAAGGTGTCATGCTTAGCGAAAAGGCTTACACCGAGCAATACGRGCAGTGGATTCCAARCACCACCGATACGGATTATGTGAAATCATTGATGGTGCAAGTGACCACGCCAGGCGAATACGCAGGCTGGATTAACCCACCRGCAAAGGGCCTAAACGGTCAGCCGGTCGATTTCGAATACGTGAAGTTTGTAAACGCATGAGCACCACCGCAACGCTTTTGAAAAGTCACCTYTGYGGYGWMTGGCATCAGGGYGATGGCGAGACCGTCACCTTGTTCAACCCCACTACCGAAGAGGCTGTGGGAGAAGTGGCTCGTAGCGGACACGACTTAAAGGCAGCACTGCAATACGCACGCGAAGTCGGTGGTCCAACCTTGCGCGCGATGAGCTTTGCTGAGCGCGGTGCCTTACTTGCTGGCATGGCAAATGCTTGGCACGCACATCGCGATGAGCTTCTAGACCTGAGTACCATGTCGGGCGGCAACACCCGTGGCGATGCCAAGTTTGACATCGATGGGGGCACTGGCACCTTGATGGCTTATGCCAAGATTGGTGAGAAGCTAGGCGCTGCAAAATTCTTCATCGATGGAGAAAGTATTCGCCTGTCGCGCAGTCCACGTTTCGTCGGACGTCACGTGCAGACTCCGCGGGGTGGGGTTGCGGTGCACATTAATGCGTATAACTTCCCTGCATGGGGCATGGCGGAGAAAGCTGCTTGTGCCATCCTCGCTGGAATGCCGGTTTTGACCAAGCCAGCGACCAGTACGTCGCTTTTGGCAGAACGCATGATGGAAATTCTGGTCGAGGACAAGGTGCTTCCAGATGGTGTTCTGCAAATGCTGGTTGGCTCAGCAGGAGATTTGCTGGATCACGTCCGCGGACAAGATGTCGTCGCATTCACCGGTTCCGCATGGACCGGACGTACGATTCGTTCGGGTAAAGCAGTTATCGAAAACTCGGTGCGGGTGAACGTCGAGGCCGACAGCTTGAACTCGGCGGTGCTTGGCCCCGATGTGAAACCGCAAAAGGAAACCTGGGATTTGATGGTGCGTGAAGTCACCACCGACATCACTCAGAAGGCGGGGCAAAAATGCACGGCCATTCGTCGCATCTTTGTTCCGGCTGAAAAGTTGGAAGAGTTTAAAGCGGACTTGAAGGAGTCCATCGCTAGCATTCGGGTTGGCAATCCTGCAACACGTGGTGTACGTATGGGTCCGGTTGCGAGTGCATCGCAACTGAAAGATGTGCAGGAAGGCATTGTCGAACTCATGYAGGAGTCGGACATCGTCCATGGCGAGCAAGGTCGTGGTGAGTTATTGGAAGTGGAAGAGGGCCAAGGCTACTTCCAGACTCCAGTGCTTCTGCAAACCCGTGACAGTCAAACTGCAAAGTTGGTGCACGAGCGTGAAGTTTTCGGTCCAGTTGCCACGCTCATCCCATATCAAGGGGACGTTATCGCACTTGGCGTTTTGCTCAACAAGGGTGAAGGCGGATTAGTCGCCTCGATCTACTCCGATGACCGCAAGTTCGCTGCCGACCTCATGACTGTGGTGGCACCATTCAACGGGCGCCTAAACTTCGGCAGTAAAAAGATTGCTGAAATGTCCATGGGCCCCGGTGCCGTCCTCCCTATGTTGGTCCACGGCGGCCCCGGAAGAGCTGGCGCGGGCGAGGAGCTAGGCGGCTTGCGTGGTATGTCGCTTTACATGCAACGCACTGCACTACAGGGCGATGAACCCATGTTGGCCGAAATCATGGCCGACGGAATCGAAATCTAATCTAAAATCTCAACCATGTTTTCTCTCATCCCCTTTCTGATGCAAGATTTGCCGAACGCTGCGGCAAACTCGCCAGAAAATGCCCTCGATAATTCCGGCGGCGATCCCAAAGAACCTGCAGGTTTCATGGATGGAATCCAAGATTTCGTTCTTGCGAACTGGATGGCCGCAGTCGTAGGCGTTCTAGCCTTCTTCGTCATGGGCATCGTTGCTGGCTGGGTCAACAGCATGACGCGCAAGGCTTGTGCTAAAGCGCAAGTTGAAGAAACACTCGCACGTTTCTTCGGCAAGATGGCCAAGACCGCCATTCTTCTGATTGGAACCCTGCTCATCCTCGGTACTTTCGGCGTCGACACGGCAAGCTTCTCGGTCATCCTCGGTGCCATGGGTTTGGCAGTGGGCTTGGCGCTGCAGGGAACCCTCGGTAACTTTGCATCTGGCATCATGTTGCTGATTTTCCGCCCCTTCAAAGTGGGCGACGTCATCAACGCTGCTGGAGTCATCGGCAAAGTTTGTGAAATCGAATTGTTCTCTACGATTCTTGATACCCCGGACAATCGCCGCATCATCATTCCGAACGGAGCTATCTTCGGTGGCACGATTGAGAACATTTCGCACCACAATACGCGTCGTTGCGATGTCGCTGTAGGCACCGATTACAGTGCTGATTTGGACAAGACTCGGGCAGTACTTGATAAAGCTGCTGCAGGAGTAGCTGAGCGTCTTGAAGACCCAGGTCACCAAATCGTCCTGGCAAGCCTAGGCGATAGCTGCATTGACTGGAAGATTCGTGTGTGGTGTAACAGCTCGGATTATTGGGGCTGTATGGAAGCCACCACGCGCGCGGTCAAAATGGCTCTCGACGAAGCTGGCATTGGCATTCCTTACCCGCAGATGGATGTCCACATGGACAAGCTCGACGGCTAAAATGCAGGCATGACCGTTCAACAAGTCGTGCTAGTTTGGATAGCGATTACTTCGGTGGTCGCTTTCCTCAATTTTGGCTGGGATAAGGGGCGCGCAAAGAAGAACCGGAATCGTGTCCCGGAAAGAGTGCTCATGGCATGGTCCATGGTTGGCGGCGCACCCGGTGGAGCTTTGGGCATGATCGCCTTCCGTCATAAAATYAGAAAGCCGTCCTTTTGGGTGGTAGAAATTGCTGGTTGTTGCCTTTGGAGCTGGACTGCATTTTCGGTTTAGAGCAGAGCTTTCCTAGCCAGCCATCGACTCGGTCATTCTGCCTTGGCTGAACGCGCCGCCGGATCCTGGCGATAAAAAGTCTTCAGTAAATCATAGACCTCAGCTTCCCGTTTGCGTAAATCAAGCGGACGCTCGAAAAACATTTCAGTGGCGACGGCAAAAAACTCTGCAGGATGCGTAGCGCCATAGTCATCTAAAAATACCGGTGAGCCGCGCTCTACCATTTCCCGATGACGCACCATGGCGGTATTCATACGTTTGCGCCAAGCATCTTCCTCGTGCGCTAAAGTTAGTGGAGGAATGCCATCGGTGATGCCATCGAGCATGTCGAGCTTGTGTGCAAACTCATGAAACACGGTATTTTGGCCATCGTTCGGATTGCGACCACCTTGGTAGGCATGGTCCCAAGCCAACACAATCGGTCCATTTGGCCACGCTTCGCCAAGATTAGTGTGCTCGCGGTTCTCAATCACTCCACCCGATGTAACTTGCTGTGAGCGATGTCGAAAAACCGATGGGTAAACCAAAATGGTGTTCACCTTTTGATAAAACAGGTGATCAAGGTTTAGGATTAAGAGGCATGCCTGCGCTGCGATAATCACCCGTATCTTGTCGCGCATTTCAAGGCCGTCGCAACCTTCAAAATCCTTTTCGGCAAGGAATACGCAGATGAGGGCGTGCAGCCGGTGTTGGTCTTTTTGCGTGAGCTGGCTGACAAATGGAAGGGCTTCGAGCCACGGCATCCAATCCGCTGGCAAGCCCCGCTTCACCAAACGGGCACGACGTCGGCGACGGCTCCATGCAAACATGCCGGAGTGTATCCTAGGTGGAGCATGATTATCAGACATAGTCGCGATTCTGAATGGCTTTCCAACAGTTGGTTGGTGGCGGATAAACCTGGGGGGCACGCGGTGTTGATTGACACCGGTGGACCACGCGAGCCTTTGTTGGCGGCGCTTGAGGAATTCTCGCTGACCCCAACGCATATTCTGAACACGCATCATCATCATGATCACGTGGCTTTCAATGTGGCATGGGCAGGCGAGTTTGCATGTCCAGTTTGTGGCCACGCTGCCGAGGAAGACTTGATTCCAGGGCTGAGTCAGACTCTTGCTGATGGCGAGGAAATCCGCAGTGGTGACTTAACCATCCGTGCCTTGCACATTCCCGGCCACACTGCCGGGCAACTAGCGTTTTTGGCGAATGAACAAGCCGTGTTCACCGGCGATACCCTTTTTCGCGGTTCAGTGGGAGGGACCAGAGCTCCTGGGCATACAACTTTTGAGGAGCTGCAGCATTCGGTCATGGAAAAACTCATGCAGTTGCCAGCGCAAACCGAGATTCACCCCGGGCACATGGAATCTTCCAGCATTGCTCGTGAGTGGGAAGAAAATCCTTTCCTACGGCTTTGGCGTGGCTTAGATACTGCTCCGCCTAAAGCATGCTTGGCTTTCGGTCAACCTGCCAAACTACTGTTGCGCGCAAGGGATTATGACGGGGGAAGCAAATGCTGGGTTCGCTTTGAAGATGGTCAGGAAGACTTGGTCCCAGGCAGCCGTGTAAAGGATTTAGACTAAATCRGAGTTTCCCTAAGCGAGACTCCCTAGTCATGCGTCTGTTGTGCCTTTGCCAAAAGTAGATCCTCAAACTGGTCTAAGAAATCGCACTCGCGTTCCGACCAGACATGGCCACCGAAACGGGTGCGGTAAACCAAGCGYGTAATGGTTCCAAGAGGCCGATATAAATCTCCGCCCCAAAACTGAACCGATATGGCAAACTCAGATGCCGTTTGGCTGCGTTTCTTTTGAAAGCCTAGGTCTSCAAGCAAACTTCGAATCCGAGCCCAATAGTCCATTGCCAAAATGGCTTCGGTGGTGAATAAAGCCTCCTTGGTGCGCCTCACTCGGCGCTTCTGCAGAAGATTCAAGAAATAGCCAAGCCACAGTGCAAATGCGACAATGGACAACAAGGAGCCAAAAGCAATCACTACGATGCCCCGGCTAAACGCAACGAARTCTCCCACATCGGCAGCGAGACCTTCYTTTTTTGCTTCCGCTAAAGGGTCAAGGTTTAACAAGGTAGYGTCCTKCGGTTGGGCYTCTTCSGGGAAGTCTTCKGCAATCCTYTCTGCACGATAGGCGGCAATCGCGTCCATGCGTGAAGTCGCAGGGGTAGGCTCAACAACGCGCCAGTTGCCATCAGCCAAAAGAACTTCGACCCAAGCGTGTCCAGGCAGGCGTCCGATGTAAGCYTCRCGGGCTTTTGAATAATCAGTCACCATGAAGCCAGTGGCTACGCGACATGCAATTCCATTTGCRCGCARGTACAGCATGGCCGCCGACGCAAARTAGGTGCAGTARCCRCGTTTCAGYTCAAAGAAATCRCGGAAGGCCTGGATGCCATCGGACGTGGAGGGTTCCAGGTCGTATCGATAACTGCCTTGRAAATGCTGMASRATGCGATTTASCTTTTGCTCGGAACTATTCAAATCTTSRCAAAGTTGMAGYGCWTCTTCAGTCCATKTAYGRAAGTCTGGATCGCTTGGCAGGATTAGGTAGCGAGGATCGGCACGGAACGATGAAATCAAAGGAGTGTTTTTGTCGACCGGTTGACTTAACCACTGATATTCAAACATGGCCGCCTTCGGCACYTCTGCSAGYGCRGTATGGTCGTCTTCATCGAAGCGGCAACTSGGATAACGCATGGCCACCATGCGTCGGTCGTGAAGTAGGAAAGCTAAATGCCCTTTACCGTTTTCGTCGGGGTGCAAAAGCGGCCGCGTCTTCATTTTGAATTGCACWACCGAATTCTTTTGGAAGTCAGGGTCAAAAACAATCCAGTCATCGGAGCCRAGRCCACTGTYCGAATGAAAAATRGCTTCCGGTGAATACCCGCGGCTCAAGCCCRATTCGCTGATGGTGTCGAAGGTCGTGGCGGTGAGGTAAAGCGGGCGTGCATCGGAGTAATAGGGGCGTGAACGGTCAATATCTTGYTCRGTGCGTACTTGGAAWAGCAAAGATTCACGCTTGGACTCRGTGACYTTGCCTTGCCACTTAATCGCGTTCGGGAAWACAAAATCGCGRGGAGGTTTGCGATCGGTGACATTGGCCTTTTCCTCCWTTATGGAACTGTTGTCRGCACTGGCGCCTGTGCCGTTCCCCGAAGAAGTCATYCCGGTTCCAGTGAAAGAGTCGGCTGGATCTGGGACTRTCCACAGAGCAGCTTGCTGCAGACYCAATCCAATMGGGAAGAGCAACAAGCCGAGCAGCATCATGAAGCGGGCGCGGTCCCAYAAGCCTGTTCCGSTCTCGGAAGGGTTATGGTGMGAACGATCGTGTTGTAATAAACGTCGCCGTGACCAGCGTGCGTGAATCCAAGTGGTGATCCCACCGGCAAGAAGTAAAGTCGCAAGGATCCAGGTGATGGAAATGCCGCGTGCGATCATGCCGCCGGGCCACAGGACGGAATGCACGAGCAGAACCTCAAWCAGAGGCAAGATTAATGCGAGGACCGCAAAATTATCAATGCGCGCATAACGCAGTGCATAGCCGTGCATGCACAGGAGGAGTATCAGTGTCCAAACCGGGGCGGATGGCTGKGGAGCAAGAAATGGAAARCTCACCACCATGACCAAATAAAATCCCTGGTTGATGGATTGGTGATACTTGTTGGCGAGGGCGAAGAAGTTCATCCATCGCGTGGCAAATGCTCCGAAGATGAGCAAGAAGGGGTAGACGATGCTTAACGCAAGCGACCAACCCGGTTGATGATTCAGGAAGAGTGCTGCAGCAGAACCGCCTGAAAGTGCCAATGCCATCAAGCCRCGCTGGCACCACGAGTCGAGCGGAGATGGGGGCAAGGTTGGGTAAAGACGACGTCGTGAGTGCGATCTCATCCGTGACGCCTTTGCAAGAAACCAGCTTGGGAGAAGCGTCGGTCAGAATGAAACCAGCGTTTGGTGGCGGGATCGAGAATGTCTAAACGCTGCCGGCCGGCTTCACGAAGGTTGCCGCTTCCGGCGCAAATCTGAATGCGGAATGCCCGGCGACTGCGCAATCCTTGTGGTGCAGGTTGGGCGGGCTGAGGCGAATCCTTGACCTTATCGATTAAATCGATTTCGGCGAGCTTGGTGAGCACGCCAAATAACCCGCCACGCCCACTTTGTTCTTGTAGGAAGAAAGGGTTTTTGACTCCGGCACAAACCACCTCCACGCGATAATTTCGGCGCAGGAAGAAGTCTGCCAAACTTGCGGTTAAACAAATCGATTGCTCAAATAGGAACTTACCTGATTGATGGCGTGAGGAGGAAACTACCGGAGGGATAAGCTCTAAGCGAATGCTTGGTTTACGAACACCATGTAATTCCTTCAGCATGAGTTGGTTGCGCCGCGCGGTACTTTTCCAGTGAACCTTGCGTTGGCTCATGCCGGGCCGCCACCTTTTCAGGGAATGAAATTCTTCGGCGTCTTGAAAGCGGCCCACCTGATCCACCAAGGTCTCACGCTCAGGAGGGATCAAGCTTAAAGGGTCACGCAGTGCACCCATTCTTGGAAGAGCGAGTAGGTCGGCAGGCAGCTCCCAGGCGGAAGTCCAACGAATCAGGCCAAAGGGGAAGGTGGATGCAATGCGCAGACCGTGGCTGTGGAAGCGACCACGTTTCGGCAAACGAAGGCTACCTTCCATCCATTGCGAAGTGCCGGGGGCAATGCTGGCGCGATATGCGAAGAGACCACGTCGTTGGAATTCACTGCCGTGGTAAATCAGGACATCGCGAGCGGTGAATCTGCCGCCCACGTTGTGCAAACCAAAGCGAATAGAGAGTTTTTCCCATGCAAATCCTGTGGCGGGCTCTAGTCCAGTGGGGAAAATAACTAGGAGGGTTGCACGACCGAGAATCCAGCTGCTGGCAAAGAGCAGAAGCAGCAGGCTGGTTAATCCGAGGGCTGCTGGTGTCGGCGTGAGTCCATTCATGAACAGAAAGCTCACGCCTATAAATCCACTAACCCAAAGCAATGACTTTGCCAAAGGAGTCAGTCGCCAATTGATGCCGAGGCATTTGGCTTCTTCTTTTTGCGGGTACGGAGTCGCCGAACTCATTGTGGCACTTCGACCTCGCTGAGGATGTTCTCCAAAGCGCCCGTGGTGCCGTGCATGCCGCCTTCATAGGCTGGAGATGGTAAGACGCGATGCGCAATGCATGGAATGAACAAGGACTTGATGTCGTCGGGGGTGACAAAATCACGGTTGTTGATCAAAGCATTCGCCTGCGTCGCCCGATGCAAGCCTAAAGCCGCACGCGTCGATGCGCCAAGCGCTAGGTGAGGGTGACGTCGGGTCTCCTCGATGAGGTCGAGAAGGTAATCGAGTAGATCGTCATCGTAATGCACCTCAGCAACGGCTTGAATGAGTTCGTCAAGTTCGGCTCCAGTGATGCATGGCTGGACCGCATCGACCGGGTCACTGAGCCCGCGCCCTTGCAAAACTTCCTTGGCGATTTCGCGTTCCGGGTGTCCCAAGCTTAGGCGCAACATGAAGCGGTCAAGCTGCGATTCGGGAAGAGGATAAGTGCCTTCGAACTCCATGGGGTTCTGCGTTGCAATCACGAAAAATGGTTGCGGCAGTTCATGGCGTTCTCCATCGACTGAAATGGACTTCTCACTCATCGCTTCGAGCAAGGCTGATTGCGTCCGCGGAGAGGTGCGGTTCAATTCGTCGGCGAGCAAGATGTTGTGAAACACCGGTCCGCGGGTGAAGCGAAAAGTGCTTTCTTGGTTGTCCCAGATGCTGACCCCAAGGACATCGCTTGGCAGAAGATCCGAGGTGAACTGAATGCGTTGAAAATCAAGGCCAAGTGCTTTCGCAAGTGCTCGTGCCAAGGTTGTCTTGCCGGTTCCAGGGACGTCTTCCAATAAAATGTGACCACCGGCTAGTAAACCAACAAGGCATAATCGAATGGCCTCTTCTTTGCCGCGCACGGCTTGACCAACAGTGGAAACTAAATCTTCAAGCCGCTGCAAAGGCAGACGGAGTTGCAAATTATTTGTCATTTAGGGAGTGTTGTTTTTACGCTGTTGCATGAACTCATCCAAACTTCCATGAAAGGATTCAAGTTCTTTCGGCGTATCAGCGTCTGCTTTAGGCGCTTGCGGTTCTGAAGTTACTGAATCAGAACCTTGCGTTGACGGAAAGGGAAAGCCAAATGGGGTTTTCGGCATACGACGTTTTGGTCCAATACCAAGTGCGCTCAATAGCAAGAAAATGAGTCCAACGGTTAAAGTAAACAGTAGAACAAAAAAGGCCAACAGCAAAAAGAAAACAGTGAATACCAGGCGCAGGATGCCTCCCACAAAACCGGTCCGAGGAGCGGGGCCAGGCATGGTGGCGTGAAGGAAGGGACGCGGCATGCCCTAGATTACGCGGCTACGATCCCTTTGGCAGCGGATCTTGACGACTTCTCGGAGTTCCGGTTAAGTGCAGGGATGAACCTGTGGGAATAGACCCAGCTCCGCCATGTTCTTTCTGATTTCAACTTCATAGACCGGATTCATTAAGATCACTTGGGTCGGTTGAATTTCTTGTAAGTCCATGGGATTAACCACTGGATGCCCGGTTCCCGGCATGAATTTCCCCTGTTTAAAAGGGTTGATGTCGACGGCCGCTACAATTTCGTCTTGTAAACCCAAAGTGGTCAAAAAGGATACACCCTTGGAGCCTCCGCCCCAAATTACGGTGCGTTCGCCTTGTTGGTGGAGCAGGCCCAATCTATGCCGATAACCCTCAATTTTCCGACGACAGATTTGGGTGAATCCAAGGATGTCCGCCCGATTGTCCAACTGATCCCGCTCGATGGTCCACTTCGTTTGGGTGGCAGTTTCTGCAGGCACCGCCGATAAACTCAAATACTGGTCGTCGTACTCCCGATGTAAGGAAGTCACCTCGAATCCACAGCGACGAAAAAGGCGCGCGAGGGTTCCGATACTGAAGTAGGAGCAATGTTCGTAAAAGATATCCCAAAACGCGCCTTCGGTCCAAATACGTTTGGAGTCTGGCAAGTCAAAGGTCAAGGGGATGTCGCGGGGCCCAGGACTTTCCGCAATCGCCTGGCGAATGTCATTGAGGAAATGCGCAACCTCTGCAACATGCTCGAGAGTGTGGCGACAGCAGAGGAAATCAGGTTTGCATTGCATATGCTTTTTCTGGAAAAACTCCTGATGAAAGTCCAGCCGGTCAGTGAGTTCCGATGGCAGTCGCTCCGGTACATAAGCCGGATCCACGCCAACCCCTCGGTTCTCTCCAAGCGCGCAAAGCGAGGCGAGATATTCTCCCTTGCCACACCCAATTTCTAAAATCGTCTTGTTACGTAAATCAAAACGCTCGATGGCGCTTTGTGCGAGTCCTTTTGCAAAAGCGGAGAAGGTCGGTGAGAAGCCCTGCGTTTCCTCATAGCCGGACGAATAATCTAAGTCTGCGGCATCGAATAGAGTATTCATTACGAAACCGCAAGTTTTGCACGAGGCTAGTTGTAGATCACCACGTGGAATGCCCATGGCTTCTTCACGAGTTGGCATGAGTTGGCAGTCATGCACCGGGATTTGCTCGACACGATAAAAAGACTGCATTCCCAATGCGCCGCAGCACGGACATGCTTGGTGCGGCAAGTCGCCAATGCTGAAGTTCGGACCAGAGGCTCGCATGCGCTTCCCTCGGTGTTAACTCGAGTGGATGTGCGGGAACGGCACAGGAAGGATGAATTTCCCGCCGCAGTCGGTGTACGCTTTTTGCTGCGCCAAAATCTCTTCACGAAAATTCCAAGACAGCAACAACAAATAATCGGGTGCATCATTGGTTAAATGCTCCGGGGCGTAAACTGGTAAATGCACCCCAGGCATTTGTTTCCCTTGTTTATGCAAACTTTTGTCCACCACGTAATCCAACAGGTCGTCGCCGATTCCTGCATAATTCAATAGCACGCATCCTTTTGCCGCTGCACCGTAGGCTGCAATGCGAGCACCACCGCTTTTCAACTTCTTGAGGAGCTGACGTAAATCCTCCACGAGGTGCTTCACGTTTTGGGCAAAGTCCGCGTAGTATTCGAAACCCAGCATGCCCGCCATTTCTTCTTCACGCAAAAACCTCAACTTTGCCATGCTCGGAGAAGCGATTTTGGCCACGGTAATTCGAATCGAACCTCCGTGAGTGGGCAGGGCCTCCACATCGTTCAGGAATAGACCATGACGATGAAACAGGGCTTCCAATGCATGCACTGAAAAGTAGCAAAGGTGCTCATGGTAAATGGTGTCGAACTCAGTGTGATCGATGAGTTCTTTGAGGTATGGCATTTCGAATACAGCGATGCCATCGTCCTTAAGGAGTGCGGCAACGCCAGCGACAAAATCATTGGTGTCGGTGGAATGAGCCAAAACATTGTTTCCAAGAATAAGGTCTGCAGTCTTGCCTTGGCTGACCAAGTGATGCGCCAACTCCTCGGAAAAGAATTCTACTAAGGTTGGAACGCCTGACATTACGGCGGCTGCAGCGGGCCCTTCAGCCGGGTCGATTCCCAAGGACGGGATCCCCGCCTGAACAAAGTTCTTCAACAGGCATCCATCGTTGCTAGCAAGTTCTACAACTAAACTTTGACTGTCCAATTCCCGTTTTTGCATGAGGTTTTGTGCATGCATGCAGCAATGCTCTACCCAAGCATCGGAAACGGAGGAGTAGTAGGGGTAATCATCTTGAAACAAATCCTCAGCGCGTACGGTTTCAAGAATCTGCACCAACGTGCAACCGGAGCAAAATACCAACTCCAATGGGAAATAGGGCTCGGGGTCCAAATAGTTGCTTCGGTCGAGAAAACGCGCGACCAAAGGGGTGGCTCCAAGATTCAAGATCGACTGCAATTGCCCCTGGCCGCAAGAACGACAAACGGGTTCAGGACGAGAGTTCGGGGCGCCTTCGGGCGAAGAATTGGAGTGAGAAATGGAGGCCATGAGGAGAATCTGGACCTATTTCTAGAGTCCATCATGTCCTATCGGCGGATAACGAAGTATTCCTAAATTGAATCAAGGGTTGCCGCAGCAACCGATCCCAGGTGTTCAATACGTTCCAACAGGCCATCTCCCGGCTTCAGCCCAGCGATTTTCATCACCTGAAGAATTCGGTGCGCATGATCGTGATGGCGCAGCATATGCGCAACATTGCGTCGCCCGATTTTGGCGCGCCGCTCAGGTTGCTGGTCGAGCTCTTGCATAGTCCGGACAAAGTCTGCTGGGGAGCCATCGACCGTTATGAAGACTTCGTCATGCGGAAAGAATTCCTTGAAATTGGCAGCATCGGTAGGCGGGCCAAGCATGACCGTTCCTGCTGCAGCACCTTCAAAAAAACGAAAACCGATTTCATGTTGATGACCGACGGCATGATTTCCTGCTTTGGCTTCTTGCACCATGAAGTACCGCGAGCGTTGAATTAAATCAATCAAGTGTTCCCTATGTTCAATATGGTTTTGAAAGGGAGCGTTTCCAGCTGTGTCGAAGAGATAAAAGCGTCCACTATCGCGCGACCATTGATGGAATGCCGTGTGCAATTCCGTCTCACGTCGGCCCATCCAATAGAGGTCGATGGTGCGAGGGCGGATTTCCGTTTTTCCATCTAGACCAAATGGAGTAAAGCGTAAGGTGTCCACGGAAGGCGGCAAATGGAAGCAGGGCACCCCGGTAAGCTTTTCTAAAGGTGCTACAGTTTCACTGCATCCGACCAAGAGGAAATCGCAGGTGCGCAAGCAGGCCAGCGCCAGTGGACGCAACTCTAAATCCTTGACCCACAACTCTTCCATGAAGCAGGTTTTGCGTTTGGCAATTCCATCGCGGGTGAACAGTGGCAGGAGGGTCGAGAGATCACCCACTCCCTGGCAGCCAATAAATAGGAGTTCATGCGGGCTCCCATTTAGAGGTAGGGAGGGAGTGAAACTGCGCGCAAGCCGCGAAGAACCGTTACGAAAGAAAAACCGAGCGGATTTGGCTTGCAGCTCTGAGGGGAAGCCAGATCCTTCGGGAACGAGGAGGGTGGCATCGTCCAATGCGCACGCTAAATCTTCTAGTAGGTAAAGAAGAGCCCGCGAACGCACCGGGGAAAGGCCGCGGCAGGAGGCGAACACCATCTTGCGCGGTTCATGTAGCTCAGCGGTTGGAAACCAGGACACGTGGAGAGCCTATCAAGATGGAGATAGACGGGCAAAGAGCCGTGCTTAACTGTTATCCTGGCTATCCTTGGGGAAACCCACACATCATGAAAACCATTCCATACTTTCTAGCGAGCTCCGCTCTGGCGCTTGCTTTCACTAGCCCAACTGCGGCGCAAGAACCTGGCACTATGCCGGACTTTGCCGGCGCAACGTGGTTTAACACTCCAGCACTTTCCATAGAAGATATGCAAGGCCGGGCCGTGATGGTCGAGGTCTTYCGTACTTGGTGAGGCCCTTGCAAGGGCCAAATCCCGCACCTGAACTCCGATTGGGAGAAAGGCAATGCGAAGGGTTTGGTTGTCATCAGCGTGACTGATGAACCTGCAAACTTGGTGGAAGCTTGGATTGCCGCCAACAATGTCACTCACCCAGTAGTGATTTTGCCAGATGGAAAACTTGAGAAGGTYATCGGAGTTTCCGGKTTCCCAACTTCCGCAGTGTTCTTAGATAAGCAACTGCAGTGGAAAGGGCATCCGAGTTCCTCGAGTGGTGCGTTGAGTAGCGCGCAAAAGGATGGGCGTACYGATTCGGTYTATCCKAAGAAGCTAGGCAAAGTGATTAAGGCCTGGAATAAGGGCGATAAGACCAAAGCCTTGCAAGACCTTTACAAAGTCATGCCGAAATTGGAAGGCGCCGATTTAGATTGGGCCAGCCGCATGGATGATTTYATGAAGAATGAAAGTGCAAAGGCTTTTCAGCTTTCTTCGGAGGCCATGGAAGCCGGTTACTGGTTCCGCGGCGTGGAGTTGGCGCARCCTTACTTAGGTAARGGATCGGAGTACCCACGGGTGGAAGAAACSCGTGCTCATCTTGCCATGATGCAAGAGAAGCCCGGTTACTCCAAGGAAATCAAAGGCGGAGAGTTGTTYCGCGATGCGCAAATYWTGGAGCGTGAGCGTGAATATCTTGAGGCGGTTAAAACTTACAAGAAGATCMTGAARAAGTCTGCAGATACCGCAATTGCCGGGCATGCAGAGATGGCYGCMASWAAGYTRATCGATGGCKACAAGCCMGGRTTYAAATCCACTTGTCCGAAATGCGATCGCAAGTCTCACGCGGCCTGTGCGAAACATCGCGAGAATGTGAAGCTTTAACAGCCCGTGCAAAAAGTCATTCCGCGCCTCTGCGGTGCTTTTGTCTCCCAACAGCGTTACCAGAACCCACCCCTATCTACGAATAGGGGTGGAACCTGCTTCCTCATTGGGAAACAAAATCACTCGCCGAGCCACGCAAGCACTTTATCCACGAACTGTTAATTTGCGCTTCGCAATCGTCCTTTTCAGTTGCCTCCTGGCCTGTGCGAAAGCCGAGCCAGGAGGTGACGACGTTATGGGGGATGCGGAGTTCGGATTCGTAGGCGCGGAAGTGGACGATGCGCCCCCGGTTGCCCAGCCTGAAAATATTCAGGCGAGCGATGATTTTGTGGTTCCTGACTATGGGATGACTTTTGCGTCAGCGAGCCTCGGAGTGGAATATCAATTTTTCGCTGAAAGCCCATTTGACCCTGAAGCCGGTCCGTTTCTTTGGGTGATTTATTCTCTAGAGGGGAGGACCAAACTCTGGGAGAAAGTGTTTTTGGATTTCATCCCTTCTGCGATTTATGCTCATACTCATGAAAACAATATGGTTTTAGTTGGCGGGCAAGCGAACGATGGCACCACTATTTTAGTCGAGTTTGAATTTCAACTCACGGAGGATTTCAAAGTCCTGAGGCGTGCGGAACCGTTTGCCGACGTTAGCCAGCTCGGTAGCCTTTGCGATATTTGGACAATCAATTTTCGGGGAAGTGAAATGATTTTCGTCCTTGATGGTCGGTTCGGACAGTGGGGTACGGTGGAACGAGGCCTAGCCTTTTCTGAGATCTCAATTCCACAACATCGCTTGGAGTTGATTGGGAAACGACATTTCATTCGAATCTACTCAGAGCTTCTAGATTTGCGCATCGGTTTCTCTCCGCAACTTCCGGGAGCATGCGTGGATGAACCTGAACAGGCTTGGTTCCGTCTAGAATCACTTGATAGCGGTAAGTCCTTTCATAAATTGTCCCTAGAGGATGCAGGAAAACTTCTCTGGGATCGTGTATTTGAAGAGCCGAAATGGGGGATGGAGAGCGCAGGTGGAGAACGTGGAATCACCTTCGAGTTTTGGAGCGATAAACCGTTTGAAGAACACGGCAACGTTCTGGATGTGACTTTTTCCAACGGCTGGGTTGGCTCTGAAACCTTTCCATTGGATTTTTCCCCGACAGCACTCATGTGGATGGGACCAGGCAGCGAAATCATTTTGGTCGGGGGTAAGGATCGTGAGGGGAGCACTGTTTTGTTCGAAGTGGAGGTTGAATCTCAACAGGGCAAGCTTCAGTTGTTGAAGCAGGAGAGATTCGCAGAGGTGAGTGAGTTAGGTGGAATTTGTGACCTCTCCTATTTGCGAGTCAATGGTGAAGACAAAATCTGTCTTTTTGACGGTCGTACGGGACGCTGGGGAACCATCGAGCGTGGTGGTAAATTCAAGGATGTCTCCACTCTAGAACAGAGGGGGAGATTGATGGGCTTGAAAAGTTTCGCAGTGACCTACCCTCAGGTCGAAGGATTAGTCCTTTCTTTTTCGCCATTAGACCCAAGTGATCCCCACAATCCATATCCAGAAGATGTCGTGAGTTTCCGCTCCCTGGATGATGGCAAGTCATTTTCCGAATGGAAATACACTGGACGCCACTAGGTCGTCACGCAAGGAAGGGGAATGACTCTCCCACCTGCTAGACTCCGCGCATGAGCGGACGTCGCCCGCTGGCTTTGGATGTGCGTAGTCTGGACCAGCCATTTTCCTCCTACGCGCGCGTGATTCGCTTGATGCGGGCTGCATTGGCGGCGGTGGATATGCCGTATGCAGAATGGCGTTCCGGTGATAGTGGCGCCGATGTCTTGTGGACTCCCGGACCCACCCTCCCTGCCGCCACCGATAACCCGCGCTATCTGATCACCATTCAGGACATCAACCCGATGCTCCCGGATGGCCGTTCCTGGTTCGCCCGATTCCGCCGCTCCCGACGTTATCGGCACCTAGTGGAAGACATCGACCAACTGGCTTGGCGTATCTCGGTTCCTTCCGCTGCGACGTCATCCAAGCTCACCGAGTACTTTCCAAATTTACAATCGACGCTGGTTTCCATTCCTTGGTATCCGTCGTCGGAGTTTGGATTGGTGGGGAGTGCCGGGAGTGCCGGGAGTGCCGGGAGTGCCGGGAGTGCCGGGAGTGCCGGGAGTGCMGGGARTGCMGGGARTGCAGGGAATGCGGAGCTACCGGAACCCGGATACCTGCTTTATGTCGGTGCCCTTCGCCCACATAAAAACTGGACGCTGGTTCTACGCGCCTACGCCGAGTTGGCGGAGGAGCTTCAGGCGCAACACTCTCTGGTGATGGTGGGACGTGGGCATCGTTCCGGTAAAGAAGCGCGAGCCTTAGCGGATCAGCTGGGAATCCAATCCAGAGTTCGCTGGATGGAAGGATTGGCCGATGAAGATTTGCCAGTGCTCTACCGCGGTGCTGCCGTCTTCCTTTTCCCTTCGCTACTAGAAGGGTTTGGTTTGCCGCCTTTGGAAGCCCAGGCATGCGGAACTCCAGTGATTGCAGCAGCCACCTCCTCTCTCCCAGAAGTGCTTGGCAGCTCCACGGAGCTACTTAGCCCGACTGACGCACCCGCATGGGCCAGAGCTACTACGGAATTGCTGCAAAGCCAAAGCGCGCGCGATGCCGCTCGAAGTGCTGGCATCGCCAATGTCCAACGGTTCTCACCGCAGGTCACTGGCGAAGCTTTACTCGCCGCACTCAAGTCCTAAAGACTCAACTTGCGGTACTTACCCGCCTGCGAATCGGCACTCTTGCCTTCGGCTTCCATACGTTCGACATACCATTCCGCGTATTCGGTGTAGTTGCCGTAGAAGAACTCGACATCGCCCTTGCCTTCAAAGGCAAGAATGTGCGTGCAGATGCGGTCAAGGAAGTAACGGTCGTGAGACACAATCATCATGCAACCGGCATAGTGCTCAATCGCTTCTTCTAGCACCCGAGTGGTAGGTAAGTCCAAGTCGTTGGTGGGCTCGTCGAGGATGATCAAGTTACCGCCGACGCGCAGCATTTTCGCCAGCTGCACGCGGTTGCGCTGACCACCAGAAAGCGTGCCAACTTTTTGCTCTTGGTCGGTGCCCTTGAAGTTAAACCGCGACACATAAGCGCGCGATTGAATCTCGCCGCTACCAAATGGCAAGAACTCTAAGCCGTCGGTAATTTCTTCGAACACCGAGTTCTGRTCGCTCAGTTCCGCGCGACGYTGGTCGACGAAGCAAGCCTCAATCGTRGAKCCGAACTTGACGCTRCCGGAATCGGGYTGCTCTTCACCAATGATAATCTTCATTAAAGTYGTCTTGCCCGCACCGTTTGGCCCAATCACGCCAATGATGGCGCCGGGAGGCATTTCGAAGGTCAARTCTTTAATCAARACCTGGTCGCCRTAAGCTTTATTCACGTGGACTAGGTCAATCACCTTATTGCCTAAKCGTGGCCCCGAYGGAATCATCAARTCAATGGTGCCCGGATTCAAATCCTTCTGCTGYTCSACTAAYTGCTCGTAGCGRTTGATGCGTGCCTTRTTCTTATTGCCGCGCGCTTTRGAGTTCTGACGCACCCAATTGAGCTCYGCCTTCAAACGCTTCTTRCGCTTCTCCTGCTGACGYCCGCTRACGTCYAACTCYTTCTCCTTGGCCTCCAAGAAGTTGGTGTAGTTGCCYTTGTASGGACGACAACTTCCRCGCTCGACCTCGAGCATCCAYTCGACCACGTTATCCAAGAAATAACGGTCGTGCGTGATGACAATCACCAAGCCTGCGTAATCYGCAAGGTGACGYTCCAGCCAYGCCGTGGTTGCCGCATCYAAGTGGTTGGTCGGCTCRTCYAACAGCAGRATGTCKGGAGTYTCRATSAGKGTYTTACACAAGGCMACRCGKCGTGCTTCACCACCACTTAAAACWCCACAGGCGCGATCCATCGGGGGCAGGTCCAAAGCCRCGGCTGCTTTTTCCAAAAGRCGGTCGACTTCCCACATGTTGTTGGCGTCGATTTCGCTTTGTAGATGATCGAATTCATCCGACAGTTTCTGCAGCTTGTCGCCGCTGGCATCGCCCATCAACACACAAATCTCGTTGTAGCGATCGGTGATGGCGTGAATGTGGGCGACCGAATCRTCGAGCACATCCTTCACCGTCTTGTCCGSATCCAARCTTGGCTCCTGCGACACATAGCCAATGGTGCGCCCCGACATTTGAATGCGGGTACCCTCAAAATCATCATCGGCGCCAGCCAAAATACGCAGCAAGGTCGACTTGCCAGAACCGTTGGCTCCAATCACTCCAATCTTCGCACCGGCAAAGAAGGAGAGCGTGACATCTTTGAGGACCTGGGTGCGGTCATAGAACTTGTTCAGCCCAATGACTTGCAGCGCGTATTCGTTTTGTTTCTCGGCCATGATGGACCGCGTATTGTAGCAAGCAACCGCCAATTAGTCGTCATGCAGCGCGGCTTCCGTTTCTTCCATCTGCGCACGAATAGAGGCTGCAGAGACGATGGGCGTTTCGACATCGCTGCCGGGGCAAAAGTCCAAAACATGCTTTTGGTAAGCATCTTTCGATTCCAGAAGTTCCTCCCAGAAGGGCCAGGTTCGACACTGCACAGGCTTTGCCTCGTGGATGGTGCATACGGACTCCTCAAGGAAAATACAGTGCCCCTCCACAAASCGCAGGAGGCGGTGACCTTCCTCGTTTAAGCGGGTATACAAACGATTGAACTCGGCCAGCTCGATATCGAGGAAATCGGCCATCTTCTGCCGTTCCGCGTAGTTCACGTATACATTCGCAACCTCACCGCGCCCATGACAACACTTACCGCATTGCGTGCACGAAAAGGGCAGACCGTCCTTCCACCATTCCTCCATGGGAGCAGGGTATCCTAGAGACGATGAGGAATCCTCTGGAAATTCACCTTGAACGCGACAACCTGCAGCAAGTTATGACTGTCGAGGGCGATTCGAYCACCATCGGGCGTGGTCAAGACTGTGAAATACGGATCGATGACCCTCTGGCTTCGCGCCATCATTGTCGTTTGGAGCGTCTCGGTAATGAGGTTTTCTTAGTCGATTTGGATTCCCGCAACGGCACTTGGATTGAGGGCGATCAGGTGGAGCGCTTGGTCATCACCGCCTCCGATGTCATCCGCATTGGTAGCACGACTCTGAAAATAGCCGGGGGCTTGGCCGATCGTTTGGCTTCCATGGAGTCCACGCAAACCCAAGAGACTCCGCGCGAGAAGGACATRCTGCAAACTTTGCTTGCGGTGAGCCGCACTTTGGAGCAAGAGGAGCGGATTGAGCGCAGTGCCGCTTTGCTGGTCGATGCCGCGGTGACTCTCACCCGCRCCGAACGTGGTTTCTTGTTTCTACTGGAAGATGGCCGCACCAGTTTGGCTTTGGCGCGGAACTTTGCGCGCGAGCCRGTYCCAGCCCCAGAAAMGAAGTTCTCMCGCACYCTTCTGGAGAAGGCGCTCAAAACTAAGAAACCTATTCTTCTTCAAGACGCCGCTTCCGATGGCGARTTTGCSGGAGTCGAAAGCATTTCCGATCTYGGTCTRCGCTCGGTGCTTGCSGTGCCTTTGCAATATCACGGAACCATTCTYGGATTACTCGCCGTCGATCACCGCTTAACCACSGCAGCATTTCAAGTCCACGATGCCGACCTCTTAGCTGGYTTAGCTGGYATGGCAGCAGCSCATTTAGGYGCCGCRCATGAGCGTGTGGCCATGGGGAARTTGAAGCGCAAAAACACGCGGCTGCAACGGCAGTTGGGCAAACGCACAGCGCCAGAGCAAGCGAACCCGATCGAAACCTCGGGGGGACCAGGATTCGCCGGCTTGGTTGGAACGTCCAATGCCATGCAGAAGCTCTATGGCCAAATGGAGCGCATTCTTGAAAGCGATGCCTCTGTGGTGGTGGAGGGRGAAAGCGGTACCGGCAAGGAGTTAGTCGCTCGCGCCTTGCATTTTCACAGCCGCTTAGCCGACCGYCCYTTTGTGGTCGAGAATTGCGGTGCCCTACCTGACACACTGTTGGAATCGGAGCTTTTTGGCCACGTTAAGGGTGCATTCACTGGGGCCACGCGTGACCGCAAGGGACGTTTCGAAGAAGCCGATGGCGGCACCATGTTTTTGGATGAAGTCGGTGAAATGTCGCCGGCTATGCAACAACGATTGCTGCGTGTTTTGCAGGAAGGCGAAATACGCCCGGTTGGCAGCAATGAAGTGCGCCATGTGAATGTGCGCGTGATTGCCGCCACCAACGTGGATCTGCAGGCTGCAGTGAAGGAAGGCAAGTTTCGCGAAGACCTTTATTACCGTCTAAAGGTTATTGGTTTACGGTTGCCAGCTTTGCGTGAGCGCGCCGACGATATTGTGCTGCTTGCGGAATATTTCCTTTCGCTTGAAGCGGCAGACGTTGGCAAGGAACCACGTGTTTTGGATCCGGCATCCAAAAAGGGATTAGAAGCCTACAATTGGCCCGGCAATGTGCGCGAGTTGCGCAACGAAATGCGCCGACTAACCTTGTTGGGCGAAGGCGATGTTTCGTTTGAGGAATTGTCACAAGGAATTCAAGAGAACGATGGCGACAGTGTGGGCGACCCAGGTCCCGATTTTCCACTTCCCGACCGCGTACGTGCGCTGGAAGTGAGCGCCATTGAAGCGGCCATCGCCAAGGAGCCGGGAAATCGCTCGCGTGCGGCAAAAATGCTTGGCATCACCCGTTTCGCGCTATTGCGTAAAATTGAGAAGTACGGTCTTCTAGAAAAGGCCGATGACCTTGAGGGGGATTCCACTGACTAAACCAGGGTCCACCCCAGCCAGCGGTGATTCCGCTGCGATTGAGCCGCGTCTGCCGCAGAACTTGCGTCATATCCGGCGTCTCGGGGACTCCCCTTTGAGTTTGGTGTTCTTAGTGGAAGACGATCAAGGCAAGCAATATGCGTTGAAAGTTCTGCGCCCTAGTGTTGCGAAAGACAAGCGTATTTTGGAACGCTGGCGACGCGAAGGCCAGTTGCTGCAGGAATTTGATCACCCAAACTTGGTGCACAGTTATGGCTCGCCAGAAGTAGAAGGTCGGCCGGCGCTTTTGTTGGAGTTTGTGGATGGACTTTCTTTGCGTGAACGATTACGCGAAGGCCCCTTGGGATGGGAGCAGGCTGCACGTTACGGAGTGCAAATAGCCCGGGCCTTGCAATATATGCACAAGCACGGTGCGATCCATCGCGATGTGAAGCCGCACAATGTTTTGATAGATACGCAAAAGGGTGCCATCCTCGCTGATCTTGGTTTGGTGCGTCGTGAAGAAGACCCCACCATGACCCGGCAAGGTGCTGCTTTAGGATCGCCGGCTTACATGAGTCCCGAACAAGCCCGGGATCCCTCACGAGTCGATGAGCAGGCCGATATTTACTCCCTAGGGGCAACGTTGTTTCACACCCTTTCTGGCAAGCCGCCGTTTTTGGGTTCTGGAGTTGGAGAGGTCATTCACCGAGTCTTGCACGAGGCCCCGGAAGATTTACCAGACACCGTGCCACCTGCTTTTGCCAAGGTGGTGTTGACCGCCATGGCCAAGGATCCCGAACGGCGTTACCCAAGAGCACGCGATTTYGGTTCGGATWTGGGAAGAGTCTTGCTCGGTTAYGCACCGCGCCTACTCACACGTTATCGGCGGCGACGTCAACTACGCACTCTGTCGATGAGTGGTGGTGCTGTGGTTTTGTTAGGCCTCATGCTTTGGCTGGAGCCGTGGAACCTCACCGACACCACTCCGGTTGCGGAATYGGACCCTCTTGCGCAAGAGTTCAGTGATCCAGAAGATATCCCGRCAAATATCCTTGAYGCCCCTTCCACAGCGGAAAATGTCGCCTWCCCGGAAGTTTTAGCRGCCACTTATTTTCGCGCTTGGCATACGCCATACGATCAACGATTCCGCACTGCTTTGGCGACTAGCCAATATCGCGAGGCATTGGCTGAATGTGACAGTTTGCWGCATGCGAAGGTGCCTCTAGATGCCCCTCTTGGATTTTTAGAATTGCGCCTCGCCTGGGTGCGCAACGCACGAACGGAAGTCACTGCTGCCGCGGAAAAAGCTGCCGGGCGCGCCTTCGATTTACTCTCCAGTCAAACCACTTATGCCCAAGACGCAATCCAACGCGGCGATTTTCAGGGTGATCTTTGGGCGGYWAGCGTGCTCGATCAATGGCGACGCGCGGGATTACGCATGGCGGATCTGCCTTTGTACCCCGGTTCGCCCGAYCCRGTRGGGCGCTTGCAAATGACTCAGGTGTTRTTAGARAACGATGCCGAGCAGGCGCGGATTCAAAAAGCYTTACGCACAGTTTCTGCMGTRCGYCAAAACACCGGGCAGTTATTGCATGCCGGATCTTTTGAAGAAGCGCGGCGTCGATGGAATCGCTTRGACCCTGTGGTGTTTTTGCACAGTGAGGAGGCGCGCGCGGATTTAGCCCGCATCGAAGAGTTGTTGGCGCTCGATCGWCGCCTGCAAACTCGGTTCCGCGAGAAGGCTGGGCAGAATGTGGAATYGCTGCTTCACTCCGGCGTCGAGTTGCAGGGACGACTCATCGCGAAATCAAGCGGYACCGGATTCGCAGTCGATTACMGMGGTCAAACYCAGGTCGACGTCAACCTGCTCGACCTCGACGCARATTTCGCAGTGGCTTGGTTACTCGGACGTGCGGAGCCGTGGTTGGAAGCGCAGTTGCTKTGGTGCCAAGACAAYTTAATTCAAGCTTTGGCGGTCATGCGCCCGATTGCAGACATCGATGTCCTKGCCGAGTGGGAACCGCAGTCTTGGTCCGAACAATGGGAGTTGGAGCGTGYSCTCGGCGGCGCTTCCGMTAACCGYTTGGTGCAGGAAAGCCTGCTYAACTCCGGCGCCRATCCAGTGCAGAGTTTGACGAGTGGTCCACAGAGTCAACTCMTCGAAGCCCTGCGGTCGCGYCTTCCTGAGGCCACAGTCACCCAGCAGGGATTGTCCGTGGTTTTAGATTTGAACGATCTTGCGGTCAATGGCTCTTGGAACTTGGACTTGCGTCAAGAACTTCGTGGTTGGCAACTCAGCTCTTGGCGCATGGTGTGGCAAGTCGCGCCGCATGAAACCGCACCTTCGCGTTTGCTTTGGCTGGATGACATCTTGCTCACGAAAACCGGCAAGGCTCCGGCGCAACTCAGCGTATCCGGCCGACGATTCGCTGGCTTCGGCATCACTCCGGGCTTAGGTATGCAAGTCTTAGATTGGGATGGCCAACAGTTGCGCCTCGATGGAATCCACGTGAGTCCTTGGCAACCGACATCGACACGTAGGGCGCGGTTCCTTGCCGTGTGCAGCGAAGGTTTTACCTTCGACAAAGTTAGCTTGCGCTTTCTGCCGCGCTAAGGTCGGTAGTCTGGGGCAGGCTGCGTTTTAACCATAAACCAGCAATGCCAAGCACCACGGCCAACAAGATTAGAAGTTCTTGCGGTCCAACTCCAATTTTTCGCAAGGATGGGCGGCCTAATGCAGCGAGGAAAATCAGCAGGAAGTCGAGCATCTGTCCGGTTCCAAGTACCGCCCCAATGCCCGCGTGCGGTGGCAGGGTTTGCATCAGAGTGCGTAGCGGGATGAGGTAGAAGCCAGAGAAGAAACTGGCACCGCCGATGCAGAAAAAGAGGGTCCATGGTGTTGGAGTCACCAAGCCTGCTGCGAGGAATCCTGCTGCCATGCCCCATGCCCCGAGGACTGGCATCCAGCGGGGAATAGAAGCGCGTAAGCCAATGCCGGCAAATACTGCCCCGGCGGCCATGAACAGGCTTAATCCAGCAAGGCCTAAGGACCAAGTGCCGGCGCTGACGGAAATAGTGGTGGTGCCATCGGCCTGAACCGCGAGGAATTCATTCCACGCCAAAAGCATGAGGCTTCCGCAGAACCAGAACACCGCATGTCCAATCAGCGCCGGAAGCAAGCCCGCATACCCGCGCGCATCTTGCAATCCTGTAACCAAGCGGCGGAAGGGATCAAAATGAATCTTCTTGTTTGGCGATGCCGACGGCAGGCGTTTCATGCGCTTGGCTATGAAAGAACCAATCAGCGCCAGCGAAGCCATGAATATGCCGAGCTGCCATAAGGATCCTTCATCCAAATGTCCGGCAGCTCCGGTTCCAAAAAGGATTCCAAGCAAAACGGTCGCTTGGAATAAACCGTTCGCGCGTGGCAGTTCTTGAGGTGTGGTGAGTTCGGGAAGGCTTCCGTACTTAGCTGGTCCAAGAAATGCGGATTGGGTTCCCATCAAAAAGACCACGGTGAGGACCGCCCAAAAGCTTCCGCTGACAAAGGCGACCGCAGCAAGCAACATGACTACGACTTCCAGCCATTTGCAGCAAAGGATGACGTCGCGTTTAGGGAAACGATCGGCGCAGTCTCCAGCAACTACTGCGAACAAAATAAACGGAAGCGAAAAAAGTGCTTGGGCCATCGACTGGCCATTTCCACTCTCTCCCTGCAGCGCAATCGCCAAAAGGAGAACGGTTTGCTTAAACAGATTGTCGTTAAATACGGTCAGGAACTGGGTCAGGACCAGTTGCCGGAACGACCGTGCATGCTTCATCCGAGTTCGGCCTCGGCGTGAAGACAGGTGGTGGCTAAATCACGTTGTTCCTGGTTGAGCCACTCGACTGAAACCAAATCCTGAAGTAAGTCCTCAAGACTCACGCCATGGCGCAAACAAGCACGCATGTGGGAACGCGCTTGCTGCCAACAACCCGTAGCGACTAAGGCCATCACGCTTAAGCGTTCGCGTTCTGCCAAACTCAGACAAGTGGTGGCGAAGGTTGTGCCATAAGCATGACGCAAAACCCACGCGCGGAATTGAGGATCGACTCGTTCTAGGTGAGTTAACACGGGGTCAGCATCGCGCCCATAGACTTCGCGGAATAAATCTTCACCGTGCGCCAACGGGTCCGCAGCAATCTCGACTTGACTGGGTGACGCAGGCATGCCGAGTTGTTGGGAGAGGAGAGTTAAGGCGCGAACGATGCGCGGGAAACCGAAAAATAAATGGCAAACCCGCAGTAAGTCATGCAGCACCACGCGCTGACTGTCCTGACCGTCCACAAAGACCTCCGCCGCTTTCACAAAGTTCTGCTCATGTCCTTGGTCAAGGGCAGCAATAATACGAAAGAAATGGGGGAGGCGTTGACTCATGCAGAAGAGGTGTCAGGGGTGGTTTCGGGGCCTTGAGGATTCGCGAGCAAAGGAGTGCGCGCCAAAGTCTGGCCATCGAGCTCGGTCAAGGAGCGCAATTCGGGAGGAGCGAAAACCACCACCGTCGAACCGAATTCGAAGCGACCCATTTCCTCTCCCGCGGCGAGAAGATGCGGCGGGTCGTAGGTGCGGGAAGTACGCACCCAGGGTCCTTGTCCAAGAGTTGTGTCGAATGGAAAAGACATGCCGCCAACATTCAACGCTCCTACATAAAGAAGAGCGAAGGGGGTGCCATCGGAATTCCGGCAATGGAGAAGGATGCGGCGGTTGGTGACCAGCACACGCATGGAACGGCGAGTCAGACTTGGATCCACCGGTTGTAAGTCCCCGGGCTCGACCACGGCGCTGAGGATTTGCAGATCGCATGGCGCATGGAAGCGGTGGTAATCCTTCGGCGAAAGGTAGATTTGCAGCGCCTGATACCCGAGCAGGCCATTGAGCTCCCCGTCTGGGAGCAGCTCGGCAGTGGAATAGGGCGTGCCCTTGATGACCCAACTGCCCTCGGCAGTGACCGTGGAATGAGCGACCAGGCGGCCATCAGCCGGGGATAGCCAGCAGGAGGATTCTGGCAACGGACGCGAGTCGGGTAGCAGAGGGCGAGTGAAAAGGGTCAGGAAGTCCGGGTAATCGCTCAAATACCCAGGGACTGTAGCTGCGTCAATCCCTAGGCGTTTGGCCACAAAAGTCCATAAGGAGGGTCGCAAACGACGGGGAATTCGGGCACGCGCGAGCCTTCCCATGAGGGTCGACAAGCTGAGGCGGGGTACCCCAGGTAGAGTGAAGAGGAAGCGAGAATCCACAGCCGGTTTCGGTCGGTCAGGGCACAGTGTAAGGGGTTGCAAGGGGATATACTTTGCGGCGCGTCATGGCATCTTCTCTGCATGTCCTCATCCTCGCCGGCGGTGAATCTTCCCGTCTCGGCACCGGTGGCCCCAAAGCCCTACTCGAACTCAGCGGACGCCCGCTGTTGGAGCATATTTTTGCTGCGGTCGAAGGTTTGGAAGTCGCCTCACGCGTGCTGGTTTTAGGACCGAAGCACCGCGACCCGATTGAAAAATGGTTGCACAAAGCCAAGCACGATGACTGGCAGGTAGTCATTCAAGAAGTCGCGCGTGGCACTGGCGATGCCGTGTCTTGCGCTCTAGAAGTGCTGCCGGATGACGGCCGCTTGTTAGTCTTGTGTGGTGACACGCCGTTGCTTCAAGCCGACACCTTGGAACTTCTGGTCGAGCAAGGCAATGCCATGTTGACGGCTGTGGTTCCGGACCCGTTTGGACTTGGTCGCATTGAGCGCGATAAGGAAGGTGCTCTGCTTGGYATCGTGGAACWAGCCGATGCCAACGACMMGCAACAGGAAATCGAAGAAATCAACTCCGGTGTTTTTGTGCTCGATTTAAAAGCACYGCGCGTCGCCTTGGCTGGTGTCGGTTCGGATAAYGCGCAAGGTGAAATCTACCTYACCGACGCTGCCGTCAAAGTTTTGAAAGCCACCACCGGCGCCACGGTTTGCYTGGAAGARGATTGGGAGCARACCATGGGAATCAACGATCTGCATGAATTCGCACAGGCCAACTTGCTCATGCGCGAGCGAGTGCTCAGTGARCACATGAGCAATGGGGTGATTGTTGACGATCCATCCAGCACTCATATTGAAACTGGCGTGGAGATTGGACCCGGCTCTCGCATCTWGCCATTTTGCGTGATTAAACGCGGCGTWTYYATCGGCAAAGGCTGTTCSGTGGGCCCATTTGCMTATTTACGCCCMGGYACACGCATGGACGAYGGCTCGGTRATTGGCGATTTTGTSGAAACYAAGAACGCMCAYCTTGGYCCTGGCGCGAAGGCGAAGCATCTCTCTTATCTAGGCGACGTCACCATTGGCGCGAAAGCAAATATCGGTTGCGGAACCATCACCGCAAATTACGACGGAAAGAATAAGCATCAAACGGTGATCGGAGAACGCGCCTTCATTGGCTCCGGTACGGTTTTGGTCGCGCCGGTGAAGGTGGGCGACGATGCCACCACCGGAGCTGGATCCGTTGTCACTTCCAACCACGATGTGCCGGATGGCACCACTGTGATTGGAGTTCCCGCAAAGCCCTTCCCTACTTCTAAGTCTTGAAATGAGCTACAAGGAYTCCCGGCTGAAACTAATCAGCGGCAGTGCCCACCCCGAACTCGCTGCTGAAATTGCAGGTTGCCTCGATGTCGCGTTGACCGCCGCTTCCATAGGACGTTTTCCCGATGGCGAAATTGACATCAAGCNTGSANRAAGMYAWSMRCNNYWMMGWTGNNWCWTCAKMRWGCAACCCACCGGCCCTCCGGTAAACGAGAACATCGTCGAGCTGTTGTTGATTGTGGACACCTTGCGGCGTGCTTCGGCCGGCCGCATTACTGCCGTCATTCCCTACTTCGGTTATGCGCGCAAAGATCGTAAGGATGAAGGGCGGGTGCCGATTTCGGCAAAGGTCATGGCCAACATCTTGGTGACCTCTGGCGTCGACCGTGTTTTGACCATCGACTTGCATGCGCAGCAGATCCAGGGCTTCTTCGATATCCCAGTGGATCATCTGTGGGCACGTAGGCCGCTTGAAGATGAAGTTCTCGCCATGGATTTAGACAATCTGGTGGTTTGTTCGCCGGACGTTGGTGGCGTCAAACTGGCGCGGGCTTGGGCGAAATCCCTGGGTGTACCGCTCGCCATCGTCGATAAACGGCGTATTTCTGGYGARAAAGTMGTCATGGAGAAYGTMATCGGCGATGTCGATGGCTGCAATGTCCTCMTCACCGACGACATGATYTCCACYGCAGGCACGATTACCGAGGCTGCACGCATTCTGAAGGCCAAAGGAGCCCAACGWGTGGTCATTGCCGCAACCCATGCRGTGCTGTGTGGACCYGCAATYGAAAGGTTGCAGAATTGTGTGGCCGAAAAGGTGCTGGTTTCTAATACAATAGCCCWCCGTGGTGAGCTTCCCGACAACCTTAAAGTGGTTTCGATAGCGCCATTGTTGGCCCGTGCCATTACTCGGATTCACCGAGAAGAGTCGGTCAGCGCCCTGTTTAACGAAGTAAAGAAAGCCTGAWTTAGGCACAAATCGATGGATACCTTCAGCTTGAAGACCGCTGCTCGCACCGATTTCGGTGGCAAGCAAGCCTCCCAATTRCGCACKTCCGGTCGTTACCCAGCCACTTTGGTTGGTAGCGGTCAGCCTACCGTTCAGTTCAGCGTCGACGCTGCTGAGTTCGATGGCGCGGTTCGCATTAGCGCCCGTAGCTACGATCTCGCCCTTGATGGAGGCGCCGAAAAGGCTGCCATCCAAGAGGTCCAGTTCGACCCYATGGGTGATAAAATCATGCAAATCGACTTCATCCGCGACGCAGATGGAGCTCTCGCCGTTGCTCGCGCCACCCATTTCGGTGACAAAGGCTACGAGTCTGACGACGAGTAATCTTTAGTCAGAGCCTGATTGCCGGAATTTGACCGCAGCCCTATGATTCCTGGCCGCCAAGAGGRGGAWGASCCYGTCTCSAAYCCATGGCGTCTAGTCTTYGGACTCGGCAACCCCGGTGTGGATTACAACTCCACCCGACATAACGTCGGMTTCRAYGCTCTCGATCTCTGTGCTKCTCGTTTYCARGTYKMYTGGRAAACCGATAAGCACGCCATGCTTGCAGAGATACCGAAMTTTCGGTGCACTCTGGTTAAGCCGCTCACCTTCATGAATCGAAGTGGTGTGGCCTTACGTCAAACATGGCTCCACTATRGGTTGGAAGAGKCCACCTCGATCTTTKTCGTCACYGACGATTTCCACTTGCCACTCGGCGGCATGCGCATTCGTGCGCAAGGCTCCACCGGAGGGCACAACGGGCTTGCATCGATTGAAGATGTGCTCGGTGGTCAGGAATACCCGCGCCTTCGCATAGGTGTTGGAAACCCTGGCAACAACTCGGTGGACTTCGTACTCGACACCTTCTCGAARGCTGAAGAGCCCATCATCGAAGAAACTTTGATGACGGCTTCTTGGGCAGTCGAGGACTGGGTGAAGGAGATTCCACTTGAGGATCTTCAAGCCCGTTACAACCGCCGTAAGCCACAGGCGGAATAAACCGGTAGGACCGGAATGGCATCATGACTGAACACAAACACATCTACCAAGCGATGTTCCTGCTCGATAACGAGGAGGTCCGCAAGGGTTTCAACGCAGCGAAGGACTGGATTCAGACCACGCTCGAAAAGCACGGCCTCGAGGTCAAAGTACTGCGCCTTTGGGGTGAGCGTCAACTCGCCTACACCATTGGAAAGCGCAAGCGCGCCACCTACCTTTTGGGTTGGTTGGAAGGCTCCGGCGATTCGGTGAACGAAGTGAAGCGCGAGCTTTACCTGCTCGGCCCAGCATTCCGTTGCATGTTCCTGCAGCAGGACGGGATTCCTGAAGAGGAACTCGCCTTCGGTATCGAGAAAATGGACGATTCTGCTCTGGTCATCCCAGAAGAAGTCATCGAGCCAGATTTCGAGGAGCCTTACGAGGAGCCAGAAGAAGAGCAGGCTGCGGACGACAAGTCCAAAGGAGAGAAGAAGGCTGAAGGCTCTGATTCCGATAAGAAAGAGTCTTCTGACAAAAAAGAAGCTTCCACCAAGAAAGAAGCTTCCCCTRAAAAGACCGCGGAGGTGAAGACCGATGGCTAGTGATAAGAAAAACCGTACCTTCGATTACAAAGATATCGAAGAGTTGCAGGTCTTCATGACCGCACAAGGCCATATTCACCCAGCAAAGCGCACTGGCCTTTCTGGTCGTGAGCAGCGTCGTCTGAAGCGCGCGATTAAGTACGCACGCCTCATGTCCCTCATCCCTTACGTTTCTTAAGGCCATGAAGATCAAGCTCATTTTGCGTGTGGACCACCCGGTCCTCGGGAACACCGGCGACGTCATTGAGGTCGCATCGGGGTTCGCTCGTAACAACCTGATTCCAATGAATCTGGCTTACACTTTCTCGGAAGATGCCATGCGTCGTATCGAGAAGAAGAAGCTAGAGGCAGAAAGCGTGCGTGCTGACATGTTGAAGGACATGGAAGCCTTGGCTAAGCGCCTAGGTGCGGTGGAATTGAACTTCATCGAGAACGTCTCGGCAGCTGGCCACCTTTATGGTGCAGTCACCGCCAAGCGTATCTCTGAGGAGATTGCTGCCGCTGGAATTGAGATTCCAGAAGCACATGTTCGTCTTGCAGAGCCCATCCGCGTGGTTGGCGAATTCGAGGTACCTATCCACGTCCATTCCGAGCTCAATGCTTCGGTAAAGGTTTGGGTCGTTGCCAAGGAAGAACCTAAGTCTGAGGGCGAGGGTGAAGAAGGCGAAGAGTCTGTTGATGAATCTGCTGATGAAGGTGCTGAGGCACCTGCAGAAGCTTAATCAGGCATTTACAGACGGACCGAGACGCACCTGTCTCGGTCCGTCTGCGCCTGTATCCTGAGGGGCCATGTCAGCCACCGGCCTCCCCGAGAAACTGCCTTTCGACCTCGACACAGAAATGTGTGTCTTGGGCAGTATTCTGCGTGACCCGCGTTGCTTTCCGGAAGTCGCGGCGCACGTAAAGGTCGATGATTTTTACAACCCACGCCATCGTGACTTGTTCCAGCTTTTGGAAGCTATGGAGCAACGCAGCCCAGGCCATTGCGATGCCGTTTCGGTCGCACATGAGCAAGAGCGGGTTAAGAAAACGGATGAACTGGGTGGCCCTGGTTTTCTGAAAGAACTCATGTCGGCGGTACCGTCGATTGCGTTTCTGGAAAATCACATTCGCATCGTGCGCGACTTGTCCGTGCGCCGCGGTTTGATTGCCGCCGCCGACACCATTCAACGCAGCGTTTACGACGAAACGGTGGAAGATGTCGATGACCTAGTTAGCGAAGCGGAGAAAACCGTGTTCCGTGTGGGAGATCGTTTGGTCGGCAACGAGATGATCACCGCACGTGAGTTAGTTGACCGCAACTTAGATCGTTTGTTGAGCCCCGACGGCGACCCTCAAGGATTGCAAACTTCTTACATCGACCTGGATGAAAAACAGGGTTTTCGCCCAGGTGACTTGATGGTGCTTGCAGCGCGTCCCGGAATGGGTAAGACGGCATTTGCGTTAAATATTTTGGAGCGAGTCGCGCTGAAAGCCAAGCGCGCGGTTCTCATGTTTTCCTTGGAAATGCCGGGCGACCAACTCATCACGCGTTTGCTGTCCTCACATGCGCGTATTCCACACGACAGTCTGCGTCGTGGGCGTTTGACTGCTGAAGATCGACGGCGCCTAACCCATGCGGGTAGTGCCTTTCGGAACGCAAAGATTTTCATCGACGATAGCTCACAGCCAAGCTTGGCACAGATTCGAGCCAAAGCGCGTCGCCTAAAGCGYGACGGCAATTTGGATCTCATCATCGTTGACTACTTGCAGTTGCTTGGCGCAAAAGCAGAGAGTCGACAAAACGAGATTTCCCTCATCTCGCGTACCTTGAARTCCATTGCCCGTGACTTGAAARTCCCGGTTTTGGCTCTTGCCCAGCTCAACCGTAAAGCGGARGAGCGTTCCGATCACAAACCCATGTTRTCGGACTTGCGTGAATCGGGTGCCATCGAGCAGGACGCCGACATGGTGATGCTGTTGATGCGCGAAGACTACTACGAAGAGACYGACGACAACCGCGACAAAGCCAGTATTTCCATCGCTAAGAACCGTCATGGTTCTACCGGTGAATTTAGTTTGCGCTTCACTAAGAAATACATGCGCTTTGAGAACTTTGTTCAAGCCGCTGAAGGCGTACCCGCAGCKCCGGCTGCACCAGCATTCGAGTAATGCCCCGCATCCTCATCCWGATTCTTTTTACGGTCCTCGTTTATWGCGTGGGCACCTTTACTCTTCTTGCCGCCGAGCTGRCGCAGCAGGAAACGATTGTTGAGCAGATTCTTGTGSAAGGTGCTCCCGGTCGYGAAGCTGARATTATYGGTTCGATTCAACAACAGGTTGGAGCTCCACTCAACCAAACYGGCYTGACCCGCAGCCAACAGTGGTTGTGGAAATACAAGCGGGTGCGCGTGGACAGTATTGAAGAACAGCCTGGCTCAAATGCGAACTCGGTAATTTTGGTTTTCCACGTCACCCCACTGAGTACATGGCGACGTGCCGCTTTTGTCGGCAACCTTGAATTCGATCGGTCCGAGTTGGAGTTGTGGGGCGGCCTTTTTGGACAGTCCATGGACTCCAGTTCGGTCGAAGTCATTCGTAAGCGTTTGCTCGACCGCTATCACCAAGAGGGGTATGCGCACGTAACCGTCACTCCCGAGCAAGGCGCTGAAGACGAAATGGTTTTTCACATTGTGGAAGGCCCAGAAGTCACCATTGAAGAGGTGAACTTCGTAGGTAACGATGCGATTACCGGTGGCGTATGGTTCACCCCGGGTTTGGACATTTATGAAAACCTGCAGGGCTCTACCGGCGGCATCTTTGGCGGTGCTTCCTATAACCCAATGCAGATTCAAGAAGATGCCAATGCCATCGCTACCCTTTACCGTGATTATGGATTCCTCGAAGTCCAGGTTTCCAGTGATGTGCAATTTGATGGCTCCGACCAGAGCGATGCCATCGTGACTTACACCATTGTGGAAGGTCCGGTTTACACGGTACGCAGTATTGAAATTCGTTCTGGCGACGGCAACCAACTGCGGTTTAGCCAAGATGAGTTGACCACTTTGTTGGAGCTGAAACCCGGTGACCCATTCGAGAAAGCACGCATCGATCGCGACCGGATTCACTTGCAGAAGCATTACAGCGGAAAGGGATATCCGAGTTCCGCCCGCGTCCACCGTAACCCTGGCAGTAAAGGATCTTTCCTTTCGGTTGGCGGCTCTGCTCCCGGAYCMTCNKYKKATTNCCNCANMKATGNRKMWSWGMMMKYRKYSGMTNKYARWYKYCSYTRYYSTRKAWGSRMMGCMMCGCCNWWYGMGNGATGTCGTCATTCGTGGCAATCGTCGTACTCAAGATCGCGTGATTCGCCGCGACATTCAAGCTGAGCCGGGCGACCTGGTCACCGAGGAAGATGCGGTGCGTTCTTACCGCCGCCTCAGTGGACTCGGTTACTTCCGTGATGAGAACCGTCAGCCCTATGTGAACTGGTTTTGGCAAGACATCGGCGATCCTGAGTTGCTGGACTTGGTGTTCGAGGTGAAGGACGTTGGTTCCAACAACCGCTTGCGTTTTGGTGGTTCGTGGAACTCTGACAATGGTCCAGCGCTGTTGATTGACCTGACCAAAACCAACTTCGACATCACCGATACGCCATCCTCTTTTGGCAGCAGCTTGGCAGAGATTTGGAATGGAACCGCATTTACCGGTGCTGGTCAAAGCTTGAGCATCTCGCTGCGCCCTGGAACGGTATTTTCGTCCTATGCGATTTCCTTTACCGAGCCAGACCTTTTGGGTGAACACCTAAATCGTTTGAGCTTGAATGTTACCGGTCGTAAAAACCTGCGCTTGTTCTCCACTCACGATGAAGAGCGCACTCAAGTCGGATTCACCCTTGGACGTCGCTTTGGCCGTTACTTCACGGTCTTTGCAGGTCCGGAAACTCAGAAAGTGACGATCGACGACATCGACCCTGGTGCGCCCGCAGACTTGTTGGATTTCGCTGGCGACAACCGCCTGAATACCTTCACCGTTGGCGCGCGTTACAACACGGTTGAGGATCCGTTTTCTCCGGTCGACGGCCTGAACTACGCAGTCTTCTTGAATCAAAGTGGTCGCTTTATGGGCGGCGATTGGGATTATCTGAAGGCCACCCTGCGTACTGAAAACTACTTCCCTGTTTGGGAAGATTCTCTCGGACGCCCATGGACCTTTGGGGTTTCTGGCCGCGTGCGTAAAGCATGGGTTTCCAGTGAGCTGGGCAACCTGCCTTACCCTGAAAAGTTCTACCTAGGTGGTCAAAGSAGTGTGCGCGGATTCAACTTCCGTGGCATTGGTGAAGATGGCAGCGGTTTCGCAACCGGTGGCGATGTCTCCTGGGATGCAAGCGCCGAACTGCGCTTCCCAATCGTCTCGAACCGTCAACGCGGCTTGGTCGAAGAGTTTGAAATGGTGCGCGGTGGCTTGTTCATTGACGCCGGTTCCATCGGCCCAGACTTTGGAAACTTGATTTCAACTCGCGTTTCTGGCGGTCTCGCACTACGTATGCGTTTCGCTGCACTTCCTACCGCGCCTTTGTCGCTCGACTTTGCCTGGCCACTGGCCAGTGAAGATGGCGACGACACCCGCGTCTTCTCCTTCACAATCGGAAACTTCTAATACGATGCGTCAAACAGCAATCATTCTTTTTCTTCTCGTAGCCCTTGCTGGCTCAGTGTTTGCCGATCGCACTGCTGCCGATCCTATGGAAGGCGTGCGTTACGTCGACGTGCAGCGAGTCCTAGTCGAGTGGGAATCCCTGCAGCAACAAGGCGAAGTGATTCAGGCTAAGTTTAAGGCGCAGTTTGAATCGTTCACGCAGCAGCGGGTTGGCTTGGAGGACGCCAAGTTAGACCTCAAAATGTTGGACCCGACAAGCGATTCCTTCCGCGAAGCAAGTTTTCAAATTAAATTAGGTGAAGAGACTTTGCGCGCCCGTGCAGAGTGGGCTAGCCAGAGTTTGGGGGCGGAACAGACCGCAGCATTGGAAAGAGCTATGCGTATGATTCATGAAGCCACCCAAGAACTTGGTTCACGCGAAGGCTACAGTTCTATCTTGATGGCACCCAATACGGTTCCACCATTGGGTGAAAACGTCAGCGCAAACGATGTTCTCAACGACATGAACAGTCGCTGGGTCATGTGGAGAAACCCAAACTACGACGTCACCGACGAGATTCTTCAAATCGTCCGTCAAAAGTAGTAGGCTGCAATCTGATGACTCGCAAGGAACGCACCCTTAAACGTTCCGCCACCATGGAGGGCGTCGCTCTTCATTCTGGCGAAACGGTTCAAGTACAGATTGAACCTGCACCTGCAGGGACCGGTGTCATCTTTCGCCGTGGCGATCGCCCAGATCCAGCGGACATTCCTGCTCTCGCTGGTCATTTAGCCATGTCGCAACGGCGCACCGTATTGCGCGAAGCTGGCTGCGATGTCGGCATGGTGGAACATTTGCTATCCGCCTGTGCCGGACTAGGCGTGGACAATCTCATCGTGACGGTTTCCGCCGACGAGATGCCGGGCACTGACGGATCCTCGATGCCCTACGTGGAAATGCTCGAAGGTGCTGGCATCGTTGAGCAGAAGCGCGAGCGTTTGCGTTTTACGGTCGATGAACCTCACGTCATCCGCGAAGGAGAAGCAGAGCTAGTCATCTTGCCACCTTCCGGTGAGGGCTTACGGATTCGCTACATTCCGTCTTATCCAGATGGCGTGGATAGCAGCCCCGTGGTCTTTGATTCAGCCACCGGCGATTACAAAAAAGAAATCGCAAGTGCGCGTACTTTCGTGCGCGCCGAAGAAGTGGAAGCGCTGCTTTCAGCCGGTTTAGGCAAAGGGGCCACTGCGGATAACACTCTGCTGTTGGGTGGAGAAGAAGCGCCAGACATGCGCATAGCGTTAGAGCCAACCCGCCACAAGATTTTGGACTTGATTGGTGACCTTGCCTTGATTGGAGCCGACCTGCATGCCGACATTGTTGCGGTGCAAAGTGGCCACGGATTAAACCAAGCGATGGCTAAGCACATCCGCGGTCAGTTTGAAGCGAAAGAAATCGCTGACCCTGGCATGGCCGACGGTTACAGCATCACTGAAATCATGCGTCTGCTGCCGCACCGTTATCCCTTCTTGCTCGTCGACCGCGTGTTGAAGGTAGAAGGATGGCGTCGGGCAGTGGGGGTGAAAAACGTCACCATTAACGAGCCATTCTTTAATGGTCACTTTCCCGATCAACCGCTCATGCCAGGAGTGCTTCAGCTTGAAGCCTTAGCGCAGCTATCGGGATTCTTGCTCCAGCGCAAAATGGAGCACACGGGCAAGTTGGTGGTGCTTGCGGCCATCGATAAAGTTCGTTTCCGTGGGGGTGTCGTGCCCGGCGATCAACTGCGTTTAGAAGTGGAAACGCTGCGCATGAGTCGCAACCGCGCAACCATCAAAGCGCAAGGCAAAGTTGGATTGCGCGTGGTATCTGAAGCGATCCTTTCCTTTGCCATGGTGTCTTCCTCATGACCTCGATTCACGAAACTTCTTTCGTTGCACCCGGCGCCGAACTCGACCCAGATGTCGTAGTTGGCCCATTCAGTTACGTGGGTAGCCGCGTGCGGATTGCTTCCGGAACTCGTTTGGGGCCACACGTAACCATTCAAGGCCGGACCACCATTGGTAAAGACAATCACTTCGTTGGCCAATGTGCCATTGGAGGATTGCCGCAAGACCTGAAATATGCTGGCGAAGAATCGGCGTTGGTGATTGGCGATGGCAACGTCGTGCGCGAATTCGTCACCATTAATATCGGCACCGCGGCCGGTTCTTGGGTGACCAGCTTAGGCGACCGCAACTTGATTATGGCATGCGCACATGTGGCGCATGATTGTGTGATTGAAGATGAAATCATCATTGGCAATAACGTTTTGTTGGCCGGCCACGTGCGCATTGAATCTGGCGCAATTGTTTCTGGTGGCGTTGCTGTGAATCACTTTGTCACCATTGGAACCATGGCCATGGTGGGTGGTACTGCACGCGTGGTGCAAGACACCCCGCCCTATATGATTTCGGAAGGAGCACCGGCACGTGCGCGTGGAGTCAACTCGATTGGTTTGCGTCGTAAGGAAGTTTCTCGTGAAGCCATCTCAGAATTGCGCGACGCATTCCGTCGCCTGATTGCAGATGAAGCACCAACCTTGCTTGCGATCCAGGAAATGGAAGCGGAGAAAAATCTGCAACCCGAGACGAAACGCCTAATTTCTTTCCTGCGTGACATGGAACGTGGATTCCAAGGTCGCTACCGCGAATCACTGCGTCGCTCTTCGGGCGATGTCCGCGCTTAGACCAGATTATGGCTAAGCAGAAACTGAAGGCCGCCGTCGTCGGTGTTGGGCATCTCGGACGTCATCATGCGCGCATCTTGGCCAGCATGGATGACATCGACCTGGTGGCGGTGATTGATCGCGATGAAGAGCAAGGTCGCTCCATCGCCGAAAAGGAAGGCACGCACTGGCAAACCGATTTGGAGGGCATCGAGAAGGAGTTGGATTTCGCAGTCATTGCGGTGCCAACTGTGCTTCATCAACCTTGCGCTGCACCCTTGTTAAGAGCTGGAGTCGCCTGCTTGGTTGAAAAACCAATGGCTCCTGACCCAGAAACCTGCGAAGCCATCCTAGCCGATGCTGCCGCAGGAAATGCTTTACTCAGCGTGGGCCACGTCGAACGATTCAACCCGGCAGTGGTTCGGGCCATGGCAGTCGGCATTCAACCACGCTTTATTGAAGCGCATCGCTTGGCGCCGTATTCCTTCCGCAGCACCGATGTCGGAGTCATCTTAGATTTGATGATTCATGACATCGACCTTGCTTTAGCGTGGACTGGATCCAAGGTGAAGTCGGTGGACGCGATTGGTGGTGCCACTCTTAGCCCGAGCGAGGACATCGTTTCTGCACGCTTGCGTTTTGAAGATAACAGTGTGGCTAACTTGACGGCATCGCGWTTGAGTTTAAAACCMATGCGKCGYTTTCGCGTTTTTGGCCCTGACAGTTATCTGTCGGTGGACAGCCAAGAYCGTTATGCGCTGATGGTGCAAAAGGCGGAAGGCTTCTCACCGGAAGCGGTYGCCGCAGCTGCWGAATCGAGCAATCCCGTGGAAGGATTCCGCAGCCTSCTYAACGTSGAAGAATTGCAACTCGACGATGACGAACCTCTGCGTGCWGAACTAGCATCCTTTGCTGCTGCAGTACGYGGCGAATCCGAAGTGGTGGTYACCGGTGAAGCCGGACGCGATGCCGTCGCCGTAGCYTTCCGYATYATGGACGCACTYCAAGAYTGCGGTTGGGACAAACCTGAGTAAACATCGCGCTGTGAAACCATCCCCAACTGCGCTTGAGCGTTTTTTGATTCATCCYGAAGAACTCAGGTTGCCRCTTCAGTCCGCTGATRTCTTCCAACGCGAAGCACCGGTGCGCGTGGAAGTCGGTTTTGGTGGAGGCGAATACCTGGTTTGGTGGGCGCAGCAAAAYCCGSACTRCAACTTCTTTGGCATCGAGCAGCCGGCRGATTGCATTTTTCGKGCCGCGCGTTTGCTTGAGAARGCYGGCGTGMCCAATGTCCGCCTCATCCGCGGCGATGCGCGTTACCTCCTRCGCGARCTCTTCGCHCCMGGHAGCYTGGARCAYGTSCTYATGCAGTTYCCYATGCCRTGGCCRAARGACAAGCAYGCCAAAMACCGSGTKTCWTCGCCCGACTTCGCCMACACCCTTGCYGAYGTCCTSCAGCCRCAAGCYGCCTTCGARTTRGTGACYGATCAAGATTGGTACGCCTTCGAAGCGGACCGCTTTTTTGCTGCCAACCCGGCATTCTCCAAAGAAGCTCTACAGGAAGACCCTGAGCGCCCTTTTCGCACCCGCTACGAGACCAAGTGGTTGGAGGAAGGCCGTTCCATCTATCGTTTGSTCGTGCAGTTGCAGGAGCCTAAAACCGCKCCTCGCATCATCCCCAGTGAAGAAATGGATACYTACTCGCTAAACYCAGACCTAGACGCCGACGCCATCCAAGCCCTCAAGGGSCAGCGCTTYAAGGAAGGCGATTCCGTGGTCGAGATTAAGGAAGTTYTRCAAGCCCAAGATGGTTGGGTTCTGCGCACTGTGGCCTCCGATGCCWCCTTCTCGCAGATGTTCTACCTGCGCATCCGMCTCAAGGCTGATGGCCGCTGCCTRTTGAAGGTCGACCAAGTYCCGCGTCCGTATTACACCGATGCCGTGCGTTACTCACTGCTTGCTGTGCGCGAATCCCTCAACCGGGCTCCGACTACAGCTGGCGGTAAGTGAAGAARATYCGGTAGGTGCTTGGAGTGAGGGTGTCATCGCCCTCGTAGCAAATCGCCGCAAAGCTAAGGTCCGCATTTGGACCAGGAGTGACTAGGGTCATTAACTTGGCAGCKGGTCTCCATGGATAWAGARTTGGSGYGTCTATTTCACTCAGGGTGTTCAATCCATTCGAGCGGGAGATGGAGRYTAATAGTTTCCTTTCCGAGGRGTATTGMCGCACCGCAAAACAACTTCGGAYTACGCCATTGTTGGCAACCGATGGCARGCCGTCGGYTTTCTGTGGGTCTTGAACCCAGAAASCGTTTTGCGGYGCTAAGTAGCCGCCTATGCCGCCGGATAGATAGTCCACGGTCTTGTACCCAACCTKGGAGACAGCTCCTTGTAATCCTTGCAGCCCGTAGGCCACCGAAACCGAATCGMWTAAATCTTCACGGCTAGAWGATAAATTGGGACGCCGTGGACGATGGGTGGAGGAGGGCGAGGCCAGACTTACCGAGTCAATCGGTTGCAATGGGTTTGCACTTGCAAAAGACTCGAAGCGTAAAATCCGRATGCGGTTTTGTTGGACTCCAGAATATCCAAGGTGTGGTCCAACAATCGCTTCTTCGAATGCAACCACGAGGTCTTCGGAATCATCCAAGACCACATCGGGCAAAATAAGACCGCCGTTRTATGGKKCGGCARTCARGTTGTCCATGGGAATGGGCGATGCCAGGACGAAGGGTCCATCAAGGAAACCAGGAGATTGGGRGGACCGGGCCCAATCGATGCGGGTGCAGCGCAGTTCATATTCGCGAAACTGCTTGTTCGGCAAAAARCTGGTTGCGATTTCRTGCACGTAAACCACSGCGCATCCCAGTGRATCTTGATCKCCCAACCAAACTAGGTCAGGCATGATTCCTGCGTSCCCAGAGCGAAGGTTKCCATCTACCAAATAACCTTCACCAAGCGCTGCAGTTTGGACTTCAGGAATAGGCAGGAGCACTCCGTTCGGGTCACGGAGCACAATCCTTGCTGCCTCGAGGCGGSCTGGAATAGCCTGATTTCTGTCGTTCCGCGGCCAAACCACCACGAAGCTGCCATCTTCCAATGCTTCTACRTCTGGTTTGCGGCAAGTATCTGAACCTACCAAGTTAAGAGCTGGATCGCCTAGCAAAACCGTAGGGRAGGTGCGRTAGGTRTGGTTGCCTARGCTTGCAATGGCTGTRCCCTCGACTAGTTTTCCGCCGGAAGYATGRTCGGCGTGATTGGCRATRAAKACATCTCCAAARCWGTTGGTKGCTARAGTCGCATGGTCAGCAGCRCCYAYRGTCATCGAAGGCAGYTCCACCGTTTCACCAGTGGTGAAGGTTTGTTGTGCYTGGAGGGGATGRGTTAGCCCAATAARGGCTAGCGTGAAAATACTAAAARTGCGCATGCRAAGGCAGTGTTAGGGAAGCTCTGATTAAGTATGGTGCGGGAGGCCGTGGATGGAAATCGTTTGCCCCAAGGCGCGAATCGAAGGCTGTAGTRTCGCTACAGGCAAGATGGAGCAACGCGGGGGCAAGCGATTTCGGCCGCGGAGTCGTCGCCAGACTTAATCAGAGTTTCCTTAGGGACTGCCWAGGTGATTTGGTGGTTAGGGAACTCGGAACACCACTAAGTGCACCAAATAGTCTCGAGGATTTCCGCTATCACTTCCCTCGTAKGTCATGAAAAGTTTGTACTGACCGCTACCAGCAGGGAACTCCACCAGTTGCGCAGCAGGCCGCTTGGAAGTGTTGACCGCAGTAGGAACTACAGTCATGTCACTTTGCCGCGCGCGCCCAATGAGAATCTTTACTGAGCTCATAAAGAAACGCACCCCAAGGGTGTAGCGTTGCTGCAGAGGGCCATGCACGATGGTGGATTGTGTGTCCTCGCGCAAGACACTGTTTTCCCAATAAAGGGTATTGGTYACCGCAGAGCCAGGTACGCCGTAAATGATTTCACGCGAGTGAATACTATTGCTCTTCCAKGGYACMWMYTCATCGTCSACCCAGGTCATYGAAACACTGTTGCGCGCATCGGCACGGGAGGTSGCAAGATTRGGRCGTCTTTGGTGACGGCGGAGAATGTTGGTGAAAGTGTTGGTATCTAAAAGTTGAAATGGGGTTGTCGCACCATAACCCGCAAACCGTTTCACCACGATTTGGCCCAAGGTTTGCCCGCTCACTCCGCCGTGACCGTCCAGCCAATACTCTTCGTAGGCAACGATAAGGTCATTATTGTCGTCGAGCACTACATCGGGCAGGACTTGGCCGCCATTCAATGGGTAGGCGGAAAGGTTGTCAATCGGAAGATTGTTCACCAGATTGACGTAGGGTGAAGCGAAGCCTGGCGCCCCGGGAGTCTGATTCCAATCGATGCGGGTTATGCGTAAATCGTATTCCCGGTAGACATCGCCGTTAGGTTGGATGCTACTTAGGGTCTCGTGGGCATAGACCGCGGCGATTGAGCCATCGCGCAAATTCACAAGATCGACCATGATTCCAGCAAAGCCGGAAATGATGGCGGCGTCGGCGGCAAATCCAATGCCTGGGGCCTGAAGGTCGATGACCGGGGATGGAAGAAGTACCCCTTGCGCATCGCGTACTTGAACGCGAGAAACCTCTAGTCGCGATGCGACCAAGCCATCGCGGTCAATCCTATGCCATGCAATGCAGAAGGAGCCATCCGGCATAGCCACAACGTCTGGCTTGGAGCAGGATTCGTTTTGGCTGATGAGGTTTAAGCTTTGATCGCCAAGTAGATGGTGTCCGCTTGCCCCAGTTTCCCACTGGTCATTGCCGACATACTTCATCAGCTGGCCTTCCACCGTATGGGCATTCCCAGACCAAGTTCCTTGCCATGCAACATAAATATCTCCGAAGCGATTGACGGCTAACGTGGCATGGTCAGCGCCCTGCGGAGTAAAGGTGGGAAGAGTGTTATCTTCACCGTATGTAAAGAACTGTTGCGCCGATAGTTGGGCGCAAAACAGGAAGGCTAGAAACAGGGGGAGAGTTCGCATGAAAATCACTGGGGGGACAGAACAGGCAAGAATAGCCCATCAAAGGCATTACAGGAAGTTGGATTCGCTTTTTTTTTTACAAAAAAATGAGGTATTTCACCGCGAAAGGGTGAAAATGTAGGCTCATGTTCCGAGGACGGGCCCAACGCTACAGAAGTTCCGGAGTTTCTGCGGAAACTCTTGCGGATACGGCACTTCCATTGATTGAGGCGGCAGCGAGTCAGATTGCCCTCCCGGCAAGCYTGCAGATCCATCAAGAATTGGTGGCTCARGGCTACTTTGAAGCTGGTTTGGTGGCTCAATGGCACATGATTCACGAACTTCTCTGGGCACGCATGCGCGATCTCCCAGACCCCCACGAAGCGGTGAAGAGGTGGAGCCGACACCCTGAAGCCAAGATTCGTTTCTTTGCACCAGGATTATGGGCTCTGTGGGGTGAAACWAGGCCYTCCGCAGCGGTCGATGGCCTTTTGCCCTTGGCCGATGACCCCGACTTYCGCGTGCTAGAAGCGGTGCAGGCCTTTGGGGTCCGCCCTTTTGCAACCTGGCTAGGTCCRACCATCCTCGAWSAACTAAGTGATTGGTTCGGTCATCCAAGCCCCAGGGTCCGACGTTCCGCAATTAGCTCRGTGCGGCCMCGTGGATTCTGGGTGAAGCATCTGACCTGGGCGACGGAAAACCCMGCTTACCTGGCRCCSATYTTGGAGAKGTATCGYTTTGAGGAAGACCGCTTCCCGGCGAAYGCGGTGGCGAATTGTTTCAATGACATCAGCCGTCGAAACCCATTGCTTGCYATCAGCGTTTTGCAGCGSTGGATGGAGAAGGGAGGTCCGCAGGCGGAACATATTGCGCGGAAGGGTTTGCGCAGTTTGCTGAAARCGGGSGAYWCSCAARCCTTAGCMTTATTCGGCTTTGGCAAGGTGGACGTCAAAGTCCTCGCGAGCTTGAAGCAGGGTGATTGCGTTCCGCCGAATACSAAYCTTCATTTTGACTTAGTTTTGAAGAATGAWGGAGAGGCATGCGAAGTGGAATTGGTCTATGAAATYGAGACYACCGGAAGGMATGCGCAACGTCCGCGGCGTAAGAAATATCAAAGTGGACGATTCCTTGTCCCGCATGGTGAAATGGAGCATCGCGTGCGCGAACGCATCTTCGATCGCAAAGCCGCCCTCTTGTTAGATGGTCCCGCCGCAGCAAAGTTTTATCTCAATGGAGAGCTGCACGCGCAAGTGGATTTCCTCATCCAACGCGAGCTTGATTAAGCTTGCTTAATGAATCCACGGATGGTTCTTTACCAGAACCAAATGCATTGCGGCCAGAATGAGACCAGCCGCCGAAAGCAGTACTCCGGTGAGTACCAAGCCCATTTTTTCGCGTGCGCCAAAACCTACCAAAGCGGCGRTCRTGAAGCATARGAAAGYAATCGGAATGTCCACCGAAGCCATCACGCGYAGGCTCGGCAAATAGGCKACCGAGGCTAAGCCYAARCTCAAGATTCCAAGACCGAGCGTWGCGTAGTGTCCCGGAATYTCATCCAGGAACGAGCCTTCSGCAAGCTCGTTGCTYTCAGRATYGACAGGGTTTCGYTTCGCAGCCATGKCCTAGCTTAAGGCTTCGATGGCACGACGCACACGSGGGATAGATGCAAGGATTTCCTCCACGCTCACCGCGCCAATGCTGGCACGGAACCAGCCATYTTCGTCWTCCTCTTCTACGCCAAAGGCAYKGAAGGGGATGAGGCCRAATGCAGCGTCTTGAAGCAGGTAYTCMCGCACATTTTCRCTGTTTGCAAGWACATGKCCACCCGGAGTRGTTTTGCCGATCAAGCGSAGTTGAATCGAAAGGTAAATGGCGCCTTGCGGTTCAATYGAATCCACCGGCAGTCCATCGGCCTTGAGCTGCTGAATGCCGTCATGCATGGCGTCTAGGCTGGTGCGCACCCGRCYAATCAAATCGGTACGCCATTCCGAGATGGCCGCTTTATCGCGCAGGAAGCGAGCKGTGGCGACTTGCACAGGGCGTGGAGCCCATGCGCCGACRTGGGTGCCGAGAGCAATTACTTTACGCACTACSGCAGGTGGGCCGACGAACCATCCGCAGCGGAGTCCGGTCGCGCAGAATCCTTTGGAAATGCCATCGGCATGGATGACATACGGCGCGCATTCTGGAACCAGTTGGACTGGGGAGTARTGGTCGTARCCAGGGAAGGCGAGCARGGAATAAATCTGATCGTAAAGCAGGTACAGAGGTTTCTCACCGGCGTGCAAGCGGCGATCATTCTCTTCGACCAAGAATTCACCAAAGCGCTGTACTTCTGCGCGCGGCATCACGCCKCCGGAAGGGTTTTGCGGRGTGTTRAGCACCAACAGACGTGCATCGCGTGCGTGCGGAGCGAGCAGGTCAACGGTCGGCTGGAAAGCGTCTTCTTTTCGCGTCTGAATGCCGCGAACGCGTACTTGGCARGTRTCACGGTAGTTGTGATTATTCCACGAAGGTACCGGGAATAGCACTAACTCWCCGGGGTCAACCAGTAGTGCATAMGTAGAGAACAAGGAGGGACGTCCACCRGARACAATGGCGATGCCCTCAATCGGATAGTCCAAGTTCTGCGTGGCCATCATGTGCTCTTTGACCGCCAAGCGCAGTTCCATTTCACCGGCGCTAGGCGGGTAGTTGGTACAGCCTTCTTCGATGGCCTCGATCAAGTAGCGGCCCAAGGCTTCCGGAATAGGGAACTGCGAAGGAGCGAAATCGCCAACGGTTAAGTCTGCGACTTTCAAGCCCCGATCTTGCAGTGCGCGGATTTCATTTGCGATTTTCAAGATGGACGAGCCCACCATCGAACTCGCCATGTGCGAGAAGCCACGGCGAGCGACATCGGCGCCGCAATCGGTTGGAATCCTAATCATGCCTTGAGTCTGCTCCACAACCTGTGATTGTACCGAAATGTAACGCTTTACTTCAGTCGCTGTAAGTAGCGGTCGCGGAGGACGGTTTGCTTGGAGTCCAGATGAATTGCTTTTCCACCAATCCACAGTTGCTCGATGCCGTCCTTGATGAGCAATGGGTCTCCCGTGCAGAGGAAGAAGCTGGCGACCTTGCCCTCTTCAATACTGCCGATGTAGCGGTCCACGCCGAGCGCGCGGGCACTACCGAGAGTTGCGGCGTAGGCAGCTTTCTCTGCACCCAGACCCCATGCAGCCGTWGTRGCCGCCTGAAAGGGAAGGTTRCGGGTGACTTCTGGGTTGTCGGTGCCRMRTCCARNCCNNAYGNAYMSGGCGGCTTCGAGAATGGAGGCGGTGCGGTATGGAGCGTCGAAAGGGTCGAAYTGGGAGCYAGGCAATTGGTGCGCCGAGGTCACAATCACGCGGGCAGCATCGCGGCCCARGTAGCCGGCAATCTTCCATGCGTCTTTTGCACCACAGTAAACCACAGAAAGAYGGTTCTCCTTAACCCACGCGCGGGCGGCCATGATGGTCATGGCGTCGTTGGCRTAGAGGAAGATGTCGMGTTCGCCRCGGGCATAGGGAAGCATGGCTTCTAACTTTGCATCGCGGAGGTAGTKGGTWTCGCCGGACGCCGTAATGCGGTCCCGGCGTTCGCCATAAGCCAGAGAATCTACGAGTAGCTGATTGAGTTCTTCGATTYCRTCTGGARTTTCAGGGCCATCTTCTTGTTCGAACTTGCTGACCCGTGGGAATCTTAAGTACAAGCCAAGGTCGGTTTTGACCACGACRTCGGCGGTGGTGATGCCATCGAGTTGGATGAGCGCGGTTTGTCCGCTAATCCGTCCGCTACCAGGCCGCACCATGACGTAAGCCACGCCGTGTTGGCGCGTCACAGGAATGTGATCAGAATCAGCATGCACTGCAGAGGCAACACTGAGGTCGGGCTGGTCGGTGCCGGTTTCGATGTCATCGCGCGAGGCACGTACCGAGCCGAATTCCCAGATTCCGGTGCGGTCTAGGCCGTTAATGAACGCCGGGTAGAGGTGGTAATCCGGACTGTTGCGGGGAACGCCTTCGCTTTGCATACGCACCGGTGCACGAAACTTCTGATTTCCTTTCACCACTTTGGTGATGATGCCGTCGACGACTAGAACACTGCCAAAGAAAGGATCGCTATTCATCGGATGAATGGTGACTCCATTGATTTGCAGGGTTTGGTTTTGGCCTAGAGCGGTCCAATCGGACAAGTCCTCGGCGGCGGATTTTGCTTCCACTTCGGATTCCTCAGCTACTTGATTCACTACTTCCTTAACTACTTGTTGTGGGGCACCGGCTTCGACAAAGGCAGCGACGGCAGTGCTGTAATCCGACCACCTAGAATCCAAGTTTTGCGGCGCTTCGTAAATTACCTTGCCACGTGCCAAAGTCATCATGCAGCGCGAGTATCCGGACATTGGCGGGCCATCGTAAATCGTGAGGCTGCCGTACTTGCCCTTTTCCAAACTGCCAAGCCGATCTTCCAAACGTAATTGCTTGGCGCTATTCAAGGTGCAGGTGGCCATCGCGGCTTCCCAACCCATGTTGCCGTAAAGCATGCCTTTGGCGGCCTCGGTGTTGAGGCGGCGAATCATTTCATCGGAGTCCGAGTTAATCGAAACGATGACTCCAGCTTTATCCAGGATGGAAACGTTCCACGGGATCGCGTCGCGCACTTCAAACTTATAAGCCCACCAGTCGGAGAAGGTCGATGCCATCGCACCAGCTTCCGCGAGTTCTGGCGCCACTTTGTAGCCTTCTAGCACGTGTTGGAACACCGGGCGCTTGATGCCGAAGTCGCGGCAGATGCCAAGGAACATGAGTAGTTCGTCGGCGCGGTAAGAGTGACATTGAATGTGCACTACGTTGTCGAGGATGTCGGCAAGCACTTCCAGACGCACATCGCGACGGAATCCKCGTAGWTCRCCAGCYTCTGMCAAACGGCGACGTTCKGCATAATCCTGTGCATCRCGGAAGGCTCTGCGRTARGTRGCYTGTACRCCRACYCGCGAGTTCGGGAATCGTTTACCCCATGCACTGGCCCAGTTGGACTGTTTTACGTTTTCACCCAAGGCGAACTTGATATTACGCGGTGCATCGGGAACTAGCAGCTCTTCAATGGAAGTTGCAAGATAATCCAACTCCCAAGTGGCAGCTTGACCACCAATCGGGTTCGCTGAGCCATGCAGAGATTGCACCAGCGATGTCCCGCCAGCCGCCGCACGGTAAATGCCAACGCTCTCGGGGTGAATCATGTCTTCAATCCGGCACTCCGCGGTGATCGACATGCTGCCTTCATTGATGGCATCGAGCGCAAGGTGGGAGTGCGCATCGATAATGCCTGGCATGATGTGCAGGCCGGTGGCGTCAACCACGGCGCAATCGTTTGGCAGACTGATGGATTCCCCAACTGCCGTAATCAGACCCTCTTGAATTAGGATATCGCCGATGTGTGGTGCGGTGCCATCTAGGCGGTATAGAGTTGCTCCCTGAAAGAGCACATCGGAACGCTCGAGCGCCCAGTCAGAATGCAGGAATCGGTCCAAGCGACGCTCAATCGGCCATTCCGGGTGCCCGGTTGCGACGGCGTCCTCTGCATCGTCCGCATCTTCGTCATCCGATGAGGTCTCATCCTCGCCTAGTGCAACGGCGTCATTGCCTTTGCCACGATCGCCAGTCAGAGGGACATCGCCAAACGGCGTCTTCATTTTGCCGCGGATTTTGTCACCTTCGACTCTTAGGAAGAGAGTGGTGTCCATCTCAGGTTCAGGTACATGGAAACCGAACTTCACTTGGGTTCCCTTGAACTTCACGCCGGTTGCTTCAGTACGGTCTTTCGGTGAATCGCTCTGGAACACTTCGACGGTCCCAGCTTCCGGGTCGAGGTCGACCGAAAACTCCTGGTCACCAAAAGGTGTTTCGACGGTCAAGTCCCAAACTCCAGCGACCACATCACTCTCGGCGTCGTCACCGTCATCTTCATCGTTATCGCCGTCTGCATCTTCATCGCCATCGTCCTCCGACTCATCTTCCTCATCCTTCGGATACTCGAAACCGCGGCCGTGACTAAACACCCAAGCTAAGTCAGGCTCTTCAAAGGAAAAATCACCGCGCGAGATGACTAAGTCGGAGGCCGGTGCAGGTAAATCCAGAAGCTTTAATGCGCCGAGAGAAAGGTCCTCGTAAATCTGCGCCGCGGTCAACTGCAATCCATCCTCTCCTTGCAATTGCTCCACAGCAGTCCATAAATCCTTCAACTTTTTTGGTGCAACCAGGGCACAGGGGACATCCAAAGCACGTAAAGCTAAGTAGTCGTCCACGCGCTCGCGATGCATACGCCGCAGTTCATCGCGCTTATCCAGTGGATCTTGCCAATAGGGGCGTTCTTCCCCTTCGGCGGCCTCTAAATCTTCCTCGGATTCCGGAGCTTCGTCTAAATCTAAGAGGTAAAGCACACTCACATTCTGTTCTTTCAGTCGATCAGCATGCTTCCATGCCTGATGTCCACCGAACAGGACCCAGCGACTTCCGGGCACCGCAAAGTCGCGCTGCAAATCCAAAATGTTTTCAATCTGCCGCGCTCCGTTTGCGCGCACCAAAACAAAATCACCCAACACCAAGTCGGGCGATAGGTTTGGCATGCCCTGGTCGAGCAAGGTTTGCCGCAACACAGCGAGCGCAGCCATTTGCGTGTTGGGATAGCCGCCMGCRCCACGCAGSGACATCAAACTTGGACCACTGCGTCGGTAAAGTGCCTCSGCTARCGGSAATCCATTCAACGCAAGGTGCGATGCCTTGCCCTGCAGTAAGCCRCGATTCGGCAGCAAACTTCCACTGGTGAATCCAGCTGCGCGCCAATCATCGCCATYTTCTGCRTCCCAGTCGGCAAAGTCGGCCGCACTCAACCAGGCGTAAAAGTTATTGTGGGTTCCGTATTCCATGGCTGGGACCGGGCCGACGGTTGGATCGCTTGCCGTGCCGATGTACGGATTGCTTGGCGTCTCACCAAGGCCGGACGGAAAGTTTGCGTGGACCAATCCTGGATACAACATCCAACCTTCTTCACCTTCAATCACTTGTGCATGCGGATAGGCCGCAGGGTCGACCGGAGGAGTTAGAAATTCCACRCTGCCATCGGCGTGGATGAGCAGTCCGGTGGACATCGAAACCGTACCTTCGGGCGCAAAAGYCTGGATTTCGGTAATCAAGAAGGGCCCGTCGGCCGGTGGAGAAGGTTCCTGGAAAGAAGCGGCGGCCAGGAAGGTCAGAGCGCAAATTAGCATGCGGCGATGTTACCCTTCCTGCCGTGAACACGCCTCTGTTCCTCAGCAACCTCGCCCTTACGGTGGCACTCGTTTGTCTTTCCTTATGGACCGGCAAGCGGGGGGTACGACCGACTCATTATGYGACCGTCGTCATCACCATTATCAGCTTGGTGTTTGCGATTATTCAAGCGGAAATGTATGGCCGCAACTACACCTTTATTGCGTGGAARYTGAATGTRCACCTMACYTTCGCSACYTCCTGYTTGGTRTCGCTGGTGCCSTTGGYWATRAGYGGSYTGAAGTTGCGCAATCATCCNGGCGSMSSKCRWWYSCMWMARAAANTGGATCCGYGTGTTYTTAGTYYTGCTCGGCTTTACYGTMCTCACWGCATGCACCATGTTYTTTGGTGCCGTGGAASGYTAGKYGCSRAYSATCGCSYGRTGCAGCARACTRATTGGGTGYACGACYTTTAAGTCGGAACCTAATTTGCGCAGCGACGATTCGATTTGAATCCGGCATCCRGAGTTGCCGTTRACCACCACTTGGGGTGAKGCATCCATCAAGGCTTGTGCCTTACGCAGGCCGATGTCCTCGGTGAGTTCGGCTTCACGCAGGAAGGAAATGCCTCCTGCACCGCAACATAAATCGGCCTCTTGRTGYGAAGCCATCTCTAGGCCCGGAATGCGTCGCATGATTTCCAAAGCGGCATCGGGTTTGCCGAGCACGTTTTGTTTATGGCATGGYGARTCGTAAACRAAGCGYTGWWYYASCGCATGWATCTCGCTGCGGATGCCYTGYTCCAGCAAAAACTCGAGCGGGTCCATMACCTTTTCACGCGGATCGAGGTCGTGCAAGAAGGCCTGGCATCCGGCGGCGGTGATAAGGATGGCATCGAAACCGCTGAGAGCCTGGAGAGTGTCGGCACCGCGGATACGTCCGATGTCCGCMGCYCCGGAATGAGCTTCTAARGCACCGCAGCAGYTTGGYTGTGYMGGAATGGWGACYGCAAAGCCCTCAAAGGTGAGCAATGCGACGGTTTGCTGYAGCAGTTTTCCAAAAAAGTTGGAATCGACACAACCTAAATGCAAACTCACCTTGCCGCGCGCTTCACCGAGAGCTGGATAGGTGTGCCCTGGCGTCGGATGGAAGGCGGTGGCGTTTTGCGGGAGCGCAGTGACTAGACGTCGCAGTTTGGGCGGTGCGATTTTCTCTACAAGTTGCAATAATTTAGTGCGTTGCGCAAAACGAGCCAGCGCTGCGATACCACGGAGGCGTCGGGTGGAGCCAAACCAGAAATTAAGACGTCGGGTGATTTTGCGGTTTGGATTGCGCGCTTGGAAGCCTTGCAGCAAAGAGTGATAGGGGACATCGGAGGGGCAGACCACTTCGCAGGCACGACATTGCACGCAGCGGTCCAAGGCATTGGTGATGGCGGGTGCATCGATGCGTCCTTCCATTTCTGCACGCAAGAGAGCAAGGCGTCCACGTGGCGAATCGGTTTCTAGCCCGGTGACCACATAGGTCGGGCAACTTTGCAAACACAAACCGCAGTGCATGCAGTCGAGCATGCCGGGTAAACCGTCGCCGCTAGTGCAAGGCAAGTTGGTGTCGCCTTCGGGTCGCGGGAAGCCGTCTGGAGTTGCTTGCGCATCGACCATTACTGAGCTTCCCCAAAATGCGCCGCACCTGGTGCACAAGCTTCTGCGATTTCTGACAACCATGGCGAGTCGGCAGGAAGACTGAGGTCGTGCTTGCCTTGTTCTGCATCGTGCAAATAATCCCGCAACGCCACTTCGCACAGCTCGACTTCCGCACCTTGCGATGCAATGGAGTGGACCTGTGCATGTTGAAGGAACAAGCACAGGTTCTCAGGTTGTTGAGGATGAGGAATGCAAAGATCCCAAGTCAAAGAGCGCAAATCTGGATTCATCAAGTCACGCTGGTCGACCACCATCCAAAAGGAATCCGGCCGCAAGGGGCGTAGGCGCAAGGTAAGGTCCAGACAGATTGCCAGCCGTCCGCGCGAGCCAAGGAGTAAGCGGGAGACGTCATATCCAGCCACCGACTTCACTACGCGAGCGCCACTCTTCAAAATACTGCCGTCTGCCATCATCCAAGTAGCCCCAAGCACATGATCCCGCGTCGGCCCGCACAGTTCCTCACTTAAAGAGCGTTCGCGCGACATAAACAAGCCACCGAGAGTGCCAAGCTGCGCGCCCGGTGCCACAATATCGAGCTGTAAATGAAGCGGGGCTAAAACTTCCTGCAGAGTTTGCATAGACATGCCGGCTTCCACGCAACAAGTCTGATCCTCGGCATCGAGCCAGACCATTTGGTCTAAGTGAGAAGTCGATAACCAAACATCGGGGTCTGCGTTGGGTAGAAAGCGATGCAGCCGAGTGCCGTTTCCACATGGCAGCACTGATCGGCCCAAGCCGTGCGCCTGTAAAAGTAAACGGCGCATTTCCTCGCGAGAATCAGGACGCACCAACTTATGCATGCCCACCCCTCCGGTGCCGATGGAAGGCTTCCGCACATCCGCGTGACATCGGCAAGCCTTTGCCTGGATTCAGTAAATCATCGGGATTGAAGACCCGCCGCAATCGTTCCATAAGGGCGATTTCTCCTTCGCCAAATTGCTCGCGCATTAAGTGCTGTTTTTCTAATCCGATTCCATGTTCGCCCGACAAGGAGCCGCCAAGCTCTAAACACTTGCGCAAGATTTTCGCACCTGCCTCTTCAACAGCAGTGCATTGTTCTGGATCGCGCGCATCGTAGGCGAAGTGAGGGTGAATGTTGCCATCGCCTGCGTGGAAAAGATTCGCCACTGGAAGTCCGACCTCTACTTCGACCTCCTCCACAAAGGCCATGATCTCGGCAAGCTTCGAGCGTGGCACCACACCATCCATGACATAGGAATCTGGCGCGAGTTGGCCCATGGCGCCGCCTGCTCCTTTGCGCCCTTTCCAAATCGCCACACGTTGTTCGGGAGTTGCGGCGGTTTCCAATCGAATCGGGGAGAACTGCTTGAGAACTTCTTCCAGGCGAACATGCTCCTTTTCGACATAGAGTGCATCGCCCTCCAATTCGGCGATCAGCACCGCGCCCGCGTCCAATGGCAAGCCGGCGCGATAAACCGAACGCTCCACCGCCTGAATTGCTTTTTGGTCCATCACTTCCAAAGCTACCGGCCGCAAGCCCTTTGCGACGATGGCAGCAACCGCCGCACAAGCTTCCGGAACATCTTTGAAACCGGCCAGCATGGTGATGACGGCGGAAGGTTTAGGAATCAACTTCAAAGTAAGCGCGACGATGACTCCCAGCGTACCTTCCGATCCGCACAGGAATCCGCGCAAATCTAAGTCATCTTCAACCGACCAAGAGTGCAGGCTTCCATCCGCAAGCACCACGTCGGCGGCAAGCAAGTGGTTGGTGGTGGTGCCATGCAGGAAACACATCGGGCCACCTGCGTTTTCGGCCACATTGCCGCCAAGAGTACTCACGGTTTGACTTGCCGGGTCTGGCGCATACCTAAGCCCTAAGCGGTCAACACGATTGGACAAATCGAGATTGACGACACCTGGCTCTACCCGCGCAAAGCGAGCTTCTTCATCAACTTCCAATATGCGATTCATCCGCGTCATCGAAAGAATGACACCACCTTCAGGCACTAAGGCGCCACCACTTAAACCGGTTCCTGCACCGCGTGCCGCACAGGGAATTTTCGCTTGATGCAAAATCTGCATGACTGCCACTACTTCTTCCACAGTGTTTGGCAAAACCACCGCACCAGGCTTACAGCGAAAAAGAGTGAGAGCGTCGGATTCATAAGACAGGAGCGAGGCGGCATCCTTCAGTACATGCCTGGCACCAACCACCTGGCGCAACTCCTCAATCCAAGTCTTGCTCATTCTTTATCACCTAAGCGCAAACGCGGTAGCCAACGAGGAGTGCGCGCTTTGTATGCGGCATAGCCTTCGCCAAACTGCAACTCGGCATCGCGTTCTTCAATCGGCGCAACGAGAAGAATCCATGCACCCATGCCGAGCATGAGCAGGAGGCGATCCACCGTGACTTCCGGCATGCCAATGAGAATCATGAGGATGCCAAGATTTAACGGCTGACGAATCCACGAGTAGGGCGGAAGGGCAACGAATTCCTGTTTCGGAGCTTGGCGGCCATGCTCCAGGGCGCGCAGATGAGTAATGCCAATCATGCCGCCACCGCCGATGGCGAACACCGAGCTTAAAACTAAAATGACACCGGGGATTTGGATTAAGCGTGGGAGGATAGAAGTCCAACCCCACCAGCGCCAAACCAATGGGCCGGTATCGATCCAGAAAAAGGTCATCGTCGCCAGGGTGAGTCCGGTGACTAAAACGTAGAGCGGACGTTCAGCGTCGGGGCCAAAGGGGCGGTTTAGAAGACGTCGTCCCCAGCCGCGTGCGAGTAAGGAATGAGCAGCAAGGAATTGTGCCATCAACAAGAAGTCGAGGAACAATGCGCCGCCGTCAAATTCCAGTTGCGTGGAGTAACGCACTCCTGAAACCATGCGCAACCAACCGAGAACTCCAAAGATACTCAAGGTCGGACCGATCATGAGCCAAACTGCAAGACCGGGACGGGCAGAGGACCCCGGATCGTAGACCTCGGATGGGTCGTACGTATCCGGGACCGGTTCTACCCGTCGGTTTTGGGTCTCGCCCTTACTTGGTGGCACGCGTAATCGATTTGCCCTGCATGAACAGGAGCAGGTAGTCGCGTCCGCCGGCTTTCGAGTCGGTGCCGGACAAGTTGAAGCCACCGAAAGGATGCACACCAACCAAAGCGCCGGTGCACTTACGGTTTAGGTACAAGTTTCCACAATGAAGGTCGCGTTTTGCGCGCTCCAATTTGCTTTCATCGGAGCTGAAGTAAGCGCCGGTCAAACCAAAGGCGGTGTCATTGGCGGCTTGTACACCTTCTTCGTAGCTGGAGACTTTCGTGACCGCTAGAACTGGTGCGAAAAGCTCTTCTTGGAAGATGGTGTCGTTACGGCCAACGCCGGTGAACACGGTGGGCTGCAAGTACCAGCCTTCGCCTTCGCCTTTTTCGCCACCAGCAACCAAAGTGTTGCCTTCTTTCTTTGCAGCTTCAATGCCGGCAAGTGCGCCATCGAGAGCCTTCTTATTGATCATCGCGCCAAGGTAGTTCTTGACGTCTTCCGGGTGGCCCATAGTGGTAGCTTCGACCAAGGGCAGGAACTTCTCCATGAACTCATCGTGGATTTTTTCGTGCAGGATCAAACGCGAACATGCAGAACACTTCTGGCCTTGATAGCCGAATGCTGCTGCGTGGGTACCAACCACGGCTTTGTCGACATCGCCATCTTCGTCGACGAACATGAAGTYCTTGCCGCCCATTTCTGCAACCACGCGCTTCAGCCACATTTGACCTTCGCCAGTCTTGCCAGCTTTCTCGTAGATGCCTTTGCCGACTTCCGCAGAACCAGTAAAGGTGATGAAGCGGGTGAGTGGGTGCTCGACCAAGGTGTTGCCAACTTCAGAGCCAGCGCCCGGGCAGAATTGGAGGACGCCACCGGGCAGCCCGACTTCCTTCATGAGGTCGACGAACATAGTCGCGATACCCGGGCTGTCCGAGGCACACTTCAGCACCACGGTGTTGCCGGTGACCAAAGCTGCAGTGGTCATGCCAGCCAGGATTGCGAGTGGGAAGTTCCAAGGTGGAATGATTACGCCAACGCCGAGTGGAATGTAAATCAGCTCATTGTCTTCACCCGGAGTTGGGGTGATCGGCTGCTTGCGCGCATAACGCAGAGCTTCACGCGCGTAGAACTCTAGAAAGTCGATGGCTTCGGCAGTGTCGCCATCGGCCTCGGCCCAGGTCTTGCCTACTTCGTAAACCATTTGTGCGCTGAACTCGTGCTTGCGCAATCGCATGGTGCGCGCTGCTTTGAACAAGTATTCGGCGCGCTCTTCCGCAGACTTCATCGACCAGTCGCCGAAGGCCTTATGCGCACCCGCGATGGCAGCAATCGCATCTTCCCGGTTCGCTTTGGCGCAGTTTGCAACCACGCGCGAAGTCTGACTTGGGTCGGTCGATTCGAAAGTTCCAGCACCACCTTCCTTGTYTTCGCCGTTAATCCACAGGCGTCCAACAATAGGGTGAAGGCTCGAGATCTTCTCTAGGGCAGCGCGGAAAGCAGCTGCATTCTCCTGGTTGGAGAAATCAGTGAAGGGCTCGTTAACGAAAGGGGTAATCTCAGAGGTGGTCTGCATGGTCTCGGGATGGGGCGGGTGTCGCCGTTTCGGGTGACTGATTATGCCTGAATTCTTCCATCCGCGCAGCACTGCGCGCGGCATAGGCGGGGCGCCGCTCGGCTTTRGTGCGCGGCGGAACYARWGGRGGCAAAAGGCCAAACTGGGCCTTCATCGGTTGGAAGTCTTTGCTCGGSGATTCGGCGACGTGATGRGTCARCGCACCGAGYAAAGTTTCKCGTGGAAGMGGCTCCAGTSTTTTGCCCTGGAGGCGWCGCACTAGATTGCGGCCGGCCACCAATCCACTGCCGATATTSCCCAARTARCCYTCCATRCCGGTGATTTGSCCRGCGAAAAATAGGCCTTCGCGCTCCTGGAACTCGAGGTTCACGGTGAGCATTTTGGGACTATCGAGRAAGGTGTTGCGGTGCATGCTGCCTAAGCGCGCGAACTCGGCATCTTGCATACCGGGCAGAGAGCGGAAGAGCGTTTCTTGCGCACCGTAGGTTAGGTTGGTTTGRAAGCCGACCATRTTGTGCAGGGTGCCCAAAACATTTTCGCGGCGCAGTTGAATRATCGCCCACGGCCARCGTCCGGTACGCGGGTCRCTGAGGCCGACCGGGCGCATGGGGCCGAAACGCAGCGATTCAAAACCACGRGCAGCAAGGATTTCAATCGGCAGGCAGCGCTCGAARAATTGTTTGGCACGTGGATCTTCAGCCTCGAATCCCTTGAGCTCGTGCTTTTCGGCGGCTAACARGGCATCGACGAAATCCTTGTACTCSGCTTTGTTCAGCGGAATGTTGAGGTAGTCCGGATCGCCGGTTCCCCAGCGTGCGGCTTCAAAAAYCACCGMRCGGTCGACGGAYTCAGCAAYCACGACKGGGGCGATGGCATCAAAAAAGGCCAAATGTTCCTCGCCCGTGAGTCGTTGAATAGACGCGGCCAGTGATTCCGATGTCARYGGCCCCGACGCCACAATGCACGGMCCATTYTCCGGAACTTCCAAGACCTCGCCGCGGCGCAACTCAATATTTGGGTGCGCTTCGAGGGCRGCGGTGACRGCTTCTCCGAAGGCATCGCGGTCGACCGCGAGTGCCGCACCCGCAGGAACCGAGTTGGCGTGGGCAATCGGGAGCAGCTGGCAGTTCAGAATCCGCAGCTCCTCTTGCAAGACGCCAGCCGGACGATCGGGCAGATTTGAGCCCAAAGAATTCGAGCAAACTAACTCGGCTGCGTTCTCCGTTTCATGCGCTGCGGTCGGCACCATCGGCCGCATTTCATGCAGAACCACGCGAAATCCTGCCTCTGCAAGTTGCAGGGCAGCTTCCGAACCAGCCAGGCCAGCTCCAATCACGGGGACGGTCTCCATCAGAACCGCATAGAATACCCTAGTCATGGACTTACGCCTTCTCACCCTTAGTATTCCTTTCCTTTTTTGTGGGGCATTATTGGCCGCTCCACAAGGTGAAACCATTCAAGTGGACTCGAAACTTGATCGAGTCACGGTTTATCCGGGCACCGCGCTGGCGGAACGGATTGTGGAGGTGCCAGTGACTCAAGTCGGCCCCATGACCGTAGTGATTGGCCCCTTACCCATATCTGCTCAGGTGAGCTCCTTCCAAACCGAAGTGATGCAGGGCGATGTGGTGATTCAGGGCTTGGAATTGCGTCGCCGTTCCGGTTCTCCGCACGAAGGAAACGAGGCCGATGGTCTGCGCAAAGATATTGAGAACCTGCGTTGGCAAGTACGCATGATTGAAAGCGATGAGAAAGGAATTGCATCGGCACGCGCAACTTTGATGGCTTTGATTGAGGCGCAAAAAACCGACCCAACGGTAGGCGGAATGCTACCGGCCGATTTGAAAGAGCGTTTGGATTATCTGCAGGCTGAAATGTCTTCTTTAGATCGTCAGGTGGCGACCAAAGAACGCGAGAGTGCGCAGCTGCAAGTAAAGATTACCGACATTGAAAACCAACTTGGCATGATGCAAAAGAGTGGTGCCCGTACTTATCGTGAAGTGCGCATGTCCATCTTTGTGGAACGCGTGAGTACGGTGCGTTTGCGCTTGAGCTACCTGTCCGATGGCGCCTGGTGGGAGCCTGCTTACGATGTCCGCGTGGCGCCCGATTTGACCGGAGTCAATGTCGGCTTGGTTGGCCAGATTACGCAACGCACCGGAGAAGATTGGGATGGCGTGGAGTTATTGCTGAGCACCAGCATGCCGAATCTTGGATTGGATCCGCCGGAGGTTCCGTTGCGTAACTATGGTCCAAACCGCAAACGCAATCGCAGTGCTCTGATGGAACTTGGCTATGCGGCTGCCGACGTGGACACTCGCGCCGGATTTGCAAGAGAGGAGGCCGAGTTCTTGAAGGCACCGGAAGTTTCGGTGCGCGATTTTGGCATCACCACCCAATTTATGCTGCCAGGGCGGTCCTCGGTAAGCGGCAATGGAGAGGCGCATCGCTTCCGCATTCGCGAACTTCCTTTGGAGGTGCGCCCGGAGCGTTATGTGGTTCCGTCATTGTCCGATAAGGCGTATTTGCGCGCCAAAGTCACTCACACTGGAGAAGTGCCACTCTTGCCCGGTCGCGCCAAAGTTTTCCTTGGTCCCGATTATCTTGGAGAGGCGAGTTTCCCCACTTTGCGTCAAGGCGATAGCACTATGCTGAATCTGGGCATCGACCCGAACCTCACCGTGGCGTGGGAAATGGTTAAGGATGACCGCAGTAACCCGGGTCGTTTTTCGCTTTCATCGACATCTACCATCACGCGCAAATACCGTGCTACGCTCCGTCTAAGCGCGAGTGCAAGGAGCAAGGTGACGGTCCTCATTGAAGAAGCCATGCCTTTGCAAACCGACGACCGCATTGAGGTGGAAATGGATGAGTTCCAGCCAAAGCCACTCGAAGGTGCCGATGACCTCATCGCGCGCGAGGAAAAGGGCGTCTACCGCTGGCGTCTGCTGATGGCACCGGGCTCCACGCACAGTGTGCGCTGGGGATACGAGCTATCCTTCGACGAGGATTTGAACCCGGTACTTAACGAGCGTTAAATCAGAGTTTCTCAAAGCGGAGCTAGACTACACGGCTAAATCATGACCGAAAGCCGCCCTGTAAGAGTTCGTTTCGCGCCATCGCCGACCGGTATGTTGCATATCGGTGGCGCGCGCACTGCCCTATTCAACTGGGCCTTTGCGCGCAGTCGCGGCGGCACCTTTTTGCTGCGCATTGAAGACACGGATACCGAACGCAACTCGGTGGAGTCGCTTCAATCGATTTTGGACTCTATGCGCTGGCTCGGGTTAGATTGGAATGAAGGTCCCGAGGCCGATGGCAACTTTGGCCCTTACTTTCAGAGTGAGCGGGTGGAAAGCTACAACGCTGCCATGGCTCGTGGTTTGACGGAAGGTTGGCTTTACCGTTGTTTCGCCACCGCCGAAGAGTTGGAAGTGCAACGTGAGGAAGCGCGTGCTGCCAAAACCAACTGGCGCTTCGATGCACGCTTTCGTGATTTGAGTCAAGAGGAAGCGGAAGCCCGTCATGCAAAAGGGGAGCGCAATGTGTTGCGTTTCCGTGTGCCGGAAGGGGAAGATATTGTGATTAAGGATCACATCCGCGGTGAGGTGAAGTTCACATCCAATGATGTCGAGGATTGGGTGGCAGTGCGGCCAAACGGTATGCCGACCTACAACTTTGTCTGTGCACTGGACGATTCCGCTATGGAAATCAGCCACGTCATCCGCGGTGAGGAGCATTTGGTGAATACGCCCAAGCAGATTTTGGTTTACCGTGCCTTGGGTTTGGCGGAACCGGAATACGCACACGTGCCGCTCATCCTCGGTCAAGACGGCAAGAAACTTTCCAAACGTACCGGTGATACTGCGCTGGGGGATTACATCAGCAAGGGTTACCCGGCCGATGCCCTGTTCAACTTCCTCTGCCTGCTCGGTTTTTCCATCGACGATAAAACCGATGTCTTCACCCGCGAAGAACTGCTGGCCGCCTTCGACCTAAAACGCATTTCTAAAGGTGGTGCGCTTTTTGATACCGACAAACTGCACTGGCTGTGTGGTGACTGGATCCGCCGCATGCAATCACCATCCTTCACCGCTGCGGTTCTTCCCTACCTCATCGATGCTGGCTTAGTCCCTGAAGACGCATCCGCCGATGCAAACCTGCAATTGCTAGTCGCCGCATTCCAAGAGCGCATCACCCTTTACTCTGAGCTTCCGGCGCAGGCAGCTGGCATGTTCGGTGAGATGCCAGAGTACGACGGCAAAGCGCAAAAGGCCCTCCGTGCCGACGGCGTTTCCGATGTCCTCGAAGCCGTCGCCAAGGCGGTCGATGCTAGCGCCTGGCCGATGGAGGATTTCAGTGCTACCGTGAAAGCCGTAGCGGGGGAGCTTGACCTCGGTATGGGAAAAGTCATGAAACCGGTGCGTGCTGCCCTTACTGGAACCCTTGGTGGTCCCGAACTCGCCGACGTCGTGCGCATCCTTGGCAAGCAGCGCAGCCTCAAGCGTCTTCAAGAATGTCTAACAGTGATTGGGGAATCCCTTGAGGATTCCGCGCAAGAGGGCTAGAATGTCCGGCCGAAAAGCACCCGTCCTGGGTGCACGGGGGAATAGCTCAGTTGGTTAGAGCAGCGGAATCATAATCCGCGGGTCGGGGGTTCGAGTCCCTTTTCCCCTACCATTCGGAAAGGGGCCTTTACGGGCCTCTTTCTTTTTTTTATAGGAAGTTGTGCGTCGAACCGATTGGACAATTTGCAAGGCTTTTGCAAGTTTGTGCGGACCTATGGTCCTCAAGGAACGGTTTTATGAGGTTTGTGAAGCCCCGAAGGCATCCGAGTGCTGGGTGGATGTCACTCAAATCCTTGCCAACCTCACGAAGGCTTTATTGCTCTCTGGTTTACGCTCCATCCAGGCATATCGCACTCAAGGCCAAAGATGAGATGGACAAGGATACAAAAGCTCACTGCAATTCTGCTCTGTGTTGTTCGCCTCGGGTTGCTCGTGGAGGGTATGCAGATGGCACAAGAAGACCTCACGTGAACTTTATTGAAAGCGAAGAGGCTTGAGGCGGAAAAGGCTGCATGTCAGCAATGCACGAGCAGGCCCGGGCGGAAGGGAGGGAGGCTCTGGCCAAAGAACAACTTGATGCAAATGGCCAGGTCATCGCTGCGGCAGCTGACGCAACGGGTGGACCAGGTGCAGGAGCAATAGTTCGAATAGGGTTGTTGACCGCAAGTTCTCTTGCTGCAGCGTGGGGCGCCATCAAGGCGTCAGCCGCTTAGCAATGATCTTCATGCACCCGGACATCCTTGTCGCGGAGTGTCGAAGCTGCGGGAGAGCGGGTAGACATCCGCTTCCTCTCGGCGGTACTTGTCGAGGATGCAAGGGCGCACGGAGGATTGCTCACTCCCTAAACTCAGCTCCCTCTGTCCAAGTTCTTGTTGTGAAGCTAAACGATTGCTTCTTGAATGAGATTTCAATCGCAAGAAGGGCTGTGAATAAAAAGCGAAGGATGCAAGTCAACGATGAATGGGTGCCATATGATGACGGCAAGTCGATGGTGCGGCATAGGGAAATCTTTGCCAGAAATCTGCCATCTTCGGTTTCATAAATTGTTGGGCAGGGGCTCGAGTATCTTCTGTGATGGTGGTCACCAATAGAAAACCGCCCCACAGTATTCCGCTAAATGGAACAGCTGTGAGGCGGAATGTAGTTTACGTTTAGACGTCGCCGAAGTTTGGCCTACTGCTAGAGTCGAGTGAATCGGATGAACCCCAACTTGCTATGTTCACATCACCGAAATTGAAGGTGAATACCACTGGAGTGCCATCCTCTTTGTACTTTTGGAGACCCGTAAGGCCATCGTACCCATCAGCACTGTTGTGGCTGCTTTTTGGACAGGTCATTCCAAATTGGTAAAGGACACCAGTCCCAACGTTGCCTTTCAAGGCCTCAAATTGAGCGTAACAGCGGTCATTATCAACGCAGGCCATTTCAATTGTTTGACCGGCCTTTAAAACGTATCCATTATCCCATCCCAGCCAAGTTTTAGGGTTGAACAAGTTGCGGCCTTTGACAGTCCACGTGCCATTTAGTTTCAAATCTATACCAGTCTTATTCGTAATGCTAGCCGTTACTCGTATTGAGTCTCCACCTAAGGAACCTGCAGGGGAATCTTGTTTCTTTGTATCCATATTGAATCTCCATTATTGTGTGGGGGAGGCAAGATGGCTTCAGCCAAATGCCATGAAGCTTCAAGCTATATTAGCTTTCGATTCTGGGCAAGGTAAATCTTCTGTGATCGCAATCTTCGCTCTCGCTTTGCAAGCCGTTTGCAAGCGAAGGTCATGGAAAGAGTCTTTGATAGCCCATTATGGTCTACCGAGTACCTATTTATATGGCTCGAAATGGCCTGAGGACGGGTACAACAGGCATTTATGAGCGATCGTAGAATGGACGGGTCGGAATCATAATCCGCGGGTCGGGGGTTCGAGTCTCTTTTCCCCTACCATTCGGAACAGGAAGCTTCACGAGGTGAAGCTTCCTGTTTTTCTTTTCAGTGGGTTAAACTCTGCCATGAGAACTCCCGGAGCCCTGTACGCCGTATGTCTGTTCGCCGCATGCAGCCCCATTCCAGTATCTGATTTCGGCTCTGCGACACTAGACGACTGGTACCGAGAAGAAATCGCGTTGCCTCCACAGTTCGCGCCAGAAATGTCGACGGGGGAGGAAATTCTTTTATTCGCTCCAGGCATGTTCGATACCGCTGCCGACGATTTTTGGTCCTATGTTTTCCTCATGAAAATCGAAGAGACTGAAATGTCTGACTCTCGCATTCTGGAGCTATTCGAAGGATATTACGATGGCCTGTTAACCACCGTAGCGGAAGGGCGCGGAGAAAACATTGGCGACGATCCAGCAACGGTGGTCATGCAATCCTTGGGCGACGGCAAGTACGTCATGGAGATTGACCTCGTTGAAGCTTTCGTGACCATGAAGGCTTTGCATTTGCATCTTCTGGTCGAAGTGCAGTCTCTATCGCCTGGCCAAACCTTGCTTCGCGTGCAAGCAAGTCCAAAAGCAAGGGAGCACAAGGTATGGTCACAGTTAGACCACGCCTTGCACAAGCGGGCGCTCATCCTCGATGCCCATGCGGACACGCTCACCGAGATGACAGACCGGGGCTACGACCTCGACGTCGGCCTGCCGGGGACCCATCTCGATCTGGCTCGCTGCGCTGGCGGCGCCCTGGACGCTCAGGTGTTCACCTGCTTCGTCCACCCTCGCTACATGCCCGACCGAGCAGCCGACCGCGTGCGGGCCATGTTGGACACAATGGATCGGCAGCTGGCGCTGTTTCCTGACCGCTTGGCCCTTTGCCGGGGGCCCGGTGAGATCGTGGCGGCTCGGGAAGCCGGGCGGCTGGCGGTACTGCTGGGCATCGAAGGGGGCCACGGGGGCTCCAAATTCTGATATTGCCGGCTTCCCGAGCCGCCACGATCTCACCGGGCCCCCGGCAAAGGGCCAAGCGGTCAGGAAACAGCG